>NZ_JAMYLO010000001.1:0-914561 GCF_040318075.1 Mesorhizobium sp. M1328 | reverse complement strand
AACTTTTTTGTTCTCCTTTTTGTTCCCCCCCCCCCCCCCCCCCAAAACCCCCCCCCCCCCCCCCCCGTTGTCTTTTAATAAATTTTTTTCCCGGCCCCCCGGGCCCCCCCCTTTGGGGCGGCCCCCCGGCGACGCAGATCAGGAAGAAGACTTTGAACTAGAAACCGGCGCACGCCACCGCTTCCGCAAGATGCCTTTCGGCCGTTGCGGCCGGCAGTCAATGCATCGGTCGCGGAGGGCTTCAGGGGTTGCCAACAGTTTTGCATTGGTATCTTTTCCCGCCGTCAAATCAGCGGAACCCACAATGTCCTTTCAAAAACTCGACGACCTCGGCCACAAGCTCGAAGCGCTGGAACATGCGCTCGCCATCCTCGGCGCCGACGAGGCGACCCATATGGCGGTCGGCGGCGGCGAGAAGCGCGCGGAGGCAATGTCGGCGCTTGCCGGCATGCACCATGCCCGGGCGACTGCGCCGGAGATTGCCGACTGGATCGCGGCGGCCGAGCAGGAAACGCTGAACGAAGAGCAGCAGGCCGCGGTCAGGGAATCCCGCCGGCAATACACCAACCTGACCTGCCTGCCGGTCGAGTTCGTCGAGCGTCAGACGACCGCGCGCATGCGCTCCGAGCAGCTCTGGCGCGACCTGCGCGCCAAGAACGACTGGGCCGGCTTCCTGCCGGCGCTGGAAGGCGTCGTGGCGCTGGTCCGCGAGGAGGCGGCACTTCGCGCCGAGGTGCTCGGGCTCGAGCCTTACGACGCGCTGATGGAGCAATATGACCCGGGTAATCGCACCGCCGACATCACGCCTGTGTTTGACGAGTTGAAGGCCTTCCTGAAAGGCTTCGTGCCGGAGGCACTGGCCGTGCAGGAAGAGCGGCTGGCGAAACATCCGCTGAAGCCGCTTTCCGGCAGCTACCCCTTGGACAAGCAGCGCGAGCTTGGCCTCGCCATGATGGCGGCAGTCGGCTTCGACCTCACCCACGGCTCGCTGTCGGTTTCGCACCATCCGTTCTGCGGCGGCGTGCCGAGCGACGTGCGCATCACCACCCGCTACAAGACCTCGGATTTCCTGTCGGCGCTGATGGGCGTGCTGCACGAGACCGGCCATGCGCTGTACGAGCAGAACCTGCCGAAGGCGTGGGCGCACTGGCCGCTCGGCAAAGCGCGCGGCATGGCGGTGCATGAAAGCCAGAGCCTGTTCGTCGAAAAGCAGATCGGCCGCAATCCAGAATTCTGGCGCTGGGCGCTGCCGGTGGTCGAAAGGCACCTCGGCGAGAGCTGGACGATCGACGACATCCTGCCGCATGTGCACCGGGTCGAGCGTGGCCTGATCCGCGTCGATGCCGACGAGGTCACCTATCCGCTGCATGTCATCCTGCGCTACGAGCTGGAGCAGGAGCTTGTCTCGGGACGGCTTGAGGCAGCCGACCTGCCCGAAGCCTGGGATGCCAAGATGCGCGATTATCTCGGCCTGTCGACATCAGACAATCCGGCTGATGGTCCGATGCAGGACGTCCACTGGCCGGGTGCCGCCTTCGGCTATTTCCCCTCCTACACGCTCGGCGCCATGATGGCGGCGCAGCAATGGGCGGCGCTGACCAGGGATCATCCGTCAGCCGACGAAGACCTCGCCAAGGGAGATTTCGCCGCGATCAACGACTGGCGCCGCAAAAGGATCTGGTCGCAAGGCTCGCGCTGGTCGACGCCTGAACTGCTCGAACGCGCCACCGGCGAAAAGCTCAATGCCGTGCATTTCACCGACCATCTGAAGAAGCGGTACGGGAACTGAGGCGCTTCATCTATTTCTGGTCTTTGCCGCAGTGACCGCAGAAATCCGCGAGACTGGCCTTTACTTTGGTGGGAAAGCCTCTGAAAAAGGAGTTCTTCCAAGTTGGGCGAGCGTAGATGTCTGCCTGTTACAGTTTTCATGGGATGAAGTCCTTCTGGCCCCGCTTGGTACTTTTCATCTTATTGATCGGCCTGAGTTCTCCCGCCATGTCCGACGACATGGTTCTCAAGGGTCCGGCAGAAAGCTGGGTAAAGCAGCTTGATATTCCGGCTGCCGATCCCACCCGATCGGATCAAATCAAGAAGGGCGTTTCATGGCTGCTCTCGGACGACCAGATCAAGCATCGCGCCGGCGGCTATGTCGAGTACTCGCGCACCGTCTATAAGATCGTCGACCGTCCCGGCCTGGATCGTGGCGCGAGTATCGATCTGCAGTTCGATCCGTCCCGGCACAAGGTCACGCTCAACCATCTTCACATCATCCGCGATGGCGCCGTTTTGGACCGGCTGGAAGGCGTCGAATTCGACATCTTCCGCAGGGAAAGAGATGCCGAGAAAGGCGTCTTCGACGGCTGGCTGACAGCACATGTCAACATCGATGATGTGCGTACCGGCGACATCGTCGATTACGGGTCGACCTATGAAATAACACCGCTGGTCGGCAAGGATCTCTTCTTCAAGAATTTCTCCACCGAATGGGAAGAGCCGGTAGCGCTTATCCGCACAAGCATCATTTGGCCTTCGGGCCAGCCGCTCGAGATCAAGACCAGGGGAACCCGACTCAGGCCCTCGATCTCCCCGACTGGGCCGGACACCACCTATCTGTGGGAAATTCCAAACCCGAAACCGGTCAATGTCGAGGATAACCTGCCCGTGACCTATCCAGGCTGGGGCTCCATCGATGTCGCGTCTACCGCGAATTGGCAAAGTGTGGTCGAGGCCGTTGCGCCCTATTACAAGCCAGCGACCGTTTTTCCCTCGGCTTTTGCCGCAAAGCTCGACGACATCGCTCTGCGGCATCCGGTGCCCGAAGACCGGATGGTCGAGGCAATGCGGTTGGTGCAGGACCAGATCCGCTATGTAAGCCTGTCGATGGGTGCCGGTTCCTACGTTCCGCGTGATCCCGCGACGGTCATCCTGAGCGGGTTTGGTGACTGCAAGGACAAGGCACTGCTGCTGGTTTCGTCGCTTGTGCGGCTTGGCATTGCTGCAGAGGTCGCCTTGGCCGATCTCGACGAGGGACGGGCCCTGGACCAGCATCTGCCGGCGCTTCGCGATTTCGACCATGCCATCGTCAAGGCAAGGATCGGAGCAAAGACATATTGGCTGGACGCCACGAACTATCTTCAGGGCGGCAAGGCGCACAATCTCGCACAGCCGGACTACGGCTTCGCGCTGCCGCTTTCCAGCACCGGGGGGTTGGAGAAGATGCCGAGTCCTGTGCTTACCAGCCCATCGATCCAGATCGTCGAGGACTTCGACTTTCCGCGGAAACCGGGCGATCCCCTCGTGCTGACGGTCTTCTCGACATATGAGGACGCCGATGCCGATTGGATGCGCGGCAACTTGGCCAGCCGGTCGCTGAGCGAGGTGTCGGACGCCTACCTGAAATATTACAACAAGCAATATCCGGGCATCCAAACCGTCGCCAAGCCGGAAATCGTGGATCGCCGCGACGGCAACATAGTGAGCGTGAAGGAAAGTTATCGCTTGCCGGCGGAGGCGCTGGCGGCCAACGATCTGGCAAAGAATTTCCCGATCCGCGCGGCCGATCTCGGCAACAACTCTCTTCCAACCCCGACAATCGTCGACCGAACCGGGCCCGTCTCCCTCGGCCCCCAGTTCTACCGGCGTCACAAGGTGACCGTGCGCAACCTCAAGGCGAGGTTTTCCGGCGAGTCGATGAAAAACGTCGTGACGCCCTATCTGTCTCTCAAGGCGTCCTGGTCCAACACGCCCACCGAATTTCAAGTTGAATGGAACTTTCAGACGCTGGCAACCGAAGTGCCGGCCAAGGCGATTGCCGACTATCTGAAAACCGTCGATGACGTCGCAGACGAAATTCGGTGGCAGTACGATTTTACCTATGAAGAGCCGCCTGCCGATGTGCAGCTCAGCGATCCGGCAAAGGAGCAGCGACAGACCGTCGCCAGCATGCTTTTGTTGTCGCTGCTTGTCGGCGTTCCCCTGTTCATCGCCTATCGACGCGGCAAACGCCGAGCTTTCGGTGGCTGAAGAATCCCAGCGGCCGCGGGCGGACAATGATGCCGAAAAGCGGATGCCGGTTTTCGGAAAAGATCACGGTCAAATGAGAAGATAGAGCCCGACCCCGATGTCATCGGTATGGAACAGGCTCTGGCTCGGTAGCCGATGCTACTCGGCCGCGCCCCTGAAAGCATTCGCCCCGGTATCGAACTGCAGCTTGGCCAGCCGCGCATAGATGCCGCCCTTGGCGACCAGGCTCTGATGCGTGCCTTCCTCGACGATGCGGCCGCCATCCATGACCAGGATGCGATCGGCCTTCAGCACGGTTGCCAGCCGATGGGCGATGACGATCGTGGTGCGGCCCTGCATCAGCCGGTCCAGCGCCGTCTGCACCAGCGTCTCGCTTTCGGCATCTAGTGCCGAGGTCGCCTCGTCGAGCAGCAGGATCGGCGCATCGCGCAAAATGGCGCGGGCGATGGCCACGCGCTGGCGCTGGCCGCCCGACAGCGTCACACCGCGCTCGCCGACCTGGCTGTCATAGCCCTTTTCGAGTTTTAGGATGAACTCGTCGGCAAGCGCGTCCTTCGCCGCCGCCTCGATCTCGGCCTGGGCGGCCCCCGGCCGGCCAAAGCCGATATTGTCGCGCGCGCTTGCGGCAAAGATGGTGACGTCCTGCGGCACGATGGCGATGCGCGCGCGGATCGCGGCCGGATCGGCCTCGCGCAGATCGACCCCGTCGATGACGATCCTGCCGGCCTCCGGATCGTAGAAGCGCAGAAGCAGCGAAAAGACGGTGCTTTTGCCGGCGCCGGATGGCCCGACGATCGCCACCGTCTCGCCGGGTTTGACCTGAAAGCTGAGGCCGTGGACGGCGGCGCGGTCGGGCCGGGCCGGATAGGAGAAGGAGACATCGTCGAAGCTGATCGCGCCTCTCGCCTTTGCCGGCAGCGGCTTCGGATCGGCGGGCGCCTGGATCGCGGGTTTCTCGGCCAGGATCTCGGTCAGCCGTTCGGCAGCGCCGGCTGCCTGGGCAAGTTCACCCCAGACTTCCGACAGGGCGCCGAGCGCGCCGGCGGCGAACACCGAATAGAGCAGGAATTGGCCAAGCGTCCCTGGCGACAGCGTGCCGTCGAGCACGTCGCGCGAACCGAACCACAGCACCGCCACCACCGAAGAAAAAATCATGAAAATGGCGAAGAAGGTGAGAAAGGAGCGGGCAAGGATCGAGGCCCGCGCCGCTTCGAACGCTGCTTCCACGGCGGATGAAAAATACCCGGTTACAAGCTTCTCGTTGGTGAAGGCCTGCAGCGTGCGCACCGCGCCGATCTGCTCGCTGGCGTAGGCGGTGGCATTGGCCAGAGTATCCTGCGCCAGCCGTGACTTGCGCCGCACCGAGCGGCCGAAGGCGACCAGCGGCAGCACGATTACCGGAATGGCCGCGATGACCAGGCCGGACAGTTTTGGGCTGGTGAAGACCATCATCGCCACGGCGCCAAGGCCGAGGATGACGTTGCGCAGCGCCACCGAGGCGGTAGCACCGACGGCCGATTTGACCTGTGTCGTGTCGGCGGCGAGCCGCGAGACGATCTCGCCCGACTGGGCCGTGTCGAAGAAGGAGGGCGACAGCGTGGTGACGTGGGCAAAGACATCGCGGCGGATATCGGCAACGACGCGCTCGCCAAGCGTGATGACGAAATAGTAGCGGCTGGCTGATGCCGCCGCCAGCACGGCGGCCATCACCACCAGCATGGCGAAATATTCGGCAATGAAGCTGGAGTCGGAAGCGGAAAAGCCGTGATCTATCATCCGCCGCACGGCCAGCGGCAGCGCAAGCGTCGTCGCCGCCGCGACGGCCAACGAGACGATCGCGCCAATGACCATTTTGCGGTAATGGGTGATGTAGGGAAACAGGCGCTGCAGCGGCCTCAGCGAGCGCCTGCGCTCGTCTGCATCGCCGCTGATGTTCGCCATGACCGTTTCCTTTGGCCGTTTGAGGTTTGCGCCATCAATATGCGCTTGCCGCGGCTTGTGATTCAATTCCGGCTGATGTATAGGCTCGCCGACCGTTTTAGAAGCCGTGGCTCCTCAATAGCTGCGGCTTCGAGTTTTAAAAAGGGGCGCATCGACGCAGGCTTCAGCCCGTCGGCAGCACCCGGCAAGCCAGGAACAGAACCATGAAGACCGACATCCATCCCGACTATCACACCATCAAGGTCGTCATGACCGACGGCACCGAATACATGACCCGTTCGACCTGGGGTAAGGAAGGCGATACGATGAACCTCGATATCGACCCGACCACCCATCCGGCCTGGACCGGCGGCCAGCAGACCCTGCTCGACCGCGGTGGCCGCCTGTCGAAGTTCAAGAAGCGCTTCGAAGGTTTCGGCCTCTAAGCCAACGACCTTTCGTACATCGAAAACCCGCCCCTCGTGGCGGGTTTTTTGTTGCCTAGGTGCGGTCCTACCGATCGAGCAACTCCCTGAGCGCCATCCGCTTGTAGGCGGCAACCAGCCTGTCGCCTTCCTGCCGCCCGACCGAGATCGCCAGCCGCATTGCGGCCTCGCCCATCTGCCAGATGAGAAACGCCGTCGTTTCCAGCGCTTCCGGATCGGCGGACGGCCGCAACCGCTTCAGCACCGCAGTGAGGAATTCGGCGTTGGCCCGGCTGTCGGCAAGCTCAAGCTCGCGCAATGCCTTGTCGGCCTGTGTCCCCGACCAGATGTCGCGCATCACCGGCTCGGCCAGGAATAACCGGTAGTAGATATCCACCAGCTCCGAAAATGCGTGGCGCAAGCCGTCGGCGTCACTGACGTCGGCAAGTGCTGCCGCAATGCAGGCCTGGCTTTCGGCGGTGTGGCGTTCGGCCAGCGCCCAGATGATCGCCCGCTTGTCCGGGAAGAACTGGTAGAGCGAGCCGATCGACACGCCGGCCCTCTCGGCCACCTCGCCCATGCGCATCGCATCGCTGCCTTGCTCGGCGATCAGCGCCGACGCGGCGGCCAACATGCGCTCGACCCGCTCGCGGCTGCGCTGCTGGCTCGGTGCCCGGCGCGGCGATGCGATCTGGCCATCCTGTGAATCCGATACGGCAGAGCCTTCCATCACTGTCTCCAGACGAACAATCAACAAATTGGCTTGACTCGCAAAATACGAGGGTTTATCACGTTTTGCAAATGTGAGGATTACTCACATTTGTAAACTGAGGAAAATCGACATGAACCCTACTGTAACGAAACCAACTTTGATCCTCGGCGGCACCGGCAAGACCGGCCGCCGTCTCGCCGAGCGGCTGACGGCGCGGGGCCTGCCGGTGCAGATCGGCTCGCGCTCGGGTACGCCGCCCTTCGACTGGGAAAATAACACGACCTGGGAACCCGCGCTTGATGGTGTCGGCGCCGTCTACATCAGCTACTATCCTGATCTTGCCGTTCCCGGCGCGGCGGAAACGGTCGGCGCCTTCGCTAATCTTGCCGTGGAGTGTGGTGTGCGCCGGCTGGTACTGCTGTCGGGGCGCGGCGAAACGGAAGCACAGCGCGCCGAAGAGATGCTCAAAGGTTCAGGCGCCGATTGGACGATCCTGCGCTGCGCCTGGTTTTCCCAGAACTTCAGTGAAGGCTTCCTCGTCGAATCTTTGCAGGAGGGCGAGGTGGCGTTGCCGGTCGGCAGTGTGGGCGAACCATTTGTGGATGCCGACGATATCGCGGAGGCCGCCTTTGCCGTACTAACCCAGCAAGGACATGTCGGAGAGCTCTATGAGCTGACCGGACCGCGGCTGCTGAGCTTTGCCGACGCGGTCGCCGAGATCGGCAGGGCGGCCGGCCGCGACATCCGTTTTATCAGGATTTCGCATGCCGAATTCACCGCCACCACAGCGGAGCACGAATTGCCGGCCGAATTCGCGTGGCTGCTTAACGAGCTGTTCACCGAAGTGCTTGACGGCCGCAACGAGTCGCTGACCGACGGCGTCCAGCGCGTGCTCGGCCGCGCCCCAAAAGACTTTTCCGCCTACGCAACCGAAACCGCCGCCACGGGCATCTGGAGGAACTGACATGATCATGAAGCTGCTTCCCACCCTCACCTTCGTCGCTGCCATTGGCTCAGGCGTTGTCGGCGGCGTTTTCTTCGCCTTCTCCAACTTTATCATGCCGGCGCTCGCCCGCTTGCCCGCCGGAGGCGGCATCGCCGCCATGAATTCGATCAACATCACCGTGATTACGCCTGCATTCATGACCGCGCTTTTCGGCACCGGGCTGGTCTGCCTTGTCCTTGCCGCCGGCGCTCTTATCGGCTGGAGCCAACCGGGTGCATTCTGGCTCCTCGCCGGTGCCCTAATCTATGTCGTCGGCAACCCGATCGTGACGATGATGTTCAACGTGCCGCTCAACAACGCCCTGGCGGCCATCGATCCGGCAAGCGCCAACGGCACCGCGGTATGGGCCACTTATCTCAGGGACTGGGTGATGTGGAACCACGTCCGCACCATCACCGCCATCGTGGCGCTGGGCTGCTTCATCTTCGCATGGCGGTGAATGCAGGACGGAAGTGTAAAAGGCCGGTCAGGCAGGGTCTTTTGACTTATGGCCCTTGCGGTCGGCGTGGCCGAGATCGCGATCCGGATCGATGACGTCGCGAACCAGTTGCTTGAGCTTTGCGGCGTCGGGAAAACCGCCGTCACGCTTGCGGTCCCAGACCAGCGTGTCATTGCAGGAAATGGTGAAGATGCCGCCGGTGCCGGGCACCAGCGTCACTTCGCCGAGATCGGTACCGAAGGTGGACAACAACTCCTGCGCCATCCAGCCGGCCCTGAGCAGCCATTGGCACTGGGTGCAATAGGTGATGCGGACGGTGGGCAGCGCGTGTTGGGTCATGCCGCGCTGAGCTTCGCCAAGGTCTCCTCGTCGACCTCGAAATTGGCGTAGACGCTCTGCACGTCGTCGTCGTCTTCGAGCGTCGCGACCAGCTTCATCAGCGATTGTGCCCGCTCCTCGTCGACCGCGATATTGGTCTGCGGCTTCCAGATCGGCTTCACCGATTCAGCCTCGCCGAGTGCGCCTTCCAGCGCCTTCGACACTTCGCCAAGATTCTCGAAGGCGCAATAGATCGTGTGGCCTTCCTCGTCCGACTGGACGTCGTCGGCGCCGGCCTCGATCGCTGCGTCCATCACCTTCTCGGCGCTGCCGGCCGATGCCGGATAGTAGATCTCGCCGACGCGGTCCCACATGAACGAAACCGAGCCGGTTTCGCCCATCGCCCCGCCGGCCTTGGTGAAGGCAGCGCGCACATTCGACGCCGAGCGGTTGCGGTTGTCGGTCAGCGCCTCGACGATCAGCGCGACGCCGCCTGGCCCGTAACCTTCGTAGCGAACGGCTTCGTAGGTCTCGGCATCGCCCATCGAGGCCTTGTTGATGGCGCGCTGGATATTGTCCTTTGGCATCGACACCGCCTTGGCGTTCTGCACCGCAAGGCGCAGGCGCGGGTTCATCGATGGATCGGGCGTGCCGCTCTTGGCGGCGACGGTGATTTCGCGCGCCAGCTTGGAAAACATTTTCGACCGCACCGCATCCTGGCGGCCCTTGCGGTGCATGATGTTCTTGAACTGTGAATGGCCAGCCATGGCACCCCTGTCGTCTTCTCGGCTAGAGCATCTGCCGCCTGGTGAACCACCCGGCATCTTGCAAAATGCTCGAATTCAAAATTTCAGAACGTCCTGCTGCGTCCGGACGGACGTACGGCGCTCTCTGTCGGAATGGCCGGCTTATAGATAAATCGGCTCAATTCGTCCAGCCGCGCCATTGCGTCGGCACGCAAGGGTTTCAAGACCCGAAAATCGGCAGGCCTCGGCAACCTTTCATCCCTCAAGATCGGATTTCAGCCGGTCGAGGATGCTGATCGCGTGCGTGGCATATTGGCTGATCCAGCGGTCGTGGATGTGCTTGATCGGCAGCGCGTTGAGATGGTTCCAGCGTTCGCGGCCCTCGCGCCGCGCCACCACCAAGTCGGCCTCCTCCAGCACCTTCAGATGCAGCATGACGGTGCAGCGGTCCATGTCTGGAAAGGCGTCGCTCAACGTGCCGGTGGTCTGCGGCGCATCCTTCAGCCGGTCCAGCAACGCACGCCGGCGCGGATGCGCCAGCGCCTTGAAAACATTGTCGTCTCGCGAATGGCTTGACATGTTATGTTTCTATAACATATCGTTGAGCCATTCAAGGAAGGAGCTGTGGATATGTCGCTTGGATTCAGGGTTTCTGGCCGTATCGGCAAACCGATCGCAGAAGTCTTCGACGCGGTCGTCAATCCGAAGAAGCTTAGCGGCTACTTCACCACGATCGGCGGCGCCAGCGCACCGCTGGTGGCGGGCGCCACCGTCATCTGGTGGGGCAAGGTTCCCGTGGAGGTCGACAAGGTGGAGAAAGACAGCCGCATCGTGCTGCGCTGGGATGCCACCGACGCCGACGGCAAGCCAGCCTACAAGACCCGCATCGAGATGGATTTCGAACCGCTCGACGATGGCGGCACCTTCGTCACCATCGCCGAGACCGGCTGGCACGAGGACGCGGTCGGCCTGAAGAAATCCTACCTCAATTGCGAGGGCTGGTCGCAGATGCTGGCCTGCATGAAGGCCTATGTCGAATACGGCATCAATCTGCGCGACGGCTATTACCGCAGCGAGATGAAGGGCGAGCCGGCCAATGAGAACAACATCTGAAAAACCACCAAGATGACGGAGGCCTGCGATGAAGCAAGTGACGCCATTTCTGATGTTTGAGGGCAAGGCCGAAGAGGCAATGACCTTCTATTGCGAGACGATCCCCGACAGCAGCGTCCTTGACGTCACACGTTACGGCTCCGGCGAAGACGGGCCGGAAGGAACGGTCAAGCTGGCGCGCGTGTCCATAAGCGGTCTGGAAGTGATGGTCTACAACAGCCCCGTGCACCATGCCTTCACGTTCACGCCGTCGGTCTCGCTGTATGTGGATTGCTCCACGGAGGCAGAGCTGAACGGCATTGTCGAGGCGCTGGCCAAGGACGGCAAATTTCTGATGCCGCTGGACAATTATGGTTTCAGCCGCCGGTTTGCATGGCTCAACGACAGGTTCGGAGTCTCCTGGCAAATCAATTTGGCATAGCGAGTTCTGGACCGAACCGGCCAATCGAACCTGAACACGGGAATGGAGCCAGCAAATGACCCCGAAGATCGCCGGCGGCATCAACATCGCCATGAAGGTGCCGCCACATCAATACCAGGCGACGATCGCCTTCTATCGCGACGTCGTCGGCCTGAAGCCATTCACGGCCAAGCCGCCGGCCGTCGGCTTCGAACTCGGTCCCAATCGGCTGTGGATCGACGAGGCGCCGATGATGAGCCAGGCCGAGATCTGGCTGGAACTGTTCACCGATGATTTTCCGGCCGCTGCGGAGCATCTCGCCAAGGCCGGTGTCGTGCGCTGCGACGCCATCGAGGCACTGGGTGAAGGCTTTCGCGGCGGCTGGATCACCAACCCGGCCAACATCATTCACCTGGTGCGCGAACCCGATGCCTGGTGAAAAGGCGTCGGTGCCGTGAAAGGAGGACGCTATGGAAATCTGTGAAACACCGACCGCCGAAGCCGGCATGCTGATAAGGCGGCCGGTCGCCGACGTATTCGAAGCCTTCATCGATCCGGCGATCACGACGAAGTTCTGGTTCACCCATGGCAGCAACAGGTTAGACAGCGGCAAGGAAATCCGTTGGGAATGGCGCATGTATGGCGTCTCGACGACGGTCAATGTCAGTGAGATCGTCGAAAACAAGAAGATCGTCATGCAATGGAGCGATCCGCCGACCACGGTGGTGTGGACTTTTACCGAAATGCCGGGCGGCACGACCTTTGTCGAGGTCCGCAATTTCGGCTTTGTCGGCAGCCCCGATGAGCAGGTCAAGCAGGCGATCGACTCGACCGGCGGTTTTGCGCTGGTGCTCGCCGGCGCCAAGGCGTGGCTCGAGCAAGGCCTGACGCTTGGCCTGACCGGCGACCGCCATCCGAAAGGCGTGCCGGGGCATTAGGTCAGCCGCGGTGGGCCATCCTCAGTGGCCGCCGCCTTTGCCTTCTTCCGCCGCCGCGCCAGCATGTTGAGCCCTTCGACCAGTGCCGAAAAGCCCATGGCAGCGTAGATATAGCCTTTCGGCACATGGTAACCCATGCCGTCGGCGATCAGCGTCATGCCGATCATCAGCAGGAAGCCGAGCGCCAGCATGACGATGCTGGGGTTCTTGGCGATAAAATCCGCCAGCGGCCCGGCCGCCAGCATCATCACGCTCACCGCCACGATCACCGCGATGTACATGATCGCGATTTCGTCGGTCATGCCGACGGCGGTGATGATCGAGTCGATCGAGAAGACGAGGTCGAGCAGCAATATCTGGAAAATGGCGCCGGCCAGCGACAGCTGCAGTGTCTCGCCCATCATCGTGTCCTGGTGATCATCGAGATCGACCGTGTGGTGGATCTCCTTGGTCGCCTTCCAGACGAGAAACAGGCCGCCGGCAATCAGGATCAGGTCGCGCCAGGAAAAGCCATGGCCGAAGGCCGTGAATATCGGCGTCGTCAACTGGACGATGATCGAGATGGTGGCCAATAGGATCAGCCGCATCACCAGCGCGGCGGAGATGCCGAGCCGCCGGGCGCGGGCCCGCTGCGCTACCGGCAATTTGTTGGTCAAAATCGAGATGAAGATCAGATTGTCGATGCCGAGCACGACCTCCAGCACGATCAGTGTCAGCAGCGCGACCCATGCCGTCGGATCGGAGACAAAGGCGAAATGCGGCGCCAGGAATTCGACTAGCTGCATGGAGGTCGTCCCCTCTACGATCTAGAGCAGTTTCGCCGGCAATTGGGTATTGCAAGCGTCTATATCAATGTCATGACCAGAAGGATGGAGCCGTTTCCTCCAGCCGCGGGCCGCGGCGAAACGGCGCGATCCGTTCGGTCAGGCCGCTACGGTCGGAAATGTCGACGCCGACGCCGCACAATGTCGCCGGTCCGGTCGACGCCTCGAAGCGGCCTTTCGGCACTTTGGATAAGAACCGGTTGAGCGGCTCCTCCTTGTCCATGCCCAGCGAGGAATCGTAATCGCCGCACATGCCGGCATCGGAAATATAACCGGTGCCGCCATTGAGGATCTGGTGATCGCCGGTCGGCTGATGCGTATGAGTGCCGACAACAAGGCTGGCACGGCCGTCGACGAAATGGGCGAAGCACATTTTTTCCGAGGTCGCCTCGGCATGGAAATCGATGACGATCGCATCGGCCTGCTCGCCAAGCGGACAAGCGGCAAGTTCGCGCTCGCCGGCCTGGAACGGATCGTCGAGCTCGGGATGCATGAACACCCGGCCCATGATATTGGCGACCAGCACGCGCGCGCCGTTCCTGGCGATGTAGACGCCTGACCCGCGCCCCGGCGTACCCTTGGGGAAATTGGACGGACGCAGGAAGCGCTCTTCGCGCGGCGCGAAAACCAGCGCATCGCGCTGGTCCCAGACATGGTTGCCGGTGGTGACGACATCGGCGCCGGCCGAGATCGTCTCGCGAAAAATCTCCTCGGTGATGCCGAAGCCGCCAGCGGCGTTCTCGCCATTGACGATGACGAAGTCGAGTTTGAAATCCGAGATCAGGCCGGGCAGTTGATCCCATACCGCCGTACGTCCTGTCTTGCCGACCATGTCGCCGAGAAAGAGAAGTCTCATATAAGCGTGATCCTGAACTGAAGGTCAGCGAAGCAAAAAGCTGCATGACTTTCGGAAAAGACCATGCGTCCAGGAACTTATCTACAATTTCGACGCGAACCGGCGCAACCCGCTCTCGGTGAGTATTTCCGGAATGATCATGTCATGCGGCTCGTCCGGCACCAGGGCCACCTCCTGGCAGTCGAAGGCAATGCCGATCAGCCGCGGCTGCTGTCCCTTGTCGACCAGCCGCGCGATAGCCCGGTCGTAATAGCCTGCGCCGTAACCGATACGGTGGCCGCGCGCATCGAAGGCGGCAAGCGGCACCAGCATAACCTGCGGATCGAGCACCTCGGCTTCCTCATGCGGCCCGACGGTGCCGAAGCCCATGTCGATCATCGGGGCGCCGCGCACCAGTTCGCGAAAAACGATGGTGGTCTTGTCCAGGATGGCCGGCAGGCAGAGCCTTGCCCCCTTCTCGCGCAAGGCGAACATCAGCGGCCGGACGTCGACTTCCGAGCGCATCGGCCAGAAACCGGAGACGATCTGGCCCGGCTCGACCGTGATCTGGTCGCGCGTCGTCTCGGCCATTTCGAGTGCTGCCTCCACCCGCCAGAACGGATCGAGCGCGTCGCGGCGCCCGAGGGCTTGGTTGCGGAGATTTTTTTTCAGGTCTTTTGGGGAGGTCATGCGCCGACGGTAGAAAAGGTCAGATTTGGATGGAGTTTTACGAGCGACGTTTTGGAGGAGCGGAGCGAACTTTTCGTTCGTGAGAGCACCGCACAAAGCGGCGCGACGACAAGATCCGCCAGATATGGCCTTTTCGATAGGTGACGATCCACACAACCGGTGGAGAGAGCGATCCCGGGAACCTACAAAGTAGGTGGGCGCCGTATGAGAAAACCCACGGGTCTTCCCAGGGACAGCTCCCTAGGGATCATTAAGGCCCCGGGGAAAATGTTCTCCTGCCGGGAAGCGCAGACCGTCATACCCAATATAGGCTGACGCCAGACCATGCGCCAGAGAGACGACATGTTTCGACGCTTAATTCGACGCAGAACCCCTCGACGAGGTCAGCGCCCGCAAGATCCCCGTTTCGCCAGCGGCGCCTTGCACAGCGAAGGCCGCGTCCTTAGGGTCGCGCGATGAACCCGGGAGCAAAAATGCGTTTCGAAGGCACGGCAGCCTATGTTGCCGACAAGGATCTGATGGTGGCGGTCAACGCGGCGATCGCGCTGGAGCGGCCGTTGCTGGTCAAGGGCGAGCCCGGCACCGGCAAGACCGAACTTGCCTGCCAGGTGGCGGCGGCGCTCGACCTGGATCTGATCGAATGGCACGTCAAATCAACGACACGGGCGCAGCAGGGCCTCTATGAATATGACGCCGTCTCGCGGTTGCGCGACAGCCAGCTCGGCGACGAGCGCTTCAACGACATTCGCAATTACATCAAGCGCGGCAAGCTGTGGGATGCCTTTGCTGCCGGCAAGAAAGTCGTGCTTCTGATCGACGAGATCGACAAGGCCGATATCGAGTTCCCCAACGATCTGTTGCAGGAACTGGATCGGATGGAGTTCTTCGTCTACGAGACCGGCGAGACCATCCGCGCCACCGTCCGGCCGATCGTCATCATCACCTCCAACAACGAAAAAGAGCTGCCGGACGCCTTCCTGCGCCGCTGCTTCTTCCATTACATCCGCTTTCCCAACGTCGAGACGCTGCACAAAATCGTCGACGTGCACTATCCCGGCATCAAGCAGAACCTGGTGCGCGCCGCACTCACGCAATTCTATGAAATCCGCGACGTGCCGGGCCTGAAGAAGAAGCCGTCGACCTCCGAGGCACTCGACTGGATCCGCCTCTTGGTCGCCGACGACATCGCGCCCGAGGACCTGCGCGCCGACCCGAAGAATGCGCTGCCGAAATTGCATGGCGCGTTGCTGAAGAACGAACAGGACGTGCATCTGTTCGAGCGCCTAGCCTTCATGGCGAGACGGCAAGGGTGAAGGGCCGGTCAGTCGGAAGCCGACGAAAGCCCCCGGACAGCGCTTTCCCGTCGCTGGACCGTTGCCCTTGGCCAGGCACGGAGGCAGCTTCGGGTTGCCGACTTCAGAGGGAAACGAAATGACCGAGATCACCGTCCGCCCATTGGCGCAATCCGACCATGCCGACTGGCGACGTCTGTGGACCGCCTATCTCACCTTCTACGAAACCAAGCTGCCGGAAGAGGTTTACGCCGTCACCTGGAAACGGCTGTTCACGGCGGGCGAGTTCGAGCCAAAGGGTTTCATCGCCACCCTCGACGGCAAGGCCGTCGGCCTGACGCACTATCTCTACCATCGCTCCTGCTGGTCGGAGATAAACAACTGTTACCTGCAGGACCTGTTCGCCGACCCCGATGTGCGCGGCAAGGGCGTCGGCGCCGCCCTGATCGAAGCGGTCAAGCAGAAAGCCGGCAAGATCGGCGTCAAGAACGTCTACTGGATGACCCACGAGACCAACACCACCGCACGCAAGCTCTACGACCACGTGGCGCGCAGGACCGGCTTCATCGAGTATGATCTGCTGTAGACCGTGAGATGTTCATCCCCTTCTTCCTCGAACTGAAGGCAGCGCGGGTTCCGGTCTCGCTCCGCGAATATCTGTCGCTGCTGGAGGGGCTGGAGGCCGGGCTGGTCGACTATGATGTCGAGGGCTTTTACTATCTCGCCCGCGCCGCTCTGGTGAAGGACGAGCGCCACATCGACCGCTTCGACCAGGTCTTTTCGCACATCTTCAAAGGTGTCGAGGCGCTGGCCGGCGAAGACCCGGTCGATGTCGCAAACATCCCGGAGGAATGGCTGCGGAGGCTCGCCGAAAAGCACCTGACCGATGAGGAGAAGAAGCTGGTCGAGGCGCTGGGCGGCTTCGAAAAGCTGATGGAGACGCTGAAGAAGCGGTTGGAGGAGCAAAAGGGCCGGCATCAGGGCGGTTCGAAATGGATCGGCACCGGCGGCACTTCGCCCTTTGGCGCCTATGGCTACAATCCCGAAGGTGTGCGCATCGGCCAGCACGAAAGCCGCAACCGCCGCGCGGTAAAAGTCTGGGACAGGCGCGAGTTCAGGAATTTCGATGACGCCGTCGAACTCGGTACCCGCAACATCAAGGTCGCGCTGAAGCGCTTGCGCCGCTGGGTGCGCGAAGGCGCCGAAGAGGAATTCGACCTGCCTGGCACCATCCACGCCACCGCCGAGCACGGTTATCTTGATGTTAAGACACAACCCGAACGTCGCAATGCCGTGAAGCTGCTGATGTTCTTCGATGTCGGCGGCTCGATGGACGACCATATCAGGAGTGTCGAGGAGCTGTTTTCGGCCGCCCGCGCCGAATTCCGCCAGCTCGAGTATTTCTACTTCCACAACTGTCTCTACGAAGGGGTGTGGAGGGACAATCGCCGCCGCCATGCCGAGGTGATTCCGACCTTCGATCTCCTCCATAAATATGGCCCCGACTACAAGGTGATCGTCGTCGGCGACGCCTCGATGAGCCCTTATGAGATCGCCCAACCCGGCGGCTCGGTCGAGCACTGGAACCAGGAGGCCGGCGCCGTCTGGCTCGGCCGGTTGCTGCAGCAATGGCCAAACGCGGTATGGCTCAACCCCGAAGCCGAGAAGAATTGGGGTTTTACCCATTCGATCGCCATGATCCGCGATATCTTTGGCGGCCGCATGTTTCCGCTGACGCTCGCCGGCCTCGAAGCCGCGACGAAGCAACTTTCAAGGAAGCACTGAATGGATCCGCGCAAAACAGGACGGTCGACCTGTTTCCTTTGCCTGCAATGCGGTGTCCAGTTCGCGGCGACAGCGGCGCCGCCGCGACATTGCCCGATCTGCGAGGACGAGCGGCAATATGTGCGCTGGGAGGGCCAGGCCTGGATCACGCCGGAAGAGCTCGCCGCCGGGCATCGGGTCGTGATCAAGGATGATGCCGGCGTGCTCGCCTTCGGCATCGAGCCGCGCTTCGCCATCGGCCAGCGGGCGTTGCTGGCGCAAACGCCGCATGGCAATATGCTGTGGGACTGCATCTCGATGGTCAGCGACGAGGCGGTGGCCGAGATCAACCACCGGGGCGGCCTTGCCGCCATCGCCATTTCGCATTGCCATTATTATTCGGCAATGGTCGAGTGGAGCGAGGCGTTTGGCGGCGTGCCGATTTATCTGCACGCCGATGATCGTCAGTGGATCATGCGGCCGCATCCGGCGATCATCAGCTGGGAAGGCGAGACGCGCGCCATAAACCCGTCGCTGACGCTCATCCGCTGCGGCGGCCACTTTGCCGGTGGCCAGGTGCTGCACTGGAAGCGCGACGGCGGCAATGCCATCCTGGCCGGCGATATCCTGCAGGTGACGCCGACTCGCCGTCATGTCAGCTTCATGTACAGCTATCCGAACTATATCCCGCTCAACGCGACGAAAGTGCACGGCATCAAGGCCGCGCTGGAGCCTTTCGCGTTCGACCATATCTACGGCGCGTGGTGGAACCAGAACGTCATCGGAGATGCAAAGGCGGCATTTTCAGCATCGGTTGCGCGCTATCTCGCTGCCATCGGCTGAGGAATTCTTCGCAGCAGGAATTGGAAATACGGGCAAACGCCGTAACAAATGCCTATTTCAGGCGAAGTTGGGAAGGCAACCCAAATAGCGACATAAGCTAAGAGGAAAAAATGGACAGCCACACCTACCCCGTTACCCGCACCGATGCCGAATGGCGCGCCCGCCTGACGCCTGAGCAATATGCGGTGATGCGCAACCACGGCACCGAGCGGCCGGGAAGCTGCGCACTGCTGCACGAGAAGCGCCCCGGCACCTTCTCCTGCGTCGGCTGCGACCAGCCCTTGTTTGAATCCAAGCTGAAATTCGAGAGCGGCACCGGCTGGCCGAGCTTCAACGATCCCGTGCCGGGCTCGGTCGAGACCACCGTCGACCGCAGCTACGGCATGGTCCGTACCGAGTGCCATTGCGCCCGCTGCGGCAGCCATCTCGGCCACGTCTTCGACGACGGCCCGCCGCCGACCGGTCTGCGCTATTGCATCAACGGCGTGGCGCTCAAATTCGAGCCGGCCGCCTGATCGTCAGGCCACAACCACCAGAATCAGCCACAACGTGGCGCCAAGCGTCATCAGCGAGGCCTTGACACCACTCGATTTTCCGGCAGTTCGCCAAACGGCAAAGGTCAGGAAGATATTGTAGGGCACCGGCGCGAAATGCACCGCCAGGACGAGCGCAAGCGGCAGCTTCAGCCCAAGCAGAATGAGCGCCGCCACCGACGACGCGACGTTGATCGCTGTGCCGACAACGACCAGGTCGCGCCAGAACAGCCGATCGAGCGGCACGCCGCCCAGCCAGCGTGAGCGGAAGAAGGCGGCAACGCGCGACATGATCGTCATCGATCCACCGGCTCCCTCGCTCTGCTCACCAGAGCAATCCTTCCACAAGGATTGCGTCTGGAAACTCTGCTTTATTCCTGACCCAGAACTTCGGCAATCGCACGCTCGAAACGTGAGGCTTCCGTCACCAGCCAGTCGGTCATCGCCGGCCAATTGTCCTCGGCGAAACAATTCACCCGCCACATCGAATTGATGCCGAGGCCGTCGCAACTTTGTTCTGGCCTGAGCTTCAGCCTGTCTTCGATGGCCGGCTGGAACGGCTTCAACCGCGACCAGGCTTGCGTGGCACCGAACTTCTCGTTGCGGCCGAAGAAAACGCCGACATGATTGTGCGCAGGCGCGACATACATTGAAAGGACCAATGCGAAGTCGGGCAGCCCACGCTGCCAGAACCACGGTCCGCGCCTCGCCAGCAGAGCCCTTTCATCCGGATGCCGTTCCGCGAACAGCGTCCAGAAGCTGCGTTGGCGGAATTCAGAGGCGCGGCGGGCGCCAAAATCGAATTCGCTCATGGTTCGATGCCCGCTCCAGCATCAGGCCGAGACTGTTGTCTCTACACCATTCCAAGCGCGGCCTTGTACAGATCGAGAATGGATTCCTCTTCCTGCCGCTCGGCCTGGTCCTTCTTTCGCAGCCGGATGATCGACCGCATCGCCTTGGTGTCGAAGCCGGTGCCCTTGGCCTCAGCGAACACTTCCTTGATGTCGTCGGCAATCGTCTTCTTCTCTTCCTCGAGCCGCTCGATGCGTTCGATGAAGGCGCGCAGCTGGCCGGCGGCAACAGTCTGGCTGGTCTCGGTGATGTCGTCGGCCATAGTCTTCTCTCCGCGTCGTTTCTCGCCGCGACTCGGGGTGACCCGAGCGGCGAATTGCAGCGGTTCGATGCCCGACCGGGCGCGGCGGGTCAAGGTGCTATCGATGCGGCATGAAGGCCTGCTGCCAGGCGCCGACAAGACTCCCTGATGCCGGCCTATTTCAGCCGAACGCGATCAGCAGATCCTTGGCATCGATCTGGTCGCCGGCCTTGACCAGCACTTCGGCTATGGTGCCGTCGCGTTCGGCATGCAACGCCGTTTCCATCTTCATCGCTTCGATCGACAGCAGCACGTCACCAGCCTTCACCGCCTGGCCGGCAGCGACCGCAAGCGCCGAGACGACGCCAGGCATCGGCGCGCCGACATGCGCCTCGTTGCCCGGCTCCGCCTTGCGCCGCGCCTTGGCGGCGGATACGCCATGCGCCCGGTCCGGCACCTTCACGCGGCGCGGCTGGCCATTGAGCTCGAAGAACACGGTGACCATGCCCTTTTCGTCGACATCGCCCAGGGCAAGGCAGCGCACCACCAGCGTCTTGCCTTTTTCGATGTCGACGAAAATTTCATCTTCCGGCTTCATGCCGTAGAAATAGGTCGGCGTCGGCAGCACGCTGACCGGCCCGTAGGTCTCCTGCGCGGCGGCAAAATCGGAAAACACCTTCGGATACATCAGCCACGACGCGAACTCGAACTCACTGAGCTTGCGCTCGAGCTTTTCCTCGACCTCCGCGCGGCTGGCCTTGAGATCCGCCGGCTTGAGCAGCGAACCCGGCCGCACCGTGATCGGCTTTTCGCCCTTCAGCACCTTCTTCTGCAATGGCTTTGGCCAGCCGCCCGGCGACTGGCCGAGATCGCCGCGCAACATCGACACCACCGAATCCGGGAAGGCGATGTCCCTCGCCGGATTCTCGACATCGGCGACGGTCAGGTCCTGGCTCACCATCATCAGCGCCATGTCGCCGACGACCTTGGATGACGGCGTCACCTTGACGATGTCGCCGAACATCAGATTGACGTCGTGATAGGTCTGCGCCACTTCGTGCCAGCGTGTCTCCAGCCCGAGCGAGCGCGCCTGTTCCTTGAGGTTGGTGAACTGCCCGCCCGGCATTTCGTGCAGATAGACCTCCGATGCCGGCCCCTTCAGGTCGCTCTCGAAGGCGGCGTATTGGTTGCGCACCGCCTCCCAGTAGAACGAGATGTTCCTGATCCATTGCGGGTCGAGGCCCGGGTCGCGCTCGGTGCCCTTCAGCGCCTCGACGATCGAACCCAGGCACGGCTGCGAGGTGTTGCCCGATAGCGAATCCATCGCCGCGTCGATGGCGTCGACGCCGCTCTCCACCGCCGCCAGCACGGTTGCCGCCGACAGGCCGGATGTGTCGTGGGTGTGGAAGTGGATCGGCAGGTCCGTCGCCTCGCGCAGTGCCTTGAACAGCACGCGGGCCGCCGCCGGTTTCAAAAGCCCGGCCATATCCTTGACGGCGATGATATGGGCGCCTGCCGCCTGCAATTCCCCGGCCAGGCCGACATAATATTTCAGATCGTATTTGGCCCGCGCCGGATCGAGTATGTCGCCGGTATAACAGATAGCCGCTTCGATCAGTCTGCCCTCGGCGCCGACCGCATCCATGGCGACGCGCATGTTCTCGACCCAGTTCAGGCAGTCGAAGACGCGGAACAGGTCGATGCCGCCGGCCGCAGCCTGCTTGACGAAATGCTGCACGACATTGTCGGGATAGTTGGTATAGCCAACGCCATTGGCACCGCGCAGGAGCATCTGCAGCAGAAGGTTGGGTGCTGCCTCGCGCACCAGCGACAGCCGCTCCCATGGGTCTTCGGTGAGAAAGCGCATGGCGACGTCGAATGTGGCGCCGCCCCAGCATTCGAGCGACAAAAGCTGCGGCAACGCACGCGCATAGGTGCCGGCAATGCCGGCGACGTCATAGGTGCGCACACGCGTCGCGAGCAGGGATTGATGCCCGTCGCGCATTGTCGTGTCGGTGACCAGCACCTCTTTTTGCTCGCGCATCCACGCGGCGAATTTCTCCGGCCCGAGCACGTCGAGCTTCTGCTTGCTGCCTTGAGGCACATTGCCGTTGAGATATGGCACCACTGGTGGCGCCGCATCGGCCTTTGGCTGCGGCCGGCCGCGCGTCTCGGGATGACCATTGACCGAAACGTCGGCAAGATAGTTGAGCAGCTTGGTCGCGCGGTCCTGCCGCTTCACACTGGCGAACAGTTCCGGCGTCGTGTCGATGAACTTGGTGGTGTAGGAATTGTCGGCGAAGCTCGGGTGATTGATGATCGCCTCGAGGAAGGTGAGATTGGTCGCCACGCCGCGGATCCGGAATTCGCGCAGCGCCCGGTTCATGCGGGCGATGGTCTCGGCCGGCGTCGGCGCCCACGCCGTCACCTTTTCCAGCAGCGGATCGTAGAAGCGGGTGATGACCGCGCCCGAATAGGCGGTGCCGCCATCAAGGCGGATACCGAAGCCGGTGGCACCGCGATAGGCGGTGATGCGGCCATAGTCGGGGATGAAATTATGCTCGGGATCTTCAGTGGTGATGCGGCACTGCAGTGCGTGACCGTTGAGCCTGATGTCCTTCTGCGCCGGAACGCCCGATTCCGCCGTGCCGATGGCAAAGCCGTCGACGATATGGATCTGCGCCTTGACGATGTCGATGCCGGTCACCTGTTCGGTGACGGTGTGCTCGACCTGGATACGCGGATTGACCTCGATGAAATAGAATTTTCCGGTATCGGCATCCTGCAAGAACTCGACCGTGCCGGCGCCGATATAGCTGGTTTCGCGCGCGATCCTCAGCGCGTAGCCGCAAAGCTCCTCGCGCTGTGGCATTTCAAGATACGGCGCCGGCGCCCGCTCGACCACTTTCTGGTTGCGGCGCTGGATCGAACAATCGCGCTCGAACAGGTGCACGGCGTTGCCTTGGCGGTCGCCCAGCACCTGCACCTCGACATGGCGTGCGCGCTCGATCAGCTTCTCGAGATAGACCTCGTCCTTGCCGAAAGCCGCCTTCGCCTCACGCTTGCCTTCCATCACCTCGCGGGCGAGATCGGCCTCGGAGCGGATGGCGCGCATGCCGCGGCCGCCGCCGCCCCACGACGCCTTGAGCATCACCGGGTAGCCGATCGTCTTGGCGAGTTCCTTTACCGCCGCCATGTCGTCCGGCAAGGGATCGGTAGCGGGAATTACCGGCACACCGACTTCGATTGCGAGATTGCGGGCGGCGACCTTGTTGCCCAGCCGGCGCATCGTATCGGGCTTTGGTCCGATGAAGATGATGCCGGCCTTGGCACAGGCCTCGGCGAATTCCGGGCTCTCCGACAGCAGCCCGTAACCCGGATGGATGGCATCGGCGCCCGAAAGCCTGGCGACGCGGATAACCTCCTCGATCGACAGATAGCTTTCGATCGGCCCCATATCCCTGGTCAGGTGCGGCCCGCGGCCGACCTGGTAGCTTTCGTCGGCCTTGAAGCGATGCAGCGAGTATTTGTCCTCCTCTGCCCAGATCGCCACAGTTTTGAGGCCGAGCTCATTGGCCGCGCGGAAGACGCGGATGGCTATTTCGGAGCGGTTGGCGACAAGAATCTTCGAGATTGCCAAGGACAAGGCTCCGGACGCGGAGGGTAAGGAAACTGACGACATGATTAACGCGAAAATGCTGCAGTGCAAACAAAATCGAAAAGAGGATTAAATCGATTTAGTTTGATCTATCGCGTCGACGCATTGCGTGTCGATCCGGAGAACGCCTGGGCAGTTCCGATCCAAGCGTTCGGGAAACCCCCATGAAAAATGCCCGGCGCGAGGCGCCGGGCATTTTCATGTAGCAACGTCCGGTTATTTGCCGGGTGCGTTCTCGACATAGGTGTACTTGCCGTCGTCACCCTTCTTCCAGGTGTACATGACGTAGTCCGGACGGGTGATATCGCCCTTTGCGTCGTAGCCGATCTCGCCGATCGCGGTCTTCCAGGGGCCGGCCGACTTGATGGTCTCGGCTACCTTCTGAGCGTCGTCGGCTGAACCGGTCTTGGTGATGGCGGCCGCGATGATTTCCATCGCGGCGTAGGAGTAGAGGGTATAGGCCTCAGGCTCGAAGCCGGCCGCACGGAACTTCTCGACGAGTTCCTTGGCGTTCGGATTCTTGCGCGGATCCGGAGCGAACGTCATCAGCGTGCCCTCGACGGCGTCGCCGGCGATGGAGGCCAATTCGTTCGACACGATGCCGTCGCCGGACATGAAGGTTGCCTTGAGGCCCTGGTCAGCGAGCTGGCGTATGATCAGGCCGGCTTCGGTGTGCAGGCCGCCATAGTAGACGACCGAGACGCCCGCGTCCTTCATCTTGGCGATGAGGGCCGAGAAATCCTTGTCGCCGACATTGATGCCTTCATACATGGCCTCAGTCACGCCGTTGGCTGCGAGCGCCTTCTTGGTTTCGTCGGCGAGGCCCTGGCCATAAGGCGTCTTGTCATGGATGACAGCGATCTTGGCATCCTTGAAGTTCGCGGCGAGATAGTCGCCAGCGACCTTGCCCTGCTGATCGTCGCGTCCGCAGGTGCGGAAGGTGTTCCACATGCCACGTTCGGTGAGCTTCGGATTGGTCGCGGCCGGCGTGATCTCAAGGATGCCGTTCTCGGCGTAGACTTCCGACGCCGGAATCGAGACGCCGGAGTTGAAGTGGCCATCGACGTACTTGACGCCGTCGGCGACGAACTTGTTGGCGACCGAGATGCCTTGCTTGGGATCGGAGACGTCGTCGCCGACTTCAAGCTTCAGCTGCTGGCCAAGAACGCCGCCCGCCGCATTGATATCGGCGACTGCCTGTTCGGCACCCTTCTGAAGCTGGGCGCCGAACGCTGCGTTCGGACCGGTGATCGGACCGGCAACGCCGATCAGGATGTCAGCCCACGCGTTGCCGCTGAACGCGACAAGCGCGGCCAGGGCGACGGCGGACAAAAGTGACTTTTTCATTGAAACGCTCCCATTTACCGAGTGGGCGTGGATGTTGCTTTCATGCGATGCCCACTCTTGCTCGCAGAAAGAGTACTTTGCCGATTTTCAGGCACTTGTCACGCCGATTCATCCCTGAAACGCCGTTAATGATAAATGTCAACCTTTTGGTTTCCAGCTCAAAAGAGAGGCTCTTTCGTAAAGCCAATTATACTGCGTTACCATCTGGTTGGTGCGCGTGTATTGGTAGCCAATGAAGCCCAATATCATCAGCACGATGGTGTCGACCACGTAGTAATGCAGCGAAAACATCGTTCCGCCGAACAGCGCATGATGGATGAATCTTACGCCGATGCCGAGCCCCAGCATATAGGCGAATAGCTGGGCGAAGCTGCGCCATGTTTGGGCACACGCCTTGCCCGTCATCCAGGCCGCCCAGCCACCGAGCAGGCAGGTGACGAAAAAGAACTGCCAAATCGAGGGTTCCTCATAAAGAATGCCCTGCATGATGAAGACTCCTGAAACTCAGTGATGGCCGCCCTCGAGGTAGGCGGCGCGCACTTCCGGATTGGCGAGCAGTTCCTTGCCGGTGCCGCTCATCGTCACATTGCCGTTGACCATGACATAGCCGCGCGTGGCGAGCTTCAGTGCGCCGAAGGCGTTCTGCTCGACCAGGAACACGGTCAGTCCCTGCGTGCGGTTTAGCTCGCGAATGGCGTCGAAGATCTGCTTGACGATCAGCGGCGCCAGGCCTAGCGACGGCTCATCCAGCAAGAGCAGCTTCGGCCTTGCCATCAGCGCGCGGCCGATCGACAGCATCTGCTGCTCGCCGCCCGAAAGCGTGCCGCCACGTTGGCCGACGCGTTCCTTGAGCCGCGGGAACAGCGTGAAGACCCTTTCGACGTCCTCGTCGTAATGCTTGAGACCGTCGAGGCTGGCGCCCATCTGCAGGTTTTCCATCACCGTCATGCGCGGAAAGATGCGCCGGCCCTCCGGCGACTGCGCGATACGCATGCGCGCGATCTCGTGGGTCGGCATCTGGGTGATATCGGTGCCGGCGAAAGTGATAGTGCCGGCACGAGCGCGCGGAGCACCGAAAATGGTCATCATCAGTGTCGACTTGCCGGCGCCGTTGGCGCCGATCAGCGCCACGATCTCGCCCTGTTTGACGGTGACGTCGACGCCGTTTAGCGCCCTGATGTTGCCGTAGTAGGTCTGGACGCCCTTGATATCGAGCAGCGTTGTGCCGGCCATTATTTCCGCCCCCCACGCCGATTAGAGGTGCCGGGAGTTTTCGACTTCGCCGGAGCCTTGCCCGGCTTTGCCGTGGAAGATTTCGCGGCCGATTTGGCTTTGGCCGGCGATCCGGACTTTGCAGCAGCGCTCGACCTTGCATCGATCTGCCCGGCCTTCGAAGCGCCCTTTGACACTGTGACGCGTTCGCCCTCGCTATGGCCGACCGTATCGGCCACCGGTCCGGCAAGATAGGAAGACGATGTGCCCGGTCCATGCGCGGCATCCGGACCGGTATCCAATTGCTCGATGACGTCCTCGTCGCCGACTTCGGTCAGTACCGTCTCGACGTCCTCGTCTTCAACGCCGAGATAGGCGGCGATGACGCGCGGGTCGGTTCGTACCGATTGCGGGTTGCCGTCGGAGATCTTGCGCCCGTATTCGAGCACGACGACATGGTCTGAAATCTGCATAACCACCGCCATGTCGTGCTCGATCAACAGGATCGACGTACCGGTGTTGTCCTTGATGTCCATCAACAGCGCATTGAGCGCCGCCGATTCCTTCGGATTAAGGCCGGCAGCCGGCTCGTCGAGGCACAGAAGCTCAGGGCCGGTGCACATGGCGCGAGCAATTTCGAGCCGTCGCTGCGCGCCATATGGCAGATCGCCGGCAGGATCGTCGGCGCGGTCGACGAGATCGGCCTTCTCCAGCCAGTGCTCGGCCAGTTCAACCGATTCCGCCGAAGCCTGTCTGTATCCGCTATAGCCGAACAGGCCGAGAATAGTATAGCCGGACGCCTTCATCAGCTTGTTGTGCTGGGCGACCAGAAGGTTCTCCAGCAGCGTCATGCCCGAGAACAGGCGGATATTCTGGAAGGTGCGCGCCACCTTGGCACGCGCCGGGATCTCATGGTTCGGCAAGCGTTCGAGCAGGAAGGTCGAGCCGTCGCGCCGGTTGAGCGTGATCATGCCTTCCGACGGCTTGTAGAAACCGGTGATGCAATTGAACACGGTGGTCTTGCCGGCGCCGTTGGGACCGATCAGAGCGGTGATCTCGCCACGTTTGGCCTGGAATGACAAATCGCCGATGGCGACGAGACCGCCGAACTTCATCGACAGATGCTCGACCTGCAGGATGGCATTGTTCACGGAGGGGCTCGCGTTCATCAGCCGTGTCCCTCCTTGGTGAAGGACCCGGACACCGCCCTGCGCACCTTGAGGAAGGCCGTCGGCTCGCGGCTGCCGACGAAGCCACGCGGCTTCCACAGCATGACGATGACCATGGCCATGCCGAACAACAGCATGCGATAAAGTTCCGGCGTGAAGTCGGGGCCAAACCCGGGTATGACCTTGATGTTGCCCCAACTCAGGCCGGTCTTGAGGAAATCCAGTTCGCGCAGGATTTCGGTGCCGCCGATCATCACCATGGCCGCGACGGCAATGCCGACCAGCGAGCCCATGCCGCCAAGCACGACGATGGCAAGGATGATCGCCGATTCCAGGAAGACGAAGGATTCCGGGCTGACGAAGCCTTGCCGCGCGGCGAAGAACGAGCCGGCGAAGCCGCCGAACATCGCGCCCGTGGCAAAGGCCGTGAGCTTGGTGGTGGTGGTGTTGATGCCGAGCGAGCGGCAGGCGATCTCGTCTTCGCGCAGCGCTTCCCAGGCGCGGCCGACCGGCAGCCGCCTGAGCCTCACCGTGACGAAGGCGGTCAGCAGGCAGAGTCCAAGGATTAGGTAGTAGAGGAAGATCTTGTAGTAGGCGCCGGACTGCGCGATGCCGAGCACCTTGGAGATGTAGTTCGGGTCGGAGACGTTGAACGACATCAGGCCGAAGAACGAGACCTTCGGGATGCCGGAAATCCCGGCCGAGCCGTTGGTCAATTCGCGCCAGTTGATGATCACTAGCCTTATGATCTCGCCGAAAGCGAGCGTCACGATCGCCAGATAGTCACCGCGCAGGCGCAGCACCGGGAAGCCCAGCATGACGCCCCAGAATGCAGCCATCATGCCGGCGGCGGGCAGCAGGATCCAGAAGGAAAGGCCGTAATGCGTGCCGAGCAGCGCATAGGCATAGGCACCGACAGCGTAGAAGGCGACATAGCCGAGGTCGAGCAGGCCGGCCAAGCCAATAACGATATTCAACCCCCAGGCCAGCATCACGTAGATCAGGATCTGGATGCCGAAATTGTCGACATACTTCAGCGAACCCTGGAAACCGACCGCCATGGACCCGGCATATAGCGCCAGCACCAACACCACGACGATCGGGTAGAGCGCCAGTGCGGTTATGCCCAATGCCGAGAAATGAGCATGAATGAAGGCCCGGAAACGATAAATCAGCCAGGCCAGCGCATAGATGATTGCAAGCGCCCGCAGGAACCGCACAAAATCGGAAAGTTCCGGCCCTAAGGCCTCGGTCAGGAAGCCGCTGAGCGCCAGCAGAATAACGGCGACGGCGACCGCCACGATGAACGCGGGAAGGCGGAAGAATCGCGAAGCCAGGCTGACCGGCAGCAGGCCGGTGGCGACGTCGATGATCTTCTGGTTCGCCAGGAAAGGTTGGCCATAGGCGACGTAAAGGAAGCGTCCGGCCATAGTGGCGATCACGACGCCGGCGAGCAAGCCCCAGCGCTGCAACAGGATCAGTTCGTTGGAGATGTTCTGGTCGGTCTTCAGGCCGATGAACAGCACGAACAGGCCAAGCGAGATGGCGCCGGCATAGAGCGCTTCGCGAAAAGCGCGCTGGACCGGGGTGGCGACGACGGTGTTTTCCGGAGATACGGTGACCGCCATGAACTCAGACCTTTTCGACTTCTGGCCGGCCGAGAATGCCGGAAGGCAGGAAGATCAGCACGATCGCCAGGATGGAGAAGGCGGCGACGTCCTTGTAATCGATCGAGAAATAAGCCGACCACATGCTTTCGATGAAGCCAATCATCAGCCCGCCGAGCACGGCGCCGGGCAGTGAGCCGATGCCGCCGAGCACCGCGGCAGTAAATGCCTTCACACCGGGCGTAAAGCCGTCGGAAAACACCACCACACCGTAGTACATCAGGAACAACGTGCCGGCGACGGCGGCAAGGGCGGCGCCCATGATGAAGGTGATCGAGATGGTGCGGTCGACGTCGATGCCAAGCAGCGCCGCCATCTTGCGGTCCTGCTCGCAAGCGCGCTGCGCCCGGCCGAGCGAGGTCTTGTTGACCAGGTACCAGAACAGCGCCAGCAGGACTATGGTGACCAGGACGATGATGATCTGCTTCAGCGAGACGCTGATGCCTTCGATGTTGTAGACCTTGGACACCATTGGCGGGACCGGCTTGTTGCGCGGCCCTTGCGTCACCTGAACGAAATTGGACAGCGCAATCGACATGCCAATCGCGGTGATCAGCGGCGCCAGCCGGAATGAACCGCGCAAAGGCCGGTAGGCGACCTTCTCGATCGTCCAATTATACAGGCTGGTCAGCAGCATCGCGACGATCATCATGATCAGCAGCGCAACGACGATCGGCAACGAATAGAACAACGCACCGAGGATAAGGAAAACGATGAGCGCGGTGAAAGCGCCGATCATGAAAATGTCGCCATGGGCGAAATTGATCATGCCGATGATGCCGTAGACCATCGTATAGCCGATCGCGATCAGCCCATAGATCGATCCCAGCGTCAGCCCATTGATAAGCTGCTGGACAAAATACTGCATGCTGTCGTGGCTCCCCTGGAATGTCGCCCATGCAGACGCATTCCTTTTCGTATTTCCCCTAGTCGTAAAGTTTCGAGCCCGGATTGCAACGTGATTTTTCGATGGTTATGCGTGTTTTCGCCGCACGCCATCCGATTGCCCGTTTTGTTCCCGTCCGACCCCTGGACTATCGAGGACCCTACCATTGGCCTAACGCAATGTCTTTGACGATTCAATCGCAGCATGCACTCCATTTCGAAGAAATCGCCGTCAAAATAAGTTGATGAGCGGGATCGTTGCGCCGTTGACGTCAATCCGCTTGCGCTCTCTTTCTTTCCCCTGCGTCAGCGATTTTCCTTATTTGACGACGAAGCCGTGCGCGAACGGGTCGCGGTCGTCGATGAAGATCGTGTTCAATCCGGTCATTCGTGCCCAGCCGCCAATCGACGGAATGATTGCCGGCTTGCCGGCGACGGTGACCTCTTTCTCCACCCTGCCCTTGAACAGCGAACCGATGATCGATTCATGGACGAAGTCGTCGCCTACCCCAAGCTTGCCCTTGGCGTGAAGCTGCGCCATCCGCGCCGAGGTGCCGGTTCCGCAGGGCGAGCGGTCGATTGCCTTGTCGCCGTAGAACACGGCGTTGCGGGCATCGGCTTGCGGGTTGGTCGGCGCACCGGTCCACAATATGTGCGACAGCTTGTCGATGCCGGGATTCTCCGGGTGGACGAAGGAATATTTCTCGTTGAGCCGCTGCCGCACCACCGGGCTCCAGGCGATCAGGTCGCCGGCCGAATGATCGGCCATGTCGCGATAGTTCTTTTGCGGTTCGACGATGGCATAGAAATTGCCGCCATAGGCGACATCGACGCTGATCTCGCCGAGCCCGGGGCATTCGACCGTCAGTCCCTCGGCATAGAGGAACGACGGCACATTGGTGATGCGCACCTCCTCGACATAGTCGCCGACCTGCTTGTACTCGGCGACGACCAGGCCCGCCGGCGTATCCAGCCTGAGCACGCCCGGCGTCTTCGGCTTGATCAATCCATTTTCGACGGCAAAGGTCACAGTGCCGATGGTGCCGTGGCCGCACATCGGCAGACAGCCCGAGGTCTCGATGAACAGGATGGCGATGTCGCAATCTTCACGCGTCGGCGGATAGAGGATCGAGCCGGACATCACGTCATGGCCGCGCGGCTCAAACATCAGGCCGGTGCGGATCCAGTCATATTCGGCCAGGAAATGCGCTCGCCGCTCCATCATCGTCGAGCCGTTGAGCAGCGGTCCGCCGCCGGCGACCAGCCGCACCGGATTGCCGCAGGTGTGGCCGTCTATGCAGAAGAAGGAATTCTTGGCCATGCCGGCTCCCAACTGAATATCGTCGAACTCAAAACCGTTGCGGGCTGAACGGGCCGAGATCGAGCGATGGATTCTGCCCGAGAACGAGCTCGCGGATCAAGCGCCCGGTCGCCGCAGCCTGGGTCAGCCCGAGGTGACCATGGCCGAAACCGTACACCACCGACGGCGTTTGTTGCGAACGTCCGACCACCGGCAGCGAATCCGGCAGCGACGGCCGGAACCCCATCCATTCGCGGCCATTGGCCGGATCCAGTCCCGGCAGGAATTTCTGCGCCTTTTCGAGCAGCGCTTTCGAGCGCGCATAATTGGGCGGCCTCTCAAGGCCGCCGAGTTCGACCGCACCACCGACCCGCAGGCCCGTATCGAGCGGCGTGATGACGAAGCCATGCCCGGAGAAGATCAATTGTCGCTTTACGTCGAAGGCAGTCTTCGGCAACGTCGTGTTGTAGCCACGCTCGGTCTCCAGCGGGATTCCGTCGCCGAGATGTCTCGCCAGCAGATGCGACCAGGCCCCGGCAGCGATGACGAGATGCTTCGCCCCTCGCCGCGTGCCGTCGGCCGTGGTCAGGATCGCGCCGTCCTGTCCCGCCTCGACACGCTCGATCCGGGCCTTTTCGAACCCCGCGCCCAACCCCTCGGCATAGGCCCACAAGGCCTTTCCAAGCAGCTTGGGATCGGCGACGGTTTTCCACCCCGGCACGAACGTTCCCTTGACGAAGCGCGGCGACAGACCGGGCTGCAAGGCGGCGAGAGCGCTGCCCTCGACATGGCTGAAGCCGATGCCGAAGCGCTGTCTTGCCGCCCAGCCGGGCAGCGACGCCTTGAACTCGGCCTCGCTGTCATAGAGTTCGAGCGAGCCGTCCTCGTGCAGCATCGGCCGTGTGCCGGAACGGTCGAGCAAGCCCATCCATTCCGCCTCGGCGAGCTTCATCATCCCGGCCTGCGCAGCAAGGCCGGCTTCATAGCGGTCGCTTCGGCCGGCGCGCCAGAAGCGGACCAGCCAGGGCAACAGCTTCAGCAAATAGGCGGGCGGAATGCTGAGCGGGCCGAGCGGGTCGGCGAGCCATTTCGGCAACTGCCTGATCATGCCCTTGTGAGCCAGCGGCAGCACATCGGAGAAGGCAAAGGCAGCGGCATTGCCGGAGCTGGTTTCCTCGCAGATCCCCGTCCGATCGAAAATCGTGACGTTTCGGCCCGCCTCGGCCAGAAAGGCGGCGGCGCAGATGCCGATAATGCCGCCACCAATGATGGCAACATCGAGCGTAGCATTATCATTCATTGCCATGCGCCGCGCTGCACATCTGCAAATACCCTCGAAGGGACTGGATCAGAATGTCGGCAGCTCTGGCCGCACCGCCAGCGCGTCCCTGACGATCTTTTCGACAGCCTTGCGCCGCTCGCCCGCCAACGGCTGGCGCGGCATGCGCACGCGGTCGTTGGTGTTGATCGCCAAGACTTCGGCGAGCTTGATGTTCTGCACCAGATAGGTCGATACGTCGAGATCGAGCAGCGGCCGGAACCAGCGGTAGATCTTCAGCGCCTCCTCGCGGCGGCCCTGTCTCATCAGCTGGTAGATGGCGACCGTCTCGCGCGGGAACGCGGTGACCAGGCCCGCCACCCAGCCAATGGCGCCGACCGACAGCGCCTCGAAGGCGAGATTGTCGACGCCGGTGAACAGATCGTAGCGGTCGCCGAGGCGGTTGATGATCTCGGTCGAGCGACGGATGTCGTCGGAGGACTCCTTGATGGCAGCGAAGCGCTGGTCCTTCGCCAGCTCCTCCATCTGGTCGACAGTGACGTCGACGCGGTAGGCAAGCCGGTTGGAGTAGATCATCACCGGCAGGTCGCCGGCCGCGGCGACGGCGCTGAGTGCCGCGACTGTCTCCTCGGCATTGGTATGATAGATCGGGCTCGGCACCACCATCAAACCGTTGGCGCCTTCTTTTGCGGCGCGGCGTGCGATCGCCGCCGCCTCGCGTGTGCCGGCTTCGTTGACCGTCAACAGCACCGGTTTGTTGCCGGCGATCTTCTGCGCGGTCTTCAGCACCGCGATCTTTTCGTCATGCGACAGCATCGGTCCTTCGCCAAGCGAGCCACAGACGATGATGCCGTCGCAGCCGGCCTCCATCTGCAGCGCAAAGCAGCGCTCCATCTCGGCATGGTCGAGGCGGTCATCCTCGGTGAACTTGGTCGTAACGGCGGGGAAGACTCCGGCCCACATGTCGGTCGCTCCATCTGATATATCAGCTGTATATTTCTTAAGAAGCCGGCTGTCAACATTGAATCTGATATGATATATCAACAATATATCAGGAGACGCCGCATTGGTATATGACAACCCAGGCTCCGAGCCGGCGACTGCAAAGGCCTACCGCAGGCTCGAGCACATGATCGTAACGCTCGAACTGGCGCCCGCGAGCTTCATCACCGAGGGGGCGCTGATCGACAGGCTCGGCCTCGGCCGCACGCCCGTTCGCGAAGCAATCCAGCGGCTGGCATGGGAGGGGCTGCTTGAGGTCCGGCCGCGTGCCGGCATCGCCATTGCGCCGCTTCACCCTGGCGACTGGCTACGCGTCCTCAACGCCCGCCGTGGCGTCGAGGTCGTGCTTGCCCGCTCGGCCGCCCGCTTCGTCACCCGCGAGGCCGCCGACCTGTTTCATGACGCTGCCCTTGCCATGCAAAAGGCGGTGATTTCGGAAAATGTGTTTTACTTCATCCAGGCCGACAAGGCGCTCGACGAAGCGCTGGCGCTGGCTGCCGACAACCCGTTCGCCGCGCGCCTGGCGGCACCCTTGCAAACCCACAGCCGTCGCTTCTGGTTCCGCTACAAGGCCGACACCGGCTTGGCCGAATCCGCCGAGCACCATGTTGCGCTGATCCGCTCGATCCTCGCCGGCGACGAAGAGGCCGCGGCCAAGGACGCCAAGCGGCTGATGACACTGCTGCGCGGCCATGCCGAGGCGGCCGCGACGCGCTGACGCCGCCCGCTCCCTCATGAGTTTTGGCCGGGCAGGGCCTCCACGCTTTCCCAATTTTCGCCGGCTGCGACAATGCAGCTTCTGCCGGCGACGTCGGTCACGATGACCGTCCAGCTTCCGCTATCGGCGACAAAAACTTCCATGACCGCCTCCTGACCGATCAGTCCGAGAGCAAACTGTTTTTCCTGGAAATTCTCAGTCAGGTGGGCGACGAGGTCGGCATGTTCAACGCAGTATTGATATTGGGCGCTCGCGGCATTCGTACCCACCGCGAATAAGCCAGCAAAAGCTACGGTCTTCACCCATCCTAACAGCGATTTGCGTGCCATAGGGCACCTCCTTTGCCATCACGATCCGGCAAAGGGAGGTGATTGACGGCCTCATTTTGCCGGAGCGATCCAGGCCGGTTCCGACGTCATCATCGCGTCGCTCCTTTCCGTGTTCCGGTCTGCCGTCAGCGATCAATTCTAGATGTTCTCGCTATGTTCCCATATATGGTATCGCTATCGAAAAATAGCAAGCCGTGCGCGCCTCAAGCGGGCGCGGGGAGATCCGTTTCAAAGTCGCCGAGAATAAGGCCGCAGCCCGGCTGCCGTGCCGAGGCTGCGGCCAGGTGAATAGGAAAGGCCTACTTCAGATACCGGGCAGCGCCGCTATCGTCATCGCGCTCTCCCAGCCTTCGCCGACTGAAATCACGCAGCTTTGACCTTTTGTATCGCTGGCGAGGATGGTCCAGGTGCCCTTGTCGGAAACGAAAACTTCAAGCACCACATTCGGATTGACGACGCCGACCGCGCTCGGGTTTTCATGAAACTTCTCGCCGAGCGCCTTGACCATATCGGCGCGTGCCGCACATTGCTCGGCAGCCGTTGCCGGGGCGGCGGAAAGGGCCATTGCCGCGCAAGCTATAGTCGCCATGAGACGTGTCATCTGACACCTCCTTTGCGCCGGACGATATGCCCCGGAGCCGTCACCAGCGCCGTTGGTTGATCTGCCAGCGTCTCCTTCGCGGCAGGACTGGAACCTAAGAAGATTGCTGCCTTCTTGGTTCCATCACATTAGTGTTCATGCCGATGAAGACCGCGACAAAAAAGGCCCGGGTCGAGCCCAGGCCTTCTTTTGCTTTCCGCGATCTGGATCAGTTCATCGTCGGGATGACGAACTCGGCGCCATCCTTCACGCCGGCCCGCGCGCGCGCCGCCGAAGGCGAGGACGCGCAGACAGAAAACCGTCCGGCTAATTCATCGTCGGAATGACGAACTCGGCGCCATCCTTCACGCCGGACGGCCAGCGCGACGTCACCGTCTTGGTCTTGGTGTAGAAGCGGAACGCGTCCGGCCCGTGCTGGTTGAGGTCGCCGAAGGAGGACGCCTTCCAGCCGCCAAAGGTGTAGTAGGCGATCGGCACCGGGATCGGCACGTTGATGCCGACCATGCCGACCTGGACCCGCGAGGCGAAGTCGCGCGCCGCGTCGCCGTCGCGGGTGAAGATGGCGACGCCATTGCCCATCTCGTGCTCGTTGGCGAGCTTGATGGCGTTCTCGTAGGTCGGTGCGCGCACCACCGATAGCACCGGCCCGAAAATCTCTTCCTTGTAGATGCGCATGTCGGCGGTCACATTGTCGAACAGGCAGCCGCCCATATAGTAGCCGTTCTCGTAGCCCTGCATGGAAAAGCCGCGGCCGTCGACGACCAGCTTGGCGCCTTCCTTGACGCCGGTGTCGACATAGGACTTGACCCGCTCCAGCGCCTGCGCCGTGACCAACGGGCCGAAATCGGCGGAAGAATCCGTCGACGGACCGACCTTCAGGCTCTCGACGCGCGGCACCAGTTTTTCCATTAGCCGGTTGGCGGTGTCGTTGCCGACCGGGACGGCCACCGAGATCGCCATGCAGCGCTCGCCGGCCGAGCCGTAGCCGGCGCCGATCAGCGCGTCGACGGTCTGGTCCATGTCGGCATCGGGCATGATGATCATGTGGTTCTTGGCGCCGCCGAAGCACTGCACGCGCTTGCCGGCCGCGCAGCCGCGCGAATAGATGTACTGGGCGATCGGTGTCGAGCCGACGAAACCGATAGCCTTGATGTCGGGATCGTCGAGGATGGCGTCGACCACTTCCTTGTCGCCGTTGACGACATTAAGGATGCCGGCCGGCAGGCCGGCCTCTATGAACAGTTCGGCAATCCGCATCGGCACGCCCGGATCGCGCTCCGACGGCTTGAGGATGTAGGCATTGCCGCAGGCGATGGCCGGCGCGATCTTCCACAACGGGATCATCGCCGGAAAATTGAATGGTGTGATGCCGGCGACGACGCCGAGCGGCTGGCGCATCGAATAGACGTCGATGCCGGGGCCGGCGCCATCGGTGAACTCGCCCTTCATCATATGCGGCGCACCGATGCAGACCTCGACCACTTCGAGGCCACGCTGGATGTCGCCCTTGGCGTCGGCGATGGTCTTGCCGTGTTCGCGCGCCAATATCTCGGCCAGCGCGTCATACTCCTTGGCGACCAGCTCGAGGAATCGCATCAAGACGCGCACGCGCCGCTGCGGGTTGGTCGCCGCCCAGCCGGGCTGTGCCGCCTTGGCGTTTTCGACCGCCGCGCGCAATTCCGCCTGCGAAGCCAACGCCACCGTGCCGCGCACCGTGCCGTCCATCGGCTGCATGACGTCCTGCTTGCGGCCGCTGGTTCCTGCGACACGCTTGCCGCCGATGAAATGACCATATTCGATCATGATCTCTCTCCCTGGTTCGTGATGAGGCATTGTCCGCCTTTGCGGGAGCGATGGCAACGCGAGCGAAAACGCAACCGTTGTGCATAAAATAGAGTGCGAGAGGTGCCTGTGCATCAAATGGCGCAAATGGTAGGGAGTGTACTCCTATCGCTTGGATTGCTGAGTTGAGTTTCTTCACACCCCCCTCTGTCCTGCCGGACATCTCCCCCGCAAGGGGGGAGATTGGCGGCTTCGGCCTTACCGCCCTTTTTGCGACGTTGGAGATTGGCGAAAGCCGACCCGGCATCCGATCTCCCCCCTTGCGGGGGAGATGGCCGGCAGGCCAGAGGGGGGTGGGCGGGAACGCGGCGCTCCCTATCGAAACGGACCATCCCCATGAACTGGGATGACGCTCGCATCTTCCTTGCCGTGGCGCGGGCCGGCCAGATCCTCGGCGCCGCCAGGCGGCTGGAGCTCAATCACGCCACCGTCTCGCGCCGCATTGCCGCCCTCGAGGATGCGCTCAGGACAAAACTGTTTCGCCGGCTTACCACCGGCAGCGAGCTGACGCCGGCAGGCGAGCGTTTCCTCGAGATCGCCGAACGCATGGAGGGCGACATGATCGCCGCGCGCTCGACTGTTTCAGGCGAAGGCGACGACGTCTCGGGCACCGTGCGGATCGGCGCGCCGGACGGTTTTGGCGTCGCCTTCCTGGCCAGGCGCCTCGGCGCGCTGACCGCTCTGCACCGTGAACTCACCATCCAGTTGGTGCCGGTACCGCGCTCCTTCTCGTTATCCCGGCGCGAGGCCGACATTGCCATCACCGTCGAACGGCCGACGGAAGGCCGCCTGGTGGCGGGAAAGCTAGTCGACTACACGCTCGGCCTGTTCGCGTCGCGGGCCTACGCCGACACGCATGGCCTGCCCGGAACCGCCGCCGAGCTAGGGCAGCACACGCTGATCGGCTACGTGCCGGACCTGATCGTCAGTCCCTCGCTCGACTACGCGGCCGAATTCAGCGCCGACTGGCGCACCAGCTTCGCCATTTCCTCAGCGCTCGGCCAGGCCGAAGCGGTGCGTTCCGGCGCCGGCATCGGCATCCTGCACACCTTCGTTGCCCGCTCGATGCCGGAGTTAGTGCCTCTCGATATCGTCGCACCCATCCGCCGCGCCTACTGGCTGGTCTATCATGAATCGGTCAGACCGCTGCGCCGCGTCCAGATCGTCTCAAGCTTCATCACCAAGGCCGTCGAACGGGACAGGGGTTTGTTCGCGTGAAGCGTATCGGCCGTTGGCTGTCTTAAGCTGCTGGGGGTCTTACTTGGCGTATCGTCCCGGCCCGAGATCGCCGACGTCTGGCACCCGGCTGGAGATGATGTCGGCTAGAACCTTGGCCGAGCCGCAGGCCATGGTCCAGCCGAGTGTCCCATGGCCGGTGTTGAGATAGAGATTGGAGAAATCGGTGCGGCCGATCAGCGGCGGCCCGTCCGGTGTCATTGGCCGCAGCCCGCACCAGAAGGTCGCCGATCGCATGTCGCCGCTGCCCGGAAACAGGTCGCCGACCGAATGTTCGAGCGTGCGCCGCCGCGATTCGTGCAGCCGCAGGTCGAAGCCGGAAATCTCCGCCGTGCCGCCGACCCGGATACGGTCGCCGAGCCGGGTGATCGCTACCTTGTAGCTCTCGTCCATGACGGTCGAGACCGGTGCCGCGGCGGCGTCCTTGATCGGCAGGGTGATCGAATAGCCCTTGACCGGATAGACCGGGATGGGCCGCTTCAGCATGCGCATGAACCGCGCCGAATAGCTGCCCATCGCCATCACATAGGCATCAGCGACCATCCAGCCCTTGCTGGTGCTGATGTTGGTGATGCGATCACGCTTCTTGACGACGCGCCGTATCTCCGTGTCGTATTCGAAGGTGACGCCGCGTGCCGCGCAAAGCTCGGCAAGCCTGTCGGTGAACATCTTGCAGTCGCCGGTTTCGTCGCCGGGCAACCGCAGGCCACCGACGAATTTTTCGCGCACGCCGGCCAGCCCAGGCTCGGCCGCAATGCAGCCGTCGGGGTCGAGGACCTCGTAGGGGACGCCATAGGCCTTCAGCACCTCGACATCGCCGCCGACGCCGTCGAGCTGCTTTTGCGTTCGGAAGAGCTGCAGCGTGCCCTTGGCGCGCTCGTCGTAGGCGATGCCGGTCGCCTCGCGCAGCGCCTTCAGCGTGTCGCGGCTGTACTCGGCCAGCGGCACCATGCGCGCCTTGTTCAGCGCGTAGCGTTCAGCCGTGCAATTGCGCAGCATCTTGACCAGCCATATCCACATATGCGGATCGAGCGCCGGCCGCACCACCAGCGGACCGTGCTTCATCAAAAGCCATTTGATGGCCTTCAGCGGAACGCCGGGCCCGGCCCAGGGCGAGGCATACCCGGGCGAGATCTCGCCGGCATTGGCAAAGCTGGTTTCCAGCGCCGGGCCTTTCTGGCGATCGATCACCGTCACCTGATGGCCGGCCTCGGCAAGAAAATAGGCGGAGGTGACCCCGATCACGCCGCCGCCCAGCACGAAGATCTTCATCGTTTGGTTCTCCGCAACGACGTCTCGTCAGGGTCCGAGACCGGGATCATCGCCGCCTTCTGTCTGCCGGATTCTGCGGCGTCAGCCAAGTGCCGATGCTTAGGGAAAAGACATGCGTAAGGACAACAAGCTTGCGTCCTAGCCATTCACATAGCGCCGATGGAAACGGTGGCCGAGGCTGGTCAAGACCTCGTAGCCGATGGTGCCGGCATGGCCGGCTACCTGGTCCACCGTCTGCGACGACGGCCCGATGAGTTCGACGAGGTCGCCGGCCTTCAGCCTGCCGGGCGGCAGCGCGGAAATGTCGAGGATGATCGTATCCATCGAAATCCGGCCGACGAAGGGCAGCCGCACATTTTCGAACCAGGCGGAGGAAGCGGCGCGTCGATGCCAGCCATCGCCATAGCCGAGCGAAATCGTCGCCGCGGCAAGCGGAGCCTTGGCATGGAAAGTGTGACCGTAGCCGACACCGGCGCCGGCCTCCAATATCCGCGTCTGGATGACCTTGGCTTGCAATCGCACCACCGGCAGCATCGGATTGTCCTTCGCCGGCGTCGGATTGATGCCGTAGAGAGCGGCACCCGGACGGACGAGGTCGTAGTGATAGCGCTGCCCGAGAAAAATGCCTGATGAATTGGCAAGGGAAGCCGGCGCTTCCGGCAGCATCCGGCGCAGCCGTTCGAATTCCAGCCGTTGCCGTTCGTTGGCCGGTTGCTCGGGTTCGTCGGCGCAGGCGAGATGGCTCATCACGAAGGTCAGTTCGACACCGTCGAAGGCCTGCGGATCCCGCGCCACCGCTTTCACCTCCGCCGGCGTCATGCCGAGCCGCGACATGCCGCTGTCGACCTGGACGGCGGCCGGCAACTTACGCCCCACCCGCCCGGCCATCTCGCGCCATGCCGCGAGTTGGCTGGCGCTGTTGAGTACGGTGCAAAGCCCTGCCGCAACCGCTTCCCTTTCCGCACCCGGCGGAATGCCGTTCAGCACATAGATGGCCGGGTCTGAGCTGAGCGCCTTGCGCAGCAAGATGCCGCCGGCCAGATGCGCGACAAAGAAGATGTCACAGCCTTCAGCCATCAGCGCCGCCGCCACCGGCGCCGCGCCAATCCCGTAGCCGTCGGCCTTGACCACTCCAGCACAGCTGACGCCGCCCAGCCGCGCCTTCAGCCGCCGGTAATTCTCACGGACGGCGCCGAGATCGATGGTCAGGATCGCCCCCGCCGCCGCTTCGCTGATCGGCTCGCTCGGGGCGCCAGCCTGCGGTACAGAGACGGTCTGCGGAAGAGATTTGCTGGAGATATCGTTCATGCCGACCTGTTTTAGCGGAAGGCCGACGGCTACGCCACCAGGTGCCGGAACGCTGCCACCACGTCTTCGTAAACCTTGCGCTTGAACGGCACGATCAGGCCCGGCAATTCCAGCATCGGCCGCCACGCCCACCGGTCGAACTCGGCCTTGTGGCCACCCGGCGGCGGATTGATCTCGATCTCGCTTTCGTCGCCGTGGAAGCGGAAGGCAAACCATTTCTGCGTCTGGCCGCGATATCGTCCCTTGAAGGCGACACCGACCAGATGGGCCGGCAGGTCGTAGTTGATCCAGTGCGGCGCCTCGGCCAGCAGCGACACCGAGCGCATGCCGGTCTCTTCGTAGAGTTCACGCGCCGCCGCGGGCAGCGGCTCCTCGCCATCGTCGATGCCGCCCTGCGGCATCTGCCAGAGCTGTGTCGTTCCGGCGAACTCGCTGTCCGGCTCGGCAATGCGGTGACCAACCCAGACCAGGCCGTCGCCATTGAGGACCATCACCCCTACGCAGGGCCGGTAGGGCAGTGTCTCGGCGTCAACGAGCTTGTTCTTTGCCATCTCAGCCTTTTTCCGGATCTATCGCCACCGCCGAAACCGGCACGATCTCGATGCCGCGCTTCTTGGCCTCGGTCACCCAGGAAGACACGGTATCCACCGTCAGGTCGAAGGCCGAGCCGATGCCGACGGCAAAGCCTTTCGCTCGCGCCGTCGCTTCCAGCCCATCCAGTTTCTTCAAAATGGCGCCGCGGTCCTGCACCGCGTCGATCGCCGTATCGCCGCCGACGAACGGCACGCCGTCCTTCAGTGCCAGTTCGGGTGCCAAGCTGCGCGCCGAGGAACCGTCATCGACATAGGCGAGACCACGCTTGCCAAGCTCGGCCATCAATGGCCCCATCGCCGTCGCGTCCGCTGAAAAGCGGGCGCCCATATAGTTCATGACGCCGGTGTAGTTGGTCGTTCGCGACAGCGCCCAGCGTAGATTCTTCAAATTCTCGTCCGGCGTCGCAGCCACGGTCAGCGTGTTGCGGCCGGGATTGACGTTCGGATAGTCGAACGGCTCGAGCGGCACCTGCATGATGACCTCATGGCCGCTCTGCCGCGCCATCTGCATCCAGCGGCCAATGCTGTTGCCTTGCGGCGCGAAGGCCAGCGTCACTTCCGCCGGCAGCTTGGCGATGGCTGCCTGCGTGCCGGTCTGCGACACGGCAAGCCCGCCGATGACGAGGGCCACGCGTGCACCGCGTGCGCCCGACCACGGCCGCGCATAGACATCGAACGGGCGCCGGCCGTCGGCGGCGCGGATCGGCAACAAACCGGTTTCGCTGGCCTCGATCAGCGCCTTGTCGGGAATGTGCGCGATCCTGAGGTTCTGGCCGATCGTCGAAGGGTCGCGGATGACGATGGCCGCATTGGGCGGACCGTCGCCCTCTTCGGTCTGGACATGGATGATCTGCGGACCGCCCGTCTTCCCGCTTGTCGTTTGTTCGCTTGCGTTGCTTGGCGCTTCCGTTGCGGGCGTCGCCTTGGCCGGCGCCGCGGCGGTTTCGGCCGCTGCCGGCATCTTCGGCGCCGAAACGGCGACTTCTTGCGGCTTGCGGAATGGCTTGTCGCGCAAAGCGATCGCGCTGGAAACGCCGACCACGGACAGCACGACAAGCGCGGCCGCGACCGCACCGGCGCTGATCCCGCTGCCTGAGCGCGGCGGCCGGATCGCCTGTCCGAGAGGTCGTTCTATGTCCTTGCCGATATCAGCCAAGCCCGCACCCCCGGCGTGCATCCCCGAAGTAAACCTTCTCCGGAGGCGCAAAATCCAAAATGTCGGCGCGTCCCCTTGCTTCACTGACGCGCAGCATGCCGGCCGCAGCCCCGAATCAAACTGCCGGAGCCTCGCGGCCCCGGCAGCATCGCATCGCTTCGCTCAGGCAGCCAGACCTGTTTGGCCCGGCTTGCCGCCCTTACTGGTTCAACACGGCCTTTTGCGGATTCGGCGGGAACGCCGGATCCGTCTTCTGGCCGCGCAGCAGCTGCTCGGCATAGATGAGCTGCAAATCGTCCTTCGGTTCCGGCGGCACATAGGCTGCCGAACCCGAACCGGTCGTGCCTTCGTCGGCGCCCTTGATGTGGCCCTTGAGGTCGGATTCGCCGCGCGTCAGGTCCCTGCCCTGCAGTTCCGCCGGCAGCGGTTGGTCGACCTTGATGTCGGGCGTGATACCCTTGCCCTGGATCGACTTGCCGGACGGCGTGTAATAGAGCGCCGTCGTCAACCGCAGCGCCCCGTTCTCACCAAGTGGGATGATGGTCTGCACTGAACCCTTGCCGAAGGATTGCGTGCCGACCACCGTGGCGCGGCGCAGATCCTGCAGCGCGCCGGCAACGATTTCCGATGCACTGGCCGAGCCGCCATTGACGAGCACGATCAGCGGCTTGCCGCCGATGTCATCGCCGGCGCGCGCGTCGAAGCGGGTGACGTCCTTCGGATCGCGGCCGCGCGTCGAGACGATCTCGCCACGGTCGAGGAAGGCATCCGAAACGCTCACCGCCTGGTCGAGCAAACCGCCCGGATTGAGGCGCAGGTCGAGCACATAGCCCTTGAGCTTGTCGTTCGGCACCTGCTTCTTAATGGTGTCGATGGCATTCTCGAGATCGTCATAGGTCTTTTCGGTAAAGGAGGTGATCTTCATGTATCCGATGTCGTTTTCGACCCGGAACTTGACCGCCTTGACCTTGATGATGTCGCGCACCACCGTCAGTTCGATCGGCTTGTCGGCGCCCTGGCGCAGGATAGTGAGCTTGATCGGCGTGTTGACCAGCCCGCGCATCTTCTCGACGGCGTCGTTGAGCGTCAGGCCGCGGACCTCCTCGCCGTCGATCTTGGCGATATAGTCGCCGGCGAGTACACCAGCCTTGGCGGCCGGCGTATCGTCAATCGGCGTGATCACCTTGACCAGATCGTTTTCCATGGTGACCTCGATGCCGAGGCCGCCGAACTCGCCCTTGGTTTGCACGCGCATGTCCTGCGCTTCTTCGGCGTTCATGTAGGAGGAGTGCGGGTCGAGCGAGGACAGCATGCCGTTAATGGCATTTTCAACCAGCGACTTGTCGTCGGGCGGCGTCACATAATTCGCCCGCACCCGTTCGAAGATATCGCCGAAGATCGCCAGTTGCTTATAGGTCTCGGAGCCCGCAGCCTTCGCCGTCGAGCCGGGCGCGCCATAGACCAGGCTCATCGCCGATGCACCCATCAGCGCACCGGCAAACAGAAGCGACAGTTTCCGCATCATTCACGTCCTTCCAGAAAAACGGTCCGCCCACCATGGGGCCGGATCGACGGGTTTTCCATCCTTGCGGAACTCGACATAGAGCTCCGGCGTGGCATTTCCATTCTTCGATGCCGAGGTGCTCGCCACCCGGGCCTCTCCCATCGCGCCGACCGGCTCTCCTGCGAGCACCGACTGGCCAGACGCGACGCTGATTCTGCTCATCCCCGCCAGGACGACATGATAGCCGTCACCCGCATTCAGGATCAAGAGTTGACCGTAAGAGCGGAAAGGCCCCGCATAAAGCACATTTCCATCCGCCGGCGCTGTGACGATGGCTCCCGATTGTGTCGCAACCATGTCACCGAGCATCACCGCGCCGTTACCGTCGTTGGCGCCGAAGCGCCGCTTGATCCTGCCGGTGACCGGCAGCGCGATCTGCCCTTGAAGCGCGGAAAACGGCGCAGCAGCGGTGAGCCTGTTGCTCTCCGGCACCGGCAGCGAGGCCAATTCCGTCGGGGCCGGGGTTGATGCCGGGCCCTTGTCGGCGTCCGCCGTCTTTTGCTCGGCTGCCTTGGCCGCATCCGCCGCCTTGCGGGCCCTATCGGCCTCGAGCGAGGCGATCAGTTCTTTCAGGCTGCCGGCCTTGGCCGCCAGCGTCGCGGACCGCTGCTTTTCGGCGGCCAGCGCGGTTTGCGTATCGGCGGCGAGCTTCTGCTTGGCTTCGAGCAGCATGCCGAGCCGCTTTTTTTCCGCCGCCTGCTCGCCGACCGCTGCCGTCAGCCGCGCCCGCTCGGCCTCGATCGAGCCCGTCACCCGCGACTGCTCTTTGAGGTCGGCCAGCAACATGTCGGTCTGCTGGCGCAGTTCCGGCACCACGGCACCGAGCAGGATGGCGCTGCGCACCGACGACAATGCGTCCTCCGGCTTGACCAGGATCGCCGGCGGCGGGTTAAGCCCCATGCGCTGCAGAGCGCCGAGCACTTCGGCCAGAACATCGCGTCTAGCCGCCAGTGAGGCGCGGATCTTCTGCTCCTGCGCCTTCAGCCCCTCGAGCTTGCCGCCAATGTCCTCGATGTCCTGGCCGAGCTTCTGCTCGGTCATCGCCGACTGGATCAGCGCGGCTGTGATCGAGGCGTGGTCCTTCTTGACCGCCGCTATGTCGGCGGCGAGCTTGGCCAGCCGCTCGGACGACAGCGTGATCTCTTTCGATACTTTTTCGTATTCGGCGCGGCTCTGGTCCGGGTCGGGCGCCAGGTCGAGCGTGTTCTCGGCCCGCGCGACGCCGAGCGAAAGCGCGATCGTCGCCACGGCGATGCCGCAGCGCACGCGCCAGGAGCCCGTTCGTGATTTCCAGTCTTCAGACATTGAAGCCTAACTCTATGCGCGGCTTCGTTAACGAACCATCAACCATGTTCGAGCCCCGGCCGCCATCCGCAAACCCCGTGAGCCCAAACTGTCGATGAGCATTGGGGCAAAAATCCGGGCGACTGGCGTCAATTCGCCGACCGAGTCGACTTCATGAACGATGGTAGGGGTGGCCGGAAAGGATCGTGGCCGCCCTGTAAAGCTGCTCGCCCAGCATCACGCGGACCAGTTGATGCGGCCAGGTCTGTGCGCCGAGCGACACCGTCAGATCAGCCAGGTCGCGCAGCGACTGGTCATGGCCGTCGGCGCCGCCAATGGCGATCACCAGCGCCTTGCGCCCGCCATCGCGCAGCGAGCCCATGCGGCCGGCGAAATCCTCGGAGGAAAGGTTCTTGCCGCGCTCATCCAGCAGCATCAGCGCCGTGCCCGGTTGCAAGTGCGTCTGCAGCTTCTGGCCTTCCTCGCGCCGGCGCTCATTGGCCGTCTGCGCGCGGCCTTCGGAAATCTCGACGATCCCGGCGAATTCGAGGCCTACGGCAGGGCCGCTCTTGGCAAAACGCTCGAAATAGCGGTCGGCCAACTGCTTCTCGGGGCCGGCTTTCATTCGGCCCACGGCATGAACGGTAATCTTCATCCCTGCCTCGAAGAGCCGCTGATGCATGTCGGACAACGACATGCATCAAGACGAATACGGCTCAGTGGAGGGTCTCCTCCTCGAGATCAGGCGCCTGCCACATCTTTTCGAGATTGTAGAAGTCGCGGACCTCGGGGCGGAAGACATGGACGATGATGTCGCCCGAATCGATCAGGACCCAGTCGGCGCCAGCCAGCCCCTCGACGCGCGCCGTGCCGAGCCCGGCATCCTTGAGCGCCTTGAGGAGATGATCGGCGACAGCCGAGACATGACGGTGCGATCGGCCCGATGCAACGACCATGTAGTCGCCGAGGCTCGATTTTCCCTGGATGTCGATTGAGACGATGTTTTCGGCCTTGGAGTCTTCCAGACTGGCAAGGACTGTCTTGATGGCGCGGGACACGGCGTCGTTTACGCTGATCCCGGCCGGCGAAGGCACGATGTCGGCCTTCTTCCGCAGTGCTGTTCTCAGTGTATTTCCTTTCGCAGCAAGAACAACCAAATCACCTCTGAAATCAGGTGACACTGCTTAGATAGGCAGAGTTAGGTTGCAGTTTCAAGACACCGCTCGCAAGCAGGCGCCCGGCAGCGGCCGAATATCCGGCTTTTCGGGCCAGAAATTCGGAACCGCCTCGCCCCGCAGCGGTTATCGGCTCATCCACGAACCGGAATCCCGACATGCCAATCGATCCCCAGAACGCTCTCCTCACCGTGCAATCCGGCCTTGCGCAGCTCAGCATGCTGATCGTTTCCTACTCGCTTTCGGCGGTCGGCGCCGTCATCCTGCTGGTCATCGGCTACATCGTCGCCGGCCTCGCCGAGCGTTCGATCTATGCCGGCCTCGGCCACGTTCACGGCTTCGACGAAACGCTCCGCCATTTCTTCTCGCAGGTCGTCCGCTACGCCATCCTGGGGCTTGTCGTGATCATGGTTCTCGGCCAGTTCGGCGTGCAGACGGCTTCGATCATTGCCGCTATCGGTGCCGCCGGCCTGGCCATCGGCCTGGCGCTGCAAGGCACGCTGCAGAACATTGCCGCCGGTATCATGCTCCTGGCGCTGCGGCCGTTCCGCATCGGCGAATATGTCGAAGTCGGCGCCATATCCGGTACCGTCGAGGAGATCGGGCTGTTTGCCACAACGCTGAGGACGGTCGAAGGCGTCTACGTGCTTGCACCCAACTCGACCCTGTGGAACCAGCCGGTCCGCAATTTCACCCGCAACGGCGTGCGCCGCGGCGACATCACGCTCAACATCGGCTCGTGGAACGACATCGATTTCGCGCAAAAGACCATGCTTGGCGTCGCCGCCGCCGACCGGCGCGTCAGGCGGCAGCCGGCGCCGATCGCCTTTGTCGCGACCGTCGGCGACAGCACCGTCGCCATCACCTTGCGCTACTGGACGGCGGCCGCCGATTTCTTCGTCGCCCAGATCGACCTCACTAAGAGCGTCAAGCAGGCATTCGATGCCGAAGGCCTTTCAATACCAGCGCCGGCGCCGCAGGCGCCTCAGCCGGATGCCTCAGCCACGCGGCAATAGAGCATTTGAAACCAGCTGGAGGGTGTTCAAAGTCCTTCGCGCCGGCGCTGATCTTCGGGCGCGAAGGCGAGATCGACAGGCAACGGCGCCTGCGCCGTCATTGGCGCGAAACTGCCGGTCTCGGTGGCGGGCACCGGCCGCACCACGACGACGCGCCAGAGAACGAACAGGCAATAGGCGGCGGCAATGACGATCGCCACATAGATGAAGGCTTGCGTGCCGTAGATGGCGGAAAGCCCGGTCACAATGCCGGGCACGACGAAGCCGGATAGCGACCAGGCAAACAAAAGCGAGCTCGACAACGCCACCATGTCGTCCTTGCCGGCGCGGTCGCCGGCATGGGCGCTGGCCAGAGAGTAGATCGATTCCGAGGCGCCGTCCCAGACCACGTAGATGACGAGCAGCGCCGCCAGCGCGCCACCGTCGAAACCGAGGGCAAACAGGCCCGCCGCGGCGGCAAGCGCCGACGCCGCGATCAGCACAAAGCGCCGGTCGGTGCGGTCGGAAATCCAGCCGAGCGGGATCTGCAGGATCAGCGTGCCGACCGGCATTGCCGAAAGCAGCAAGGCGACGTCGGCCTGGCTGTAGCCCTTGGCGGTGGCATGGATTGGCGCAAAACCCGAAATGGTCATCGACAGGCCACCGACGGCAAGCATGCCGGCAACGCCGACCGGTGAGATCCGCCAGGCCCTGCCGAGCGCCACCGACGCCGCTTGCGGCGCCGGCGGCTGCGCGAGCCGCGTCAGCCCGACGGGAAGGATCGACAGCGCGGTGAAGGCAATCCCGATCAGCGGCGCGTCAGCCGCGCGGATATCGATCAACGCCAGTGTCGAGTAGCCGACGCCGAGCCCGGCGACATAGGCAACGTAGAAGATAGCCATGACCCGGCCGCGGATGGCGTTGGCAACGACATCGTTCAGCCAGCTCTGCGCGACGATGAACAGGCCGCATATGGCAAAGCCGTAGAGCGCCCGTGCAGCGATCCATGGCAATGGGTGCGGCCCGGCGCCGACCGCAGCGTTGGACAGCACGATCAGTGCCGACAGCACCATGAACACGCGGGCATGGCCGACACGCCGCACCAGCGGCCCGGTCAGGATACAGCCGGCGAGGCCGCCAGCCGAAAGGCCGGTGACGATCAGCCCCGCCCATGTCGGATCGAAGCCCTCGGCGCCGAGCCGAACTGGGATATAGGCGAACATCAGCCCATTGCCGACGGCGATCAGCGCCATCGACAAGAGGATGCTGGCAATGGCGATCGACGGCGCCGGCTGCCCTAGACCGTTCTTGTCCTGGTCGCGCTCGAGAATCGTCATTACCGAGGATCGCCCATCAAGCAGATCAAGGCAGCGGCAAAAGCGACATCACCGGTCTTGCCTTCCGTGTTGGCTCAGCCCTTTCCCACCTTGCGGATCGCGCTCGACGACAGCGACGAACGCGGGCCGTGAATGAAGGTCCAGGCCGGCGCCGTCATGCGGGCGAGCCGCGGTGCGTCGCCTTCGTCGACGCGGGCATAGTCGAAGGTCTTGGCGACCACCGACGACAGGAACGACAGCGTCGCGCCTGGCCGGTCGACCACCGCGATCGGGAACGTCATGACGATGCGGCGCCAGCGCTGCCAGCGGTGGAAGTCGCGAAGCGAGTCGGCCCCCATGATCCAGACGAAATCGACGCCCGGGTTACGCGCCTTGACCAGCGCCAGCGTGTCGGCGGTGAAGCGGACGCGGTGGGCCGCCTCGAATGCGGTGACCTTGATCTTCGGGTTCTTCGCGATCTTTTCGGATAGCTGCAGCCGCTCGGCCAGCGGCGCCAGGTCTCCGGCATTCTTGAGCGGATTGCCGGGCGTCACCATCCACCACAGCTGGTCGAGCGCAAGGCGTCTGAGCGCGATCTCGGCGACCAGCGCATGGCCGGCATGCGGCGGGTTGAACGAACCGCCAAACAGCCCGACCGCCACGCCTTTCCCGGCATGCGGCATCTTGAGGTAATAAGAGGATATGGCATGTTCGGACAAGGCAAGCATGCGTCAGGCACCCCCCTCTGCCCTGCCGGGCATCTCCCCCTCAAGGGGGGAGATTGTCAGCTTCATCCCTGGCGCCCTTAGTGCGACATCGAAAATTGGCGAAAGTATATGCGACATCCGATCTCCCCCCTTGCGGGGGGGATGTCCGGCAGGACAGAGGGGGGTGGCTGGGCGCACGCCTCTCAGGCTCTGACTGCGAACGGATTCAAGGCCTCACCTGTCCCGACCCGCGTACGCGATATTTGAAGGACGTCAGTTGTTCGACGCCGACCGGCCCGCGTGCATGCATCTTGCCGGTGGCGATGCCGATTTCGGCGCCCATGCCGAACTCGCCGCCATCGGCAAACTGGGTCGAGGCGTTGTGCAGAAGGATCGCCGAATCGATCTCGTTGAAGAACCGTTCGACGGCCTTTGCATCCTCGGCGATGATCGCCTCGGTGTGATGCGAGGAAAACGTCTCGATATGCTCGATGGCGCCGCCAATGCCGTCGACCAGCTTCACCGCAATGATGGCGTCGAGATATTCGGTCACCCAGTCTGCATCGGTCGCCGGCTGGGCATCGGCATAAAGCCTCAGCACCCCGGCATCGGCATGGATCTCGCAGCCTGCCGCCCGTAGGGCCTCGAGGATCGGCACCAGGTGCGTGCCGGCGACGGCACGGTCGACCAGCAGCGTCTCGGCAGCACCGCACACCCCGGTGCGCCGCATCTTGGCATTGACCGCGATCTTGACCGCCATGTCGAGATCAGCCGATCGGTCGATATAGAGATGGCAGATGCCCTCGAGATGCGCGAAGACCGGCACCCGTGCCTCGTTTTGCACACGCTCGACCAGGCTGCGGCCGCCGCGCGGAATGATGACCTCGAGATTGCCGGAAAGCCCTTTCAGCATTTCGCCGACGGCGGCGCGATCGGTGGTCGGCACCAATTGTATGGCATCCTCCGGCAGCCCGGCTGCCTTGAGCCCCTCGACCAGGCAGGCATGGATTGCCGCGGAAGAATTCACCGAATCCGAGCCGCCGCGCAGGATCACCGGATTGCCCGCCTTGAGGCAGAGCGCACCGGCATCGGCGGTCACGTTCGGCCGGCTCTCATAGATGACGCCGACGACGCCGAGTGGCGTGCGCACCCGTTCGATATGCAACCCGTTCGGCCGCTCCCATGCGGCAATGACATCGCCGACCGGATCGCGTAACCCGGCGATCTCGCTGATGCCGTCTGCCATGGCGCGGATGCGAGCGGGATCGAGCTTCAGCCGATCCATCGACGCTGCCGATAGGCCAGCCTCCTCGCCATTTCTGATGTCGATGGCATTGGCGTCGAGGATATCCTGCTCATGTCGAAGGATCGCCTGAGCCATGCCGAGCAGCGCCGTGTGCTTGCGCTCGGCCGCAGCTATGGCCAGCGGTCGGGCTGCGGCACGCGCGCGGCGGCCGATATCGGCCATCAGCGCCACGGTATCATCCCGGGATTTTTCATGCAGCGTCAGCATGGCTCATCCTCCGCTATGTAAGCCGGTCACCGACTATTTGCTCGCCACCGGCATGGCTCACCACAAGGTCATCGCGGTGGATCATCGCCGAACGCGCCTCGTAGCCGAGCACGGTTTCGATCTCGGTCGTCCTTAGGCCAGCGATCCTTACGGCATCGGCGGCATCATAGGCAACCAGTCCGCGCGCTATCTCGCGGCCCTCGGGCGACAGGATCGCCACCGTGTCGCCACGCGCAAAATTGCCGCTGACCAGTTTGACGCCGGCCGGCAGCAGCGACTTGCCGGAGAGCAGCGCGCCGATGGCGCCGGCGTCGACGGTCAGCCGCCCCGCCGGTTCGAGCTGCCCGGCGATCCAGGTCTTATAGCCCTTGACCGGATTGGCGCTCGGCCGGAAGAACGTGGCGCGCTCGCCGCGCTCGATTGCCAGCAGCGGCGACAGCCGCGTGCCCGATGTGATGATCATGGCGGTGCCGGCGGCGGTGGCGATCTTGCCGGCGTCGAGCTTGGTGCGCATGCCGCCGCGAGATAATTCCGAAGCGGCAGCACCCGCCATCGCCTCGATATCGGGGGTGATGCGGTCGACGACCGGAATGAACCGGGCTTGCAGATCGCGCGCTGGCGGTGCCGTGTAGAGCCCGTCAATGTCGGAAAGCAGCACCAAAAGATCGGCGCCCATCATGGTGGCGACACGCGCCGCCAGCCGGTCGTTGTCGCCATAGCGGATTTCCGACGTCGCCACCGTGTCGTTCTCGTTGATGACCGGCACTGCCTTCATCTTGAGCAGCGTCGAGATCGTCGCGCGCGCATTCAGGTAGCGGCGGCGCTCTTCGGTGTCGCCGAGGGTCAACAGGATCTGGCCCGATTTCAAACCATACTTGCCGAGCGCATCCGACCAGCCGCCGGCCAATGCGATCTGCCCGACGGCAGCAGCGGCCTGGCTCTCCTCGAGCTTCAGCGCTCGCTTGCCGAGGCCGAGGATGGTGCGGCCGAGTGCAATCGCCCCGGAAGACACGACGAGAATTTCGGCGCCGCCATTGGCCAGCACGGCGATGTCGTCGGCAAGCGAGGCCAGCCAGTCGCGCTTCAGGCCCGTCGTGCGGTCGACAAGCAGCGCCGAGCCGATCTTGACGGCAATGCGCCGATAATTTTTCAGCGATTGCGCGGCCATGGCTACGTGTTCCAGCGCGTCTCGACCGGCGCAGCGACAGCCTCGCGCGCATCGGCCACCACAGACATCAGCGCGCGCAACACCGCTTCGACGCCTTCGCCGGTGACCGCCGAAAGCAGCATCGGCGCGCGGCCAGCGGCGCGTTTCAGCGAGGCGGTCTTTTTCTTGCGTGCGTCGGCATCGAGTATGTCGACCTGGGAAAGCGCGACGATTTCGACCTTGTCGGTCAGCCCGTTGCCGTAGGCTTCGAGCTCGGCGCGCACGGTCTTGTAGGCCTTGGCCGGATTTTCTTCCTGCGCCGAGACAAGATGCAGAAGGACGCGCGTGCGTTCGACATGGCCGAGGAAGCGGTCGCCGATGCCGACACCTTCATGCGCGCCTTCGATCAGGCCGGGAATGTCGGCGATGACGAATTCACGACCGTCGATGCGGGCCACGCCAAGGCCCGGATGCAGCGTGGTGAAGGGATAGTCGGCGATCTTTGGCTTGGCCGCGGTGACCGCCGCCAGAAAGGTCGACTTGCCGGCATTGGGCAGCCCGACCAGGCCGGCATCGGCGATCAGCTTCAGCCTGAGCCAGATATTAAGCTCTTCGCCCGGCAGTCCGGGATTGGCGCGGCGCGGCGCCTGGTTGGTCGAGGTCTTGAAATGCTGGTTGCCGAAGCCGCCATTGCCGCCCTTGGCCAACAGGAAGCGCTGGCCGACGACCGTCAGATCGCAGATCAGTGTCTCATTGTCCTCGGCAAAGACCTGTGTTCCGGCTGGCACTTTCAGCATCACGTCGGCACCCTTGGCACCGGTCATGTTGCGGCCCATGCCGTGCGTCCCGGTCTTGGCCTTGAAATGCTGCTGGTAGCGATAGTCGATCAGCGTGTTCAGCCCATCGACCGCCTCGACCCAGACATCGCCGCCGCGGCCGCCATCGCCGCCGTCCGGGCCGCCGAACTCGATGAACTTTTCGCGCCGGAACGACACCGAACCGGCGCCGCCGTCGCCGGAGCGGATGTAGACCTTGGCTTGATCGAGAAATTTCATCGGATTGTATGGTTTCTGCTATTGGCTTTGCGGGATTGCTCTAAACCAAGGCGGGTCAAAGGGCGAGGGCCGTTTTTGCTACTGTAACGTCGCGCGTATCTCTGGACGCGTAGCATTTGGTTGACGCGTAGCATTTGGTTGACCCTTGCCGAAAATCGATCTTCGGCTTTCCAAGCGCGAGATGTCGGAATGAAGCTGGTAACTTACAATATCCACTACGGCGTCGGTCTCGACGGCCGCTATGATGTCGGCCGTATCGCCGATGCCGTGCGCGGCGCCGACGTGATCGCGCTGCAGGAGGTCACCCGCGCCAACCCGAAGAATGGCGGCCGCGACATGGTGGCCGAGCTCGGCGAGGCGCTGTCCGAATACTTCTCAGTCTACGGCAGTAATTTCGAGGCCGACGCCGGCTCGCACGTGGAGAACGGCCGCGCCATCACGACCACCTTCCAGCTCGGCAACATGGTGCTGTCGAGAACGCCGATCCACCTGTCGCGCAATCTCCTTTTGCCGCGCAGCCGCAGTTTCGAGGCGATGAACTTCCAGCGCGGCGCGCTGGAGGCGCTGATCGAAACACCGCTTGGCTTCGTCCGCTTCTATTCCACCCATCTCGACCATCGCAGCCCGGTCGAACGCCTGAGCCAGATCCGCTTTCTGCGCCTGCGCCTGTTGAACTACCCGCTCGAGGGCGGCGGGCTCTCCGGCGTCGCCGAGATCGGCTTGCCGGAGCTGCCTTGTCCCGATGCCTTCGTCGTCATGGGCGACTTCAACATGCTGGCCGGATCGCCGGAACATGTCGAACTCGCCGGCCAGCCTGACCATGAATTCGGCATGCCGGTGACCGCCGACCTCGCCGTCGATGCCGCCGCGCGCCTCGGCGCTGCCGGCGCCGATCTCGTCACCTGGGTCGACCCCAAGCGGCCGGACGATGCCAGCCGCCACAAGTGCATCGACTACATCTTCACCAGCGCTTCGCTTGCCAAATCGCTGAGGCGCCTGTGGGTCGACCGGCAAGCGGCCGGTTCGGACCACTTGCCGGTCTGGGTCGAGATAGCGTGACGTCAACGTTGGTCCGCAATCTTTCGCGCCGAGGTGTGTCGAGATTCAGGTCAGACCGTGCCGAGAGTGGTGGCTTCCGAGAACCGGAGCGGAGCGTACTTAAAGTACGTGAGCACCGGAAGCGCAGGAAGCCGCCATTTGCAGGCCGGCATCACCTGAAATCGGCATGCCTCAGAAATGCACCCAGTTCCGCAGGCTGGTCCAGGTCTTGCGATCGAGGCGATAGCGCTCGACCGGCACCTGACCGGCAACGATCGAATTCAGCATGCCCTGGCCGGCATACTGGAAGCCGCATTTGTGGATGACCCGGCGCGAGGCCGGATTGATCACCCGCGTCGAGGCGTGCAGCACCTGGATCGTGGTTCTCTGGAACGCAAGGTCGACCAGTGCGTGCGCCGCTTCCGTCGCGTATCCGCGTTTCCAGTACGGCTCGCCGATCCAGTAGCCGAGCTCCAACCCGCGATCCGTGGTGTTGAGCCCGGCACAGCCGACGAAGGTCTCGGTGCCGGCCAGCGTCAACGCATAGGCAATTCCGGCCCGGCGCGATGCCGTCATGGCCAGGAAAGCGCGTGCCTCCGCCTCGCCATAGGGATGCGGCATGCGAGCCAGCATTTCCGCGACATGGCGGTTGTCGGCGAGCGCCACCAATTGCTCGATGTCGCTTTCACGCGGGGCACGCATGACCAGCCGCTCGGTCGCGAGCACCGGGCAATCTATCGTGTAACTTTCGTCGTCTGAGTCTTCCGCTTCGGCAACCATGTCAAAGTCCTCCAGGCAAGAAAAAAGGGAGATGGAAACCCATCTCCCCTGATCCTTTTCCTGGCTTGGCCAGACACCGGTCCCGAGATGGGTGCCGGTGTTCTCGTGCGGAACCGGCTACTCCGCTGCCTTCGTCATCGGGTTCACCGATACGTAGGTTCGGCCATTGGCTTTTTTGTTGAAGGTGACTGCGCCAGCTTCCAGCGCAAACAGCGTGTGGTCCGTGCCAATGCCGACATTGGTGCCGGGATGCCACGTCGTGCCGCGCTGACGAATGATGATGTTGCCCGGAATCACGGCTTCGCCGCCGAACTTCTTCACGCCGAGCCGCTTGGAATGGGAGTCGCGACCATTGCGCGACGATCCGCCAGCTTTCTTGTGTGCCATCTAACTACTCCGATGCGCCGTGAGGCGCCTAAACGATCTTATGAACGCGTTCGCGTTCCGTTTCAAGTCCGATCCGGCGACGATTGCGCCGGTTCGTTCTACTTCTTCGCCAATTCCTTGGCCTGCTCGCGCCAGTCCTTGATCTGGTCGGCGCTGAACGGCATGTGCTCGTCGATCTTGGCGACATCCTTGTCGGACAGCTTGGCGATCTGGGCGAAGGTGGTGATGCCCTGTTCGTTGAGCTGGCCGGCGGCAACCGGGCCGATGCCCTTGATCACCGTCAGATCGTCCGGCTCGCCCTTCGGCGCCTTGAACAACGGTGCGGCGGCTTCGGCAGTCTTGTCCTCGGTCGTCTCAGCCTTGGCTTCCTTCTTCGGCGCAGCCTCTGCCTTCGCTGCGGCCTTCGGCGCGGCTTCAGCCTTCGCCTCGGTCTTGGCTGCAATCTCGGCCTTCGCTTCGGTCTTGGCCGCGGCCTTCTTCGCTGGCTTGGCGCCAGCCAGCAGGATCTCGGCGATCCTGACGGTGGTCAAAAGCTGGCGATGGCCGATCTTGCGGCGCGAATTCTGCCGGCGGCGCTTCTTGAAGGCGATGACGGTGCGGTTCTTGCCCTGCTCGACGACTTCGGCGGTGACCATCGCACCATCGACGAACGGCGCGCCGAACGTGACGTTCTCGCCCTCGCCATGCGCGAGCACATTACCGATTTCGACGATGTCGCCGACATTGGCTTCGAGTTTTTCGATCTTCAGGAGATCGTTGGCGGCAACGCGATACTGCTTGCCGCCCGTTTTGATGACTGCGAACATTTTTTGCCTTTCGCTGTTCGGTCGGCCTTGATGAACCGCTTCAGGCGGTTCGGCCGTCTTTTTGTCAGTCTGCGGGTTCAAAAAACAAGCGGCGCGGAAGATCCCTCCACGCCGATTGCGCGCTGTCCCTAACCGAAGGTTCGGCTTGAGTCAAGGCAAGCGCCGCGGGCAAGCGGCGAATGAGTTGAGCCCAGTCCGGCAAATATCGAACAGCGGCTACCGGAGCCTTGAAGAAAGCACGAACGGGAACCTGCGGCGCCGGGGCAGATTGGCCCTTGTAACCTGCCTGTCCAGCCGTTATCTAGTGCGCCGCGCCGGCAACGGCGGACCATGACCGCGGAGAGGTGGCAGAGTGGTCGAATGCACCGCACTCGAAATGCGGCATGGGTGCAAGCCCATCGGGGGTTCGAATCCCTCCCTCTCCGCCAGTGATCCTAATTTCATTCTCTTGATTTTTGCCTGCCTAACTCAGCCATAAATGCTCGTGAAGCCGCGGAGCTCAATTGCAGCCGGCGTTAACCCTTGGCCCGCTAGATCGTTGACGAAGCAGCCGAGCGGTGTTGCGGAAGGTTGTCAGTTCGCAGTGTGGGTCAAGCGAGTGTCAGCCGGATCGTGTATTTGGTGATCGACCCGTCGCGAACCTACCCACGACCTCATCGATCACATGGAACGGAGCAAGAAACCACCTCCGTGGTCGCACTGGATGGCGGCTGGGTTCTGTTGCGAGCAGTTGCTGATCAAAACGCGGTGACTTCGGTCTGGGGCGGCAAGTCCACCAAAATCAGCGAGCGATGCACTAACTGCTGGAGTGCGCCCCGCCTTCGACGTATAAATGGCGCTACATTCCGGGAGGAAGAGCCATGAATGCAGTGCCTCAATGGCGGCTCGCAGGCGACTGGTTCGACATCTGCAGCTGCGATATCCCTTGCCCTTGCGAGTTCGCCCAGCGGCCGACCGGCAATCACTGCCAGGGCGTGCTCGCCTAGCATGTACGCGAGGGTCAGTATGGCGACGTGAAGCTCGACGGCCTGTCGCTGGTGGCGCTCGGCGAGTTCGAAGGCAATCTATGGGCCGGCGAGGCAAAGGCCGTGATGGGCATGTACCTCGACGAGAAGGCGAACGAGCGGCAACGTGAAGCCCTGCAGGCGATCTTCGGCGGGCAGGCTGGCGGCTGGCCGGCGGGTTTTGCCGCCAACATCGGCGAGATGCGTGGCATGGAGTTCGTGCCGATCACTTTCGAGGTGGCGGGCGACCTTGCCACCTGGCGGGTCGAGATTCCTGGCCTCGTCGTCGGGCATGCGGAAGCGCTTTCAGGTCCCACGACACCACCCGGCAAGCGGGTGCAGACGATCAACCCGCCGGGCTCGGAGGTCGGCCCGGGCCAGGTTGCCACCTGGGGGCGTTCGGTCGAGGTGAGCACCAAAGGCTTCGGGCTCGACTGGACGGGCACGGCCCGCTCGAGCAAACACATTCCGTTCGACTGGACCGGCCCGAACTAGGGACGTGCCGATGCCTGACGCGTTCCCCGGGAAATCGTGGCGGCTCCGGAATTTGCGTGGCATGCCGCTCGGCCTTCTCGCATCGCTCGTCGTGCTAACAGCGGCGGCGTGGGCGCTGACCCTCAGCATGGATATGCCTATGGGCATTGCGGTGCGCGGCGGGATGGAGGGTATGGAAGGCATGGCCGGCATGGCGACGGCCGGAATTGCCGCCGACGGTTGGTCACTCGCCGGCGCCGCCGCCTTTCTTGCTGTATGGACGGTGATGATGGCTGCTATGATGCTGCCGGCGGCCGCGCCCATGATCTTTATGTTCGCGGCGGCGCAGGCTAGGCGCGAACAGCACGTCGCCATCCCGGCGTGGATATTCGTCGCCGGCTACATGCTCGTCTGGGCGGCGGCGGGCCTTCTTGTGTATGTCCTGGTCCAGCTAGGAAGCGAGTTTGCGTCGAGCCTCGATCCGCCTCAGCGTTCGAAATGGGCGCCGCTCGCGCTCGGTATGACGCTTGGCGTGGCCGGACTCTACCAATTCACGACCCTCAAGCACATTTGCCTCAGCCATTGCCGTTCGCCGCTCGCTTTCGTTGCGCAGCATTGGCGCGACGGGCGGGTTGGCGCACTCGAGATGGGGCTGCGGCACGGACTCTATTGCTTTGGTTGCTGCTGGGCTCTGTTTGCCGTGCTGGTCGCGGTGGGCGTCTTGAGCGTCGCCTGGATGCTGCTGTTGACGCTGGTCGTCTTCGTCGAGAAGCTGCTGCAGCGCGGCCGCCGCTTCGAAGTTGCTTTGGGCATTGCGCTGATGGCCCTCGGGATCGCTGTATCGTTCGGCGCGATCGAGATGCCTTGGATGAGCGGCTAGCCCCAGCCGGGTGGTGAAATTCCAAACACATCGGTCTCATTTTCAGTCCTTAGGGGTAAGGGTGGGTCGTTCTGTTTGGCGAACCGATGCTAGCAGCTGACAGACCTCTGATCGGGCGCGGTGCTGGCTCAAGATGAAGAGCTATGCAGCTTTCCGCCGCAATTGGCTCACGCTCAGCCAAACCGCCGAAACCAGGAAGTAGAGGGCGCCTACTGCGGCATAGCCGGCCACGTTGGTGATGGATGGCGGCATCGGCATCCGCGCCTGCGCGATGAAAAACGTGCCTGCCAGTGCTGATTGCCCTCCGCTCAGGACCATCGCCCACTGCGCACCAGAGCTCTTCCAACGGCGGACTGCGGTGCCGAGTTGAAGCAAGCCAGACAGGATCGCCCATAGACCGAAGACCCCGAGCACCCAATTCATGCTCATCTTCAGCGCAACAACGACCGCAAGCGTTGTCGCCACACTGACCACGACGTTGATGGTCTGCGTGCGATTCCGTCCCAATCCTCCGCTGCGCGATGCGTCGACAAAATTGGCGAGGGCATCCCATGCAGGATAAGTCACGAGCAACACCGCCGCGATCACCCCGGAATTCTGTCCCACCGTAAAGGCAGCCGCCACCCAGACAGCCGAGAACGCCGTCCGAGCGAAGTAATAGAGCTTGAGCCATTGTTCCTGGCTGGCGCGGGAAAGATCGCCACTGTGAACCGTCATTGGATCGTCCTTTCGACTAGTAGGTAGAGGCTCTCGACGAACGTCGCAGAGCGATTGCATTACGGTTATTTGAGATCTAGGGCCGTATCTTGGGGGCGCGGAGCCGCTCCAGTGCCGAGCCTGTCACGACGCCGAATATCTTCGGATCGCCATAGGCCCGTGCCGAAAGCATCGCGCCGTGAACAGTCGCCATGAACGCTTCGGCCTCGGCACGAGGGGTACTCATCAGTTGAAATTGGCCGTGCCGCGCGCCGCGCTCGAGCACGGATGTCAGCCAAGCCGACAGGGAGCGGAAATGCGCCCGGACCTCAAGGCCAACTTCCTCGGGCAGCACGGGGAGCTCGCTTGCCAACAGCGCGCAGATACAAAACGGGGCGCTGGCGTCCGCAATACAGGCTTCCCAATACCCGGCATAGATCCGCAACTGTTCGAGCGGATCGGATTCGTGAAGTTCGACATTTGCCATCCCCGCTTCAGCTTCTTCCCGATACCGCGCAACCAGCGTTCGGACCAGATCGACCTTGCTTGGGAAATGGTGATGGATGCTCGCCTTACGGATCCCGACCACATCAGCGATGTCGGCATAACTGAAACCGTTGTAGCCGCCAGCGACGATCAGTGAACGCGCACAAGCCAGGATGTCGTCAGAGGTGGTAGACAAGTTGCTCATGCCCTTACCTACCTTCTGGTAGGATGGCAGTCAAGCCTCCTTGCGACGCGAGTAGCGTGAAATTGGGTGGCTATGGCGTAGACGGTCATTCGATCTTCATTGTTTTCGGCCCGCCATCCATTCAGAAAGTTCCGGGTGTTTGTCGATCGAGGTAGCCATCCCACTTCGAGGACGAGGCAACACCCGCCGGCCGACCGGACCACCGCTAATCGCCGCGCGGCTCTGGGCGTTTGCACCGACTGCGCTATCTCCCCATCGTTAGCCTTGTTCTATCGCTGGTTGAAGATCGGGAGGTTTCCATGGATCGGCGACTATTTTTGACAGGAATGTTTGGCATTGCCGGGGCTGCGGCCCTTGCAAGCACAGTTCGGCCAATCAACGCAGTGGCCGGCGTTCCAACTGCCAGAAGCGGCATTCTCGATGAACTCGAGGCGCCGGATGTCGAGACCTTCGACGACGACGAAACTCAAGCAGAGTTGCAACCAGTCTATCATCGCCGGTGGCACCGGCCGCGTCGCCGCCGCCGGCGCGGTTGGAGAAGGGTCTGTCGCGTTTACTGGCGAAACGGCTATCGGCGCAGGCGGTGCTTCCGCAGGCGCGCCTGGGTCTGGTTTCGATTCTAGCAACTAGCCGGCTTGAACCCTTGCCATCGCGACCGGGGTTTTCGCCTCAGGCGACCGTTAGCGCCCTTAGAGAGCTTGTCTAAGGACGCCCGAGGAGGCTGACGGTGTTTGCAGGTTTCAGAGCCACCAGCTTGCGACTGGACGATACGACCATTTTCGCAAGGGTCGGTGGCACCGGTCCGCCGCTGCTGCTTCTTCACGGTTTTCCAGAAACGCATCTGATGTGGAGGGATGTCGCCGCAGCCTTGGCGCCCCGCTTCACGGTGGTCGCCGCCGACCTTCGAGGCTATGGGCAAAGCGGATGCCCGGTTTCCTCTGCCGATCATAGCCCATACGCCAAACGCGCCATGGCCGGCGACATGGTTCAAGCCATGAAGCAACTGGGGTTTGAGCGGTTCATGGTTGCCGGGCATGGTCGTGGCGGGCGGGTTTGCCTATCGCCTGGCGCTCGACCATCCCGACAAAGTCCTCAAAATCGCGGTCCTCGACATCATCCCCACCGCCGCAACATGGGATCGGGCGGATGCCAGACTGGCTCTCGGCTTCTGGCCGTGGAGCCTTCTTGCCCAGCCGGAGCCCCTGCCGGAACGTCTGATAGGCGCGGCTCCCGATGCCGTCGTCGACGATGCAATAACGCAATGGGGATCGTCGGCGAAAATGGTCTCCAAAGAGGTCAGGAACGCCTATGTTGATGCGCTTCGCGATCCGGCGCATATTCATGCCATCTGCGAAGAGTATCGCGCCGCTGCGACGATCGATCGTGAACATGACGCGCTGGACCAGGCAAACGGTCGTCGCATCGAGTGTCCGCTACTGGCGCTATGGAGTGGCGAAGGCGCCCTGGAGAACTGGTATGCGCAAGAAGGCGGGCCGCTGGCCATCTGGAGGAAATGGACCGACAGAGTGGAAGGACGCGCTGTCCAAGGCGGGCACTTTTTCCCGGAAGAGCACCCCGAAAGGATCGCAGCGGTTCTCTCGGAATTCTTCGAAGACAAACAGGACGGTCAGCACAGAGTATTGTAGAGGTCACATGCTTCAGTTACGCGGAACCTCGGGAGCGCTTCGCGGCCCGAGATCGAGAGCCCTCCGGAAATCCGCCCGTCCGGCATCAACGTGCCTGATAAGGGAATGAAGGCGATCTCCACGGCCGCGCCTCTGATATGCAGCCTGATGTTTGTCGGAAGTTGCGCATCGCCTTTGCCGGCATCCTTTGGTGCTGCGAAATACGACAAGATGAGTTGCGTCGAGCTTAACGTGGCGATGGGCGCGGTCGCTGACGAAATGTCGGCAACGGCCATTGCTCGCGGCAAAGTCGTCCACACCAACATTCCGGGCTGGCTGTTGGGAGGGCAGCGTGTCGCCTCGACCGTGGCTGCCCGCCAGAGTGCGAAGATCGAGCGCTTGCGGCAGCAGGAGGCTGCGATTGCAGCGGCGAGACGAAGCCGGTGCTGATTGCGTCACTGAAGTGGGTCTTCAGCCCGCCACACCGGATTGATGCGCAGCGATCGCGCCGAGGAATATCTCGCCGAAAACCTTGAGCTTGGCGGCGCCGACGCCGTTGACCGCGGCGAAGGCGTCCAGATCGCGCGGGCAGCGTTCAGCCATATCGATCAGTGTACGATCCGAAAAGATCACGAAGGCCGGCACCTGGCGTTCCCGGGCAAGACGCAGCCGTACAGCCTTGAGCGCGGCCAGCAGCGCCGAATCCAGACCTTCCGTGCCTGCTGCGGTATCCTCAGGACGTATCTTGCCTCGCGATGACTGGCGCGCGTCCAAGCGATACCGGAATGAAGCCTCGCCCCGAGCCAGCGCACGGCCCTTCTCGGCAATGGCGAGGCTGCCATGGCCGGCTGAGTTCAATGTCAGGAACCCTCCCGCGACGAGTTGGCGGAGCAGCGACAGCAAGAAACTCTTTTTATGCACCACACCGGTGCCGAAGCTGGCAAGCCTGTGGTGGTTCCTGTCCAGGACCTTCTCGGTCTCATGGCCGAGCAGGACATCGACGACATGGGCGGCGCCGAAGCGCTCGCCGGTCTGTGCGATCGCCGCCAGGATGATCCGCGCCTCCGCCTCGCCATCCGCATGCGGCGCCTGGTCGAGGCAGTTGTCGCAATTGCCGCAAGGCGAAGCACTTTCGCCGAAATAGCCAAGCAGGATCTGACGGCGGCACTGCGTCGTCTCGCAATAACCGATCAGCGTATCGAGCCGGCCATGCGCGCGCCTTTTGTGCTCAGCCGGCGCATCCTCGTCTTCGATGAAAAGCCGGCGCATGCGTATATCGCCGAGACCGAAGAGCATATGTGCCTCGGCCGCCCGCCCGTCGCGGCCCGCCCGCCCGATTTCCTGATAATAGGCCTCCAAGCTGCCCGGCAGGTCGGTGTGGAAAACATAGGCGACATCCGGCTTGTCGATCCCCATGCCGAAGGCGATGGTCGCCACCATCACCACGCCGGACAAGGTCATGAAAGCATTTTGATTCGCTTCACGCGCGTCCTTGCTCATGCCGGCATGATAGGCGAGCGCGCGTACGCCGTTCCGCTCGAGGAACGCCGCCATCTCTTCGGTCTTTTTGCGCGACAGGCAATAGACGATTCCGCTGCGGCCCGCATGGCGCTGCACGAAACCTAGCAATTGGCGCTTGCTGTCCTGCTTGGGCTCGATGCTTAGCTTGATGTTCGGCCGGTCGAAGCCGAGCACCACGGTATCGACGCGCCCGTCGAACAGTTGCGCGGCAATGTCGGTGCGCGTCGCCTCGTCCGCCGTCGCCGTCAACGCAATGATCGGCACATCGGGGAAGATGCCGCGCAGCCGTGACAATTCTTCGTATTCGCGCCGGAACGCCGGTCCCCATTGCGAGATGCAATGTGCCTCGTCGATGGCGATCAGCCGGACATCGAGCTTGGTCAACGCCTCGAGCATTCGCACCGTCATGAGCCGCTCCGGTGCAAGGTAGAGCAGGCGCGTCTGGCCTGCCGCGACGCGGCGCCATGCAGCGACATTGGCATCGCGGTCGAGTGAGGAATTGATCGTATCGGCCGCCACGCCGGCAAGGCGCAATGCGGCGACCTGATCCTGCATCAGCGCCACCAGCGGCGAAACGACAATGGTGAGCCCGCCCAGGACCAGCGCCGGGACCTGGTAGCAGAGCGATTTGCCGGCGCCGGTCGGCATGACAGCCAGCACATGGCGCTCGGCCAGCAGCGCCTCCATCACGGCCGCCTGGCCGAGACGAAAGTCATCGAAGCCGAACACATCCTTCAGAATGCGCCGCTTGGAATCCTCTGCCGGGATGCTCGCTGCAATCTGCATTACAGAACTTTCGGGGATACGACCTGCCGAAATTCCCCGGCGAATCGCCAGGTGATTGCCTGGACAGCAGATTCGAACATTTATCGACCCCTCTGGTCCCGCCCTCGGCACCGCCTGAAGCGACCTTCTCTCTCATTGGCCGATATCGGACCGCCGTTCCAGCCCCTATTCGCCTTGACTGTGAATATCGCGCCGCCTCGGAGCGGTTAATCCTATCTTCACCATCATTCGGCAGGTTCAGGTTCTGCGGTGATGTTTTGAGTACCGCGGCGCCACAAGCGCCCAGGCAACACGCCCGCGTCTCTCCGGAGGCGCGGGTTTTTCGTTATGAGAACCGGCTGCCTGATCTTCGGGCCCGCAGCTCAGTCGAGGAAATCCGCGCGGTACGGCGTAAAGCTGTCGACCAGTCGTCCCGCCTCCAGCGCCTTGACGCCATGGACAAGGTTGGAAGGAACGATGAAGCTGCTGCCGGTCTCCAGGACCTCGGTCCTGCCGTCGATGGTGACCTCGAAGCGACCTTCGGCGACGTAGCTCGCCTGGACGTGCGGGTGTGAGTGCAGCGCGCCGACGCCGCCCTTGTCGAAACCGAACTCGACCATCATAAGTTCATCCGTGTGCAGGAGCACGCGTCTGCGGTTGCCATCCGGCGTCGGCGTCCACGCACCCTCGCCGGCATGCGAGAAGATTTTGGTTCCGGTCATCGCCAAACTCTTATCATTTGCTGCTTATCGCGCCAGCCAGCCGCCATCCACCGGCACCACCGCGCCATGCATGTAGTTCGACGCCGGCGCCAGCAGGAATACGGCTGCGTCGCCGATGTCTTCCGGCGCACCCCAGCGTCCGGCCGGAATACGCGCCAGGATCGAAGCGCTGCGGTCGGGATCGGCGCGCAGCGCCTCGGTGTTGTTGGTCTCGATATAACCGGGCGCAATACCGTTGACGTTGATGCCCTTTGCCGCCCACTCGCAGGCAAGCAGCCGGGTGATGCCGAGCACGCCATGTTTGGAGGCGGTGTAGGAGGCAACGCGGATGCCGCCCTGGAAACTCAGTACCGAGGCGATGTTGACGATCTTGCCGCGCCGTTCCGGATCGGCAAGCACGCGCCTGGCAAAACTCTGGCTGAGGAAGAATACCGTCTTGAGATTGACGTCGATGACGTCGTCCCAGTCGGCTTCGGTGAGGTCGACCGCATCGGCACGCCGGATGATGCCGGCATTGTTGACCAGGCCGTCGAGCGGCCCCGTATCGTCCCAGACGCGGTCAAGCATCGCTTGGGCGGCTGCATCATCGCCAAGATCGCAGCGGACCGCCTCGAAGCGGCCGCCGGCCGCCGCAATCTTCTCCGCCGTCTCGTCCATCGCCGAGCGGCCGACGCCGACGACCGCGCCGCCGGCGCGCGCGATCGACACGGCGATGCCCTGGCCGATGCCGGTATTGGCGCCGGTGACGAGGATACGCTTGCCAGCAAGGCTGAAGGCCGAGAGGTCGCTCACTTGAGCTCCTCCATCGTTACTAGGTCGACGTCGGTATAATCGACATTGTCGCCGGCCATCGCCCAGATGAAGGCGTAGTTCGAGGTGCCGGCGCCCGAATGGATCGACCATCCCGGCGACAGCACCGCCTCCTCGTTGCGCATGACGAGATGGCGCGTTTCGTCCGGTTCGCCCATGAAGTGAAACACCCGCGCCGCCTCCGGCAGGTCAAAATAGAGATAGGCCTCCATGCGCCGGTCATGCACATGGCATGGCATGGTGTTCCAGACCGAACCGGAGGCAAGCTGGGTCATGCCGACGACAAGCTGACAAGTCTTTACGCCGTCGGCATGGATGAACTGGAAGATCGAGCGCTCGTTGGAGGTTGCGTGGCTGCCGAGATCGAGCCGCTTGGCATCGCCGATGCGGATCAGCCGGTTGGGATGGCTCTGATGCGCCGGCGCGCTGAGCAGGTAGAATTTAGCCGGCTCATCCGGATCGGTCGCAGCGAACGATACCTCATCCGTGCCCATGCCGAAATAGAGCATGTCGCGCGCCTGCAGCTCGTAGGATTGACCGCCGGCTGTCACGATGCCCGCGCCGCCGATGTTGACGATGATCATCTCACGGCGGTCGAGAAAATTCTTGGTCCCGGTCGGCTTGATCGCCTGCAGCGGCAGCGGTGTGCCGGCGGGCATGGCGCCGCCGACGATCATGCGGTCGTAATGGGTGTAGGTCAGGCTGATGCGGCCGGGCTGGAACAAGTCCTCGATCAGGAAATTGTGACGCAGTTCGTCCGTTCCCATAGCTGCGGCAGAAACAGGATCGACGGCGAACCGGGAGGTGAAATCCGTATGATTGTCAGTGTGATTCATTGCTGTCCCATGGGGCTGCCTCAATTGCTTATTCAGTTGCCGCGGCCTTGACCGAGTCGGCATAAAAAACCTGGCGCGCGTGCAGGCGCTCGCGATAGCGCTGCTGGCTGGCACCGAGATGCGCGCGCATCGCCTCCCGGGCCGCCTCGGCATCGCCTGCCGAGATGGCATTGAGGATCACCAGATGCTCACGCTGCAGGCCGCGCTGATAGGCGTCCGATTGGGCGATCTCGGTCGACCAGGGCGAGGTCACATCGCAAGGGATGGCGCGGCGGCCGAGCACGTCGAGCATCTCGACATAGAATGGATTGTTGGTGGCGCTGGCGATTGCGCGGTGGAAGGCAAGGTCGGCCGGTCCTGTCGGCTCGCTGTTGAGGAGCAGCCGTTCGAATTCGAAGAAGGCTTCCTGGATCGCCGCTTCCTGCGCGGCGTTGCGGCGGATGGCAGCGAGCCCGGCGGATTCGATCTCGATCGCCAACCTGACTTCGAGCACGTTGAGGGCGATCGAATCCTTGCTGCCCATCTCTGCTGCCAGCGCACCGAACGCTGTCGAGATATGCTCGGTGACGAAGACGCCCGCGCCTTGGCGCGGTTCGACCAGGCCGTCCGCGGCAAGCTTGGCCAGCGCCTCGCGTATTACGGTGCGGCTAACCCCGAAGGTCTCGGTCAACTGACCCTCGGTCGGCAGCTTTTGCCCCGGCTGGATCTCGCCCGCCTGCAGCTGTTTGCGGATCGCCGCGACGACGACTTCCGAAAGCTTCGGTCTTCGTTCGACACGGAGGTCGACTGCGGTGTCCGAGGCCATGTCGCACCCCCTATTTGAAGACGCTCGGCAGCCATAGCGAAATGGCCGGAATGTAAGTGACGAGCGCAAGCACAACGAGACCTGCCGCATAGAACGGCCAGATCGAGCGCATCGATTCCCAGACGGATATCTTGCCCACTGCACACGCCACGAACTGCACTGCGCCCACCGGCGGCGTGTTCAGCCCGATGCCGAAATTGAGGATCATGATGACACCGAAATGCACCGGGTCGACGCCGTAGGCCTGCGCCACGGGCAGGAAGATCGGCGTGCAAATGATGATCGTCGGCCCCATGTCCATGAACGTGCCGAGGAACAGCATCAAGAGGTTGAGCAGGAGAAGCACGACCAGCGGATCGTCCGAGATCGCGTTCATGGAGGCGATGAGCGCTGCCGGCACTTTCAGGAAGGCCATCAGCCACGAGAACGCCGCCGCCATGCCGATGATGAGCAGCACCATGGCCGTGGTGCGCACGGCGCCATGGGTGGCATGAACGAACCCTTCCCAGGTCATCTGCCGGTAAACGAAGACGGTCACGAGCAACGCATAGATGACGGCGATACAGGAACTCTCGGTGGCGGTGAAGACGCCCGATCGCACGCCGCCGAAGATGATCGCGATCAGCAGCAGGCCGGGCACCGCAACGGCGAAAAGATGCGCGACGGCGGTGAAGCCCGGAAACGCCTCGGTCGGATAGCCGCGGGAGCGCGCCACGATATAGGCGGTGACCATCAGCGACAGGGCCAGTAGCAGGCCCGGGATGATACCGGCCGTGAACAGATCGGCGATGGAGATCTTTCCGCCTGCCGAGATCGAGTAGATGATCATGTTGTGCGACGGCGGCAGCAGCAGTGCGATCAGTGCCGCCATCGACGTGACGTTGACGGCGTAGTCCGCTCCATATCCACGCGCCTTCATCTGCGGGATCATCAGGCCGCCTACCGCCGCCGCCTCCGCAACGGCTGAGCCGGAGATGCCGCCGAACAGTGTAGCGGTCGCGATGTTGACCTGGCCGAGGCCGCCGCGCAAATGGCCGACGAGCGAGCCGGCGAAGGCAACGATCTTGCTGGCGATGCCGCCGCGCACCATCAAGTCGCCGGCATAGATGAAAAACGGAATGGCCAGCAGCGAAAAGACGCTCATGCCGGAATTCAGGCGCTGGAATACGATGAGCGGAGGCAGGCCCATATAGAGGACGGTGGCAAGGCTTGCGACGCCGAGGCAGAAAGCGATCGGCGTGCCGATAAGCATCAGCAGGGTGAAGACGCCGAAGAGAATCCACAGTTCCATGGGCGTCAGACCTTCACGTTGGCAGTGTCGAGTTCGGCTGCTACTTCGGCCGGCGGCAATTCATCGAGGGCATCGTCGATCGGCGCGCCGGAGAGGCGAAGCACGATGCGCTCCAGCGTGAAGAGCACGATGAGCGCGCCTCCGGCGACAAGCGGGACGTAATCCCAGCCCCCCGATATGCCGAGTGACGGCAAGACGGAGCCCCACGTCAATGCGACCAGCTGGCTGCCATACCAGATCATGCCGATGCCGAAGGCGAGCGCGACGAGGTCCGAAATCATCCGCAGCCAGCGCTTGCCGCCTTTCGGCAGCACGTAGAGCAGGACGTCGAAGCCAAGATGGTAGTTCTCGCGCACACCGACGGCCGCGCCGAGGAAAATGAACCAGCTCATCAGCATCACCGAGCCCGGCTCGGTCCAGCTCGGCGAGCGGTTCAGAACATAGCGGCCGAACACCTGCCAGGCGACGAAGGCGGTCATCAGCACCAGCCCGATGCCGGCGATCGACAGTGCCGCCGTGCTGACGCGCGACATCACTTGCGCGACGCCGGACAGGAGCGGTGTTGGTTTTGGGCTGGAAGTCACCGGTTTTCTCCCCAGGAGGATGGCGGCGCGGAATGTCCGCGCCGCCGCTTGATCACTGCACGGCCTTGATGGCTTCGACCATGGCCTTCAGCTTGTCGTCCTTGACGTGCTTGTCGTAGACTGGCCCCATCGCGTCGATGAAGGGCTGCTTGTCCGGCGTCGTGATCTGCGAACCGGCCGCCTCGACCTTGGCGCGCGATTCCTTGACCTTGGCGGTCCACAGCTCGCGCTGCTTGGCGACGCTTTCCTTGGCGGCCGCCTTGAAGATCGCCTGGTCTTCCGGCGTCAGCTTGTCCCAGCTCGACTTCGCCATGACGAAGGCTTCCGGCACCATCGTGTGCTCGTCGAGCGAATAGTACTTGGCGACTTCCGCGTGCTTGGCGGTGTCGTAGCTCGGAAAATTGTTCTCCGCGCCGTCGATGACCCCGGTCTCGATCGCCGAATACACCTCGCCATACGGCATCGGCGTCGCGTTGGCGCCGAGTGCCGCCACCATGTCGACGAAGATGTCGGACTGGATGACGCGGAACTTCATCCCGGCCATATCGGCGACGGTGTTGATCGGCTTCTTCGAATTGTAGAAGGAGCGCGAGCCGCCGTCGTAAAAGGCGAGCAGCACCAGCCCGACCTGGTCGAACGCCGCCGCGATCTGGTCGCCGATCGCCCCGTCCATGACCTTGTGCATATGCTCTTCAGAACGGAAGATGTAGGGCAGCGAGGGCACGGTGGTCTCCGGGATGAGCCCGTTGAACGGCGCCATCGAGACGCGGTTGAGATCGATCACGCCGGTGCGCACCTGCTCGATCGTGTCCTTTTCCTCGCCGAGTTGCGCGGAAGGATAGATCTCGACCACATAGCGGCCGGCCGTGCGCTCTTTCACGAGCTCGCCGAAATATTTGACCGCCTCGACCGTCGGATAGCCGTCCGGGTGTGTGTCGGACGAGCGCAGAACCGTCTGGGCGCTTGCCGTTCCGGCCAGCAGTGCGGCGGCAAGTAGCGTAGCTCCCGCCAGTCTTGAAAAATGCAGCATTGGTTTCCTCCCGTTTGAACGATGGCGGCAAGCGCCGTTAGAGCCGGTACGCCTTTTTCGCGAGCGTATAGGCAAGTTCCTGCGCCAGCTCGTGCGCCTCGTCTTCGCCGAGTCGATGCTCGGCGACGAGACGCGCCAGATATGCGCAATCGACCCGGCGCGCCACATCATGGCGGGCCGGTATGGATGGAAAGGCGCGGGTGTCGTCGTTGAAACCGACGGTGTTGTAGAAACCGGCCGTTTCGGTGGTCATCTCACGGAACCGGCGCATCCCTTCGGGGCTGTCGTGGAACCACCAGGCCGGCCCGAGCTTCAATGCCGGGTAGACGCCGGCGAGCGGCGCTAGCTCGCGCGCATAGCTGGTCTCGTCGAGGGTGAAGAGGATGATGGTGAGGTCGCGCTCCAGCCCGACACAGTCGAGCAGTGGCTTCAGCGCCGTCACATAATCGGTCCGCGTCGGAATATCGAAGCCTTTGTCCCTGCCGAACTTTTGAAAGATAGCCGGCGAATGATTGCGCCAGGAGCCGGGATGGATCTGCAGGACCAGCCCGTCGTCGCGGCTCATCTTGGCCATCTCGGTCAGCATCTGGGCGCGAAACAGTTTTCGCTCCCGCTCGTCGTCCGAGCCACGGCGGATGCGGTTGAACAACTCCTCGGCGGCGGCATCCGAGAGATTGGCGGTTTCGGCCGTCGGATGGCCGTGATCGGAGGAAGTCGCACCAAAGCTCTTGAAGAAGGCGCGCCGCTGACGGTGCGCCTCGAGATAGCCGGTCCAATTGCCGGTATCGCACCCGGTTATCTCGCCAAGCCGGTCGAGATTGGCCGAGAACCCTTCGAAATCGGGATCGACGACCGCGTCCGGCCGATAGGCGGTGACGACGCGGCCCTCCCAGCCGCTGTCGCGGATCATCTGGTGCCATCTGAGATCGTCGAGCGCACCTTCGGTCGTCGCGATGACCTCAATGTTGAAGCGCTCGAACAGCGCTCGGGGGCGAAAATTCTCCCACTGCAGCAAGGTCGAGATCGTGTCGTAATGACGGTCGGCGGTTGCGGCCGTCAGCGGCTCTTCGATGCCGAACAGATGGGCAAGAATATGGTCGAACCACAGCCTGGTCGGCGTGCCGCGGAACAGGTAATAATGCTCGGCGAAGCGCCGCCAGATCGTCCTGCCGTCGGTCTCCACCGGCGAGCTATCAAGCGTCGGTACGCCAAGCTCCTCAAGGCGAACGCCCTGGCTGAACAGCATGCGGAAAATGTAGTGGTCCGGCACGATCAGCAATTGCGCCGGATCCGGAAACGCCTCGTTGAGCGCATACCAGCGCGGGTCGGTGTGGCCGTGCGGGCTGACGATCGGCAGGTCCTTGACCGCGGCATAGAGATCGCGGGCCAGCGAAAGCGGGCGCGCCTCGGCGGGAAACAGCAAATCCGGATCCGTCAATGCGGCCACGTAAATCCTCCCAATCCGGACATCGGTAGGGTTGGAAAGAAATAATGTCAACATACAAAAACTGGGTTGTTGTATGATGACTTTTCGTCGGTCATTGCCCATTGTGCATGACGGCATCGGGTGTTACGCCGCCTGCCAGCAGCGACCCAACAATCTCGTCAGACACGCGTGGCGCAATGACCAATAGACGCCTTTCCAACAGCACGCTGAAGGCACTGCCGGCTTCGGTCGCGGTTCCGCGTTATGCCCGCAGCGGCATCGCACCGGGCATCGTCCATCTCGGCGTCGGCGCGTTCCATCGCGCCCACCAGGCGGCCTATGTCGATGACTGCCTGGCGGCGGGAGAGGCGGACTGGGGCATTGTCGGCGTGTCCTTGCGCAGTCCAGACACGCGCGACGCACTAGCGCCGCAGGATGGCCTCTACACGCTGGCGATCAGGAGCAGCATGGGCGAAGAGCTGCGCGTCGTCGGTTCGATCCTGACGCTGCTGGTGGCGCCGGAAGATCCGGCTGCCGTGCTCGCCGCCCTGACCGATCAGCGCACCCGCATCGTCACGCTCACGATCACCGAAAAGGCTTATCTGAGAGCAGCCGGCGGCGGTCTGGACAGCACCCATCCGGACATCGCCCATGATTTGGCTAACCCACAAATGCCACGGACGGCGCATGGTTTCCTGACCGAAGCGCTGTCGCGCCGCCGTGCCGCCGGCATCCAGCCTTTCACCGTGCTCTGCTGCGACAACCTTCCGGCCAATGGCGCCACCCTGCACCGCCTGCTGGTCGAATTCGCAGCACTGCGCGATCCGAGCCTCGCGGGGCACATCGCCGACGGCGTCGCCTTTCCGTCGAGCATGGTCGACCGAATCGTACCGGCGACCACCGATGCCGACCGGGCGCGTATCGCCGTCGAGCTCGGCGTCGAGGATGCCTGGCCGGTGATGACCGAGCCGTTCTGCCAATGGGTGGTCGAAGACGATTTCCCGGCTGGCAGGCCGGCCTGGGAAAAGTTCGGCGTCACCATGGTCGGCGACGTCGGGCCCTTCGAGGACATGAAGCTGCGGCTGCTCAACGGCTCGCATTCCGCAATCGCCTATCTAGGCCTGCTCAGCGGCTACGACACGGTCGACCGCGCCTTCGCCGATCCGGCGATCCGGCAATTCGTCGACGGGCTATGGGCCGAGGCCATCCCGACGCTGCCGCAGGACGCCGGGCTCGATACGGCCGGCTACACGGCCCAGCTCGCCGAACGCTACTCGAACACCGCGCTCGCCCATCGCACGGCGCAGATCGCCAATGACGGCAGCCAGAAGCTACCGCAGCGCATCGTCGCCTCGGCCCTCGAGCGGCTGGGTGCCGGTGACCCGCCCGCCCATCTCATGGCGGTAGTGGCCGCCTGGATCGCCGCTTGCGAAGCGCGCGGCAAAACCTTGCCGGAAGCCCATTTCACCGACCCGATCGACACTCGGCTTACGGAGCTCGGCAGCCGGCCGGCTGTCGAAACGGTGACGGCGATGTTCGATCTCGCCGGCTTCGCCAAGGACCATTCACATCGCATGACACTGATCGATCTGACGGCAGCCCATCTCGAGCGCCTGCGGCGGGGCGGGCCTGCCGCCGCCTTCGCGGCGCTTGGCATAGGGAGTGAGAAGCCATGAGACAGACCTGGCGCTGGTTCGGGCCCGACGATCCGGTGACGCTCGCCCATGTCCATCAGGCCGGCGCCGTTGGCATCGTCAGCGCGCTGCATCACCTCAATGACGGCCGCGCCTGGCCGGCGGACGAGATCGCCAGGCGCAAAGCCGAGATCGAGGCAGCAGGCCTGACCTGGGACGTGGTCGAGAGCATCGTCGTCCATGAGGACATCAAGACCCGCAGCGGCGACTGGCGGACCCTGATCGACAATTACAAGGCCTCGATCCGCGCCGTCGCCGCCGCCGGCATCAACACCGTCTGCTATAATTTCATGGCGATCACCGACTGGACGCGAACCGACCTCGATTATCCGATGCCGCATGGCGGCACGGCGCTGCGCTTCGATGTCGTCGAGCTCTGCGCCTATGACGTCTTCATCCTCGAGCGAGAAGGGGCGGAGGCCGATCACCCGCCGGCCCGCGTCGAGGCCGCGCGGGCGCGGCTGCAAGGGATGAGCGAAAGTGACAAGGCAAGGCTGGAGCGCAACCTGATCGGCTGGGTGCCGGCGCGCGAATTCATCTTCGACCGGGCAAGCTTCCGCCGCGCCCTCGACCTCTACAAGGACGTCTCCACCGAAGGCCTGCGCGAAAACCTGTTTGCCTTCCTGCGCGAGATCGTGCCGGTGGCCGAAGAGGCCGGCGTCAGGATAGCGATCCACCCCGACGATCCGCCCTTTTCGTTGTTCGGCCTGCCGCGCATCGTTTCCAGCGCCAATGATGCCCGCGCGCTGCTCGACGCTATCGCTTCGCCGGCTAACGGGTTGACGCTGTGCACCGGCTCCTATGGCGCGGGCGCGCAGAACGATCTGCCGGCAATGGCGAAGGCTTTCGCCGAGAACATCCATTTCGCCCATCTGCGCAATGTCACCAAGGAGCCGGACGGCTCCTTCCACGAAGCCGAGCACCTCGACGGCGACACCGACATGGTGGCGGTCGTGTCGGCGCTGATTGGCGAAGAGCGGCGGCGCAAGGCGGCAGGCAGGGCGGACTGGCAGATTCCGATGCGTCCGGACCATGGCCATGCCATTGTCGACGACATCGGCAAGAAGGTGAACCCCGGCTATTCCTGCATCGGCCGCCTGAAGGGCCTCGCCGAACTGCGCGGCGTCATGCGCGCAGTAGAAATGCTGACGAGCTGAGGCTATCTGCTCGCCTGGCCGTTCAGCGTCTGTCGAGATGAATAATCGGTGCCCTTGGAATTCCAGAACAACCGCACAGCCTTGCCGACCAGATTTTCATAGGGAACAAACCCGACACTGAACCGGCTGTCGGAGGCATTGTCGCGATTGTCACCAAGCACGAAGTAGTGGCCTTCGGGCACCTCAAACACGCGCGTATTGTCACCAATCGAGTTGTCGGTAAGGTCGAGGACGGAATGGGTGACGCCCCCCGGCAGAGTTTCGCGTTGAAGTTTGGCTTTCGAGAACTCTTCGGACGAAAAAGTGCCGATATCGTCGAGTCCCACCGCGACATCGTTGATGTGAAGCACCCCGTCGATGATCTGGATCCTTTCGCCCGGAAAGCCGACGATCCGCTGGATGTAGTCCACGCTCGGATCGGGCGGGAACTTGAAGACAACCACATCTCCCCTTTTGGGTTCCGCGCCGAACAGCCGCCCGTCAAATGAAAGAACGTTGAAGGGCACGCTGTAGCGACTGTAACCGTATGCGGATTTGGAAACGAAGAGATAGTCGCCCTCCTGCAACGTCGGCACCATGCTGCCGGAGGGAATCGAAAACGGCTGGAATAGGAACGCGCGCGTGGCAAATGCGGCCGGATACGTGGTCAGAAAGACGAGCACCAGCACCCAAAGCCCGTGCGCATACCATCTGTCCGGCTTAAATCGGCGCGCGAACGGCACGACAAGCGCTGCCCACAGGATCATCAAGCCGATACTTGAAAGATCGGCCAGCCAGGCAAGATCGACGCCGGGTAACACCGGAAATCCGATATAGACAAGCGCGAAAACGACGGCGCCGATCACTAGCAGGCTGGCAACCGCCAGTTTGCCGCTGCCGATCCAGAGGAACCCGCCAAACGGGCCGCCAAAGGCCGACACCAGGGCCGTCGACCATCTGGATCGCGAGATAGTTTCTTGTTGCACTGCTTGTTCTGTCATCGGCCACCCCCACGCCAAGGCAGCCAGACTGTCCACCAAACAAAAAAGCGGGGCAAGCCCGCTTTTTCAGTCAGTCATTTGAGCGAACCTCAAGCCGGCAGGATGGCGCCTTCTAGCGTGGTGAGTTGGCTAAGGAACTGCTCGGCCTTGCTGCGGGTCTGGTCGTCCTTGGCGTCGGCGGCGTCTTCCCTCGCCTCCTGGATGCGGCGGGCAAGGTCGGCGCGATCGATGTCGCCGACGGCCACAGCCGATTCCGCCAGCAGCGTGCAACCGGCCGGAACGATGTCGGCAAAGCCGCCGAACACCACATAGCGCTCTTCCTTGCCTTGCGCGGTCTTCAGCGTAACGACGCCCGGCTTGATTGTGGTCATGACCGGCGCGTGATGCGCCATGACAGTCATTTCGCCCTCGGCGCCCGGAATGACGACGGATTCGACCTGCTCGGAAACCAAGAGGCGCTCCGGCGAGACCAGTTCGAATTTGAAAGCTTCAGGCATGATCAGTTTAGCGACTGGTGAATGGTGAATGGTGAATGGTCAGAAAGAATGACCTTCACTCAGCCCCGATTTCCTATCCGCTACTCCCCATTCACAAATTCACTATTGACCATTCACCATCAGGCCGCTTCGGCGGCCAGGCGCTGCGCCTTCTCGACCGCTTCCTCGATGCCGCCGACCATGTAGAAGGCGGCTTCCGGCAGATGGTCGTAGTCGCCGTTGCAAAGGCCCTTGAAGCCCTTGATGGTGTCGGCGAGGTCGACCAGCTTGCCCGGTGCGCCGGTGAACACTTCGGCGACGAAGAAGGGCTGCGACAGGAAGCGCTCGATCTTGCGGGCGCGGGCAACCGTCTGCTTGTCCTCTTCCGACAGCTCGTCCATGCCCAGGATGGCGATGATATCCTGCAGCGACTTGTAGCGCTGAAGGATCGACTGCACCTGGCGGGCGACCTGATAGTGCTCTTCGCCGACGACCATCGGGTCGAGCATGCGCGAAGTCGAATCGAGCGGATCGACCGCCGGATAGATGCCCTTCTCCGAAATCGCGCGGTTGAGCACGGTCGTCGCGTCGAGGTGGGCGAACGAGGTCGCCGGTGCCGGGTCGGTCAGGTCGTCGGCTGGCACATAGATCGCCTGCACCGAGGTGATCGAGCCCTTGGTCGTCGTGGTGATACGCTCCTGCAGGGCGCCCATGTCGGTGGCCAGCGTCGGCTGGTAGCCCACGGCCGAAGGAATGCGGCCGAGCAGCGCCGACACTTCCGAGCCCGCCTGCGTGAAGCGGAAGATGTTATCGACGAAGAACAGCACGTCCTGGCCCTGGTCGCGGAAGTATTCGGCAACCGTCAGGCCGGTCAGGCCGACGCGGGCGCGGGCGCCCGGCGGCTCGTTCATCTGGCCATAGACGAGCGCCGCCTTGGAGCCTTCGCCGCCGCCCTTCTTGTTGACGCCGGACTCGATGAACTCGTGATAGAGGTCGTTGCCTTCGCGGGTGCGCTCGCCGACGCCGGCGAACACCGAGAAGCCGCCATGCGCCTTGGCGACGTTGTTGATCAGTTCCTGGATCAGCACCGTCTTGCCGACGCCGGCGCCGCCGAACAGGCCGATCTTGCCGCCACGGGCATAGGGGGCCAGCAGGTCGAGCACCTTGATGCCGGTGACCAGGATCTGCGCTTCCGTCGACTGCTCGACATAGGTCGGCGCCGGCTGGTGGATCGAGCGCATTTCGATGCCGTTGACCGGGCCTGCCTCGTCGACCGGCTCGCCGATGACGTTGATGATGCGGCCGAGCATGCCCGGACCGACCGGCACGGTAATCGGTGCACCGGTATCATAGACATCCTGGCCGCGGACCAGACCTTCGGTCGAGTCCATGGCGATGCAGCGCACGGTGTTCTCACCCAGATGCTGGGCAACCTCGAGCACCAGGCGATTGCCGACATTGATCGTCTCAAGCGCGTTCAGGATCGCCGGCAGATGTTCGCCGAACTGGACGTCGACAACGGCGCCGATGACCTGGCGAACCTTGCCTGCCAGGCCGGTTTTCTTGATGGTAACGGCCGGCGTATTCACAGCGGCGGCCTTGGTTGCTGCCGCCTTCTTGGCCGGAGCGGCCTTTGCTGCCGCCGGAGCCTTCGCTGGTGCCGCGGCCTTAGGGGCTGCCGTCTTGGGGGTCGCTGCTTTCGCCATCGTCTTTACCCTTTTCGTCTCTTTGTTTCTCACACGCTTGAGGTCGATGACCTCCTTGTGAGCGTGCCTAGAGCGCCTCGGCGCCCGAAATGATTTCGATCAATTCCTTGGTGATCTGCGCCTGCCGCTGGCGGTTGTAGGTGATCGACAATTTGTTGATCATGTCGCCGGCGTTGCGCGTCGCATTGTCCATGGCGCTCATCTTGGCACCCATCTCGCCGGCAGCATTCTCGAGCAGCGCGCGAAAAACCTGCACGGAAATGTTGCGCGGGATGAGATCGGAGAGGATTTCGCCCGGCTCCGGCTCGTATTCGTAGACGGCGCTGCCGCCGTCCTTCACTTCTGCGGCAGCCGAAGGCGCGCCCGCCGGGACAATTTGCTGCGCCGTCGGGATCTGGCTGATCACCGACTTGAACTGCGAATAGAACAGCGTGCAGATGTCGAAGCCGCCTTCGTTGAACAGGTGGATCAACTTCTTGGCGATGGCGTCGGCATTGACGAAGCCCAGCGTCTTGACCTCGCGCAGGTCGACACGCTCGATGATCAGCGCCCCGTAGTCGCGGCGCAATATGTCGAATCCCTTCTTGCCGACGCAGATGATCTTGACCTGCTTGCCGTCGGCCAGAAGCTTGCGGATGTGGTCGCGGGCAAAACGGGCGATCTGCGAATTGAAGCCGCCGCACAAGCCGCGTTCGGCCGTGCAGACGACAAGCAGATGCACGTCGTCTTTGCCGGTGCCGGTCATCAGCGCCGGGGCGTCGCCGCCGCCACCGATCGCCTGGGTGATGTTGGCCAGCACCGCGCCCATGCGCTCCGAATAGGGACGCGCCGCTTCCGCCGCTTCCTGCGCGCGACGCAGCTTCGCCGCGGCGACCATCTGCATCGCCTTGGTGATCTTCTGCGTCGCCTTGACCGAGGCGATACGGTTACGAAGGTCTTTTAACGAAGGCATGCTTCAAACCTGATCCCGTCCGTCCTGCTCAAGCAAAGGTCTTGGCGAAGGCGTCAATCTCTGCCTTTAGCCTGGCGCGCAGATCGTCGGACAGCGCCTTCTCCTTGCGGATGCCGTCGAGCACGTCCTTGCCGGCCGAGCGCATATGCGACAACAGACCATGCTCGAACTTGCCGACCTGGTTGATCGCCAGCTTGTCGAGATAGCCGTTGACGCCGGCGAAGATCACCGCGACCTGCTCCTCGACCTTGAGCGGCGAGAATTGCGGCTGCTTCAACAGCTCGGTCAGGCGCGAGCCGCGGTTGAGCAGGCGTTGCGTGGCGGCATCGAGATCGGAGCCGAACTGCGCGAAAGCAGCCATTTCGCGGTACTGCGCGAGCTCGCCCTTGATCGACCCGGCAACCTGCTTCATCGCCTTGATCTGCGCCGAGGAGCCGACGCGCGACACCGACAGGCCGACATTGACCGCCGGACGGACGCCCTGGAAGAACAGATTGGTTTCCAGGAAGATCTGGCCGTCGGTGATCGAGATGACGTTGGTCGGGATGTAGGCCGAAACGTCGTTGGCCTGCGTCTCAATGATCGGCAGGGCCGTCAGAGACCCGCCGCCGTTTTCGTCATTGAGCTTGGCGGCGCGCTCGAGCAGGCGCGAGTGCAGGTAGAAAACGTCGCCGGGATAGGCTTCGCGGCCCGGCGGGCGGCGCAGCAGCAGCGACATCTGGCGGTAAGCGACGGCCTGCTTCGATAGATCGTCGTAGCTGATCAGCGCGTGCATGCCGTTGTCGCGGAAATATTCGCCCATGGTGCAGGCGGTGAACGGCGCCAGGAACTGCATTGGCGCCGGATCGGAGGCGGTCGCGGCGATGATGATCGAATAGTCGAGCGCGCCGCGCTCTTCCAGGACCTTGACGAACTGCGCCACCGTCGAGCGCTTCTGGCCGACGGCGACATAGACGCAGTACAGCTTTTCCTTCTCAGGGCCGTTGTCGTGCACCGATTTCTGGTTGAGCATGGTGTCGAGGATGATCGCGGTCTTGCCGGTCTGGCGGTCGCCGATGACCAGCTCGCGCTGACCGCGGCCGACCGGGATCAGCGCGTCGATGGCCTTGAGGCCGGTCGACATCGGCTCGTTCACCGATTTGCGCGGAATGATGCCGGGCGCCTTGACGTCGACGCGCTTGCGTTCGGTGGCCTGGATCGGGCCCTTGCCGTCGATCGGGTTGCCGAGCGCGTCGACGACGCGGCCGAGCAAGCCCATGCCGACGGGCGCATCGACGATGGCGCCGGTGCGCTTGACGGTGTCGCCTTCCTTGATGTCGCGGTCGGCGCCGAAGATGACGACGCCGACATTGTCGGCTTCGAGGTTGAGCGCCATGCCGCGGATGCCGCCGGGGAACTCGACCATCTCGCCGGCCTGGACATTGTCGAGGCCGTAGACGCGGGCGATACCGTCACCGACGGACAGCACCTGGCCGACTTCGGAGACCTCGGCCTCCTTGCCGAAATTCTTGATCTGGTCTTTCAGAATTGCGGAAATTTCCGCGGCGCGGATGTCCATCAGCCGACCTCTTTCAGTGCAAGCTTGAGCGAATTGAGTTTGGTTTTGAGCGACGTATCGATCTGGCGCGAGCCGATCTTGACCACCAGTCCGCCGAGCAGCGACGGATCGACGGTGACCGTGATCGCAACGTCCTTGCCGGCGACGCTTTTCAGCGCTGCTTTCAGCTCGGTTTCCTGGGCAGGCGTCAGCGCATGCGCCGAGGTGACCTCGGCGGCAGTCTCGCCACGGTGTTCGGCGGCGATCTGGCGGAACGCCTTGATCATGCCGGGCACGGCAAACAGCCGGCGATTCTGGGCAACGACGCGCAGGAAATTGCCGGTGAGGCCGGTTATCCCCGCTTTGTCGGCGATCGCGGCGATCGCCTTGGCCTGGTCCTCGCTGGAGAAGACAGGGCTCCTGATCAGCCGCGAAAGGTCAGCGCTGCCTTCGAGCATCGTTTCGAACCTGTTGAGGTCGGCCTCGACGCTGGCGACCGAATTGGTCTGCAGCGCGAGTTCGAACAGCGAACCCGCATAGCGTTCTGCGACACCTGAGATTGGCGATGACGATTGGGCCACGGACCGTCTTTTCTCTTTGTCTGACAGGCCGCAGATTGTTGGCGCGAGCAAAAACTCTGGCTAAATCTTTGACCTTACTGCATTTTTCCAAGCACGGAGGCGGGGCTTCCGCTATCCCCGGTCGAAAGTCGATTGCCGTCTAGCACAGGCATTTTCAGACCGCAATGCGTCGTCCGGCATGGTTTTCAGGCACTATTGTCGCATCCGCTGGCCGAGTTCAGCAACCAACCCCGGATTGATCCCTGATTCAGGGCAAAAAGCCGAAGGCGAAGGCAAGCGGCAGCGCTGCCAGCACCAGCTCGACGACAATGGAAGCCCAGTTGAACGGCGTGTTGGCGCCGTCCGACATCATTGACAGCAGCCGGCCGAAGGCGGTGAAAAGCCAGGAGAAGCCGAGCGCCATGTAGAGCAGCGGCTGCGCCAGGAGGATGCAGCACAAGCTGACGCCGAGATAGAAGCCCGACATCCGGCCGCGCCCCTCGGCGATCGCCGCTGCCTTCTCCGGTCTGACCTGCAGCCGCAGGATCCGGAACGCCAGTCCTGGCGCCAGGAACAGCAGCAGGCCGAACAGCAGGGTCACCACGGCGCTCGACCATGCCAGCCACTCGCCCTGGCTCATCGGCCACGGAAACGCAAATTCCATCTTGTCCCCTCTTAAATGCATATTCAAAATTTCGGGCATTCTAGCGAAGCAACTGACATGCGCCAGATGGGCCGCCGGCAATTTGCAGGGCGCGTCAGCCCAACGCGAGCGCGACCGTTGTCTCGACCGGGCTAACAGGACGTTACACAACGGGCTGTTTTTTTCTGCACAATTCCTATATTGTGACTACATGAGACCACAAGAGGTTCCGCGCATGAAGACGATGCAACTACGAGAGGCAAAGGCCAGCCTTTCCGCGCTCGTGGAGGCTGCTGAGAACGGTGAGCCCACGGTTATCACCAAGCACGGCAAGCCCGCGGTCATGGTGGTGCCAATCGGTGAGGGACGGAAACTTTATCCGCAGAACAGCCAAAAAGACTTCGTGGATTTCCTGCTTCAGTATCCAGGCGGCATCGAGCTTGAGCGAAACGAAACGCCGTCGCGGGAAGTGGAGTTTTGACCGGCTATCTGCTTGATACGTCTTTTCTCTCGGCATTTGCACCTGGTCGGCCTCTGCTTCCGTCACACGTGCAGAACTGGGTTGCCGAACAAGGAGAACGCGGCTCTTGGCAGCTCTCATCGATCGTCATCTTGGAGTTGGAACGAGGAATCGCGAAACTGAAGCGGGCGGGCGGGCATATGAAGGCAGAGCGCATCAATGAGTGGTTCGAAAGGTTGCTTCTAGAGTTCAACCAGCGCATCCTTCCCATCGATTTAGCAATCGCGCGAGAAGCCGGAAAACTGGAAGACGCCACTATCGCCAGAGGCGCCAATCCGGGGCTGGCGGACGTTCTGATCGCAGCTACTGCCCGTTTGCACGGCCTGTCAGTTTTGACGGCCAACACCCGGCATTTTGCGATTCTCGACGTGCCTTACCTGAACCCATTCACCGAACGCGTCTCGAAAGGGTAATTCGACACCTTACAAAAAGCTTTGCGGGTCGATATCGACCTGGACCCGCACCGAACCCCTTATCTTCGGCCCCTCGGCCAGCATGGTGCGAATGAACCCTTGCATGTCGGCGCGCCGTTCGCCTTGGATCAGCAGGCGAAAGCGATGGCGGCCGCCGATCAATGACAGCGGCGCCTCGGCCGGGCCGAGCACGAACAGGTCGGTGGCTTGCGGCGCGGCGCGACGCAGGCCACGGGCGTGCCCTTCGGCTTCGGCCCGTGTCGCCGCGCTGACGATGACGCCGGCGAGCCTGCCGAAGGGCGGTAGCCCCGCCCGCTCGCGCTCGACGATCTCGCGCTCGTAGAAGGCCTCGGCATCGCCGGAGACGATCGCGCGCATCACCGGATGGTCCGGCTGGAAGGTCTGCAGCAGGCCGAGGCTCTTCTTGCCGGTGCGGCCGGCGCGGCCGGTCACCTGGCTGAGCAGTTGGAACGTGCGCTCGGCGGCGCGCGGATCGCCATTGGCAAGGCCGAGATCGGCATCGACCACACCGACCAGCGTCATGTTGGGGAAATTATGGCCCTTGGCGACGAGTTGCGTGCCGATGACGATGTCGGCCTCGCCATTGGCGATGGCTTCGAGCTCGAGCCGCAGCCGCCGCACGCCGCCCATCAGGTCGGACGACAGTACGATGGTGCGGGCATCGGGGAACTGCGCGACGACCTCCTCGGCGATGCGCTCGACGCCCGGCCCGCAGGCGACCAGATGGTCGAGCGTGCCGCATTCGGGGCAGGCCTCTGGCCGGCGTTCATTGTGCCCGCAGTGGTGGCAGACGAGCTGGCCGCGAAAGCGGTGCTCGACCAGCCAGGCCGAGCAGACCGGACAGCCAAAGCGGTGGCCGCAGACCCGGCAGAGCGTCAGCGGCGCATAGCCGCGCCGGTTGAGGAACAGCAGTGACTGTTCCTTTCTTTCCAGCGTCTGCCGCATATGGCCGAGCAGTACAGGCGACAGGAAGCCGCCGCGTGCCGGCGCCGCGCGGCGCATGTCGACCGTCTTGAGATCGGGAAGTGCCGCCTCGGCAAAGCGCCCCGAAAGCACCGCCCTGCTGTAGCGGCCCTGGCTGGCATTGACCCGGCTTTCGACTGACGGCGTCGCAGAGGCGAGCACGACCGGAAAGCCGCCGATATGGCCGCGCACCACGGCCATGTCGCGGGCGTTGTAAAAGACGCGATCCTCCTGCTTGTAGGCGGGATCGTGCTCTTCGTCGACGATGATCAGTCCAAGTTCCCTGAACGGCAGGAACAGCGCCGAACGTGCGCCGGCGACGACCCGCACGCCGCCTTCCGTTACTTGCCGCCAAACCTTTTCGCGCATCCTTGGCGGCAGGTCCGAGTGCCACTCCGCCGGCTTAGCGCCGAACCGCTCCTGGAAACGTTCGAGGAAGGCGTGGGTCAGCGCAATTTCCGGCAGCAGGATCAACACCTGCGTGCCACGGTCGAGCGCGGCCGCGACCGCCTCGAAATAGACCTCCGTCTTGCCGGATCCGGTCACACCGTCGAGCAGGGTGACACCGAATGTGCCGGCCGCGACATTGACGCGCAGCGTCTCGGCGGCATCGCTCTGGTCGGGCATCAGTGCCGGCACGGCGTAGCCGGGATCGGGTGCTGCGACCACCGGCCGCGGCGGGATCATCACCGTCTCGAATACGCCCTGCGCCCGCAGCCCGTCCACCACCGTCGACGACACGCCTGCCGCATGCGCCAGGCCGGACCGCGTCCAGGCAAGGCCGCCTTCGGCCGTTTCCAGCACGCGCGTCCTCGCCTCCGTCATCCGGTCGGGCTTGGCGAAGGTGCGCTGCAGCCCTTCGATCCACGGTTCCGGGTCGAACGCCTCCGGTGCCCTGAGCAGCATGCGCGCCACCATGCCGGGCGGCGACAGCGTGTATTGCGCCACCCAATCGACAAAACGCCGCATCGCGCGGTCGATCGGCGGGCAGTCGAAAACCTGCTCGATCGGTCGCAATTTCTTCGCGTCGACCTTTTCGACGGCGCCGTCCCAGACGATGCCGGCGACCTGGCGGGGCCCAAGCGGAACGCGCACGATCGAGCCCGGCACCACGCGCATGCCAGCCGGCACGGCATAGGTGTAGGGGCGCTCGGCGGGCATCGGCACCAGCACCGGTGCGGCCGCGACAAAGGGCGAATCTTCGATCATGAGGCGTGACCTTGCCCCGACTTTGGTCTAGATCAAAGTCCGACCCCAAATGTGCATGACGTGCACATGAAAAATCTTCAGGAGACCGCCATGAAATTTTTTGTCGACACCGCCGATGTCAAGGAAATCCGCGAGCTGAACGATTTGGGGCTGCTCGACGGCGTAACCACCAATCCGTCGCTTATCCTGAAATCCGGCGGCAAGATCGCCGACGTCACAAGAGAGATCTGCGAGATCGTCAAGGGCCCGGTCTCGGCCGAAGTCGTCGCCACCGAATACAAGGACATGATGGCGGAGGCCAAGATCCTGGCCAGAATCGCCGACAATGTCTGCATCAAGGTGCCGCTGACGCTCGACGGCCTGAGAGCCTGCAAGGACATCCGGTCGGACGGCCGCATGGTCAACGTCACGCTGTGCTTCTCGGCCACCCAGGCGCTGCTCGCCGCCAAGGCCGGCGCCTCCTTCATCTCGCCCTTCGTCGGCCGCATCGACGACAGCGGCTGGGACGGCATGGAGCTGATTGCCGATATCCGCACCATCTACGACAATTATGATTTCCAGACCGAGATCCTGACCGCTTCTGTGCGTACTGTGAACCATGTCAAGCAGGCGGCGCTGATCGGTGCCGATGTCATCACCGCCCCGCCAGCGACGCTCAAGGCGCTGGTCAAGCACCCGCTGACCGACAAGGGCCTGGAGCTGTTCCTCGCCGATTGGGCAAAGACTGGCCAGACGATCGGCTGAAGCGAAGGTCGGCGGCGGCCATAACGCCTTCGTCATTCCCGGGGCGAAGCGAACGCGAAGCGGAGCGCAGACCCTGGGATGACGAAGCGAAAGATGTTTCGGCCAATGTCGAAGGCTTGCCGCTGAAAGATTTATCGACGACCGCCGTGCCGAGGTTCTAACCCGCCACTGTTTTGCCGTGCTTGATCAGATCCTGGGCGATCGACAGCCGCAGCACATCTGCCAGTTCGCGCGCCGCACGGTTCTCGGCGTCGATCTGCGCCCGGTATGACGCGAATTCCTGGCGCGGCCTGTCGTACGACGACGGAATCGAGCGCTTGCCCCTCGCTATGACCGTGCCCGTCTTGGCATCGCTGAGCACATAGTTCGCGGTCAGCGTCACTGTGCCGGCGGTCGGCTCGTCCTCGTCGGTCGTGACCTGCTCGATTGCCGCCGATTCGACGAGTTCGGAGACGCCGAGATCAAGCGAATAGACCGGCGAAGCCGGCTCGCCGGCGCCCTGGCCGAGCGCGAAGATCAAATTGTTGCGGACCTGCTGGGCGTAGCGGGTCTTGACCGGCTTGACCGAGATCGATGCCAGTTCGGCAGCAGCGCCGACCTGCGAGCCGGCGACCAGCGGCGCGCTTGAATAGAGCGGCCGCACCGTGCAGGCGGAAACCAGCGCCACCGACGCGAGCAGCCCGCAAAGCACGACACGGCGCAGCGTCAGCTCCGCTTTTTTCGGATCAGGCAACAACATTGACGATCCTCTGCGGCACGATGATCACCTTGCGCGGCGCCTTACCTTCGAGCGCTTTCTGCACGAAGTCGAGGGCCAGAACCGCTTTTTCGACCGCACCTTGGTCCGCGTCGCGGGCAATTGTCAAATCGCCGCGCTTCTTGCCGTTGACCTGGACCGGCAGCACGATCTCGGCGTCGACGACAAGCGACGGATCGTAGTCCGGCCAGGGCCGTTCGGCGACAAGGTCGGTGCCGCCGAGCGTCTGCCAGCACTCTTCGGACAGATGCGGCATGACCGGCGCGATCAGGTGCACCAGGATCTCGACGGCCTCACGGCAGGCCGCTTGCAGCGCCGGACCGGCCTTGCCCTCTGCCGCCTCGTTGAGCGGCACGGTCAAGGCATTGGCGAGCTCGTAGATGCGCGCGATGGCGCGGTTGAAGGCGAGCTTTTCGATATCCTCGCCGACCGATTTCAGGATCTTGTGCGCCGCCTTGGACACTGTCCCAGCCTCGCCGTCCTTCGCCGCCTCTGGCCGAACTCCGGCGAGCGATTCGGCAGCCGTCGACACCAGGCGCCAGATGCGCTGGATGAAGCGGTGCGCGCCGGCGGCGCCCTCGTCGGTCCATTCGACATCGCGCTCGGGCGGCGAGTCCGACAGCATGAACCAGCGCGCCGTATCGGCGCCGTAGCCGTCGGTGATCTCTTCCGGGCTCACCGTATTCTTCTTCGACTTCGACATTTTTTCGAGCGGACCGATCACCGCCTCTTCGCCGGTGGCGATTTCGAAGGCGCGGCGCTTGCAGTCGGCGTCTTCCAGCCTGACCTCGCTTGGCGCAAGCCAGCGGCCGTTCGAGGCGCCACCGACCCGATAGGTCTCGTGCACCACCATGCCTTGCGTGAACAGGCCCCTGAACGGCTCGGCGAGATCGACATGGCCGGTCTCGCGCATGGCGCGGGTGAAAAAGCGCGAATAGAGCAAATGCAGGATCGCGTGCTCGATGCCGCCAATATACTGGTCGACCGGCAGCCATTCAGTCGCGGCCTTGGGATCGGTCGGATCGTTGGCCCAGGGCGCGGTGAAGCGCGCGAAATACCACGAAGAATCGACAAATGTGTCCATCGTGTCGGTTTCGCGCCGCGCATCCTTGCCGCAACGCGGGCATTTGACGTGCCGCCATGTCGGATGGCGATCGAGCGGATTGCCAGGCCGGTCGAACTCGATGTCATCCGGCAGCTTGACCGGCAGGTCGGCTTTCGGCACCGGCACCACGCCGCAATCCTCGCAATGGATCATCGGGATCGGGCAGCCCCAATAGCGCTGGCGCGAAATGCCCCAGTCGCGCAGGCGGAAATTCACCTTGCGCTCGGCCATCGGCCGGTTGCCGATGGTCTTCTGTTCGAGCAGCTTCGCCACCTCGTCGAATGCCTGATCCGGCTTCATGCCGTCGAGGAAGCGCGAATTGATCATCACGCCGTCGCCGACATAGGCCTCGTCGATGATCTGGAAGCTTCCTTGATTCTCGCCTTCCGGCATCACCACCGGAATGACCGGCAGGCCGTATTTGTTGGCGAAGTCGAGGTCGCGCTGGTCACCGGACGGGCAGCCGAAAATGGCACCGGTGCCGTAGTCCATCAGCACGAAATTGGCGACGTAGACGTGCAGCGTCCAGTTCTCGTCGAACGGATGGATGACGCGGATGCCGGTATCGAAACCCTTCTTCTCGGCCGTCTCCAATGCCGCCACCGAGGTGCCCATATGGCGGACCTCGTCGATGAACTTTGCCAGCGCCGGATTGTCTTCGGCGGCCTTTTTGGCTAGCGGATGGTCGGCCGCAATCGCCATGAAGGAGGCGCCGAAGATGGTGTCGGGCCTGGTCGTATAGACTTCGAGCTCATGCTCGCCGGCGACTGGCTTGGCCAGCGGCCAGCGGATCAGCAGGCCTTCCGAACGGCCGATCCAGTTCGCCTGCATCAGCTTCACTTTTTCCGGCCAGTCGTCGAGTTGATCGAGCGAATCCAGCAGATCCTGCGCGTAGTCGGAGATCTTGAAAAACCACTGCGTCAGCTCGCGCTGTTCCACCAGCGCGCCCGAGCGCCAGCCGCGACCGTCGATGACCTGCTCGTTGGCAAGCACCGTCATGTCCTCCGGATCCCAGTTGACCTTGGAGGATTTTCGCGTCACCAGCCCCTTCTCGACGAAATCGAGGAACAGCATCTGCTGGCGGTGGTAATAGTCGACATCGCAGGTGGCGAATTCTCGCGCCCAATCGAGCGACAGGCCCATGACCTTGAGCTGCTCGCGCATGGCGGCAATGTTCTGATAGGTCCAGTCCTTGGGGTGGACCTTGTTCTGCATCGCCGCGTTTTCGGCTGGCATGCCAAAGGCGTCCCAGCCCATCGGGTGCAGCACGTTGAAACCCTTGGCCCGCTTGTAACGTGCCACCACGTCGCCCATCGTATAGTTCCGGGTATGGCCGATATGGATGCGCCCCGACGGATAGGGGAACATCTCCAGCACGTAGTATTTCGGGCGCGGGTCGTCGTTGTCGGCTTCGAACAGCTTCTTGGCGTCCCAGGCCTTCTGCCATTTGGGCTCTGACGCGCGCGGATTGTATCGTTCGGTTGCCATCGGGTGTTTTTCACTTAAAAGCATGCACGAGCCGCCGGACAATGCCCGTGCGGCTCAAAATGTCGTCGCGGTGTTCACCATGGATTACCGGACCCGTCAACTGCGGCGATCCGGCGAAAAGCCAAACACAGGCAGGATATAGGCATGGCGAGCGCCGTCGAACAGCTTTTCACCATCAAGGCAAGGATCGCTGCCGCCGAGCGCGAGGCCGGACGCGACGCCGGAGCTGTGGCACTGGTCGCGGTCTCGAAGACCTTCGATGCCACCGATATCCGCCCGGTTATCGAGGCCGGCCAGCGCGTCTTCGGCGAAAACCGCGTCCAGGAAGCACAAGCCAAATGGCCGGCCCTGAGGGCGGTGTTTCCCGACATCGAGCTACATCTGATCGGTCCGCTGCAATCGAACAAGGCAAAGGAAGCGGTCGCGCTGTTCGACGTCATCGAAACCGTCGACCGGGAAAAGATCGCCGCCGAACTCGCCAAGGAAATCGCCAGGCAGGGCCGGTCACCAAGGCTCTATGTCCAGGTCAACACCGGCTCCGAGCCGCAAAAGGCCGGCATAGAGCCGCGCGAGGCCGTCGCGTTCGTCGCCCGCTGCCGCGATGTCCATGGTCTCTCCGTCGAGGGCCTGATGTGCATCCCACCGGCCGACGAGAACCCCGGCCCACATTTCGCGCTGCTGGAGAAGCTCAGCACCGAGGCCGGCGTCGACAAGCTCTCGATGGGCATGTCCGGCGACTACGAGACCGCGATCGCCTTCGGCGCGACCAGTGTCAGGGTTGGATCGGCGATTTTCGGCGCCAGATGAGGCGCAGCCGGCCTTAGGCCACAGACCGACATTGACTAAGCCAGCGTATAGAAACGGAACGTTTCGTTCCTATATGGGTCGAGTTATTCTCAACCCGTCTGGAGCCACCATGCGTTACAATCAACTTGGAAATACCGGGATGTTCGTCTCCGAACTTTGCCTCGGCACGATGACGTTCGGCGCCGCTGGCGAGAATGCCCAATGGGGCCTGATCGCCAGCCTCGACCAGAAGGGCGTCGACGAGATCGTCGCCCGCTCGCTCGCCGCCGGCGTCAATTTCTTCGACACGGCGGATGTCTATTCCTTCGGCGCCTCGGAACGGCTTCTCGGCCAGTCGCTCAGGAACCTTGGCGTCAACCGACAGGACGTGATCATCGCCACCAAGGTTCATGGCGCCATGGGCGGCGGCCCGAACCAGCGCGGTTCCTCGCGCGGCCACATCATGGATTCGGTCGAGAGCAGCCTCGAGCGGCTACAGCTCGATCACATCGATCTCTACCAACTGCACGGCACCGACACAGTGACGCCGATCGACGAGACACTGCGGGCGCTCGACGACCTGGTTGCCGCCGGCAAGGTCCGCTATGTCGGCGTCTCGAACTGGCAGGCCTGGCGCATTGCCAAGGCGCTGGGTATTGCCGAGCGCAAGGGCTTTGCCCGCTTCGAGACCGTCCAGTCGTATTACTCGATTGCCGGCCGCGATCTCGAGCGCGAGATCGTGCCGCTGCTCAACGAGGAGAAGCTCGGGTTGATGGTCTGGTCGCCGATGGCTGGCGGCCTGCTCTCCGGCAAATACGGACCGGGCGCCCCCGGCAATGGCGAGGGCCGCCGCGCCAGCTTCAATTTCCCGCCGGTCAACGAGGACCGGGCCTGGGCAGCGGTCGCCGTCATGCGCGAGATCGCCGCCAAGCACGGCGTCAGCGTCGCCACGGTGGCGCTCGGCTATGTCCTGGCCAAGCCATTCGTGATGAGCGTCATCATCGGCGCCAGCCGCATGGAGCAGCTGGAACAGAACCTTGCGGCCACCGAGTTGCAGCTCGATGCCGATGACCTTGTTCGGCTCGACGAAGTCAGTGCCCTGCCCGCCGAATACCCCGGCTGGATGCTGGAGCGTCATGCGGCCGGTCGGCATCCGGCGCCCTTTGTGCCGAAAAAGTAGTTAATCTTACTTTCGATTTGATGCTTCGGGAGCCGGCAGGCTCCCGATCGTTTTGGGCTCAGGTCAGCCGGACAGTCTCGACCAAAAAGTCCAAAAAGGCCCGCACCCGCGCCGGCAGATGCTTGCCTTGGCCGACATAGACGGCGTGGGTGAGTTCCTCGTCGCCGGGGTTGAACTCTTCCAGCAGCGGCAGAAGCCGGCCGGCGGCAATGTCGGCTTCCACGTGCCAACGTGCCAGCCGGGCGATGCCCGCCCCAGAGAGCGCCACCAGCCGCATCGCCTCGCCGTCGCTGACCAGCGTATTTCCGATGATCGACAGGGTGGTCGGCTTGCCGGCCGCGTCGATAAAAGGCCAGCCCTCGAGGTGACGTACGAAACGGAAGCCCATCCGGTTGTGACGATCGAGATCGGCGGGCGTCTTGGGCGTGCCACGCGCTTCGAGATACGATGGCGCCGCAACGACGACCACCCGGCTCTGCCCGAGCTTGCGCGCCACCAGCCGTGATTCGCCGAGCGGCCCGGCGCGGATGGCGACGTCAGCGCGCTCCTCCATCAGGTCGATGACATCGTCGGTCAACACCAGATCGACCGAGATTTCGGGGTAGCGCTCCAGAAAACGCGGCAAAAGCGGGATCAGCCGATGCTGTCCGAAAGGCACGTAGCTGTTAATCCGCAGCCGGCCACGCGGCGCGGCACCCGCCGCTGCCTCGCGCTCGGCCGCTGCCATGTCGGCCAGGATACGCACTCCGCTGTCGAAGAACGCCGCCCCCTCCGGCGTCAGTTGCAGCTTGCGCGTCGAACGGCTGACCAGCCGCGCGCCAAGCCGCGCCTCCAGCCGCGCGATCAGCTTGCTCACCGCCGACGGCGTCATCCGTAACGCGCGGGCAGCGGCCGAAAAGCTGCCCGCCTCGACGACGCGGACGAACACTTCGATCTCGCCGGAGCGATTGATTTCGGGCCTGGCCATTGGTGAATCTATTTCACAGACGATGTGCCCGATGCAAGGCTGGTTCACAGCACATCGCGGCACGATCTTCCGGATTGGGGCGTGGGAGGACACGGCGCCCGTCGTCAAAACCGGTCGTCATCGAAGTGGGAACCGCCATGCCCCTCGCTCTTTACGCTCTTGCCGCCGGTGCCTTTGGCATCGGCGTCACCGAATTCGTCATCATGGGCCTGCTGCTCGACGTCAGCACCGACCTCGGCGTCTCGATCTCAGCTGCCGGCCAGTTGATTTCCGGCTATGCGCTCGGCGTTGTCATCGGCGCGCCGCTGCTGACGATCGTAACCGGCCGCTGGCCGCGCAAAACCGTGCTTCTGGCGCTGATGGCGATCTTCACGCTGGGCAACCTCGCTTGTGCACTTGCCCCAGACTACTGGACGCTGATGGGTGCGCGCGTGCTGACCGCCTTCGCCCACGGCACCTTCTTCGGCGTCGGCTCGGTCGTGGCGACCGGACTGGTGGCGCCCAACAAGAAAGCCTCGGCAATCGCCCTGATGTTCACCGGCCTGACCATCGCCAATATCCTCGGCGTGCCCTTCGGCACATGGCTCGGGCAGGCCTTCGGCTGGCGCGCGACCTTCTGGGCGGTGACCCTGGTCGGCATCGCCGCCTTCGCCATCATTCTCCTGCTGGTGCCGCGCAGCCGAACAGAGCCTGAGAAGAGCAATTTGCGCGCCGATCTCGCCGTGCTCGGCCGCACGCCTGTCCTGCTTGGCTTTGCCACCACCGTGCTTGGCTATGCCGGCGTCTTCGCCGTCTTCACCTACATCGCCCCGTTGCTGACCGAGATCACCGGTTTTGAGGAAGCAGCGGTGTCGCCTATCCTGCTGGTCTTCGGCGGCGGCCTCATCGCCGGCAACCTCGCCGGCGGCAAGTTCGCCGACCGCTGGCTGGTACCTTCCGTTCTCGGCAGTCTCGTCGTCCTGGCACTGGTGCTCGGCACCATGACCTTCGCCCTGCACAGCCAGGTCATGGCCGTTATCTATGTCGGCCTGCTCGGCGCCGCCGCCTTCGCCACCGTGGCGCCGCTGCAGATGTGGGTACTGGAAAAGGCACAAGGCGCCGGCCAGAGCCTAGCTTCATCCTTCAACATCGCCGCCTTCAACCTCGGCAATGCGGCCGGCGCCTGGCTCGGCGGCTTGGTCATCGCCCATGGTCCCGGCCTCGGTGCCGTCACCTGGGTCGCGGCCCTGTTACCGCTTTCAGCGCTCGCCGTGGCGGCGTTTGCGCTGCGCCTCGACCGAGATCCCGTCCTCGCCACACCGGAAATCGCTCGGTCATAGAACGGCAAAGCTCAACCAATCTTTGAAACAGCCATCCTTCCACAAGGAGCAAACCCATGGATTATCGAAATCTTGGCGCATCGGGCCTGAAGGTCCCGGCGCTCTCGTTCGGCGCTGGAACCTTCGGCGGTTCAGGCCCGCTGTTCGGCGCCTGGGGCAACAGCGATGCGACGGAAGCGCGACGGCTGGTCGACATCTGCCTTGAGGCCGGCGTCAACTTGTTCGACACCGCCGATGTCTATTCGAATGGCGCTTCCGAACAAGTGCTCGGCGCTGCCATCAAGGGCCGCCGCGACGCCGTGCTGATCTCGACCAAGACCTCGCTGCCGATGGGCGACGGTCCCAACGATGCCGGCTCGTCACGTTCACGCCTAATCAAGGCAGTCGAAGACGCGCTGAGGCGTCTTGACACCGACTACATCGACCTGCTGCAACTGCACGCTTTCGACGCCGCAACACCGATCGAGGAGGTGCTGTCGACGCTGGACAGTCTCGTGCGCGCCGGCAAGCTGCGTTATGTCGGCGTCTCCAATTTTTCCGGCTGGCAAGTGATGAAGTCGCTCGGCCTGGCGGATAGACATGGCTATCCCCGATACGTCGCCCATCAGGTCTATTACTCGCTGGTCGGACGCGATTATGAATGGGAGTTGATGCCGCTCGGCCTCGATCAGGGCGTCGGTGCGTTGGTGTGGAGCCCGCTCGGCTGGGGCCGCTTGACCGGCAAGATCCGCCGTGGCCAGAAGCTGCCTGAGAAAAGTCGGCTGCACGACACGGTAAGCTTCGGACCGCCCGTCGAGGACGAGCATCTCTATCGGGTGGTCGACGCGCTTGACGTTATCGCCGAGGAAACCGGCAAGACCGTACCGCAGATCGCCATCAACTGGCTGCTGCAGCGGCCGACCGTCGCCTCCGTCATCATCGGCGCGCGCAACGAGGAGCAGTTGCGCCAGAATCTCGGCGCCGTCGGATGGTCATTGACAGCCGAGCAGATGGAGAAGCTCGACACGGCAAGTGAGGTCACCGCACCCTACCCGTATTTTCCCTATCGCCGGCAGGAGGGGTTTGCCCGGCTGAACCCGCCCGCAATCTGACGCTCCAAAAGCTGGGCGGCGGCTCCCAGGCTGCCGCCCGCCCGGCTAATGCAGCACGAACTCGCCGTCGACCTTGCGCCATTCGTTCGGCGCGATCAGCTTGTGGTGCGTGTAGCTGACCGAATGCAGCGGGCCTTCGAGCTTGGCCTTCCAGAACTCGATGAAGCGGATCAGCACCGGAAATTTCGGGGCGATGTCGTAATCCTGCCAGATGAAGCTCTGCAGCAGATGCGGATGATCGGGAAAGTGATAAAGAATCTTGGCCGTGGTCAAGCCATAGCCCTTGAGCATCAGGTCCATTTCGGAATGGTCGCGCATTGCGGTCCCTTGGTTGATTCTCCTTCCTCCCAGCCTGAAATTGTGCACCCGATTTGCTTAATCGTCTATTGATATTTCTATGATCGAACCAGATTTCTCCCGCAAAAACATGCGCTTAGCAGCCGCCTAACGAGAGTGCTGACACCGCCTGGTAAAGCGCCTGCGGCATCCCGCCGCGCGAATCCAACGTCTAATGTTGCCGTCGCGGCCGAACTGTTAATAATGCGCGCGAATTCGCGGCCGCATCGCTGCGATCCTGCCGGCAGTCAAGCCGGCGGTTTGGTTTTGGGGAGGAAGGCGAAGAAATGTCCGATGTTCATGTCCATCGCGTCCAGCCGGCGTGGAAGAAGAACGCGCTGATTGACAGCGACACCTACCTGAAATGGTACGCCGACAGCGTCAAGAACCCGGACAAGTTCTGGGGCAAGCACGGCAAGCGCATCGACTGGTTCAAGCCGTACAGCAAGGTCAAGAACACGTCCTTCGACGGCAAGGTCTCAATCAAATGGTTCGAGGATGGCCAGACCAACGTTTCCTGGAACTGCATCGACAGGCATCTGAAGAAGCGCGGCGACCAGACCGCTATCATCTGGGAAGGCGACAATCCCTACGACGACAGGAAGATCACCTATAACCAGCTTTACGCGCATGTCTGCCGCCTCGCCAATGTGATGAAGAAGCACGGCGTCAAGAAGGGCGACCGCGTCACCATCTACATGCCGATGATCCCGGAGGCCGCTTATGCGATGCTCGCCTGCACGCGCATCGGCGCCATTCATTCGGTCGTCTTCGGCGGCTTTTCGCCGGATGCGCTGGCCGGACGCATCGACGACTGCAAGTCGACCTTCGTCATCACCGCCGACGAAGGCCTGCGCGGAGGCAAGTCGATCCCGTTGAAGGACAACACCGACAAGGCGATCGAGATCGCCGCCAAGGCCGGAACGAAAGTCGAAAAGGTCTTGGTAGTACGCCGCACCGGCGGCAAGACCGGCTGGGCCGTCGGGCGCGACGTCTGGTACCATGACGAGGTCGCCACGGTTAAGGCCGAATGCAAGCCCGAGAAGATGAACGCCGAGGACCCGCTCTTCATCCTCTACACATCCGGCTCGACCGGCAAGCCGAAGGGCGTGCTGCACACCACGGCCGGCTATCTCGTTTATGTCTCGATGACCCACCAATATGTCTTCGACTATCATGACGGCGATATCTACTGGTGCACCGCCGATGTCGGCTGGGTCACCGGCCACAGCTACATCGTCTACGGGCCGCTCGCCAACGGCGCCACCACGCTGATGTTCGAAGGCGTGCCGAACTACCCGTCGCAGTCGCGTTTCTGGGACGTGATCGACAAGCACAAGGTCAACATCTTCTACACCGCACCGACCGCGCTGCGCGCGCTGATGGGCGCCGGCGATGCCCATGTCACCAAAACGTCGCGCAAGTCGCTGCGCGTGCTCGGCACCGTCGGCGAGCCGATCAATCCGGAAGCCTGGGAGTGGTATTTCAACGTCGTCGGCAACGGCAAGGTGCCGATCGTCGACACCTGGTGGCAGACCGAGACCGGCGGCATCATGATCACGCCGGTTCCGGGCGCCACCCACCTCAAGGCGGGTTCGGCGACGCGGCCCTTCTTTGGCGTCAACCCGCAGCTGGTCGATGCCGACGGCAAGGTGCTGGAAGGCGAAGCCAGCGGCAATCTTTGTATTGCCGACTCGTGGCCGGGCCAGATGCGCACCGTCTATGGCGATCACGACCGCTTCGTGCAGACCTATTTCTCGACCTACAAGGGCAGGTACTTTACCGGTGACGGCTGCCGCCGCGATGCTGACGGCTACTACTGGATCACCGGCCGCGTCGACGACGTCATCAACGTCTCCGGCCACCGCATGGGCACCGCCGAGGTCGAATCGGCGCTGGTTTCGCATGAGAAGGTCTCGGAGGCCGCCGTCGTCGGCTACCCGCACGATATCAAGGGCCAGGGCATTTACTGCTATGTCACGCTGATGGCCGGCGAGACGCCAAGCGAGGAACTGCGCCAGGAGCTCGTCGCCCATGTCCGCAAGGAGATCGGCGCCATCGCTTCGCCTGACAAGATCCAGTTCGCGCCCGGCCTGCCGAAGACCCGTTCCGGCAAGATCATGCGGCGCATCCTGCGCAAGATCGCCGAGGACGATTTTGCCACGCTCGGCGACACCTCGACGCTGGCCGATCCGGCGGTCGTCGACGACCTGATCGCCAACCGGCAGAACAAGAGGGCCTGAGATGCCTGCCTCGACGGAGATCGGCACTGTCAGCGAGCTCTGGCGCTATCCGGCGAGTTCGCTCGCCGGCGAACGCCAGGACGTGATCTCCGTCGGCCCTGAAACCATCGACGGCGATCGCCTGTTCGGCCTTGTCGACGCCTCTGACGGTGAGATCGCGCGGCCTGACCGCGAGGCGAAATGGCACAAAGTGCCGCTCATTCGGACCCGGTTGTCGCGAGCCCGCCAACTCGAGATTGCTACACCGCAGGGCGATTGGCTGCCAGCGCCCGGAGCCGAATGTGACCGAGCCGTTTCCGCCTTTCTCGGCTTCGCGGCCTCGATCCGGCCGTTTCGCCAGAAAGATGCGCCGGACTACGCCGGCCTTCTGACCGGCGAGAGTTACCGCAAGGCGCCCATCCACCTCCTGACCACCACTTCGCTGGCGCGCCTGAAGGCGTTGCATCCGGAAGGCGCCGCCGACCCGCGCCGCTTCCGCCCCAACATCGTCGTCGATATGCCGGAGGTCGAGGGGTCGTTCCCCGAGACGGAATGGATCGGGCGCAAGCTGGCAATCGGCGACCTGCTCCTGACCATCTCCGAGCCGTGCCGCCGCTGCGGCTTCACCATCATTGGCCAGGACGGGTTCGACCACGACCCGGCAATCCTGCGCAGCCTGGTCCGCCACAACGCCCATAATCTCGGTGTCTACTGCACCGTCGATCGATCGGCTCGCGTCGAGATCGGCGCCACGATACGCCTTCTGTAGTTATCGATATAAATCTGCCCGCGTCGGCGGCAGCCCGCTCGGCCCACGCGCGCGCCTTGTGGCGACGGTCTGGAAAATCTGCGCCGAGGCGCGTTCGAAGGTAATCGAGCAGCCGGTGAGATAAAGCAGCCAGAGCCGCGCCTTGGCTTCGCCGACCTCGGCGATGGCTTCGTCAAAGCGTGCGTGGAGACGCTCTGCCCACAGCCTGCAGGTGCGCGCATAGTGCTCGCGCAAATTTTCGACGTCGTAGACGAGGAAGCCGTGCGCCTCGAGATTGCCGAGCGTCATGCCGATCGTATCGAGTTCGCCGCCCGGAAAAATGTATTTGATCAGCGCCTTGAATTCCGGCCCCTTGCGCAGCGTCTTCTTCATGTTGCCCTTGTCGCGCCGAGTGATGGCGTGGTGCAGATAGATGCCGCCGGGTTTGAGCAGGCGATGGATCCTCGAGAAATAGGCCGCATGGTTGGCAAGCCCCAGATGCTCGAACATGCCGATCGACGAGATCTTGTCGAAGGAGCCGGACAGCTCGGCATAGGACTTGATCTCGATGGTGATGCGGTCCTCCAGCCCCTCGGCGCGGATGCGTTCGCGGGCGAGCTCGGTCTGTGCCTCCGACAGCGAGACGCCGTGGCCGACGACGCCATAATTCTTCACCGCATGAATGAGCATTGCTCCCCAGCCGCAGCCTATGTCGAGCAGTTTTTCGCCGGGCTTCAGCCGAAGCTTGCGGCAGATATGGTCGAGCTTGTCTCTCTGGGCCTGATCGATATCGTTGGCGAAATCCTTGAAGTAGCCGCAGCTATAGACCATGCGCTCGTCGAGGAAGAGCCGGTAGAATGCGTTGGAAATGTCGTAGTGATGCTGGATCGCCTCTTTGCTCGAACCGCTGACGTAAGGATTGCGGCCGGAAAGATCGGTTCGCGCGGTCATCTGTTTTCGCGAAAACAGCACCGCCGGCAGGTCGCGCAGGATCGCCAGCTTCGGCAATGTCTTGAGCTTGGTCCTGAGCTTGCCATGCGTGGGCAAGGCGTAGAAATCGAACAGCGATCCGTTTTCGACGTCGACCGCCTTGGCAATCCACATCTCGATCAGCGTCGATAAAGAGGGCCGACGTACGATCTGCCAGACGATGTCCTGGTCGTTGATGGTGAGCACCGGGCCGGTAGCCGGGCCGATCCGCTCGCCTGTCCACAGCCTCACCGCGAAACCCGGCTTCAGCGTTTCGATGACCGTCCGAACAATCCGGGCCGCTCTCTCGGCTGCTTCCATCCCCGTCCTCCCTTACCCGGCAAAATAGTGGCCCGGAACAATAGCGGCTCGATCTTGCCTGCCCGATCGGCGGGCCGCAAGCCGCTTGGGCGCGCAAGCACGCTTGTTCAGGATTTTCGGGTGCCGCGCCTTGCCATTTGCCGGATGACACCCCATCATGAGGAAGTGTTCAACAAATCGAAAGGAGGTGATCCGATGTCGAGTGATTTCGTTTTCCAGAACGTGGCCTCAGCGGATCGCACTTTCGGGAAGCAGTCTTCCCGTTAAGGCGCGAGATGCGCGGCTGGCGACCAGTGTCGCAGCCAGGAGCCGCGCCATGGACGGAAACACGGAAGGCCGCCGGCTTCGCGAGAAGCGGCGGCCTTTTCTTTTTGGGCTGTTGTCCCTTATTTGGTTACGGTCAACATCTCGACGTTGCGGGCTATATCCTGGAAAGCCTGGTTGAGTTCGGTTCCATTGGCCGCCTGATAAAAGTGCTTGATCTTGGCGGTGTCCGGGCTCGCGCAATCCTGGAGCGTCGCCTTGGCATTCGTTTCGTTTAGGTCAAACCCGATGGTGAATATCTCGATGCCCTTGTTGCGCATCGCAGCGCAGAGTGTCTTGGCCGCCGTGCGGGGCGGCTCCTTGCCCGCGCTATTGTAGACGTCACCGACGGTGCTGGCGTCGAAATAGGACAGGTTGAATTCGCCATCGGTCATCAGGATCGCGATCTTGGCAACCTTCTTTGGATCCATCTTGGCCGGCCGTTCCGAGGCTTTCATCACACTGCCCCAGTTTTCCGAAAGCATGTACCAGCTCCACTGCACGCCGACATGGCCGGCGGTGCCACCCGACGCGACAAAGGTCTTGATGACGTTCTTGAGCGCCGTGGCGTCCGCCGTCAGCGGTTTCAACGCGGCGGCAGGGCAGGCAGCCGTGCCGGTCTGCCAGGCGAAGGATGACAGCAGGTAGTCGCGATTGACCATGCTGACGTCGGGGCCTGCATCCGAATACTGATAGGTCCCTTTGCGCTCGGTGGCACAATTGTCCGGACGCACAAAGCCGGAGACATACTGTACGGCGCCATTGCCGGGCGCCTGCTTGCGCTGGCTGGTGGAGGTTTCGACATAGACGCTGCTGGCGGCAAGCGCGCCGGCATTCACCGAATTCGCGTAGGGCACGATGGAGACGCGCACTCGCGGGTTGGCAGGGTCCTGGCCGCCCAGGAAGCTGTCGACGGCATTCGCCGCAGCCGTCCGCAGATCGATGATTTTCTGGCCGGCCATCGACCCGGTCACGTCCAGCATCATCGCGACTTCGATCTGCTTGTCCGAATAGAGCGCCGTCGTAGATGCGGGGACGCGCTGCATGCCACCCGTGCTGAAAAGCGGGAAATAGTAGTTGACGTTGACATGGGAGTCCGCCTGGACAGTCTTGGCTGTCCTGTCGACAACCAGATTATCGAGAACGATCTGGTTGTCCTGCAGGATACCCGCCATGCTGTTGGCGTCGAGAAAGGCCTGCACCGATTTGCTGGCGTCGGTCTCGCTGATGACGCCGGTTGTCAAGTCGCGGGCCGTCGAGGTGACCGCCGCATCGACCACGCCCTGCAGGCTCGATTTCACATTGTAGAGTTGGGATAAGTTGACGGCAAAGCCGACACTCAGTGCCAACACCGAGCCGATTATCCCAAACAGCACCGCGAAATTTCCGCTGCGATCCCCGGCAAAGCCGCCGATCGCCTGAACAAGACCCCCGAAACGCCGCATTCCTTCCGCCTCCATTCGCTACAGCCTGCAGCTGTCCGAACGTGCATTGCAGGAATCCGGCCGGATCGCGCCGCCGGGCGCGGGAAAGCGACCGGCTCCCGCCCACGCATTGTTTCCAAACGGTTTCGAGCGGCGGCAAGGTAAACAGCGGGTAAACGAAAGCTGCGTCGGCGCGGCTTTGTTGACAAAGCGCTTACCAAGATCAGGCTCGCAATTCAGGACGACTGGACTGCGTCCCAATCCGGTACAGACGAGATGTATCGAACCGGTTCAGCACGACCGCGGTGGCGGGAAATGGAAACACGGACTGTGAATGTGTCCCGAAAGACTAGGCCAGCATCCGTGCGCTGACGGTCTTGTCGACGCCACGATAAGGCGGCTTGAACAGATTGCCTTCCTGCTCGTGCGTCCAGACCTTGAACAGGCTGAGCCGATGCGGGCCGAAACTGTGCAGCAGCGGCACGTCGGTGGCGTCGCGGCCGCGGGCGATGACGACGCGGCCGATCCTCGGCACATTGTGGCGAGGATCGAAAGTGTACCATCTGCCCTCGAGGAACACTTCCACCCACGCCGAGAAATCCATTGGCGCCGGATCGGCGGGCACGCCGATATCGCCGAGGTAGCCGTTCACGTAACGGGCCGGGATGTTCATGCAGCGGCAGAGCGTGATCGCCAGATGGGCAAAATCGCGGCAGACGCCGACGCGTTCCTCATGCGCCTGCGCCGCCGTGCGGGTCGAGCGCGCATAGCCGTAGCCGAACGACAGCCGGTTGTGGACATAGTCGACGATCGCCTGCACCCGCGCCCAGCCCGGCGGACGCTGGCCGAAAAGTTGCCACGCCAGATCACCGAGATGATCGGTCTCGCAGTAACGGCTGCCGAGCAGATAGCCGAGCACCTCGTCCGGCAATTCGGCGACCGGGACTTCCCTGGCCAGCGTGTTGACTTCGTCCGGCTCGCCGCTGTCCTCGACCACCGCGTCATAGAGGATGCGAAAGCTTCCGGCCGGCGCCGTGAAGCGGCGGCAGCTATTGCCGAAAAGATCGTGGTAGACCCTGGTTGGAACCGACGGCGACGTCAGCACGCGCGTCTGCCGCTTGATGTCGGCCTGGCGATCCCTGTGGATCTCGAGCAGCGAAACGACCGGCGTGGCTGCAGCGCATTCAATGGCAATTTCATAGCCGAGCCTGATCAGCATCGCCGTCCCCCTACGATCGTCATGGAAGATAGTGCTGGTCAACGCAGGAGAGTGTGCGGCGGTTCCTTGCGAACGTCGAAAACGACGCCCTCGCGGCTTCCCATACGGACGCGGCAACGTTACGGTCGATCGACACGCGTCTTTCGAAATAATCCCTCCAAGATGACCCCGGAAAAACCGATGTTTGCAGGCAGAAAATTCGCGGCCTTCCTGTTCGATATGGACGGCACGATTCTCAATTCGATTGCCGCGGCGGAAAGGGTCTGGGCAGCTTGGGCGCATCGGCAAGGTCTTGACGTCGCTGCATTCCTGCCGACCATCCACGGCGTGCGGGCGATCGAGACCATCGGCCGGCTGGCGCTCCGAGGCGTCGATCCTGCCCGCGAAGCCGATTCGCTTCTGCAGGCCGAGGCGGCCGATGTCGAGGGCATTCGCCCGATTGCGGGCGCCGCGGCCTTCCTGGCGTCGCTGCCGCCCGGAAGCTGGGCGATCGCCACCTCGGCACCGCGCGAGCTCGCCCTGCTGCGCCTGCAGGCCGCCGGTATTCCGGCTCCCGCCGTGATCGTTGCGGCGGAGGACGTATCCCGCGGCAAGCCGGCGCCCGACTGCTTCCAGCTGGCGGCCGAACGGCTCGGCGTCGATGTGGGCGACTGCCTCGTCTTCGAGGACGCGCCGGCCGGCATTGCGGCGGCCGAAGCCGCGGGCGCCGCAATCGTGGTGATCAGCGCCACGCACCGGCATCCGTTGGAGACGCCACATGCCACCATCGCCGGCTATGAAGCGATCGGCATCGCCGTCGATTCCAGCGGCTGGATTGCCATCGAAGTGGAGCGGGCCGCGCTGCCTGTTTAACTAGCACCCTGCCTGGGCTAAAAGTCGCTGGTCAGGCCCTTGACCTCCCAGTCGCCGTAGCGGCCGGGCTCCTTGCCGCCGCGCCCGCCGATCTCTCTCGGTTGTGCGGCTTCCTTCTCGCGATATTTCTCCCGCCGGGCCTCGGCCTCGGCCAAGGCACGCCGTGCTGCTGGCGTCAGCGGCTTTTGCGGCTCGCCGTTAGCATTCGTTGTGCTGGTTTCGTCGATCATGCGATCTTCCGCTAGATTGAAACAGGCCCCCGATTGAAACGGGAACCGCTGTTTCCCATCATATAGCGATGGGCCCACAAGGATCGACCCCTTTGTTGGGCCAGAACGGAGCAGACGATGAACACCCTTCGCACCGCCATGCTTTTGGCCGCAATGACGGCCCTGTTCATGGGTGTCGGCTATCTGGTCGGCGGATCCGGCGGCATGATGATTGCCTTGCTGATCGCCGCCGGCACCAATTTGTTCAGCTATTGGAACGCCGACAAGATGGTGCTGTCGATGCACCGTGCGATCGAGGTCGACGAACGCAACGCGCCTGAATATTACGCCATCGTGAAGGGTCTCGCGCAACGTGCCGGCCTGCCGATGCCGAGAACCTATCTCATCGACAATCCTCAGCCCAACGCCTTCGCCACCGGCCGAAATCCGCAAAATGCCGCTGTCGCCGCCAGCACCGGCCTGCTCGAGCAGCTCTCGCATGAAGAAGTCGCGGCGGTGATGGCGCACGAGCTTGCCCATGTGCAGCACCGCGATACGCTGACCATGACGATCGTCGCCACCTTTGCCGGCGCAATTTCGATGCTCGGCAATTTCGCCTTCTTTTTTGGCGGCAACCGCGACAACAACAATTCCTTTGGCATCGTCGGCGTGCTGGTGGCGATGATCGTCGCGCCCCTGGCCGCCATGATCGTGCAGATGGCGGTGAGCCGCACCCGCGAATACGAGGCCGATCGGCGCGGTGCCGAAATCTGTGGACACCCGCTGTGGCTCGCCTCGGCACTTGACAAGATCGCGCGGGGCGCCGAACGCATCCGCAACCCGGATGCCGAGCGCAATCCGGCAACCGCCCATCTCTTCATCATCAATCCTCTTTCCGGCGAGCGCATGGACAGTTTGTTTTCCACTCACCCGAGCATAGAAAACCGCATCGCCGCGTTGCAGAGGATGGCGAGCGAAATGGCCGGCGCACCCGAAGCGGCCGCGACGCCAATGCCGGCGCCGGAAGGGACCGGGCAGCAGCCGTCTGGTCCGTGGGACAGGGCCGCGCGGCCCGAGAGGCCGCCTGAGCCGGCCAAGCCGAGACCCAATCCCTGGGGACGCAATCCGACCGGACCCAAAGGCCCGTGGTCGTGAGTTCAGCGAAGCGCGGGCACGGAATTTCAGGCGATCGTGAACACAATTCGGGCGGCGAGGCTGTTGCCGGCCTCGCCGCGCGCAAGGCAGCCGCGCGCCTGCTTGCCGCCGTCATTGACGCGAAAACGCCACTCGACGGGCTGACCGACCATGAGAACGGCCATCCGCAATACAAGGCGCTCGACTTGCGCGACCGCGCCCTGGTGCGTGCGATTCTGGTCACCGCCCTGCGCTACCGCATGACCATATCAGGCCTTTTGGCCCGCCGCCTGGAAAAGCCGCTGCCGCCCAACGCCACGGCGCTTTCGCACATCTTGCATGTGGCGGCGGCGCAGATCCTGTTCCTCGATGTTCCCGACAGCGCCGCAGTCGACCTCGCCGTGACGCACGCCAAGTCCGATCCGCGCACGGCGCGCTTTTCCGGCCTCGTCAACGGCGTGCTGCGCACGCTGGCGCGGGCCAAGCAGGAAGAGCTCGCGGCCGCACTTGCCGCTACCGACGAGGCGCCAAAATGGTTTTCCGACCGTTTGAAAACGGTCTACGGCCTCGACAAGGCCAGGCAGATACTGCTCGCCCATCGCCATGAGGCACCGGTCGATTTCTCGGTCAAGTCGGACCCGGCGCTGTGGGCCGAACGGCTCGGCGGCTTTGTCTTGCCGACCGGCACGGTGCGGGTGGAAAAGCTCAGCGCTTCCGTTACCGAACTGCCCGGTTTCGCGGAAGGCGCCTGGTGGGTTCAGGACGCGGCGGCCAGCCTGCCGGCCCGGCTGTTCGGCGACGTCAATGGTTTGCGAATCGCCGACCTCTGTGCCGCCCCCGGCGGCAAGACCGCCCAGTTGATCCTCGCCGGCGCCCACGTCACCGCGCTCGACATGTCCAAAACGCGGCTGGCACGGCTGACGCAGAACCTCGAACGGCTCGGTCTGGCCGCCGAGATCGTCCAGGCCGATCTGCTCAAATACGAGCCGAAGGACCTCTTCGACGCCGTCCTCCTCGACGCACCTTGCTCTTCGACCGGCACGGTGCGGCGGCATCCCGACGTCCCCTGGACGAAGACGGCGGCCGACGTCGAAAAACTGGCCGACCTGCAACGCCGGCTGCTTGCCCGCGCCGTCACCTTGGTCAAGCATGGTGGACGCATCGTCTTTTCCAACTGCTCGCTCGATCCGCTGGAAGGCGAAGAGCTCTATCGCGACTTTCTCGCCGGCAATGCGGAGATTGTCGACGACCCGCTTCGGCCGGGTGAGATCGCCGGCATCGACCCGTTCCTGACGCCGCAAGGCACGTTGCGCACCACGCCTGCCGATCTGGAGCTAGAGTCGCCGGGCCGCTCCGGGCTGGACGGCTTCTTCGCCGCCCGCATGCGCAGAGCCGGCTAAGGGCCGATCTTGAAGCGCCATCCGACTTCTTGGGGCGAGGAGGCATGGAAAACAGGCTGAACGGCCACGCTGCCGCGGAATTCGCCTTCGCACAAGTTCTTGAATCATATAAACTTGTGCTTGGGTGAGGACGATCAGGAGGGGTTTTGGCAATCGCTGCCGGTAACACGACGCGTCTGTGGACGCTTGTCGCGAGGGAGTTCTGGCGCAAGACGCGCCGGCGCTTGCGTGCCGGGCCACTCTATCGCTGGCGTTACTCAGGCCGCACGCCCGAGCGCGTCCTGATTGCCCCGCCGGACCTGCGCCTCGCCGATCCTCAGATCGCGCTCGAGATCTATTACGGCCGCTATCCGCTTTCGGGGCATCTGGTCGAGACCGGTGGCAAATCGCCCTTCCAGATCGACGTGCCCAACCCCGGCTGGCAAAAGACGCTGCATGGCTTTCGCTGGCTGCGCCATATGCGCGCCGCCGGCACCGAACTCGCCGCCGCCAACGCGCGGGCGCTGGTTTCCGACTGGATTGCAATCCATGGCAGCCATATTTCCGGCGTCGCCTGGGAGCCCGGCACGACGGCCAAGCGTGTCATTGCCTGGCTGCAGCATTCCTCGATCGTGTTGCAGGGCGCCGAATTTCCGTTCTACCGCGCCTTCCTGAAATCGCTCGCCGTCCAGATCCGCTATCTGCGCGCCATGGCGCGCGAGATGCCGGACGGCAAGGACAGGCTGCGCGCGCGCATTGCGCTGGCCTTTGCCGCTTTGTCGCTGCCGGCGCCGGCCTCGGCGCTGCGCGGTGCCACCCGCAATCTCGCCGAGGAGCTCGACCGCCAGATCCTGCCTGACGGAGGCCATATCTCGCGCAATCCGATGACCGTGCTTGAAATCCTCGCCGACCTTCTGCCGTTGCGCCAGACATACGCCAATCAGGCCGAGACGCCGCCGGCCGCCCTGATCGGCGCCATCGACCGGATGCTGCCGGCACTGCGCTTCTTTCGCCATCAGGATGGCAGCCTTGCCCGCTTCAACGGCATGGGCGCCACCATTCACGACCGTATCGCCAGCATCCTGCATCACGACGACACCGCCGGCGCACCGTTGCTGCACGCGCCGCATTCGGGTTATGAGCGCCTGTCGATGGGCGGTGTCACGGTGATCGCCGATACCGGCCCGCCACCCCCCGTCGACGTATCCAATGCCGCTCACGCCGGATGCCTCGCCTTCGAATTGTCGTCGGGCCGCCAGCACTACATCGTCAATGCCGGAATAGACACTTATGGCGCCGCCGAGTTCCGGCCGCTTGCGCGCGCCACCGCCGCCCACTCGACCGCCACCATCAACGACACGTCGTCGGCGCGCTTCAACCACTCCCTGCGCGTCAACGACCTGCTCGGCACGCCTTTGATCGGCGGACCGCAGCATGTACCTTGCAAGCGCACCGACCAGAGGGGCAGCCAAGGCTTCATCGCTCGCCATGACGGCTATGTGGCGCGCTTCGGCTTCCTGCATGAGCGTGAGCTGAAATTATCGACCGAGGGCAATGTGCTTGCTGGCAGGGATCGCTTCCTGCGGCCGGGCGGCGCTTCTATCCGCAACAATGGCCGTGATTTCGTTACGGTGCGTTTCCATGTCCATCCCGACATAAACCTGCTCCAGGATGAGCATGACCGTCTGGTGCTGGCCGCCGACCACGCCGACACCTGGGTGTTTACCTCTACCGAAGTGGCGCCCGAGGTCGAGGAATCGATCTATTTCGCCGGACTCGGCGGCCCGCGCCGCAGCCGCCAGATCGTGCTTGCGTTCAAGGCCTCGGAAATTTCCGAGGTCCACTGGCAATTGACGCGCACCATCATCGCCGGCCGTCCGGAAAAAGCTGAAGCCGGTGGCAACGGCAGACACTGATCAAGCCTTGCGGCTTGATTTCCGGGCCTCATATGCTACGGCCCGCGGACGCTCTCCAACCAGAACTGGAAAGGCCGCCAGCCCATGGCCGTCGCCGCCAAGAATATTCCCGCGCCCGACCTTGTACCCATCCGTCGCGCGCTGCTCTCCGTCTTCGACAAGACCGGCCTGATCGATTTCGCCAGGGCGCTGGTTTCGGCCGGCGTCGAGCTGGTCTCGACCGGCGGCACCGCAAGGGCGCTTGCCGAGGCAGGCATGGCGGTGCGCGACGTGTCCGAGCTCACCGGCTTTCCCGAGATCATGGACGGCCGCGTCAAGACGCTGCACCCGTCGGTGCACGGCGCACTGCTCGGTGTTCGCGACGATCCCGAGCACGCCGCGGCGATGCGCGACCACGGCATCGAGCCGATCGATCTCGTCGTCTCCAATCTCTATCCGTTCGAAGAGGTGCGTCGCTCCGGCGCCGACTACGCGGCGATAGTCGAGAACATCGACATCGGCGGCCCGGCGATGATCCGTGCCTCGGCCAAGAACCACGCCTATGTCGGCATCGTCACCGACCCCGATGACTATGCCTCGGTGCTCAACGCGCTGGAGATGAATTTCGGCTCGTTATCGCTGGATTTCCGCAAGAAGCTGGCAGCCAAGGCCTTTGCCCGCACCGCCACCTACGATGCGGCGATCTCGGGATGGTTCGCCGAGGCGCTTGAGATCGAGCATCCGACATGGCGCGCCTTCGGCGGCAAGCTGCAATCGGTGATGCGCTATGGCGAAAACCCGCATCAGGGCGCCGGCTTCTATGTCAATGGTGACAGGCGGCCGGGCGTCGCCACGGCGCGCCAGCTTCAGGGCAAGCAGCTTTCCTACAACAACATCAACGACACCGACGCTGCCTTCGAGCTGGTCGGCGAGTTCGATCCGTCACGCTCCGCAGCAATTGCCATTATCAAGCACGCCAACCCGTGCGGCGTCGCTGAGGACGCTTCGCTGCACGCGGCCTATGCCAAGGCGCTGGCCTGCGACCCGGTCTCGGCCTACGGCGGCATCGTCGCCATGAACCGCATCCTCGATGCCGCAACCGCCGAAGAGATCGTCAAGACCTTTACCGAGGTGATCATCGCACCGGAGGCGTCCGAAGAAGCAATCCGCATCATTGCCGCCAAGAAGAATCTACGCCTGCTGGTCACCGGCGGCCTGCCCGACCCGCGCGCGGCGGGCCTTGGCTTAAAATCGGTTGCCGGCGGCTTGCTGGTCCAGGGCCGCGACAATGCGGTGGTGGATGACCTCGACCTGAAAGTGGTGACCAGGCGCGCTCCGACGCCGGCCGAATTGGCCGATCTGAAATTCGCTTTTCGCGTGGCAAAGCACGTCAAGTCGAATGCCATCGTCTATGCCAGGGATGGCGCCACAGTCGGCATCGGCGCCGGCCAGATGAGCCGGGTCGATTCCTCGCGCATCGCCGCGCGCAAGGCGCTCGACGCGGCCGAGGCTGCCGGTCTGACGGAGCCTTTGACCAAGGGCTCGGTCGTCGCCTCGGATGCCTTTTTCCCGTTCGCGGATGGGCTTTTGTCGGCAATCGAAGCCGGCGCCACTGCCGTGATCCAGCCTGGCGGCTCGATGCGCGACGACGATGTCATCGCCGCTGCCGACGCCCACGGCATTGCCATGGTCTTCACCGGAGTGAGGCACTTCCGGCATTGAACTCCCTCCCTTCCCCCTCGTGGGGAGGGTAGGATCTTTGCGAAGCAAAGTTCGTGAGACGGGGTGGGGCAGCGCCGCCCCCACCCCGCTCCGCTTCGCGGATCTACCCTCCCACGGGGGTAAGCTCACTCCGCGGGCCGATCCGCCGGATAGGGCGTGCCGATCAGGATCGCCATGCCGGCGCCGAGGAACAGCACAATCGCCGCCATGCCGAGCCGCGCTGAGCCGCTGGCCAGGGTGATCGTGGCCACCATGAAGGGTGCGGCAAAACTCGTTGCCCGGCCGGCCAGCGCATAGATGCCGAAATAGCGGCCCGATTCGGCAGCGGTGACGCTGCGCGCCATGTAGGAGCGCGACGATGCCTGCACCGGCCCGAAGGCAAGCCCGATCAGCAGGCCGTAGAAAATGTAGGCTTTTTCAGCCGCCGTGCCGAACAATCCCCCGCCGTCCAGTCCGGGCATCACCCAGGCACCGAACAGCGTATAGCCCGGGCCGGTCGAGACGATGCCGATGGTGGCAATGCTCAGCATGACAAGCGAAATCATCACTATGGTCTTGGACCCCAGTGCTGTGTCGAGGCGTGCGGCAACCAGGCAGCCGACGATGGCAACGACGTTGAGGATGATGCCGAACAGGCCGATCTCGGTAATCGACCAATGGAACATTGCCGCCGCAAACGTTCCGCCCAGCGCCAGCAGTGCGTTGACGCCGTCCTGATAGATCATGCGGGCGACGAGAAAGCGAAAAATGCCGCTACGCTTGCGCACTTCGGCCAGCGTCGACTTCAGTTCCGATAGTCCCTCGCGCACCGCCGGCCCGATTGGAATGCCTTTGATCGCATCAGGCGTGAAGAAGAACATCGGCAGGATGAACAGGAAATACCAGGCCGCCGACAACGGTCCGGTGGCGCGCGCGTCCTCGCCTAGCCTGGGATCGAGGCCGAAGATCGGGTCGAGCCCAACGACGGTCTTGCCGGTTTCAGGCGAGCCGGCCATGACGGTAACGACGAAGATCAGCGCGATCATGCCGCCGAGATAGCCGAGCCCCCAGGCCATGTTCGAGATCCTGCCGATGTCGCTCTTCGGCACCAGGCGCGGCATCATCGAATCATTGAACACGGTCGAGAATTCCGCCGCGACCGACGCCAGCGAGAACAACGCCACGACCAGAAAAAGATTAGAGCCGGGCGCGGCGAACCACAGCAGAGTGAGGCAGGTGATCTTGACCGCGGCGAAGAAGGCTATCCACGGTTTGCGTGGTCCGGTCTGATCGGCGATCGAGCCGAGGACCGGCGACAAAACGGCAATGACGAGGCCGGCGGCGGCAATGCCGTAGCCCCAGGCCGCTTGCCCGGTCTCCGGATTGCTGGCCATGCGCGAGACGAAATAAGGACCGAAGATGAAGGTGGTGACGACCGTGAAAAACGGCTGTGCCGCCCAGTCGAACAGCATCCATCCCCAGATGCCGCGTCCCGATGCCCGCTGCACTGCCATCTCAGCCATGTCCCCTCCGCTGGAGCTTGCTCCATGCCGATCGAATCGGAATGATGCTCCGTCTTCTGTTGAGCACGATCTTGTCCAAAAGCCGATCGTCACTTTTTGGGATCATGCTCCGGCGCCCCCCAAAGCAGGGCGCCGTTCGCTCTATAGCGCAGTTCTTCCCGGCAATCCCGCGCGATGTGGAAGACGTCTCACAGCCCCGTCAGATCGCTCATCAGGCCGGACGCCACCGACAGCCGCGACACGGTGATGTCGCCGCCCTCGGTCAGAGCCTGCAGCCGCTCGCGGATGCGTCCGACCCGTTCGCCGCCGGCGTCCAGCCATGCCGTCACCGGATCCGCCGCCTCGGCATGACTGGTGAGTGCCGCCACGGCGATGCCGCGCCTGGCCGCGCCGATCGTGTCGGTGGCGCGGGAAAGCGCCAGTTGATCGTAATAATCCGAGGGCGTGATCGAGCGCGCCGCATCTTCGACGCGCGGGATGCGGAAGACATCGCTGACTGCAAAAAACGCCTTGGCGGCAGCGACGATGCCGGCATTTGACGTCCGCGCTGTCAGCGCAATGTCGGGGATGAGTTCCGCCACATCGGTCAACGCCAGCTGTTCGGCAACGCTCTCCGGCGCGCCGCCCTTTGACAGGCTGTGCCGCCGCTCCTCGATCCGCTCGCGCGAGAAGGCCGGCAGCAGCGAAACGAGCTTCGGCTCCAGCGCCTTGCGCGCATCCTGCAACTCGGTGATCCGCTGCCCAAGCGGTGCGGTGTCGGCATCGTTCTTCAGGTACCAGCCGCTGGTCACATAGATCAGCCGGCTGACCGCCTGATAGAGGTCGAGCTGGATCTGCCCGTCGATCTGGTTGTCGAGCGCGTCGATCTGGCGATAGAGCGCCGGCAGCGCAAAGCCATCCCGCACCACGGCGAACGTGCGCACGACATCGGCGGCACTGCGCCCGGTCGCTTCCTGCAGCCTGTTGACGAAGGACGGGCCGCCGCGATTGACCAGATCATTGGCGACGACACGGGCGATGATCTCGCGGCGGAGGCGATGGCCGTGGATTTCCGCAGCATATTTCTTTGCCATGCGGTCGGGAAAGTAACCCATCAGGTCGCGGTCGAAATGCGGATCGTCCGGTACGTCGCTTGCGACGATATCGGAAAACAGCACGATCTTGGCATAGGCAAGCAGCACGCCGAGCTCAGCCCGGGTCAGCGGCTCGCCGCGCGTCTCGCGCTCGGCAAGGGCCGCCGATGACGGCAGCGTCTCGACGGCACGGTCGAGCAGCCCGCGCGCCTCCAGCGCCGCCATGAAACGGCTCTGATGGGCAATGTCGGCAAGGCCGCGCTTGCGGGCAAGGGACAGCGCCAGCGTCTGCTGGTAATTGTTGGACAGCACCAGGGCGCTGACCTCATCGGTCATCTCGGCCAGCAATTTGTTGCGCGCTGTCCGGGTCAACGATCCCTTGCGCATGGCGGAAGCCAGCGCGATCTTGATGTTGACCTCAACGTCGGAGCAGTTCACGCCGCCCGAATTGTCGATCGCATCTGAGTTGCAGCGGCCGCCATTCAATCCGAATTCGATGCGCGCCCGCTGCGTGACGCCGAGATTGGCGCCCTCACCGATGACTTTGGCACGCAGGTCGAGCGCGGTAATGCGGATCGCGTCATTGGCACGGTCGCCGACGTCCTGGTTGGTCTCGCCCGATGCCCTGACATAGGTGCCTATGCCGCCGAACCACAAAAGGTCCGCCGGCGCCTTGAGGATGGCACTCATGATCTCGACCGGCGTGGCCGTTGTCTTGCCGAGGCCGATCGCTGCAGCCGCGGCGGCCGGCAAGGTGATCGACTTCTGGCTGCGCGAGACGATGATGCCGCCTTCTGACAGCTTCGTCTTGTCGTAATCCTGCCAGCTTGAGCGGGCGAGAGCGAACATACGCCGGCGCTCGGCCATCGAAGCCGCCATGTCGGGATCGGGATCGATGAAGATGTCGCGATGATCGAAGGCAGCGATCAGCCGGGTCTGCTCCGACAGCAGCATGCCGTTGCCGAACACGTCGCCCGACATGTCGCCGACGCCGACGACAGTGAACGGCGTGGTTTGGATGTCGCGGTTCATCTCGCGGAAATGGCGCTTGACCGCTTCCCAGGCGCCCTTCGCGGTGATGCCCATCTTCTTGTGGTCGTATCCGGCCGAACCGCCGCTGGCGAAAGCGTCATCGAGCCAGAAGCCGTGCTTTTCGCTGATGGCGTTGGCGGTGTCCGAGAAGGTCGCCGTGCCCTTGTCGGCGGCGACGACGAAATACGGATCGTCCTGGTCGCGCCGCACCACGCCGCCCGGCGGGATGACGCCGTCCAGCCCGATATTGTCGGTGATCGACAACAGGCTGGAGACGTAATTCTTGTAGGCGGCCGTGCCGGCCTCGAAAATGGCGTCGCGCCCGGCGCTCATCGGCAGCTTTTTCGGGTAGAAGCCGCCCTTGGCGCCAACCGGCACGATCACCGCATTCTTGACCTGCTGTGCCTTGACCAGGCCGAGCACCTCGGTGCGATAGTCCTGGGCACGGTCCGACCAGCGCAGGCCGCCGCGCGCGACCGGGCCGAAGCGCAGATGCACACCCTCGACCTCGGAGCCGTAGACGAAGATCTCCCGCCATGGCCGCGGCGCCGGCAGCCCGTCGACCGATTGCGAATCGAGTTTGATCGCCAGCGATTGGCCCTTCTCTTTCGTATCGGCAACGAAATGATTGGTGCGCAGCGAGGCCTCGATCAGGTTCAGATAACGGCGGATGATGGTATCATCATCGATGTTGGGAACGTCTTCCAGCGCATCCGTGATCTTGGCCTTCAGATGTTTGGCCTGGACGACGCCTTCCGTTTCAGCCGTCGGGCCGAGGCGGGCGACGAACAGCGCATGCAGGCCGCGGGCGATCTCGGGATAACGGTTGAGTGCGGCGGCGATGAAATCCTGGCTCTGCGGGATACCGGCCTGCTGCAGATAGCGGCCATAGGCGCGCAGGACGCTGATCTCGCCCGACCACAGGCCGGCGGTCTGGGCAAGGCCGTTATAGCCGTCATTGTCGACATCGCCGCGCCAGACGGAAAGGAACGCATCCTCGAACAGCGCGCCGCCATTGCCGAGGTCGATCGGCCTGCCGTAGCTGTTCTCGAGTTCCATGTCGTGGATGAAGACCATGCCGGATTGGTTGTCGCCGACCCCGAAAGTGCGCTCGCTGATGACGCGGAAACCGATGTTTTCCAGCACCGGCACGCGCCGCGACAGCGCCACCGGGCTGCCATGGTGATAGATCTTCAGCGCCGCCTGATGCGGCTTCTGGTCGGCATGACGGTAATAGTCGATGGCGATCGGATTTGACGCATCGAGCTTGGCGATGCGCCCGGCGTCGGCCAGCGCCACGCCCGGCGAAAAACTGTCGCGATAACTTTCCGAAAAACGCGAGGCGATGGCCGTGAGTCTCGCATCGGCGCCGGTCTCGGTCGCGGTCTCGCGCAGTGCATCGTCCCAGGTCCGTACGATGTCGCGGATCGCCGCCTCGATCGTCGCTTGCTCGACCTTCGGCGTCTTGCCGCCGGAGCGACCGATGATGAAATGGACGCGCGCCAGCCCGCCTTCCGGGAAGGCCGGATAATAGGCCGACAGCCGGCCTTCGAAGACGGTCTTCAGATAGGTGCCGATCTTCTCGCGCACGACGCTGTCGTAGCGGTCGCGCGGCACGAAGACGAGCACGGAGACGAAGCGGTCGAACTGGTCGACACGCACCAATGCCCTGACGCGCGGCCGCTCGATCAAGCCCAGGATGGCTTCGGCATGCTTGCGCAGGATCGGCACCGGAACCTGGAACAGCTCGTCGCGCGGATAGCTCTCCAGCACGTTGATCAAAGCTTTGCCGGAATGGTCGCTTGGATTGAAGCCGGATTTGGCAATGACGGTTTCCGCCTTCGAGCGCAGATAAGGGATTTTCATCACCGAGCGCGTATAGGCAGTCGAGGTGAACAGGCCGACGATGCGCAGCTCGCCTGAAAGCACGCCTTTGCCGGTGTAGGTCTTGATGCCGATGTAGTCGAGGTAGATGCGGCGGTGCACCGATGACTTGGCGTTGGCCTTGGTGACGATCAGCGGTTCCGGCCCATGCAGGAAGGCGCGGATTTCCGGCGTCGTGCTCACCGCTTCGGTGCCGCGCCTGAGCACCAGCACGTCGGGATCGGAAAGGATGCCGAGGCCGGGCTTTTCGGCGCGCTCGAGCATGCCGCTCGTCTCACCGCCGGTGTAGTTGAATTCGCGCATGCCGAGAAAGGTGAAATTGTCGTCGCGCAGCCATTCGAGGAACGCGATCGCCTCGGTGACATGGGCCTTGTCGAGCGGCACTGGCGAGTAGCGGAATTCCGAGATCGCCTGGTCGAGACGGGCGAGCATCGGCTTCCAGTCGGTGACGGCGGCGCGCACGTGGCCGAGCAGCTTCGTCAGGCGTGCGGCCAGGCCTTCGGCCTGCTCGGCCGAAAGGCGGCCGATATGGACATGGATGACGCTCAGTCGGTCATGGCTGTGGTCGCCCTTGGCATAACCGCCATCGCCGAGGATTTCCTCGACGCCGTTCTTGCCGTGCCTGACGACTATGACCGGGTGGGTAACCAGCAGCGGCTCGCCGGCGCTCTCGGTGATCTCGCCAAGGACGGAATCGAAAAGGAACGGCATGTTGTCGTTGACGACGGTGATCACCGTCATCGGCCGGCCCTGGCGGACGACTCCGGAATCGACGTCTATGGCAACGACGCAGTCGTCCTTCTTGTGCCTGGCCACGGCGCGGCCGGCGAGTTCGGCAGCACGTTCGAGATCGATGACGTCGTAAGCGGCGACATCTTCGGCCGGAGCTCGGGCCAGCAAGTAGTCGGCAAGCCTGCCGGGCTTTTCGCTACCCTTGGCCGCGCTCATCTTTTTCAACTGGCTTGCGGATTTCAGGCCGGCCATGAGCTAATTCCCTCCCGTCATGTTTTTACAACTATCGTAGCAGAAGACGGGTATTTGGCGACAAAGGTTTGACGGCTTGCGACGAAATGTCGGAATTCACCGGCAGCCTGGCGAAAAACGAGGAGAAATCCGCCATGACGGACAAAATCACCGCGCTTGACCTGGCACCGGCGGAGCTGAGCGACGCGACCAAGGCTTATTTCGCCAAATGCCGGGAGAAGCTCGGCCTCGTTCCCAATGTGCTGCTCGCCTATGCCTTCGACGAGAAGAAGCTGCGCGCTTTCACCGACATGTACAATGATTTGATGCTGGGTGAATCCGGCCTGTCGAAACTCGAGCGCGAGATGATCGCGGTGGCCGTCTCGTCGGTCAACCATTGCTACTATTGCCTGGTCGCGCATGGCGCGGCGGTGCGCCAGCTTTCCGGCGACCCGGCCTTCGGCGAAATGATGGTGATGAATTTTCGCGCCGCCAAGCTGTCGGACAGGCAACGCGCCATGCTCGAATTCGCGGTGAAGCTGACCGGACAGCCGGCAAAGATCGTCGAAGCGGACCGGGCGGCGCTGCGGCAAGTCGGCTTTTCCGACCGCGACATCTGGGACGTCGCCTCGACCGCGGCGTTCTTCAACATGTCGAACCGGCTGGCATCGGCGATCGATATGCGGCCGAACGATGAATACCACGCGATGGCGCGATAGGGCGCCGCTGATGGAATCCAACCGCACATTATATTAGCTACTTCGCATTCTCGTTGCTTGTTTGCCGGTTTGGTCCGATGATCGGCATGCGGCATGACCGCGTGCCGGTTCGATGCCGCCGATCAAAGGAGGAGAACATGGCGAAATTTCTCTACGTCTATCACGGCTCGGGCAAGATGCCGACCGAGGAGGCCGAACGGAAGGCAGCGATGGATGCCTGGAACGGCTGGTACGGCAAGCTTGGCTCAGCCGTGGTCGACGGTGGCAATCCAGTCGGCATGTCGAAGACCCTGCTGCCCGGCGGCAAGGTCGAGAACAATGGCGGCAGCAATCCGACCGCCGGTTACACCATCATCGAAGCGAAAGACATCGACGATGCCGTCGGCAAAGCCAAGGATTGTCCTATCCTGACGGACCCGGGTTTCAGCGTCGAGATTGCGCCGATAATCGAAATGGGTTGACGCGCCGGCTCAGGACCGCGCGGCGATCGCCGCTGCAGCGCCGGCCATGGTACCGGCGCTGACGCGGTTGGCGATCTTCATCGCCCGCTTGCTCCTCAAGAGCTTGCGCGCCTGCGATGCAGCGAGCACCCAGGTCAAATCGATGGCGACCAGGACCACGGCCATGGTCGCCGTCAGCTCGACCCAGCCGACCATGCTGACCGAACCGAGGTCGATGATGGTCGGCAGCAGCGCCAGATAGAACATCATGATCTTGGGGTTGCCGAGCGTCACCGCCATGCCGGCAAAGAACAGCTTAGCGGGAGAATCTTCGCGCGGCAGCGAACCTTCCTTTGCCTCGACCGGTGCCGTCCACATCTTCCAGGCAAGCCAGCCGAGATAGCCGACACCGACCCACTTCACGACGACAAAGGCAAAATGGAACGTCTGCGCCACCACGGCGAGGCCGAACACCGCCAGTGACAGCCAGATCGCTTCGCCGATCCACATGGCAAGCAGGAACGGAAACACGTCGCGAAAGCCCTTTGCGATGACCCGCGCCACAAGAGCGGCGATCGATGGGCCGGGCGAGCCGGCGGCAACAAGCAGGGCGCCGGCAAAAATCAGCAGCGACGTGAAATGCATGACGCGGATCTCGTTTGAAATGTTTGGGTCGTTCAACATAACCCAACTGTTCCGGCGACGGTAGCGTCCACCGAAACAAGGCTTGTCGGCCAGGCACCTCACGGCTAGAGATGTCGTCCCGAAATCCTTTCCGAGCTTCACTTTGCCTACGTAACCGCCGGTCTCGTCAACTCCCCCAACACAGAGCAGGGCGTCGCAGTCGCGGTGCCTGTTTTCACATCATGTGTTCCTCAGGGCGGCGGTTCGAGACCGGTTTGGCACTGCTGAACCGCTGTCGCGCATAACCACCCGCGACACCTGATTTCCAACTGCCGCAGTCTCTCGCCACGCCGTGCCCGCAAGGGTTCTCGATATCGCCGATCTGACGAACTTCCCGACGGGAAGGGCTTTTCGGCATGCCTTCGATACTGCGTATCCGCTGGGCGATCGCGCCCAAAACCGCACCTCGACCTCACCTCAACTGCAATCGCTGCGGCGGCCTGAAAGCCTATCGCTGCAGCGGCAAATTCCGCGTCAACGCCAATGGCAAACGCATTGACGCCTGGTTGATCTACCGCTGCATCGACTGCGACAATTCCTGGAATTTCGGCATTCTGGAGCGCTGCAGCCGCCGCGATATCGAACCGGCAATATTGCAGGCGCTCGAAAGCAACGATCCGGTCCTGGCGCGGCGCCATGCTTTCGATGTTGCCGCATTGCGAAGCAGGATTGGGCGCGTTGAGGAGTTTCCTGAAGCCATCGTTCATAAGCAGGTGCTCGGGGACAGGCCGGAAAATACCAGCGCTCTCGAACTTCAGCTCTGGCTCGAAATGCCGACAGCCTTGCGGCTCGACCGGTTGCTGGCCAGCGAACTCGGTGTCTCGCGATCGCGGCTTCAGGCTTGGGAAGAGAAGCGATTGCTGGTGGTTGGTCCGGACGGGGCCAAAGCCTTGCGCAGGCCGGCTCGGGCGGGAACGGCGATCCGCATCCACCTGTCTGGCGAACCAGACCGGGACGGCATTATCGCGGCTGCCGGCGGGTAAGATAAAAAGGGAGGAAGCACGCACGTGCTCCCTCCCTCATAATGGCTGAGAAAAGTGGCTTATGCCGCGCCGACCACTTTCGCTGATTTTTCAAAACGCTTGCGCTCGTTCGGGTCGAGATAGAGCTTGCGCAGGCGGATGGTCTTCGGCGTCACTTCGACCAGCTCGTCGTCCTGGATCCAGGCCAGCGCGCGTTCCAGCGTCATGCGGATCGGCGGCGTCAGCTTCACCGCCTCGTCCTTGCCGGCGGCGCGGATGTTGGTCAGCTTCTTGCCCTTCAGCACGTTGACTTCGAGGTCGTTGTCCCTGGAATGGATGCCGATGATCATGCCCTGATAAACCTTGACGCCGGGGTCGATGACCATCGGGCCGCGGTCTTCCAGGTTCCACATGGCGTAAGCCACCGATTCACCCTGTTCGTTGGAGATCAGCACGCCGTTGGTGCGGCCCGGCAATTCGCCCTTGTAGGGTTCATAGGCATGGAACAGCCGGTTCATGACAGCGGTACCGCGCGTGTCGGTCAGCAGCTCCGACTGGTAGCCGATCAGGCCGCGCGTCGGCGCGTGGAAGACGATGCGCTGGCGATTGCCGCCCGACGGGCGCAGTTCGACCATCTCGGCCTTGCGCTCCGACATCTTCTGCACGACGACGCCGGCATGCTCCTCGTCGACGTCGATGACGACTTCCTCTACCGGCTCCAGCAATTCGCCGTTCTCGCCCTTCTGCATGACGACGCGCGGCCGCGACACGGCGATCTCAAAACCTTCGCGGCGCATCGTCTCGATCAGCACGGCCAACTGCAATTCGCCGCGGCCGGAGACGAAGAACGAATCCTTGTCCGGCGATTCCTCGATCTTCAGCGCGACATTGCCTTCGGCCTCGCGCAGCAGGCGGTCGCGGATGACGCGGCTGGTCACCTTGTCGCCTTCGGTGCCGGCCAGCGGGGAATCGTTGACGAGGAACGACATCGTCACTGTCGGCGGATCGATCGGCTGCGCGTGCAGCGGCTCGGTCACCGACAGGTCGCAGAACGTGTCGGCGACAGTGCCTTTCGACAAGCCGGCGATGGCGACGATGTCGCCCGCCTGCGCTTCGTCGATCGGCTGGCGCTCGAGCCCGCGGAAAGCGAGGATCTTCGAGATGCGGCCGGTTTCGACCTGGGTGCCGTCATGGTGCAGCACCTTGACCGCCTGGTTGGATTTCAGCGTGCCGGATTCGATACGGCCGGTGATGATGCGGCCGAGGAACGGATTGGCTTCCAGAATGGTGCCGATCATGCGGAACGGGCCGGGATGAACGGTCGGCGCCGGTACGTGCTTGATGACGAGGTCGAACAGCGGCGCCAGAGCCTGGTCCTTCGGACCTTCGGGGTTTTCCGAGACCCAGCCGTCGCGGCCTGAACCGTAAAGGATCGGGAAGTCGAGCTGCTCGTCGGTCGCGTCAAGCGCCGCAAACAGGTCGAACACCTCGTTGACCACTTCGACGTGGCGGGCATCCGGCCGGTCGATCTTGTTGATGACGACGATAGGCTTCAGTCCGACCTTGAGCGCCTTGCCGACGACGAATTTGGTCTGCGGCATCGGCCCCTCGGCGGCGTCGACCAGCACGATGGCCGAATCCACCATCGACAGGATGCGCTCGACCTCGCCGCCGAAGTCGGCGTGGCCGGGCGTGTCGACGATATTGATGCGGGTATCCTTCCAGTCGACCGAGGTCGCCTTGGCCAGAATGGTGATGCCGCGTTCCTTTTCGAGATCGTTCGAATCCATGGCGCGCTCGGCGACGCGCTGGTTGTCTCGGAACGAGCCGGACTGTTTCAGAAGCTGATCGACGAGGGTGGTTTTTCCATGGTCGACGTGCGCGATGATCGCGATGTTGCGGATTTTCATGTTTTGGTCTCGGGAGCGTTGCAGGCAGCAGGCCAAAAGGCGCTGCCTCTTTCGGTTGGGCGGCTCATACAGGGTTTTTCGCAATTGCGAAAGAGGAGGCGAGCCACCAAATAAAGTCACAAAATCTTAAATGTCTTGGTGTGAAGTGGAATTATTAACCAAGGCGGAACCTTTCATGGTCCGGGCAGTTCGAATTTCATGATCGACGCAGGCATCAGACTCCGGCCGATTTTGGCATGTACCGCACTCGCCGTCCTCCTCGCGGCAGGCGCGGCGCAGTCGGCCGCGTCGCTCAAAGAGACGCGGCCTGCCCTGCAATCCGACACGCCTTCGGCCGAGCAGCTTTTTGCCGATGCTCCCGATGGCGTCGACCCGGTTGTGACCGGGCCAGTCAGCGCCGCCTTCAAGCAAAGGCAGCAAAACGCTGGATGCGACAGCGCCGTCTGGCCCAACATTCCCGTCGTTTGCTATCCCGATTGATGCCACCCTTTGGGTGATCCCAGGGTAACCTCACAGTAGCCTCACGCCGACCGCACCGGATCGAGCGTGACCTTGTAGAGTTCATTGTCGTCGCGATCCATCAGCCGCACCGTCAACTGCTCGGTGATGCCATCGATGTCGACAAGGCCGAAGAACTGCAGGCCGGCCGACGGTGGCAGGTTCTGGCCCTGTTCGGCAGTCGGTGCCTTGATGAACTTCAGCTCCGGGCCGAAGGTCATGTCGAAACCATTCGGTCCGAACGTACCGGAATGGATCGGACCCGAAACGAATTCCCAGAACGGATTGAAGTCCTGGAACTGCGCCTTGTCCGGATTGTAGTAATGCGCGGCTGTGTAATGCACGTCTGCGGTGAGCCAGACAGTGTTACTGATACCCACATTCTTTATATAGCGAAGAAGGTCGGCAATTTCCAGCTCACGCCCCTTGGCCGGGCCATTGTCGCCATTGCTGACTGCCTCGGCCCCGACCTTCTTGGTACCGTCATTCCAGACCACGAGGCCGAGCGGCATGTCCGCGGCGATGATTTTCCAGGTTGCGTTGGAATTCGCCAATTCACGCTTCAACCACTTGATCTGCTGCTCGCCGAGGATGCGCGATTCAGGCGTCATCGTCTCCTGCATGTCCGAACCGTTGGGGCCGCGGTAGGAACGCATGTCGAGGAAGAACACGTCGAGCAGCGGACCATAGGCGATCTTGCGGTAGACGCGGCCGGGCTCCGACGGTTCGTAGCGGATCGTCGTCATCTCGTGGAAGGCGCGCGCCGCACGTGCCGCAAGCACATGGATTGACTTTTCGGTGTAGCGGTCGTCGGCCGACAGGTCCTTCGAGTCCGACCAGTTGTTCAGCACCTCATGATCGTCCCACTGATAGAAAGTCGGGCAGATGGCGCTGAGCGCAAGAACGTTCTTGTCCATCATGTTGTATTTCCACTGCGCCCGGTATTCGTCCAGCGTCTCGGCAACCTTGCGCTTTTCGTCGATCAGCACTGTGTTTTTCCACTTGCCGCCATTGGGCAGGTCGACCTCGTCCTTCATCGCGCCATCGGCATAGATCGTATCGCCCGAATGCAGGAAGAAGTCGGGCGTGTGCTTCGCAATCGTGGCATAGGTCTTCATGCCGGTGTCATCGATGCCCCAGCCTTGGCCGGCGGTGTCGCCCGACCAGGCGAAACGAATGTCGCGCTTCGAGGCAGGTGCCGTGCGGAAGCGGCCGACGATCGGCTCGGAAACGGCGTTGATGTCGGAAAGATCGGCCGCGACCATGCGGTAGAAGATGTCCTGGTCGGAGGCGAGATCGGTAAGCAGCCGCTTCACCGTATAATCGCTGGCCGGCGAGGTGTCGAGCGGCGCCAGGCGGACGGCATTGGCGAAGCTTTCCGTCGACGACACTTCGAACATGACGCGCGACGGCCGGTCCGTGCGCGTCCAGACCATGCCGCTGGTCGCGTCGACGTCGCCGGACTGAATGCCATGGGTGAAGGCCGGGCGCTGATTGGCGCGCGAGTAATAGGGAAGGGCGAGACCCGAGGCGCCGACCAGGCCAACGGCGCTGGCCGACGTGACGAAAGCGCGCCGTGTCATCGAAATCTTGTTCATGGCTGTCTCCTGGATGGCGTTGAACGTCGCCGCCAAGCTCCAGCTTCAATGTTTCAGGCACATTTCGAAACGATGAAGGTTTTCTGACGATCAACAGGCTGGCGAATCTCCCTCCTTGAGGGGGAGATGTCGCCGAAGGCGACAGAGGGGGTTGTCTCGCATGGAGCGCCGACCTCCTGCGCCTGCGATAAGGGGCCGAGCCCGGTCGGACCGACCCCCTCTGGCCGCTTCGCGGCCATCTCCCCCTCAAGGGGGGAGATTAGCGCTCAGCCGTCGCAGCTCAAGCCGCCTGCGGTTCCGGATCAAACGCCGGGCGGGCGGTGTTGATCAGCAGCGAGATGCAGGCGGCGGCTATTGCCGTCATGCCGGCGATCAGGAAGGCAAGCTCGTAATTGCCTTGCAGCTCGCGCATGGTGCCGCCGAAAAAGGCCGCTGTCGCCGCACCGACCTGATGGCCGGCGACGATCCAGCCGAAGACGATCGGCCCGCTGCGGTCGCCGAACGCCTCGTTGGAAAGCCTGAGCGTCGGCGGCACGGTGGCGATCCAGTCCAGTCCGTAAAACACGGCGAAGATGATCAGGCTGGTCGCCGAGAAGCCGGAATAAGGCAGATAGATCAGCGACAGGCCGCGAATACCGTAATAGACGCCGAGCAGCTTGCGGGGGTCGAAACGGTCGGTGAGCCAGCCCGACAGTGTCGTGCCGATAAGATCGAAGATGCCCATCATCGAGAGCAGGCCTGCGGCCTGCACTTCGCCGATGCCCATGTCGCCGCAAAAGGCGATCAGATGCGTGCCGACCAACCCGTTGGTGGTGAAGCCGCAAACAAAGAAGGTGGCGAACAGGTACCAGAACACGCGCGTACCGGCAGCTCGGCGCAACGTGCTCAGTGTATGCGCGAGGAAATTGCCTTGCGCGGCCGGCGGCGCCGGCGGCACGTCGTCGGCCTCGGCACCGTAACGCATCATGCCGATCGAGGCCGGGCGCTCCGGCACCAGCATGTAAACCAGCGGCACCAAGGCGGCGGTGGCCACGGCAATGGCAATGGCGACCGGCTTCCAGCCGCCCGACTGGGCGAGCGAGGCGAGCAGCGGCAGGAAGACCAGCAGACCGGTGGCGCTGGACGCCGACATCAGCCCCATCACCAGGCCGCGATTGGTCTTGAACCAGCGGTTGACGATGGTTGCGCCGAGCACGGTGGCGACAGCGCCCGAACTGATGCCGGAAAACACGCCCCAGGTGAGGAGCAGATGCCATGGCTTGGTCATCAGCAGGCTGAGCGCGGTCGATCCGGACATCAAAAGCAGCGCGGCAAGCAATGTGCGGCGCAGCCCGATCCGCTCCATCAGCGCTGCGGCAAAGGGCCCGGTCAGGCCATAGAGGAAGATGCCGGTGGCCGCCGCCAGCGAGACGACGTCGCGCCGCCAGCCGAAACTGTTCTCCAGCGGCAGCATCATGACTGCCGGCGCCGAACGCAGGCCCGCCGCGATGAGCAGGCAGAGGAAGATGACGGCGACCACGACGAAAGCGTAGCGCTGGCCAAACGGACGGGATTGAGCTATCATGTTACTGACCGGTACGTTGCAGGAGCGCGAAACATACGTACCGACCGGTAACATTGTCAACCAGGCAATCGGCAGACCAGGCATGAAAAACATTGAACCAACGATCAAAGCCAATGACGCACCGCCGCCTCGCGCCGCCGAACGGATCCTCCAGGTGGCGCGCGATCTGTTCTATAGGCAAGGCATCAGGGCAATAGGCGTCGATGAGATCGTGCGGCGTGCCGGCGTCACCAAACCCAGCCTCTACCGCAGCTTTCCGTCCAAGGATGAGCTGGCCGCATCCTACCTCCGGCACTATGACCTCGAATTCTGGGAACGCTTCGACGTGGCGGTGAATGCCCATCCCGGCGATCCGCGCGCCCAGATCGTCGCCTTCCTGACGCGTGTCGGCAAGCGCACGCAAAGGCCCGACTATCGCGGCTGCGGCATGACCAATGCGGCCGTCGAGTATCCCGAACATGGCCACCCGGCCCGCGTGGTGAGCGAGGCCAACAAGCAGGAATTGCGCCGACGCCTGCGCGCCATGGCGGCGGCAATGGGTGCCCGCGACGCCGACACGCTGGGCGACGGGCTGCTGCTTCTGATCGAGGGTGCCTATATCAGCGGGCAGCTGTTCGGTGCCGGCGGACCGGCGAAGTCCGTGGCCCGCAACGCCGACCTTCTGATCGAAGCAAGCTTGAAGAAATAGCGTTCCGTTTACCAGATCACTGTGAGCAGCCTGAGTTCGTCTAGGCTGCCGCTAAATTTGACGGTACGCTGCGGCAGCCCAAACGGAGTTGTCCGCCATGCGCGCTCTTTTGATCCCATTTGCCTTCGCTGGCTTCTGCAATGCCGCCCGGGCTGGCGACATATCCAGCGTCTATAGCGATCTCGTCTGGGAGAAGGACTGCGTGACCTATGCCCAGGCGGAGGAAGGCGACGGCGACTGGGCCGACCTCGCCTGTTCGGGCTATGGCGGCTACCCGGTGATGGTTTCCTACGACGATGCGCGGGAATCGCTGTTCTACGGCTTTCCACCTGGCGATATGACCACGGTCTGGGAAAGCTTTTCCGGTCTCAATTCGGCTGGACCCAAAGTCGAGTGGCGGATCGAAACCAACGGCAAAACTGTCGTCCCTTTCGCGGTCATCCATCGTCGCTCGATCAGCGATAGCGAGGGCGAGAACAAGTCGACGGAAGTCCTGATCGTCGCCAAGGTTGCCCAGCCTGACGCCCACGAAGGCTGCACGATCGCCCTTGTGCTCGCCACCGGCAATCCCGCCGCCAACGATCAGGCGCGCAAGCTTGCCGACGAGAAGGCCCGCACCTTCGCCTGTGGCAAGGACAAGCGTGTGGTGATCGGCAACACGCCCGATTTCGGCCGCGTCGATAACTGATTATTTGCGCCCGTTAATTACTTGCGCTTGGCCCGCTCGATTGCCTCGACGATCATCTTCTTGGCATAGGCGGCGTCGTACCAGCCCTCGATCTTGACCCATTTGCCGGGTTCGAGATCCTTGTAGTGCTCGAAGAAGTGCTGCACTTGCTGGCGGGTAATGTCGGGCAATTGCGTGTATTCGTGAACGTCCTCATAGCGCAAGGTCAGCTTGGGCGAAGGCACCGCGATGACCTTCTCGTCCTGGCCGGCATTGTCCTCCATCACCAGCACGCCGATCGGCCGCACATTGATGACACAGCCCGGCACCAGCGCGCGTGTGTTGCAGACCAGCACGTCGATCGGGTCGCCGTCGCCCGACAGCGTGTGCGGCACGAAACCGTAATTACCGGGATAACGCATCGACGTGTGCAGGAAGCGGTCGACGAACAGCGTGCCGGCCTCCTTGTCCATCTCGTACTTGATCGGCTCGCCGCCGATCGGCACCTCGATGATGACGTTGACGTCCTCGGGCGGGTTCTTTCCGCTGGCAATCGCTTCGATACGCATCGCTTTATCCCTCTCTCGATTGGAGATCGATAGCGGGCCACGGCGAATGGTGCAATGCGGCGAATGGTACGGGGAGATCGTCCGAACCGAAAACCGGCCGGATCATGCGCTGGCCGTCATTCCCAGACGAAAGCGACCTTCTTCAGCGCTTTCTGCTCGAATATCTCGACGCCCTCGGCAACATCGCGGCCACCGGCGCCGGCATAGAAGGCAAGTGCGTTCTGATTGTCTTCCAGCGCCCAGACCACCATGCCTTTCAGGCCATGGTCGGCCAGCCGTGCCCGTGCGGCCGAGAACAGCCGGCTGCCGAGCCCGATGCCTTGATATTCCGGCCGCAGGTAAAGTTCGTAGATCTCGCCCTGCTGCCTGAGTTCGCGGGCGCGGTTCTTGCCGATCGTCGCATAGCCGGCAATTTTGCCGCCGATTTCGACGACCAGGACGGTGGCAGCGCGGCGAATGGCATTCGCCCACCAGTCGGCGCCGCGGCGGTTGATCATCGATGTCAGCGTGCGGTGCGGGATGATGCCCGAATAGGCGCCGCGCCAGGCCTCGAGATGCACGTCGGCGATGGCGGCTGCATCGCGCGGTTCGGCTTTCCTGATGTCGATGCTCAGCGTATTCATGATTGGTTAACCATAAACCCGCTGCGCCCGATTGCAAGAGTCCGGTCAGCCGCCGCGATGCTTTCACACAGCCGGACGGTGCGTCCTTGAGACGCTGCAAAACCGCTTTTGGCGAGATCAAATCTCGACCAGATGGTCGTCCAGTTCGTTGCTGTCGCCGGTCGAGACCGGAAAATGCTCGGCCAGTACCGCACCGACCGCTTGGATCGCCTTGACGAACCCCTCGGCAAGCCGATCGTCGCCGGCATGCGCCGTAAGGTCGCGGACGACACCGTCCCAGACATGCTGGCCGACACGAGAATCGATCCCGCTGTCGGCGACCACCTCGGCATAGCGCTCCGCAATCGAGACGAACACCAGCACGCCGGTGCGCGCCGTGGTGCGGTGGACGTTGCGAGCGAGGAACTGCTTCATCGCATTGGCGTGGGCGGCCTGGTAGCGCAGACGCCTCGGCACCAAATGGATGCGCAATGCGGGCAGTGCCCACAACAGGATGAGCACACTGGCAAGCGCCAGAAGCTCGGCGATGACGAAATGCGGCAAGCGGATCGACAGCCACCAGGCTTCCAGCCCGTAACCGACGCCGAGACTGACGACGAGCATGCCGAGCATCGCCATGAAAGCGGCCGGGAAGAAATAGCCGTCGCTGGCGTGCGCCACGACGCAGTAGATCTCGCCGTCGGTCTTTGATTCGGCAGCGCGGATCGCATCGGCGATGCGCTCATGATCCTCGGGGCTGATCGGTCGTGTTGCCATGATTGATGTCTCACCAGCTTCCTGAAGAACCGCCGCCGCCGGACGAACCGCCGCCGCCTGAAAACCCGCCGCCGGAACTTCCGGACGACCAACCGCTGCCGGAACTTCCAGACGACCAGCCACTGCCGGACGAGGTCCCCGACGTCCAGCCCCCGCCACCGGAGGGTGACGAACCTGGCCCACGGCCGTAGCGGAACGTCATGCCCAGCCATTTGTACACGCCCGGCGACAGTTTCGTGCCGAAGATCGGCGGCAGGAACGCCATTGCCAAGCCGCCGAAGAACATCGTCGCCCACAGGACGATGAACAGCACGAAGATGGGATCGACAGGGTTGTCATTCGCCGGATTGCGCTTGCCGCGCGCCTCCAGTTCTTCGGGATTGCCTTCCAGCACCATGATCATGTCGTCGACGGCCTTGCTGATGCCGCCTGAGAAATCGCCGGCACGGAAAAGCCGGCACCATGTCGTTTTCGATGATCAGCTTGGTGTGCAGATCGGTCAGCGTGCCTTCCAGCCCATAGCCGACCTCGATGCGCATCTTGCGGTCGTTCGGCGCCACCAGCAAAAGCACGCCGTTGTTCTCCTTCGCCTGGCCGAGTTTCCAGGCGCGAAACAGCCGGTTGGCGTAAGGCTCGATCTCCTCGCCGTCGAGGCTGGGGATGGTCGCGACGACGATCTGGTCGGACCCCTTGGTCTCGAAATCGGCAAGCTTCTGCGTCAGCGCCGCCTTGGTCGCGGTATCGATGATGCCGGCATTGTCGACGACCCGTCCGGTCAGCGCCGGCAGTTCGGCGGCGAAGGCCGCGAAGCCGACCAGCAGCACCGCCATGGCCATAAGCGCGGTGTCGATCATTTTTATGAAACGGCCGGATTCCACCGGGCTGATGGCGTGTCTTGTCATCTCGTCACCAGCTCCCCGAGGAGCCGCCGCCGCCGGACGAACCGCCGCCGCCGGAAAACCCGCCACCGCTTGAACCCGACGACCATCCCCCGCCGGAACCTCCCGACCAGCCGCCGGACGACCGCCGGCTTGGCTCGAAGGTCATGCCCAGCCAGCGATAGCGGCCGGGACCGATCTTCTGGCCGAAGATCGGCGGCAGGATGGAGGCTGCGAGGCCGCCGAAAAAGATGATTGCCCAGATGGCTATGAAGATCGTGAAGAACAGATCGTCGCTGTTGAACGGCGGCTGCTGGTTGCGTTCGCCGCGCGCCTCCAGCTCTTCGGGATTGCCTTCCAGCACCATGATCATGTCGTCGACGGCCTTGCTGATGCCGCCGGAGAAATCGCCGGCGCGGAAGGCCGGTACCATGTCGTTTTCGATGATCAGCTTGGTGTGCAGGTCGGTCAGCGTGCCTTCAAGCCCATAGCCGACCTCGATGCGCATCTTGCGGTCGTTCGGCGCCACCAGCAAAAGCACGCCGTTGTTCTCCTTCGCCTGGCCGAGTTTCCAGGCGCGAAACAGCCGGTTGGCGTAAGGCTCGATCTCCTCGCCGTCGAGGCTGGGAATGGTCGCGACGACGATCTGGTCGGACCCCTTGGTCTCGAAATCGGCAAGCTTCTGCGTCAGCGCCGCCTTGGCCGCGGCATCGATGATGCCGGCGTTGTCGACGACTCGTCCGGTCAGCGCCGGCAGTTCGGCGGCAAGAGCGGTAAGCGGGAGAAAGAGGCTAAGGCAAAGAAAGATGATCCGCAGTGATGCCAGGCTGGCGTTCCTTCGCGCCCCTCTCTGTCCTGCCCTCTTTGCCAAAACTTGGCATCTCCCCCACTTGCGGGGAGATCGACTACGGCGCTGGCTTTCGCTAGCTTTGAATGTTGCAGGAGTGGACAGGACGCAGAAGACTGCCAATCTCCCCACTTGCGGGGGAGATGTCCGGCGGGACAGAGGGGGCGCGACGGAGTGCAAGGCCAGCGGAGACCGCGCTCACCAGGTGTTCTTCACCCGCCCTGCTGCGTGCCGAAATCGACCTTCGGCGGCTGCATCTTATCCTCCTCGATGGTGAAATTCGCAAACGGCTGGTTGCCGCGGAACCACAAGGTCGCCCAGATCACCGAGGGGAAGGTCCTCAGCGTCAGATTGTACTCTCTCACTGCCTGGATATAGTCGCGGCGGGCGACCGTGATGCGGTTCTCGGTGCCTTCGAGTTGTGCTTGCAGTGCCAGAAAGTTCTGGTTGGCCTTGAGATCGGGGTAGTTCTCCACCACCGCCAGCAGGCGCGACAGTGCGCTGGTCAGGCCGGCCTGGCTGTCCTGGAATTTCTTGAAGGCTTCCGGATTGTTCAGCGTTTCCGGCGTCACGGTCACCTGCGTCGCCTTGGCGCGCGCTTCGACGACGGCATCGAGCGTGTCCTTCTCGTGCGCGGCGTAGCCCTTGACCGTGTTGACCAGATTGGGGATGAGATCGGCGCGGCGCTGGTATTGATTCAACACCTCGCTCCATGCTGCCTTGGCGTTTTCCTCAGCCGTCGGGATGGTGTTGTAGCCGCAGCCGGCAAGCAGCGGCAGCATGACGGCCATGACCAGGAACGCAGCTAAATTACGGAAGATTGGCGGTGAAGAAAGGCGCTGGACAAGCATGATAAGGTCCCCTCGATAGCATTGGCACGGGAAGCATTAGCACAATCCTTGCGCAAGAAAATGACTTCGGCCGAGAAGTGTTACTGGTTTTCTACCATTCGCCGTCGGGCCCTGTGACAGACGAGGCGAACGGGTTAAGCTCGGCATAAAACGGGACATCACCATGGCGAAACGCCACGACAGCGACGCGGAATCGCGCCGCATCATCGAACGGGTGGCACGCGAGACCGACCCGGGCGGCACCTCGTTCCTTGCACGAACCACTAAAGGCGCGCGCGACCACGTCACCGCGGCCGATGCCGACCGGTCGGACCCGATCGAATATTGGGGCACCCGCATCGGTCGCGCAGCGGGCTTGCTTATTGCCATCGGCCTGTTGATCTGGCTCGTGCTTTTCGTCACCAGGGGCAGTTAGGAAAAATCAATGAGTGCCGAAAAAGCCGACGCGCCGCGCGCGGTCATCGTCGTCTCCAGCCATGTCGCACGTGGCTCGGTCGGCAACCGTGCCGCCGTCTTTGCGCTGGAGACGCTCGGCTTTCCGGTTTGGGCGGTGCCGACCGTCATTCTGCCCTGGCATCCGGGGCATGGCCGGGCCACCCGCATCGTGCCGCCGCTGGACCAGTTCAAGGCGCTGATGACCGACCTCGAGCGCGCGCCGTGGCTGGGCGAGGTCGGCGCCGTGCTGTCCGGCTATCTCGGCGAGGCTGGCCAGGCCGAAGTCGTCGCTTCGCTGGTCGGTGCGGTCAAGGCGAAGACGCCGGACGCCCTCTATATCTGCGACCCGGTGATGGGCGATTCGGGCGGGCTCTACGTACCTGAGCCGACCGCAATCGCCATGCGCGACCGGCTGATGCCGATCGCCGATATTGCCACGCCCAACCGCTACGAGCTGGAATGGATGGCCGGAGCGCCGCTGCCCGACTTGAAATCGGCAATGGCTGCAGCCCTGCAAGCCGGCCCACCGGCAATGCTGGTCACTTCGGCACCAGCGATGATGGCCGGCGGCACGGGCAATTTACTGCTCACCGGCAGAGAGGCACTGCTTGCCGAACACCGGCTCATCGACAAGCCGCCGAATGGGCTCGGCGACCTGACGGCGGCCGTCTACCTGGCGCGGATCCTGTCCGGCCAGCCGGCCACCAAGGCGCTGCAATCGACCACGGCAGCGGTCTACGAGATCCTGGCGCGCACCGCCAAGCGCGGCGGCGACGAATTGCAGCTCGAGACCGATGCCCAGAGCCTGTCGCACCCGATGGCGATGGTGCAGCTTCGCCATCTCCTGCATCCGGAACGGGACCGCCGGGCGTGAGGCAGGCCGAAGACGGTGCGCCCCAGGATGATGCGCCCAAGGATGTTGTGCCCGATCATGTTGTGCCTGGGGATGTTGCGCCCAGGGGTGTTGTGCCCAGGGGTGTGGTGCTTGTCGGCGTCGACGGTTGCAAGGCCGGCTGGATAGCCGTCCGCCGCGATCCCGGTGCGGCACCGTCGACAGCCGTTTTCCCAAGCTTCGCGGCGTTGCTCGACCGACTGCCCGTCAATGCGATCGTGGCGGTCGATATGCCAATCGGCCTGCCCGATTTCTCCCAAAGAGGCGGCCGCGGCCCGGAGGCACTGGTGCGGCGGCTGCTTGGGGCCCGGCAGTCCAGTGTCTTTGCCATCCCCCTCCCGCGCCGCGCTCTACGCGGAGATCGAGGCCTTCACCACGGTCGACGCCTGGTACGCCGCACATCGCAAGGCAAGTGAGGTGGCCAAGACGACATCAGATCCGCCGCGCGGCGTCTCGATCCAGGCCTTCGGCATCTTCGCCAAGATCCGCGAGATCGATTCGCTGCTGATCGCGCGCCCCGAACTGCGCAGCCGCGTCTTCGAATCGCATCCGGAAGTTGCCTTCTGCAAACTGAACGGCAACCGGGCGATGCGCCTGCCAAAGAAGATCAGGGGCAACATCAATCCGGCCGGCATGGCCGAACGCAAGGCGCTGCTTGCCCAGCATGGTTATAGCCAGGATTTTCTCGACCAGAGGCCGCCGCGGCGCGGGCGCCGACGATTTCCTCGACGCCGCGGCGATGATGCTGATTGCCGGACGCATCGCCAGAGGCGAGGCAATGCCGTTTCCGGATCCGCCGGTCGCCGATCGTTACGGCATTCCCGTCGCCATCTGGGCCTGAGGACCAAGGCTAACATTTTGGGCAGCATGCGTCAGGAGCGTGATCTGAGCGCCTCATTGAGCGACCACATATCCTTCTCCTCGGGCGCGGTCTCCAATCCGAGCACGGGAATTTGCTTGCGCAAATGGTCGTGGTGGGTGCGCACCCCATATTCGAGATCGGAAAAGTAAAAACCTCCGAAGGCTTCGGACAGCATGGATTCGTTGGACCATATCGAAAGCTGTACATCCTCAGCCAGCGTGTCGCGGTCGATGCGGTAGGATAGGTAACGGGCAGCCGCCTGCTCCCTGGGCTCGTCGCGATAGCGGTAGATGGCGCCGCGCAGCAGCGTCTCACCCGTCGACAGCGGGAATTCCTGATAGAACTGCACCGATTCCGGCATGATCGACAGCGCGTTGTTCGGGAAGATGCCGTAGTAGATCCAGGCCTTGCGCAGGTACTCCGGCAAGTGCTTCGCCTCGGGTGCGAGCTTGATGTATTGCGCGACGCTCCAGCGCCGTCCGGCATGCGGATTGTAAGTGGCGAACGAGCGCGACACGCCGTTGACGAACGGCTCGTCGAAATAGGTCGCACCGTAAAGATCCTGCAGCGCCGGATGCGCCATGGCGACGTGGTAGCCTTCATTGTCGACATCGCGCACCGACTTCCAGTTGACCGGCGTCTTTTGGGTCCACATGCCCCAGGACGGCACCATCTCGGCCACGCCGTAATGAGCAATCTCGGCTTCGATCGGCTTCAACAGCTCGGCCACAGATGGCTGCGGCCCACCCTTGCGGAAGCGGATGAAGATGAAGCCCATCCAGATTTCGAGCTCGAGCGGCATCAGGCCGAATTCGGTCTTGTCGAGGTCGGGGAAGGAACGCGGGCGGGCAGCACCGCGCAGCGTGCCGTCGAGATTGTAGACCCAGCCATGGAAAGGGCAGACCAGCGCATTCTTGCAAGTGCCCTGGCTGTCGGCAACGACGCGACTGCCGCGGTGGCGGCACATATTGTTGAAGGCGCGCACCACGCCATCCTTGCCGCGCACGATCAGCGCCCGTTCGCCGACCACATCCATCGTCAGATAGTCACCGGCGTTCGGCACGTCGCAGACATGGCCGGCGATCTGCCAATGGTTGCGGAAGACGTGCTCTTTCTCGAGCTCGAGCAGGGCGTCGGAATGATAGCTCCAGCCCGGCAGGCCCCGCCGATCCCAATCGTTGGGGATTGCCACGTCACGCAGATGCGGGTTCATAAAAAGCTCTTTATTTATTGAATGATCGTTCAATAAAAGCATATTTTCCGTTGAAATGCAATGGCTTGTGAAAATGGGGCGAATTCTTGACGGGAAATCGAGCGGGATTTGAGAGCCGAGTCCGAACGATCGAAGCCGGGAAAATCCCGGGAATTCCAGACGTTAATCCCCTCACGCGTGTTAAACGCCCGACGCTCTGTGGGCCTGGAAAGGCGACGTGGATCTGGTGCCGTGGATAGCGGAAAGCGAGCACAGAATGCCACCGGTGCTGCCAGCTACGCCTGATCGGTTTGCCCAGGAATGGCCCCGGGCTTGGTTTCATGCCGGTTACACAATCGTTAATCCATCATCGTTGGCCGGTTACAAGGTGCGATTAAGTTCGTTTCAACAGGGAAAAGAAGAAGACCGAAGGAAACGACGATGCGTACGAAAATCCAGATCACCGATACCGACCTTCGCCAGCAGGGTCCCCAGCGTAACGACCGGCGCCCGAAGCTGGCGCTGCGCCAGCGCGCCAGTGATCATCCAATGGCGATGTTCATGCTGCTGGCGGCTGCCGCATTTGCCGGCATGGCGCTGACGCCAACCGTCGGTCCGGCCTTCGCCTCACTGAACCCGCCGGCCAACCTCATCGATGGCGCGACAACCACCACCAAGACGGCGCGCCTGCCGATGCCGGAGATCGATTTTGCCTGCAAGGGGCAGGCCTGGGGCGCCGAGAGCCTGGATTGCCTGCGCGTCATCGCTGCCCAGTCGGGCAAGGCACGACCGGTCCGCATGATCGCCAATGCCGCCCCGCTGGCTGATACGCCGAACGTTTTTTGATTTTTTGCGAGCGCCCTCCAGCACTCCAGTCAGGCTCCCGCCGCAATGTCGGCCGGGAGCCTTTTTTCTTCCGGGGAGAGATCGCGGAGTCTAGCCGCCCAGAGCGACCTGCTCGGCAATGGCCGAGAGCACGCCGCGCACATCCAGCGTGCTGAACGGTTTTTCGAGGATTGGCGGTCGCTGCTGCGCCGGCAGCGCTTCGATCTCGCCTTTCGCGCCGATCAGATCGCCGGTGACAAGCACGAAGCGCCGCGCCAGACCCGGCAGTTCGGCGAGTAGCTCGCGATAGGCGGCTATGCCGCTGGTGCCGGGCATGCGCAAATCGGAAAACACGATGTCCGGCGGCACATGGCCGCTCAGCGTCGCGTCGGCCGAGACCCAGGCCGGCACGATCCGCGACTTGATGCCCATCAACTCCAGAATGTCGGACAGCGACGCCGCGACATCCGGCTCATCGTCTATGATCAGGGCGTGACGCAAGCCGCTCGACCGTGACGGAGCTTCGCCGGCGGCGGCGGCGACGGCCGCGATAGCCGGCAGCTGCACGACAAAACGCACACCTCTCGGCGAAACCTCCTCGAACCAGATATTGCCATTGTGCCGCTCGATGATCGATTTCGAGATCGACAGGCCGATGCCGGTACCGACACCGACCGGCTTGGTGGTGAAATAGGACTCGAATATGCGTGAACGTATCGCTTCCGGCACGCCTGGGCCGTTGTCCTCGACCGAGAATCCGGGATTGCCGCGGTCGCTGCGAAACGTCCGGACCTTGATCCGCCGGTCGCCGGCAATGCCGGCCAAGGCGTGCTGGCTGTTGATGAGGAAGTTGGCGGCCACCTGCGTCACGTGGTCGGCATCGGCCATCGCCAGCAGCGGGCCGCTGGCGAAATCGGTGTCGATGATGATGCCGCTCGACCGTGCGCCATAGGCGGTCACTTCGAGTGCGGCGCGGATCACCTGGTTGAGGTCGGTTTCGGCCTGCGCGGCCGGGTGCAGGCGGACCATCGACAGGAAGCTCTTGACGATACGGCCGCAGCGCTCGGCGGCGGCGCGTACCTTTTCGGCGCGCACCTTGGTCTGCGGATCGGCGGCGAATTCGTGCAGCAGCGTCGACTGGGCGACAACCACGGCCAGCGGATTGTTGAGCTCGTGCGAAACGCCGGCAAGCAGCGAGCCCATCGCCGCCATCTTCTCGTTCTGGTGCAGTTTTTCGCGCTGGCGGTTGATTTCCTCCTCAGCCCGCAACTTATCGCGCAGGTCGCGGATGGAGCCGAAAATCAGCTGGCGATCGGCGACGCGCATCTCGGTTGCCGTCAGCTCGATCGGAAAAACCTCGCCGGCGGCATTCTGGGTGACCGTTTCGAGCCGCTGGCCGACCATCGGCGCGCCGCGGCCCGACATGTACTCGGCGCCCGACGCATAGCCCTTGCGGTAATATTCCGGGACGACCGTGTCGAGCAGGTCCTTGCCGAGGATATCGCTGCGTCGATAGCCGAACATCTTCTCGGCGGCCGGATTGAATTCGATGATCGAGCCGGTCTCGTCGATGACGATGATGGCGTCGAGCGAGGCCTGCAGCATGGTGCGGCGAATGACGTCGCTGGCATGCGCGTCGGAGGGCGACCGTTCGATGGCATCGCCGATGGCGAGTGCCACCATGTGCAGCGCCGCCTCTTCCTGGTCGGTCCATTCGCGTTCGTTAACGCAGTCGTTGACCGCCAGCGTGCCCCACAAATTACCGTGCGAAAAGACCGACACCGACAGGAACGACTTGATGTTCTGCTTTTCGAAATCGGTCCGCAGAAAGCCTTCGAGATCGCGTGTGTGCCCGGCGAATATCTTGCCTTGGCGCTCGTCCTCCGCCAGCTGTTCCAGCAATGGGTCCGAATCGACGACCGACTGCATGATGACGGTCGGTGACGCCAGTTCGCCGGCAAACCGGGAGGCGATCCAATAAGCGGCGACCGACTGGGCGAAGCCCTGGCCGGGCAGTTCGCGCAGGCGAAACAGGATGCCGCGGTGACAATCCATGGCTTCGCAAAGCGTCTGGAGGATGCCCTCCATCTCGCGCTGCCAGTCGCCGGCTTCGCGCAGCCGGCGAACCACATGCACGGCCGCCATCGCCGCGCCCTGCCTGGCGCCCTGCGTGTCCGCGCGTGCTGTTTCAGCCGTCATGGTCATTTCCTGGCCGTGGCTTGCTCAAGCCGCCGCGCCTTAGTTGTTTTCACCGGCTGGCAGCGAGAAGATATAGCCTTCGCCGCGCACCGTGCGCAGGAATTTCGGATTGGCCGGATCCGCCTCGATCTTCTTTCTCAGCCGCATGATGCGGATGTCGACGGCGCGGGATGATTCCGGGTCCTCGACGAAACCGATCGCCTCGGAGATCGCCGCCCGCGTCAACAGCCGGTTGGCGCGCGTCAGGAACACCTCCAGCACGTCGAACTCGCTCTTGGCCATGTCGATGACCGCGCCGTTGGCGCCGGTGACGAGCCTGCCGTCAAGATCGGCGTGAAAGGGTCCGAAGCTCACGGACCGGCGGCCGCCGGATGTTTCAGCCTTGGCCTTTTGTGGCTCGGTCGGCTCCGGAACGCGACGCAGCACGCTGCGCACCCTGGCTAGCACTTCGCGCAATTCGTAAGGCTTGACGATGTAATCGTCAGCGCCGAGCTCCAATCCGACGATGCGGTCGAGCGCGGTACCGGCGGCCGTCGCATAGATGATGCCGATCGGCATTTTCGACCGCATCCAACGGCCGAGCGACAGGCCGTCCTCGCCCGGCATGGCGATGTCGAGAATGGCCAGATGGAAGGACTGCGTTTCCAAAAGGTCCCGCGCCGCCGCCGCACTTTCGGCCGTGGCCACATCATAGCCGCTGGCGCCGAGATATTCGGCGACCGCATCCCTCAGGTCTGGCTCGTCCTCGACAATGACAATTCGTGCCCGCACGATGCTTTCGCTCCCGCTTTCAGCGGAAAGTAGATTGGGTATAAACATGATGTCCAGCACTCTTCTTGGGTTGCCGTTTGCGGGGTAGAAAAACATGGCTGCACGTTCCGTCATCGCGCTTGTTTCCGTCGCTGAAGTAATTGCGACCGATCTCGCCGATCATCTCGAGCGGCGCGGTCATGACGTCCGTGCGGCGCGACAGCCGTGGGAAGCCGAATCGCTGCTTTCGGAAAAGGGCATCGACGTCGTGGTTGTCGGCGACAGCGTCAGCCAGGCGGAGGGGCGCGACCTGCTCAGGCGACATGGCGGCGAAGGTGGACCGGATTTCATCCTGATCTGCCGACCGGCCGATCTGGTCGACAAGGTTCTCGCGCTCGAACTCGGCGCCGCCGACGTCGTCGAAAGCCCGCTCAATGTCAGGGAGCTTGCCGCTCGCGTCGGCGGCCTTCTGGCTCGGCGCGGCAGGAGCGCCGGGGAACTGATCGTGCTGGAGAACGCGACCGTCGATCTTAGATCGGCCATCGTCATGCACCGCTCGGGCACGGAAGAACAGCTGTCCCCGGGGCAGGTGGCGCTGCTCAGGCTGTTCCTGGCCAGCCCGCGCAAGGTGCTGACGCGGGACGACATCATCGCCGCCGCACCCGCCGAAAATGCCGAAGCCTTCGACCGGTCGATCGATTCGCGCATCGTGCGGTTGCGCCGCAAGCTCGATACCGAAACCATCACCACCATACGAGGTGCGGGTTACCGGTTCGATCCGCCTACGCAATTCGCCGATTGAATGCAGGGCACCCACCCTTTTGTTTTGAGCATCGGGTTTTCCCAAAACCGGTTTCCACTTTGGGGTCCGATGCTCTTCAGCGCACCACGAGAAGCGACGGGCCGGACGGCATGTCATTGTTCGAGCTGACCTCGCCGGCATGGGCACGTTCCTTCAGCAGCACGGTGGCGAGGCCGGCAATGCCGAGCAGGCCCTGCACGTAGAGCAAGGCAGAAAGCACGGAAGCGGCGAATTTCGTTTTCATCCTGTTCGTTCCTCAAAATTGGAATTTGCGGGCACTTCAGGGGACCCCCCGAAGCGCCCGCGCCGCCAGCGGAGCCCCCCGTTGCGGCGCGGGCCTTCGGTCCTCTCGGCTGCAAGTTGCCGGAGGCGCCGCGCATCCTCAACGGCTCTAAGCCGCCCCCGCCAGAGGGGCTTGAGCCGGTCGACGCGCAGGCTGGAAACTGTCCAGACCAATCCAGACCGTAGCGAAAACAGTGTAGGCTTCCGATCGTTCGTTGCCGGCTGTTTTCGTTAGGTCAACTTTGCCTGTTCGCTGTATCCGGATCATGCCGCCAAGGCCGCGCTTTGTTGCAGCTCGGTTTCGGAGTCAGGTGAATTCCTCTCAAACGAAAGGCAATCGCGTATTCGTGCCGCGGTTTGGCCGATCTGCTTAGGCAAACACGCCACCGTCATGACAACGTCGCGCAACTGCAAGCCGCTTTGCACGGACCTTTTTCTGTTAACCAGGGGAAACAGAATCGAAACAGAAACGAGCATCCAACGAAATCAGCTTGAAACATGACGCCCCGATAAGCCGGTCATCGAATTGAGCCGGTCCCGACCGGCAGAATAGGGGAGACATCATGTACACTGCCATTTCCGCCAAGCTCATCAACATCGCCGCCGCCGTCATCACCGGTGCTGCCTTGCTTGTCAGTGCCGGCAACAGTGCAGCCCACGCCGCCGCCAACAAGATCGTCGCGCGTGTGTCGCTATCGCAGCAGACCATGGAAATCCTGGTCGACGGCCGGCCGACATTCGCCTGGAAGGTCTCGACCGGCGACAGGACGCACGTCACGCCGACCGGTTCGTTCAAGCCGACCCGCATGCATGAAATGTGGTATTCGAAGAAATACGACAACGCCCCGATGCCGCATTCGGTGTTCTTCAGCGGCGGCTACGCCGTACATGCGACAAGCGCCATCAAGCGCCTCGGCCAGCCAGCCTCGCATGGCTGCGTGCGTCTGCATCCGGACAACGCCGCCGATTTCTACCAGCTCGTGGAGGTCTTCGGCCCGGCCAACACCAGCATCGTCATCGTCAAATGAGCGATGCTTCTCGTCGCTCCCAGGAAAAGGCCGGAAATCCGGCCTTTCTTTATTAGCGCAGTCTAATTCGGCATTACCGGCATCAGCTTCGGATCCGGCTTTTCGGCGTGATGCGGCAGGTCCTTGCTGGCGATAAAGGTGTAGAACATCGGCACCACGAACAGCGTGAACATGGTTCCGACCAGGATGCCGGTGAAGATCACCAGGCCCATCGAATAGCGTGCCGCGGCACCCGCGCCGCTGGAGATGATCAGCGGCACCACGCCGAGCGCCATCGCCGCCGTCGTCATCAGGATCGGCCGCAGCCGCACCTTGGCCGAGGCGATGATCGCATCACGCCGCCGCATGCCGTGCATTTCACGCTGCTGGTTGGCGAACTCGACCAGAAGGATGCCGTGCTTGGTGATCAGGCCGATCAGCGTGATCAAGCCGACCTGGGTGTAGATGTTGAGCGTGCCGAGCCCGATATTAAGCGGCACGATCGCGCCAAAGATCGAGAGCGGCACCGCCATCATAATGATCAACGGATCGCGGAAGCTTTCGAACTGCGCCGCCAGCACCAGGTAGATGACGAGCACAGCCGCCGCGAAGGCGATGATGATCGTGTAGCCCTGTTGCTTCTCCTGCCTCGACTGGCCGGTATAGTCGATGAAGAACGTGTCGGGCAGACTTTCCCTGGCGATGTCCTCGATGGTCTTCAGCCCGTCACCGGTGGTGACGGTGGGCAATGGCAGAGCGGAAATCGTGGCGGAGTTCAACTGGTTGAACTGCTCGATGGCGGCCGGCGACGCGTTGGTCGAGATCTTCACCACCGCCGAGAGCGGCACCATCTCGCCCGACACGCTGCGCACGAAATACTCCCCCAGCTTTTCGGGATTGTCGCGGAATTGCTGCGGTACCTGCGGGATGATGTCGTAGCTGTTGGATTCGCGGTCGAATTGCGCCACCTCGGCGCCACCGACCAACAGGGTCAGCGTCCGGCCGATGTCGGCGATCGGCAGGTTGAGCGCGGCGGCGCGATCGCGGTCGATCGTCACCGTCACTTCCGGCGCGTCGTAGGACATCGAATTCTGCACGGCGAGGAAGCGACCGGAGGCCTGCGCCTTGTTCTTGATGTTCTCGGCCGCCTCGTACACCTGGGAGGCCTCGCCGGTCGAGCGCACCACCATTGTGATTGGCAGGCCGCCGCCGGAGCCGGGCAGCGTCGGCGGCGCGAAGACGAAAGCCTCGACGCCTGCCACCTTGGCAAGGCGGGCAGTGATGTCTTCCTGAAGTTCCTTCGAGCTGCGCGCGCGCTCGGCCCAGTCCTTGAACGCAAAGCCGACGAAAGCGCTGTTCGTCGGGCCTTGGAACGCGACGGCGGAGAACCGCGCCCTGGTTTCGGGGATATCATTCACCAGCCCGAGAATCTGGTTCACATAGGTCTCGGTGTAGTCCGACGTCGCATAGCGCGGCGCGTTCACAATAGACAGCAAGAAGCCCTGGTCTTCTTCCGGCGCCAGTTCGCTCGAGGTCTTGGTGAACATGAAACCGGTGGTGGCGACCAGCGCGAGGACGATCATCAGCGTCACCGGGCGATAGTTCAACGAACCGGTGACCAGCCGCTCATAGACGTGTTCGACGCGCCCGAACGTATTGTCGACAATGCGCTGGAAGCGGCTGTGCGAGCCGGACCTCAGGATACGTGCCGACATCATCGGCGTGATGGTGAGGGCGACGACACCCGAAAGCACCACCGAGCCGGCAAGCGTCACCGCGAATTCGCGAAACAGTGCGCCTGTCAGACCGCCGGTGAAGGCCAGCGGCGCGAACACCGCGGCCAGGGTTATCGTCATGGCGACGACGGCGGACGAGATCTCCCGCATGCCGTTGAAGGCCGCCTGCATCGGCGACAAGCCGTCTTCCTCCATGTGGCGGTGGATGTTTTCCACCACCACGATAGCATCGTCAACAACCAGTCCGATCGCCAGCACCATGGCCAGCAACGACAATAGGTTGATCGAATAACCCAAAGAAAACAGCAGGAAACAGACGCCGATCAGCGACAGCGGAATGGTCACGATCGGCATCAGCACCGAGCGGAACGAGCCGAGGAAGAGCAGGATGACGACGATGACGATGGCGACCGCCTCGCCGATGGTCTTGAACACCTCCTCGATCGACGCGCTGATCTGCTCGGTCGAATCATAGACGATCTCGATCGTCATGCCGAGCGGCAGCGTCTCCTGGATGGTCGGCACAATCTTGTGGATCGCCGCCGCGGTGGTCAGCGGATTGGCGGCCGGCGTCGGAAAGATGGCGAGAAAGATGCCGGGCTTGCCGTTGAAGGTGACCCTGGTGTCGGTGCTCACCGCGGCGAGCTCGACGCGGGCCACGTCGCGCAGTCTCACCACATTGCCGTCTTTCGAGCGGAGCGGAAGGGCAGCGAAAGCCTCCGGCGTCTGCAGGGTCGAGCGAACCGTGATCGAGGAAGCCACATATTTGTTTTCGGTATCGCCGGGCGCAGAGAGGAAATTCGATTCGTTGATGGCCGTCAGCACTTCCGCCGCCGTCACGCCGCGCGCCGCCAGTTTGATCGGGTCGATCCAGACACGCATCGAATATTCGGCGGCGCCGAAAATCTGCACGTCGGCGACACCTTCGACCGTCGAGATACGCGGCCGCACGACACGCTCGATATATTCGGTGAGCTGTTCCGGCGTCATGTTCGGGTTCTGCATCGAGATGTACATCATCGCGAACTGCTGGCCGGTGCCCTTGACGATCACCGGGTCTTTGGTTTCGTCCGGCAGATCGCCGCGAACGCTCTGAACCTTCGACAAGACTTCGTTCAGCGCGACGTCGGGGTCGGAGCCGAGCTTCATCTGCACTGTCACGGTGCTGGAGGACGGCCGGCTCGACGACGTGACATAATCGATGTTTTCGGTCGAAGCGACGGCACGCGCGATCGGCGCGGAAATGAACCCCTGGATTAGGTCGGCGCTGGCGCCGGGATAGGCCGTGGTGATCGTGATGGCCGTTTCTTCAACCTCTGGATACTGCCGGATCGAAAGGTTGAAAATGCCCTGAAAACCCAGAAGCAGGATCATGCAGGCAAGCACGGTCGAAAGGACCGGGCGGCGGATGAAGAGGTCGGAAAAGCTCATTGCTGGGCTGCCTGCTGGTTCCCTGGCTTGCTCGGATCGATCGTGTTGTCGACGGCAACGGACATGCCGTTCGAGAGCCGGTTCTGGCCGGCGGTAACGACTTCGTCGCCGGGCTGGATGCCTTCCAGGATCTCGACCAGGCCGGCGTTGTGGCGGCCTGGCTTGACGAACACCTGGGCGAGCACGAGCTGTGGCTTCTGTTCTTCCGCTGCCGGTTTGGCTTCCGCTGCCGGTTTGGCTGGGGTAGCGGCCGGCTTTTCTTCGGGTTTTGCCGCGGGTGCTTCGGCTGCGGGCTTGGCAGCATCTGCAGCCGGCTTTTCCTCCGGCTTCGCCTCGGGAGCCGCCCCGTTGGCTTCGGCGGATTTCGCCGCGCGCACCACGAAGACGAAGTCGCCGTACAGGCTGGAAGTCAGTGCCGTCTGCGGCAGCGCCAGCACGTTGTTCTCCTCGGGCAGTTCGATGCGCACCTGGACGAACTGGCCCGGCGTCAGCTTGCCTTCCGGATTGCCAACCTCCGCCCTCACCGTCACCAGCCGGCTCGTCGGGTCGATCTTCGGATCGATACCGCGGATGCTACCGGCGAACGGCATGTCGCCGCCGCCGACGCCCAGCCGCACCGTCTGTCCGATCTTCAGCTGCGGAAGCTGCTGCTCCGGCACGGTGAAATCGACACGCATCGTATCCATGTCCTGCAAGGTCACCACAGCGGTGCCGGGTGTGAGATACTGCCCAAGGTCGATTTTCGGAATACCGACGGTACCCTTGAAGGGGGCCGTCAACTGCTTTTGGTCGAGCACCGCTTGCAGCTTGTTTACCTGCGCGGCGGAGACCGATGCTGCTGCCTGCGCCGTGTCGAGCGTAGCGTCGGTGCCGACCCCGCGCTTCTGCAACTCAAGAGCGCGCATCAGCGTCGTCTGGTCGGATGTGGCTTGCGCCTTCGACGCAACGAGATCGGCTCGCTCGACGGCATCGTCGAGCTGCAGCAGCACGGCGTTGGCGGCGACCTTCTGATTGGCATGGAACAGGATGTCCTTGACGATGCCGGCAGTTTCGACCGTGAGGTCGACACCGCGTACGGCACTGACAGTGCCGATCGCCTCGATGCCGGGCGTCCAGGACATAGGTTTGACAATGACCGTCGACACGGTCGCGGCTGGCGGCTTCATGGTGGCGAAGAACTGTTTGATTGCATTGTCGCGGAACAGGTTGAAGCCGACGATGCCGCCGCACACCAGCACGAGCAGAATGAAGGCGATGATGAAGCGCTTGATCACGAACAGTCCCCTCGGCCATGGCCCAGCATAACGGTCGGACGACCGGAACACATACCTGTGACTGGTCCCAATTTCAAATGACGGCGATCTTACTGTACCGTCTGGACGGTCTTGTCAATTCCGCCTAAGCTAATGAATGGGGAACGCTTGATGAAGGCCCGCAGAGCAAATTCGCGCGAGAAGATTCTCGCCGCCGCCGCCGACGTGGCGCGCGAGACGGGTCCTGGCAGCCTTTCGCTGGATGCGGTCGCCAGCCGTGCCGGCGTGTCGAAAGGTGGTCTTCTCTACAATTTCCCGACCAAGGCGAAATTGATGCAGGCGCTGGTGGAGGATTACCTCAGTGCGTTCCAACAGGCGCTTGAGGCCGCCCGCACCAACGGTGTCAGCGGTGAGAGCCCGCTTGCGGCCTATATCAGGCTTTCGGCCGAGCATGCGGAGGAGTCGAAACCGTCTGCGTCCTGGATATTTTCGGCGATTGCCGAGGATCCCGATTTCCTGACGCCGATAAAATCGTTCAGGCGGCAGCTGTTCCAGCGGCTGAAGGGGGAGACTCCTAACCTCAGGGCGCTGCTGGTCTGCTATCTCGCCATCGAAGGGCTTCGCAGCATGAACCTGTTCGGTTCGGACATTCTCTCCGCCGAAGAGCGCCGGCTGCTGATATCGACGCTGCTGGAGATCGCGGAATAGTCCAGGAATGCGCCGGCCGGGTTCAGTTGCCTCGGTCGCTTCGATCGCCCGTTTGCGTCGACCCAAAGTGCCTGCCGTCACACAGGCTTCATTGTGCCGACATAGCGTCCTCCCATTCTTTGCTGCAACGCAGGAGGAGTGGGTATGGTCGATATTGTTTCAAGCGAGGCAGGAATTCCAAGGCCGGAGCATCCGCTCGACCGGCCAAGCGGCACCGGCAAATGGTTTCTGCCGGCCTTTGCCGTCATTGTTCTGGGCGGCCTTGCCTATGTCGGCTACGCGCTCAGCCAGGACCTGACCAGCACCGTCGCGGTGCCGTGGATCCTGCTTGGCCTGGCGCTGCTGATCGCGCTCGGCTTCGAATTCGTCAACGGTTTTCACGACACCGCCAATGCGGTGGCAACCGTGATCTACACGCATTCCATGCCGGCCGAGCTTGCGGTGATGTGGTCCGGCTTCTTCAACTTCCTCGGCGTGCTTACCGCCAGCGGAGCGGTCGCCTTCGGCATCATATCGCTGCTGCCGGTCGAGCTGATCCTTCGGGTCGGCTCGAGCGCGGGGCTAGCCATGGTTTTCGCGCTGCTGGTCGCAGCGATCATGTGGAACCTCGGAACCTGGTATCTCGGCCTGCCTGCCTCGAGCTCGCACACGCTGATCGGTTCGATCATCGGCGTCGGTCTCGCCAACCAGTTCATGGCCCCGGCCGGCTCCGTCACTAGCGGCGTCGACTGGTCACAGGCATCCAATGTCGGCCTGTCGCTTCTGATCTCGCCGCTGGTCGGATTCGGCCTGGCCGCGCTGCTGCTTCTGGTGATGAAGCTGCTGGTCAGGAACCGCGAGCTCTACGAGGCGCCCAAGTCGAGCGCTCCGCCGCCACTGTGGATTCGCGCGCTGCTTATCTTCACCTGCACCGGCGTGAGCTTTGCCCACGGCTCCAATGACGGGCAAAAGGGCATGGGCCTCATCATGCTCATCCTGATCGGCGTGGTGCCGACCGCCTTCGCGCTCAACCGCACACCGGACGTGAACTATCTCGAAGCTTACAAATCCGCGGCGACCCAGGTCGAAACGGTACTCGGCAAATACGTCAAGCCCGGCGTCGCTGTGACCGACGCGGCGACCGTGGTCGGCGACGCCGTTCGCACCAAGACCTGGAAGGACGAGACCACGCCTGCCCTGCAGAGCTTCGTCCACGACACCAGCGCCATGTTGTCGCCCTATCCGTCCGTGGAAAAGCTGCCGACAACGCTGGTCAGCAACGCCCGCAACAACATCTATCTTACCGGTGAAGCGCTGAAGCTGATCGACAAGAGGAAGCTGCTGCCGATGCAGGCAGACGACCTGAAGGCGGTGACGACCTATCATAAGGCCGTCGACAACGCGACGAAGTTCATCCCGCTCTGGGTCAAGGTCGCCATCGCGCTGGCGCTCGGCCTCGGCACCATGGTCGGCTGGAAGCGCATCGTCGTCACCGTCGGCGAGAAGATCGGCAAAAGCCATCTGACCTACGGCCAGGGCGCGTCCGCCGAGCTTGTCGCGATGGCGACGATCGCATCGGCCGACTATCTCGGCCTGCCGGTCTCAACCACCAATGTGCTGTCGTCGGGCGTTGCCGGCACCATGGCGGCGAATGGTTCGGGCCTGCAATGGTCGACGGTGCGCAACATGCTGATGGCCTGGATACTGACCCTTCCGGCCTCCATCTGTCTTGCCTTCGTGCTGTTCGTCATCTTCCGCCAGGTATTCTGAGCGGGGGCAGGGTTTGACCAGAATGTCGCGGCGCCGCCCGGATCATCTGAACGTGCATCGTTTCGGCCGGCCATGAATGACGCATCGCATCTGACATTGCTCGCCGCGGACGATCAGCACCATACTCCTGGGCTGGTCTGGGCCTATCATGCCGCTCCCGGCAAAGCTCCCGAACCGCTGGCGCCCCGAGACATAGAACCCGCGCTGGCCTCAGCGGACGGCTGGGTCTGGCTGCATGTCGACCTAGTCGACCGGCGCGCCCATTCCTGGGTCAGCCACGCCTGCGCGCTGCCGGCGTCGGCTCATGCGATCCTCGAAGGACATGAGGACAGCCTGGTGCTGGCGCATGAGAATGGCGTCGTTCACGGCATTTCGGCCGACCTGCATGGCGAGATCGCCCATCAGTCGACGACCATCGGCAGATTGCATTTTGCGGTCTCGGAGCGGCTGCTGGTCACCGGCCGCCGGCATCCGCTGGCGGCGGTGGAGGAAGTGCACACTGCCCTTGCCGCGGGGCTGCGGCCGGCCACGGCATTCGAGCTGTTCGAAACGCTGGTCATGGCTTTTTGCAAGACCACCAGCCTGCGGCTCGCCGCGGCGACGAAGCGCCTGGACGCAGTCGAGGATCATCTCGTGACCGAGCGGCTTGCAGACGAAAGACGGCAGCTGAAGGATGTGCGCCGCCTTGCCGTATCCCTGCATCGGCCGATCTCGGCCCTGGCAGCGCTTTTCCAGGATGAAGACCGTTCCGCGTGGAACCTTTCCGCCGGCGCACATGAAGTTCTGCGCCGGCTTGCTGCGCGCCTTGAACGGCTCGACCGCGAGGTCGTCATGATCAACGACCGGGCAAGGCTGCTGCAGGAGGAGCTTGCGGCTGAGCTTGCCGACGAATCGAACCGCAGCCTCAAGGCGCTGGCGGTGATGAGCGCGCTGCTTTTGCCGGGAACGCTGATCGTCGGCATTTTCGGCATGAACACTGGCGGGCTGCCATTCACCGAGAGCCCCAGCGGCTTCTTCCTGGCGATGCTGCTCGCGGTCGGCGCGACCGCCCTGTTCTACTGGCTTCTGCTGCGCGCCGGCGCCAATCTGCGGTTCTGAGGCCGATTAATGGCGCCGTTCGTTCACCTGTATGCAAAGTACGGGCTGGCACGTCGAAACCACGCCATCCCGCCTTCCGAAAATCGGTTCCGATTTTCGGGCCGATGCGCTAGAGCCTTTCGGGATTGAACCGTGCCTTTAACCCGGAAAGGCTCCCGCCGCTGCCCATGCCCCACCTTCCCGAGCATCTTCTCACCGGCTATCGCAGTTTCATGAGCGGTCGGTATCTCACCGAAAGCGGGCGTTATCGCGCGCTGGCGCGGGAGGGCCAGGCACCGGAAACGATGATCGTCGCCTGTTGCGATTCCCGCGCCGCGCCTGAAGCGATCTTCGATGCCGGGCCAGGCGAGTTGTTCGTGCTGCGCAATGTCGGCAATCTGGTGCCGCCCTATGCGCCCGACGATCAGTTCCACTCGACATCGGCGGCGCTCGAATTTGCCGTGCAGAGCCTCAAGGTCAAGAACATCGTGGTGATGGGTCACGGCCGCTGCGGCGGCATCCGCGCAGCACTCGACACCACGGCCGCGCCGTTGTCGCCGGGTGATTTCATCGGCAAATGGATGAGCCTGATCGCGCCGGCGGCCGAGACCGTATCGTCGAGCACCTTCATGACCGCGACCGAGCGCCAGACGGCGCTGGAGCGCATCTCGATCCGCTATTCCATCGCCAATCTGCGCACCTTCCCTTGCGTCTCGATCCTCGAAGGCAAGGGGCGGCTGTCGCTGCACGGCGCCTGGTTCGACATCTCGACCGGCGAGCTTTGGGTGATGAACAAGGACACCGGCGATTTCGAGCGGCCCGACACGGAGTAGGAGGCTGGGCATGGTGCGACTTCGGGACGCGTTCGCGGCTGCGGCACTGCTCTGCTCGGCAGATTTCGCCCGTGCCGACGACAGCGCGATCATCGACCGCTGGTATTCGGCACTGCTCGTCGCCGACCGCAGCGAATTGTCGGACCTGCTCGCCGACAACGTCCGCATCAAGCTCGATGACCTCGGCGTCGTGCAAAGCAAGCAGGAATTCATCGCCTCGATCGCCGAGTGGCAAGGCGCCGTCGCCGGGGCCGAAATCCGCCATCGGATCGAGAAATCGGAAGGCGGCGTCACCACTGTGATCGCCTGCTATGATTTTCCCAGCAACGACATGCTGATGCAGGAGACCTTTGCGGTCGCCAACGACCAGATCACCGCCAGTTCGCAAGCCGCGATCGCCGAAAACTGCGACGGTTACTGACCGAGTTTTCCGCCCAGGGCTTTTTTGGTGACGGGCGCTGGAATTGCCGATGTTATTTCGCGTCTAAAAAGCGCACTGTCATCGTAGTTCCCGTAATTCCACCCAATATCGAGGTCTCTAAAACGATATAGACGACACGATTGCTCGGGCAACGTCCAATTCTTTCAGGCAATCTGTATCATTAGCCATACCAAGGTATGTCATGAATACAACATCATTCCCATTCGACAAATACCAGGCAGACAACAATTGATCATCGGTGTCGGACAATACGCCAACAGAGATTATGTTTTCGGACTCGTTCTTTGTGATATTCCCTGCATCTATGGAATTATTCTGACAAAACTGGAGCATAAACGTTCTCAGAGCGTTAAAGTCTACGTTTGGTTTTTCTCCGCCACGATACTTCGCAATTGAGAATTGAATCGCGCCGCAGCCGTCCGTTTCTTTGGCTAAGGTAGGTGGCGATCCCTCAGGAAGATCGCCGGCTATGTCTACCCATCCGGCAGGCAGGTCGAAGGTGAGGCCATGGAATTCTACTCTCATTAAGGTTCCTTTGGATGGTGTCAGGATGCGAGTGGAAGCCTCCGTCGAAATAAAATGCATGTTACAAGATAATATCTTGGTAGGCATTGAATTCGGCTCGAACGATACTCGCAGCACCATGTGGCCACGCTTTAGCACTACCAGGCGCTGTTGCGTGGAGCCGGCCGCCGCCTTACATCGGTGACGATCCACCTCCCACTCAGCGAAAGTTTGTCCATGCCGTCCACCGTCGACCTCGCCGCCCATCCGCTGACCGCATGGCAAGGGCCGCTCGGCCTGCCCGATTTCACGCGCATCGGCGATGGCGATTTTTCTCGGGTCTTCGACGCCGCCCTGAAGGCGCATGAAGCCGAGATCGAGGCGATTGCCGGCAACACCCGGACGCCGACGATCGAAAACACGCTTGCCGCACTTGAGCTTGCCGGCGAGGCGCTCGACCATGTCTCCTCGATCTTCTGGTGCCGCGCCGGCGCCCACACCAATGAGGCGATCCAGGCGCTGGAGCGCGACATCTCGCCAAAGATGTCGCGGCATTTCTCGGCGATTTCGATGAACGAGCGGCTGTTTACCCGCATCGACGATCTCTATCAGCGCCGCGATGCCTTGAAGCTCGATGCCGAAACGCTGCGAGTCTTGGAAAAGACCTGGAAAAACTTCGTCCGCTCCGGCGCCAGGCTCGACGCCGAAGGCAAGAAGCGGCTCGCCTCGATCAACGAGGAATTGTCGTCGCTCGGCACCAATTTCGGCCAGAACGTGCTTGCCGACGAGCGCGACTGGGCGCTGTTCCTCGATGAGGCTGACCTTGCCGGCCTGCCGGAATTCCTGAAAAGCTCGATGGCGGAAGCCGCCGAGATGCGCGGCCAGAAGGGCCGCTACGCGGTCACTTTGTCGCGTTCGATCTACGAGCCGTTCTCGACCTTCTCAGAACGCCGCGACCTGCGCGAGACAGCGTTCCGCGCCTTCATCATGCGTGGTCAGAATGGCGGCGCTACCGACAACACGGAAGTGGTGCGCGACATGCTGCGCCTGCGCGCCGAGAAGGCGAAGCTGCTCGGCTATCCTTCCTACGCCGCATTGAAGCTCGACGATACCATGGCCAAGACGCCGGAGGCGGTGCACGCGCTGCTCGATCCGGTCTGGGAAAAGGCGGTGGAAAAGGCCGCAAGCGACCAGGCCGGATTGCAGCGGCTGGCGGCCGAGGCCGGCAGCAACGAGAGATTCGCCGCCTGGGACTGGCGCTTCTATCAGGAGAAGCTGCGCGCAGAGAAATTCGCCTTCGACGAGGCCGAGCTGAAGCCGTATCTGCAGCTCGACCGCATCATCGAGGCCTGTTTCGACGTTGCAACGCGATTGTTCGGCATTTCTTTCGAGGAAAAGAAGGGCATTGCCACCTGGCACCCGGACGCTCGGGTTTTCGTGGTGAAGAATGCCGACGGCAGCGAGCGCGGCCTGTTCCTTGCCGATTATTTCGCGCGACCCTCGAAGCGCTCCGGCGCCTGGATGAGCGCGCTGAAATCCGGCTACAAGCTTGGCGATGGCTCCAAGCCGGTCATCTACAACATCATGAATTTCGCCAAGCCGCCGGCCGGTGAGGCAGCGTTGCTATCGGTTGACGAGGCCAAGACCCTGTTCCACGAATTCGGCCATGCGCTGCACGGCATGCTCACCGACGTTACCTGGCCATCGGTCGCTGGCACCTCGGTCAGCCGCGATTTCGTCGAGCTGCCCTCGCAGCTCTACGAACACTGGCTGACGGTGCCGGCAGTGCTGGAAAGGCATGCGCTGCATGTCAAGACCGGCAAGCCGATGCCAAAGGCGCTGGTCGACAAGATGCTGGCGGCGCGCACTTTCGGCGCCGGCTTCGCCACGGTCGAGTTCACCGCCTCGGCCTTGGTCGACATGGCCTACCATGCGCGGCGGGATGCGCCGCAAGAGCCGCTTGGTTTCGAAACCGAAACGCTCGAAGGGCTCAACATGCCCGACACCATCGCCATGCGTCACCGCACCCCGCATTTCGGCCATATCTTTGCCGGCGATGGCTATTCGGCCGGCTACTATTCCTACATGTGGTCGGAAGTTCTCGACGCCGACGCTTTCGCCGCCTTCGAGGAAACAGGCGATCCCTTCAACCCGGCGCTGGCCGAGCGGTTGCGCAAGAACATCTACGCCGCCGGCGGCTCAAAGGACCCGGAAGAACTCTACACCGCCTTCCGCGGCAAGATGCCTTCCCCGGAAGCGATGATGGCCAAGCGCGGGCTGGTGTGATGCATGCCCGCTCTTGTCACCGTTCTCTTTCCATCTGATTGATGTCGGCTGTCATGGCGTCGGGTTGCGCACCGCCTGATCCGGTTTCCGCCGGTCCCGCTCGGCCTCGTTGGCTGCGGCCGCGTCGTTGAGGTGACTGCCTTAACGCGGTCTCCATCGTTCCGGCCGAAGGAGCCGGGTTGATGGCGGCGCTACGGGCTGTGCGGGGGATGGCAACGACAGCTTGCCCGCTATGCTGATCGGCGCTGCCGCATCTGGACCGAGCCTTGCGACGACCGCTACGGAAATAAATCTCTCAGTCGCGAACTGTCAGCCCCGCCAACGGAAAGGCGGGGCTGGTAAGTTGATTGTCCCGGCAAGCTTTTTGCCGGGGCGATTGGCCTAGGCAGGCACAAAGCCAAAATAGGCTTTGTAGGAAGCCCCGTCGCCGGAAATCAGGGGTGTTTCCACTTTGAACCCAATCCCATTGAAGGTGGTATTGTTCGTGCGTGCCGCGAGCAACACCATCTGCTTTGCGGAGATGGTCACTGTCGTGCTCCCGATCCTGTCATCGCCCCAGTCGAAGAGATCGCTGATGGCGCCGCCGATCGATGGCATCAAGGTTCCTAGGGCCGGGCCGGCGATAGCAGCAATGATAGGTCCCGCTACCGGAATGAGGCCCAAAGCAAGCGTACCGGCCGTATGGACGCCCATGACGATCTTCTGCACCTCGTCCTTGTATTTGTTGGGATCGCCAAAATCGTTTTCCATCAGCACCGTACCGATATTGATGCCGTAGGGCTTGCCTCGATAGATTTCCATAAGGTCGGGTCTTGTATCTCCGGCATCGACGTCGCCGTAGACCTGGCTGCGCTTGGTGTCGGCGATCTGCGGCGTTGTCACGCTGACGATGACATATGGTTCATCCGCACTCGATCCCTGATCCCAGTCGGTCTCGCCGAAGCAATGGAGGCCGGTATAGTGGACGACGACATCTCGAAGGTCGATCGCGCCGGTGTCGGGCCACCAGTATATGCCGCCGTTTTCAAACAAATTGGCGCGGCCTGCTTCGGCAAATTCGGTCTCGTCGGTGGTTGGGTACCCCAGATATGACCGCTCCCAGCCCAAGCTTTCCCACTTCTTTCGAATGTCGCCGTAAACCACGTTGGCTCCTGTGTTCGGCGTCCAGTAGATCGAGCCGGCGTTGGCAAAATGGTTGTAGCGCCCGACGCCGTCGGGAGTTCCGGTTTCGTCGGTGACCGGATAGCCGAGAACAGAGCGCTCCCAGCCCATTGCTGCCCATTTGCCGCGAATTGCCCCCCAAATCGCTTGAGCACCGGTATTCGGCGTCCAGTAGATTGAGGCAGTGTTGTTGTTGAAGTGATTGTATCGGCCGACGCCGTCGGGAGTTCCGGTTTCGTCGGTGCAGGGAATCCCCCACGCGAGACCGCCAAGTGCGATCCATTTCCTATAGATTTCGCCATGGATCTCAAAGGCGTTGTGCATGGCATCGTTGTAGCAAATGCATAAGCCATTCTTGAGATACCAGGCTTTTCCAGTGTCCTTCCGGTCGATCTCAGCGAAGCCGGCGCCTCCAAGGGAGTTGTACTTTTGCTGTATGACGGCTTCCGGCGAGAGGAGCGACCAAGGCCCGATCCTGAGCTGATCGGAAAGTCTTGTGGCTCCAGCGCGGGCGGCGCCGGCACGCACTCTCGAAGTTGCTCTGGCAGTATACGGCATGACCTTTTTCCTTCCTGTGAGTGTTGGTATCGGGGGCTTCAGGCCTCCGGCGATCGGTTGTGATCGACGGGCCGAGGTTCCCAGACCGCGACTTACGGACGGCTTACGGAGTTCCGAGCTGCGCCAGAGCAATTCCAGGAAAAGTGTGAAACGGTTTTCCGTCCGGGATTGCGCAAAAATAAGAGATAGAGCGGTTCGGCGTTTCCGTGAAACGATGAACCGGTCTAGAGAAACGGGCGCACGAGCGAACGCAGCAAAGGCGAGGGCTCGTCATCGCCGGTCGAAGCGAGCGCGCGTTCATAGCGCCGGTAATCCTCGATGGCGCCGGCATGGTCGTTCCTGGAGAGGCTCTCCTGGATGAGCGTGCCATGGAGTTTGGCCGATTCCGGGTAGAAATCGAGGGCACGCCGGCACGCCTGGCGTGCCCGATCCGCGTTGCCTTGGCTCTGCCAGTGTTTGGCGATCCGCACGGCAAGCTCCACAAACCCGTCCCGCACCCGGTCGGCCGCGGCGTTCGACCAGGCGGGCGTCGGGCCATTCGAGAAAAGCGGGCCGACAAAGCCTTCCAGCAGCATCTCCTGCTCCTCGATTGCGCTGTCTCTTCGGCCCGACAGGACGCGTTTCAGCCGGTCTTCCCAATCCTGCAGATCGATCCAGACCTTGTCGGCAGCGAGCCGCAAACGGCCTTCTCTCAGCGTTACGAGTTCGCCTTGCCCGAGCAACTTGCGCAAACGATGTAGCGCCTGCTCCAAGGCCGCTTTGGCCTGGTCGCCGTCGAGGTCGGGCCAGAGCCAATCCTGCAGGGTTTCCACAGAACAGACCTGGTCCCTCGACAGGCAGATAATGCGCAATATGTCGAGCGCGCGGGTAGGTTTGGCACCGGGCGCGACCTCGGCGCCATCGATCTCGAGGCGGAAGCCTCCCATCAAGTGGATCCTGAGCGGCCAAGGCCACTGGGCGGGTCGGCCAGCGGGCGGGACCAGATATCGCGCCCGAACGACGCGGCGGCAGAGATCGATGTCGATCTTTCGCTCCAGCGCGTCGGCGACCAGATCGGCCAATAAGTCCGGCAGGTTGAGCAGGATTGCGGAGGGGTTTACCTCGCGCAACGCCTCCATGAATTCAGCCAGACGAGCGCCATAGGGCGCGCCGCCGTTCCACTTCTGCTCCAGGGCCTGGGCGGCCAGAATGCTCAGTTCGACACGCTGGCGGGGGCCGCCGCTCAGCCTTTCGACGATTTCCTGAAGTAGCGCAATGGCCTCCGCCGGACGCCGATCGGCCAGCAGAACCTGGTATTTGGTGACGTAATGCGGCCAGCGTTCGATCATCGGCTCGTTCGCCCGCTCGATGGCATCCATGAAGACATCGCAGTCGAGATAGGCCTTATCGAAGTCGCCATTGCGCGTGTGCATCGCCGCATGGCAATCGGCGACCACCGCGACCTGGGTTGTGAACCTGCTGTCCGCAATCTCGCCCAGGCGGGAAACCAGCGCATTGAACTCCGAGAAGTTGTTGTGAAGCTTCATCAGCAATTGAAGCTGATAGAGGGCGCTGAACTCGACGCCCCGCAAGGCATGTTGCTCCCCTATGGTCGTGGCTCGTCGCAAGGCATCCTCGGCCGAGTCGTAGACAAAGCCGCGCCGCGAATAGGGGAAGTAACGGCCGCTGGCCGAGCCAAAGGACACCAGCCACATGCCGAGCACCAGCGGCGGGATATCCGGATGTTCGAGATCGGCGGCAACGCTGTCCACGGCATTGGCAAAAATGTCGCGATGCCCCGACGAGGTCGCGTAGTCGATGAGCGCTTCGCTTGCCAGCAGGCGCAACTCGACCGAATCCTCGATCGGCAGACGTATCAGGCGCTGCTGGATATCATTCACGAGGCGCTTCGCGTCGTGGGCTTCGAATTCGCCAGGTTCGGCGAAATCGATGGCCCGCAGGATGCCGAGCCTGACCATCATGAGTTCCTCCGGATCCAAATCCGGCAATCCCTTGGCAAGAAGCTGTGAGGCTCGGCGCGTCCACTCCGCCAGCCCCTCATGCGTACGCCAGCTGGCGGTCTTGACCACGACCGCCCGCGCGACGGTCAGGCATTGGCCGCGCATGTCGGTGTTCTCGAATGCTTGCCATGCCTTGGAGAAGTGCGGTTCGGCCTTCGCATCGTCCGATGCGAAGGCAACGCCCAGCCAATAATGGACCCACCCGTCCATCTGGTCGGACGGCAGCCTGTTGCACCATTCGACGAAGCTGGCCCGGCGCCCTTGCGAGAGAACGCCGTTAGCGCACTCCAGAATGAGCTGGCGTGCCAGCGGCCAGGCGCTCGCCTGCAACGCCAGCAAGATTGCCGCGTCGGTTTTGCCTGCCTCGTGCAGGACCTTTGCTGCCTGCTCGCGCAGCCTGGAACGGTCCGCTTCCGTCACGCGCCAGTCCAGCAGGCCGGCAAGGTATTCGCGCAACAAGTCATGCAGCTGGAAGGCGGCGCCGCCCGGACCGTCGCGCGTGATCAGCAGCTGGCGATGCTGCAGCCGCTCCAGCAGGCGAGCAGCCTGCGGCGAGCCCAGGAACGCATCGGCAAGCTCCGTGCTGATCTCCGGCAGAAGGTTGAGCCTGATAAGCAGATCCTGGTCCTCCGGCGCGATGTCGCGCAGGAAATAACGTCCGACAATCTCCCGAAGGCCGGCGCCTCCGGCAAGGCCGGTCTGCGAAAGCGGGTAGTACATTCCGGCGTTGGCCAGCAGGAGAAGGCCCACCGCCCAGCCGCGCGCCTCCGAAATGTCGCCGACCTCGGACGGCGATTGCGAGCGGGCGGCGACGAGGTTGCGTGCCTCCGCAGGCGAAAACTCCAGCAGCGTTTGGTTGAGGACCGGCAACTGTCCCGACAGCACGAGGTCGGCGACATCGCCCTCGGGCAGCATCCGCGATGTGCAGATGCAGCGGATGGTGTTGGGGCGTTCGCGCAACAGGATCGCCAGCGTCCGGCGGAAGCCTGGCGCGTCGGCACGATGCAGATCGTCGAGGACCAGGATCGTGCCGGGATCAAGCCGCGAGAAATAGGTGCGGAAGAACAGCCGCGCGAAATCGTCGGAATTGTCGGCATATTCCGGACCGAAGACGGGCATGCCGGCATGCCTGCCGTCGAGCGACAGCGTCAGATAGTGGAAAAGGCGCGCAACGTCCTGGTCCTCGGTGTCGACGCGATACCAGTTGTACGCCGATTCGCCTTGCTTCAGCCCGCCGTGTTCCAGCCCGCCTTGTTCCAGAAAGTCGATCACCGCGGTGGTCTTGCCGTATCCACCAGGCGCCGCCAGCCAGCATGCACCGCTGTCGAGGGCCTGCGAGAGCAGCGCCACTACGCGCGGACGGCTGACAATTCCCACTGGCCGGGGTGCCGAGAGCTTTGCTATCTCGCGCGGCGCGTCCCGGAAGGATTTATCCATTGTGAGGACTCTCGCAGCGCAGTCGCCTCGCGAAAACAGGTAATCGATTCGCCCGCAACAACAAATCGCCGGCCGGCGTTGTGCTCGCCTGACGTGCCGTGCTCGCCGGCAAGGGTCGCGGTTATCCCTTGTGTGACATGATATGCGAAACCCCGATACTCACGTCGGCGGTGTGTCTTGCCATCACTGCGTTCATTCGCATTGCAATCGTCGCATAGCCGTTTCGTTCCTGGTCGGTAACTTCCGAGGGCTTGAAGAGCCAAGGAAGGGGTGCAACCTGCGCGTCCTCGAAATTGGCCGGCAGATTCGATGGCAAGGCCTTTTTTCCTAAAGGCAGCTCTAGCCCAAGGTCACTAAATTCCTCCTCGAGGCTGGCGTGCAGATGAGAAAGCACCACATAGATCGCCAGCTTTGATCTAGTCCTTTCTGTGTTGTTTTGACTGTACTCTTGAAGAGCCTCGTCGAACGATGGCGATACGTCGGTTTCAGCAGCGGTAGCTCGTGTTGCAACAGCACCGACCAGGGCAGTCGCTGCCACTCCTGTAAGACCTACAAAATCACGTCTTGTCGTGCTGGTCATAGTGAATTCCCCTCGGTTTTGAAGACGGGCCAAGTCTGGCAAGGATGAGGCGCAGTGGCAATAGGCCGCATACTCTACTGGTGTAGAGGACCTTTACGTCGCCGATGTGAATCCACCCGGCGATGAGCGGGTCTTCGGCATGCAAGCAGGCAAGGGATTCGAAAAATCCGCTGGTGGAGCTGAGGAGGATCGAACTCCTGACCTCGTCATTGCGAACGACGCGCTCTCCCAGCTGAGCTACAGCCCCGTCCAGCGGATGGGGCTTTTATCGGCCGCTGCGGTTTCCTGTCAAGGCTGCGCTTGCTGCCGAAATGCCGTTCGGCCGTTGGTCCGGCTTCGCCATGCGGCGGAAGGCGGCTCTTGCCGCTTTCCCCCACAGTGGCTACATGTCGGCAACAATCGGAGACCGGCATGATCGCCCTCATTCAGACCATTGTCATGGCGCTTGACCTTTACTGGTGGATCATCATCGCCTCGGCGATATTTTCCTGGCTCTACGCCTTCAACGTCGTCAACTCCCGCAACCAGTTCGTCGATACCATCAGCAACATGCTCTATCGGCTGACGGAGCCGGCGCTGCGGCCGATCCGCCGCTTCATGCCCGATCTCGGCGGCATCGACATCTCGCCGATCATCCTGCTGCTGATCCTGTTCTTCATCCGGCAGTTCCTGCTCACCACCGTGCTTTCGCTGGTCGTCTGAGTTCAGGCGTCCCATGAGCGCGCCGTTCCGCACGCGCACCGACGGCATCGACCTGTTCGTCCGGCTGACGCCGAAAGCGGCGATGGACAGGCTGGAGGGGATCGAGACATCGGCGGATGGGCGAAGCTATTTAAAAGCCCGCGTCCGCGCCGTGCCGGAAAACGGGGCCGCCAATCGAGCGCTGGAAAGGCTGGTCGCCAAGGCGCTTGGCGTGGCCGCTTCAGCGGTCTCGATCGTCGCTGGCGACACCGCGCGGTTGAAGACGCTGCGCGTGGTTGGCGATCCCGCGGCGCTGGCGAAACGCATCGATACGCTGGGCACGCCTGGCCCATGATCTCGGCTCGCTCACCCACCCCCGCAGAAAAAAGGCCGGGCTGCAAAGCCCGGCCAGATATGAAGGTCGAAAACCTTCAGAGGGGAACGCGCCGGACGAATGGGAGGAAACATCCGACGCGGATTGCATATGGGTTGGCGTCGACGTCGTTTCAATGAGGTCGGGGAACCACCGTCGCGACAGGCTTTTAAACATCTCGATTATCTGATCAGCAGCTCGACGAGGCCGATCCGTCCTATCGCGACCGATGCGGCAGGACACGCACCGCAACCCCGACCGGGAAGCTCAATATGACCACTACTCGAGTCCTATTCTTCGATGTTCTGGGAACCGTCGTTGACTGGCGCAGCGGTATCGCAAGGGAGGCCGGCGCCTTCCTAGCGCGAAATGGTGCACAGCAGGTCGATCCTGGGTGAATTCGCCGATGCGTGGGCGTTGCGCTATGACGCCTCGACCGAGGCGGTGCGGACAGGGCACCGGCCTTTTGTTTCACTCGACGTGATCAACCGGGAGAATCTGGACGCCACTCTCATCCAGTTCGGGCTGACCCCATCCGCGCTGCCAGCCACCGAACTTGAGGAACTCAATCTCGCCTGGCACCGGCTGGAGCCGTGGCCCGATTCGCTGAAAGGCCTTGCGAGGCTGAAGGAACGCTTCATCATCGCGCCCTTTCGGGGGGCAATACCCGGCTGTTACTGGATATGGCCAAGCGCGCCGGCCTGCCTTGGGACACCGTCCTTGGCTCGGATGTGTTCGGCACCTACAAGCCTGCGCCACAGGCTTATCTCCGCGCAGTGGAGATCCTGGGGGTGCGACCTTCGGAGGCCGTGTTAGTCGCCGCGCATAATAACGACCTGGCCGCGGCACGAAGGTGCGGTATCGGAACCGCCTTTGTTGCTCGGCCAAGAGAGCATGGCCCGGCGCAGACGACCGATCTCTCGCCTCTTGAGAGCTGGGACTTCGTGACCGACGACCTTGTCCATCTCGCCCAAGTTCTCCCGTAGGCAGAGGGCAGAAAACCTAAGCGATGTCGTCGCGGATGCAGGCCTTCAGATGGCCCTCGGCTGTCGCCCTCAGCGGCGGCACAGCCCCGGCGCAAGCCTCCAGCGCAAACGGGCAACGGGTCCGGAAAACACAGCCCGACGGCGGGTTCGCCGGACTGGGAATATCGCCTTTGAGCACCTGCCGGCCTTGCCTGGCCAGCGGATCGAGCGACGGAATGGCTGACAGCAGCGCGCGCGTGTAGGGATGCTGCGGCCGGGCATAGAGTTCGGCCGCCGGCGCAACCTCCATGATGCGCCCGAGATAGAGCACGATGACCGTGTCGCAGATGTACTCGACGACGGCCAGATCGTGCGAAATGAACAGCATGGTCAGGCCGAGCCGGAGCTGCAGGTCGCGCAACAAATTGATGATTTGCGCCTGGATCGAGACGTCGAGTGCCGAGACCGGCTCGTCGGCGACGATGAATTCCGGCTCGAGCGTCAGCGCACGGGCGATGCCGATGCGCTGGCGCTGGCCACCCGAGAATTCATGGGCGTAGCGGTCATAGGCGTCGACCGGCAACTCGACCGCGGCAAGCGCCTTCTCGGCCTTCGCCCGCCGCTCGGACTTCTTGCCAATGCCTTGAATGTCCAGGCCTTCGGTGAGGATCTGCCCGATCGTCATGCGCGGCGACAGGCTGGCGAAGGGGTCCTGAAAAATATACTGCATCTTGCGGCGCTGGCGGCGCAACTGGGCGGCACCCAGCCTGGTGATGTCGGTGCCGTCATAGCTGATTTGGCCGGATGTCGGCTCGATCAGACGCAGCACCGAGCGGCCGATCGTGGTCTTGCCGGAGCCGGATTCGCCAACCAGGCCGACCACCTGGCCGCGCGCGACATCAAAGGAAATATCGTCCAGCGCCCTGACCACCGGGCCACGCGAGAACGCTGTCGGCGCAAAATGCTTGGTCAGGTTTTTGACCGAAAGGAAGGGGGCGTCCACCATCAAAGCTCCTCCCAACGCAGGCAGCGGCTTTGCTGGGTCGGCGTCGCCGCAAACAATGGCGGGACCGCGGCGCGGCAGGCAGCGATAGCCATCGGGCAACGCGGCGCGAACGAACAGCCCTTGGGCAGCAAGGCGAGCGAGGGAACATTGCCGGCAATGGTCGGCAGCGGCGTTCCCGCCGCCTTCAGCGCCGTGGCCTGGCCGAGCCGCGGCACCGAGCGCATCAACCCCGCGGTATAGGGATGACGCGGACGGGTGAACACTTCGCTCACCGGACCTGTTTCGACGATACGCCCGGCATACATCACCGCTACCCGGTCGGCGATTTCGGCTACGAGGCCGAGATTGTGAGTGACGAACAGGATGCCCATGCCGCGCTGCGCCTGCAGCTCGGCCAAAAGATCGAGAATCTGGGCCTGGATAGTGACGTCCAACGCGGTCGTCGGCTCGTCGGCGATCAGCAAGCCTGGATCGCAGGACAGGGCCATGGCGATAGTGGCGCGCTGGCGCATCCCGCCTGACAGCTCGTGCGGATACTGCCGCGCCCGCCGCTTCGGATCGGGAATGCCGACCTGCTCCAGCAGCCGCACAGCGTCTGCTTCTGCCTCGCGGTGCGATTTGCCGAGATGGATGCGGATCGGTTCGGCGATCTGCTCGCCGATCGTGTAGACCGGGTTGAGGCTGGTCATCGGCTCCTGGAAGACCATGCCGATCTCGTTGCCGCGTATCTTGCGCAACGACTCGCCATCGAGGCTGGTCAGCTCGGTGACCGTGCCGCTCTTGCTCCGTAGCGCGATCGATCCCTCAGCAATATGTCCGACCCTTTTCGGCAACAGGCCGATGATCGACAGGCTGGTGACGGATTTGCCGGATCCGGATTCGCCGACGAGCGCCACCGTCTCGCCGGAGCCGATCGTCAGGTCGACGTCCGCTACCGCCGCGATGTCGCGCCCCGCAATGCGGAACACCGCGCGCAGGCCGGAAATCGAGAGGATCGGCGCGACACTCAGCGGAGCAGCCCCACATCGCGAAGGATCATGTCGATCTTCGCGGTTTCCTCCTCGTTCAGGCTGCGTTGCGGCCGCGCCATGGTGTTCGAGGCGATGATGCCGAGGCTCTTCATCGCTGCCTTGAAGGCGCCGACGCCGGCCGAGCCGGCGCTTGTCCTGCCAAGCGATATCCAGACGATCTCGAACAGCTTTAAAAGCCGCTCCTGTTCCACCCGGGCCTCGGCATGCTGGCCGGCCTGCATCAGCTTCCACAGCCTGACGTAACCATGCGGGTCGACATTGGCGAGGCCCGGCACGACGCCATGCGCACCCATGGCCAGCACGCTGTCGACCAGGATCTCGGAGCCGGTCATGCCGAAGAAACCCGGGTCATCGGCCATGTCCTTGAGCACGTAACGCAGATTGCCGTCATCGCCGCTGGAATCCTTGATGCCCGCGATGGCGCCTTCCCTGGCGAGGCCGACCGTGGTCTTGCGCTCCAGCTTGATGTGAACGCAGACCGGGATATCGTAGGCGATGACCGGAATGTCGATCGCATCCTTGATATAGCGGAAGTGATCGCCGATCTCCGACTGGCTGGTGCGGGTATAAAACGGCGCGGTGACGACGATGGCGTCGGCGCCGGCCGATCTGGCGATGCGGGCGTGGTTGATGACACGATCGGTCGTCGGATCGATCACCCCGACGAAGATCGGAACCCGGCCGTTATTGACCTTCACCGCGTGCTCGATGATGGCCCTGCGGCCGGCCTCGTCATGGAAGACCACCTCGCTGGTCGAGCCGAGCACGAACAGCCCGTGAACGCCGCCGTCGAGCAGGTTTTCGATCGTCCGGGTGAACGACGCAAAATCGATGCTGAAGTCGGAATTGAGCGGAGTAACGACAGGCGGCACGACGCCGGTAAACAGGGGCATTTTGATGAACCTTTGAGGTCAGTTGAGATCGGAACGAGGGTCGAATGCGTCGCGCAAGCCGTCGCCAATGAAATTGATGGCGAGCACGGTGAGCACCAGTGCGGCGCCGGGGAACATCCATTGCCACGGGTATTGTTCGAGCACGACGGTGGAGCGGGCGAGATTGAGCATGTTGCCCCAGCTGGCTTCGGGCGGCGCGATGCCAAGGCCGAGGAAGGACAGGCCGGCCTCGAGCAGGATGGCGTTGGCGATCTGCAAGGTGGCGTAGACGACCAGGATATCGATGCAGTTGGGCAGGCCGTGCCGGAACAGCAGATGCGGCAGCCCCGCCCCCATGCCGCGGGCGGCGACGACGAAGTCGCGCTCGCGCAGTTCGAGCAGCCGGGCACGCACCATGCGCGACAGCACCGGCCAGGAGAGCAGCGAGATCACCAGGATGGTCGGGGCGATGCCGGTGCCGGCAATCGAAGCCAGCACTAGCAGGAAGATCACCGGCGGCAGCGTCATCGCCAGATCGACCAGGCGCATCACCATTCCGTCGACGAGACGCCCGCCAAAGCTGGCGACGGCGCCGACCAGGAAGCCGATGACGGTCGAGATAGCGACCGAACAGATGGCAACCAGCAGTGAGATCCGCCCGCCTTGCAGCAACCGGGCCATGACATCACGCCCGACGCCATCGCTGCCCAGCCAATGAATGGCGGACGGCGCCTTGTTCATCGCCCTGAGGTCGATGGCGTTCGGGCCGAACGGCCACCACAGAGGATAGGTCGAAACCGCCAGCAGGACTGGAATGACGATCAAAAGCCCGGCGCGCGCCGCACGGTTTTCAAAAAAGCGGTCGAACGCGCGGCGAAGCGGGCCTTTGGTTTTCGACACGGCGGCCGGGTCGACCGATGGGTCCGGCGCGGTGATTGCCATCAAGCCACCTGAATGCGCGGGTCGACGACGGCATAGACGACGTCGGTCAAGAGGTTGACCAGGATGACGCAAACGCCGATCACCAGGGTGGCGCCCATAATCACCGGGTAATCGCGGGTGCCGACGGCGTTGACCAGAAGCAGTCCCATGCCCGGCCAGTTAAACACGCTTTCCAGGAAGATGGCACCGCCGATGGCGATACCGACGGTCGAGCCGATCAGGGTAATGACTGGCAAGAGCGCATTGCGGGTCGCGTGCTTGATGATCACCCAGAACTCGCGCACGCCCTTGGCACGCGCCGTCCGCACGTAATCCTGGTTGAGCACTTCCAGCAGCGAGGCGCGCATGTAACGCATGATCAGCGCGGCATGGCCGATGGACAGCAGGCAGGCGGGCAGGACGAGGTGCGCAAGCACATCCGTCGCCGAGAACGGCGCACCGGCAGTCTGCATGCCGCCGGACGGCGCCCAGCGCAGCAGCACCGAGAAGAAATAGAGGCCAAGCAGCGCCGTCAGGAAAGCCGGGCTGGAGATGCCGATGAACGACAGCACCGACAGCGCGATGTCAGACGGTTCGTTGCGGCGCACCGCGCTGAAAATGCCGGCGGAAATGCCGAGCACGATGGCGATCGCCAGGCCCGTGCCCATCAGCAGCGCGGTCGGGCCGATGCGATCCATGACCAGTGGCAGCACGGCAACGCCGCTGCGCTGGATCGAATAGCCGAAGTCACCGCTCAGCGCCGCACGCAGCCAGGCGAGATATTGCACGGGAAGCGGCCGATCGAGCCCGAGCCGTTCGCGCAGGCCCTCGAGGTCGGAAGCCGACATCGGCACAGAGGGATTGATGTAGGCGTCGATCGGATCGCCCGGCGCCAGCCGCAACAGGATGAAGATGAGGACGCTGAGCGCGACCAGCATCAGCAATCCTGTGGCGCTGCGGCGGGCGATGAAGCTCAACATGGGCTTTCCGTGGCGGTGGCAGGCGGCGCCAAAGTGGTCCCGCCTGCTCGCTTGGTTGCGGGGTTCTTACTGGATGTCCCAGCGCTCGGGGTGAGCTGCGTAGGGGCCGCCGCCCGGCGCCGGCGTCCAGACGAAGTCACGCAGCTTGTTGGAGGCCACGCCATAGCGGTTGGCCACCCACAACGTCGCCCAGGGCAGCTCCTTGTTCATCACCTTGCAGACCTCCTGCCAGGAGGCGTCGAGCTTGGCCGGATCGGTCTGGCCGAGCGCGGCGTCCAACGCGGTGCTCAGGTCGTCGAACTCGATACGCATGGTGTTGAAGCCTGCCGGCGGGATCTGCGACTTGTTGAGGCCGGGATTGAGGCCGGCTGGATTGGGGCCGTTCTGCAGGCCGGCATAGACCATCGGAAATGCGTTCCAGTCCGGCGTGCCTTCCTTGTAGACGATGCCGTTATAGGTCGGCGTATCGACAACCCGCGGCACCACATTGATGCCGACCTCGGCCAGCATCGACTGGACAGCGGCCATCACATTGGCCGCTTGTGGCGAGCCGTAATAGGTCAGCAAGGTGATCGGCTTGTCGCCGTTGATCTTGTCCCAGCCCGCCTCGGCCAGCAGCGCCTTGGCCTTTACCGGATCGTAAGCATAGGGTTCGAGGCCTGCGGGAACCAGATGCGGCGCGACATAGCCGCAATTGGCCGGCTTGGCGGCACCGCCATAGAGGCTGTCTATGATCGCGTTGCGGTCGATCGCATACATAATCGCCTGGCGGACACGGATATCCCTAAACAGGTCGACCTTCTGGTTCAGGCCGATATAGTTGACCACATAGGAGGCACCTTCGATCACCTTGAAATTGCTGTCGCTCTTGAACGATGCCGCATCGTCGGGCTCGACATAGGTGAACTGGATCTCGCCGGCGCGGAGCGCGGCGACGGCCGCCGCCGGCGACTCGAAATAGCGGTTGATGAGCACGTCTACCTTCGGCTTGCCGCCGCGATAATCGTCATCGGCTGCCAGTTCAACGTATTGGTCGGTCACGTAGCGTTTGAACTTGAACGGGCCGGTGCCGACCGGAGCGGTCGACCACCAGGTGCTTGTCGCCAGCGATTCCGGCGGCAGAGCGGCCAGGGCATGCTCCGGCAGGATCATCAGCTGCGAGAGGATCGATAGAAACGAGCCGTTCGGTTTCGATAGCTTCACCACTGCGGTGTGGTCATCCGGTGCATCGACCGAGGCGATGTTGGCGAGGCGGGCGGCAAACAGACTGCCGGAGGCCTTGTTCTTGGCAAGCTCGAGGGTGAACTTGACGTCCTTCGAGGTGAACGGTTTGCCGTCATGCCAGGTCTCGTTGACCAGGTTGAACGTATAGCTCAGCTGGTCGTCGCTGATCTTGTAGTCCTTGGCGAGGTCGCCTTCGATATCGGTTAGCCCGGCATTGTAGATGACCAGCGGTTCAAAATAGGTGCTGAGCCAGGTGTAGCCGCCCGTCGCGACCAGCGGGTTGAAGTTCTTGGGAAAACCGCCGGGGCCGACGTCGAAGCCGCCCGCAATGGTCTTGGCGCTTTGTGCCTGGACACTGGTCAATGGGGCAATGCTGGCGAGCAGCAGCCCGGCGACTGAGAATGCGATAGTCCTGATGCGCATGGTTTCCTCCCTTGGCATAGTCAGGTTGTTCTTCAGCTTGCTCGGTTTTTGGCGATAACCTGCTGGATTCCCCGGTAATGGTCGTCGAGCCGCCCACGCGCCTGGTCGACATCCTTGGCGGCGACAGCCTCGACGATCTCGTGATGGTCGCGCCATGTCGCCAGCGGCGTCGGATTGTCGAGATTGGTGAAATTCGAGGCCTTGTTGAACGCTATCCAGAAGATGTCGATCAGCGCGCTCAGCATGTGATTGTTCTGGCAGCGGAACAGCAGCTGATGGAATTGCTGGTCCTCTTCGGCGAAGCTCTCATGGCGCTCGGCACGTTGCCGCATGCGCTCGGTCAACTGGCGCAGCGCCTCGATGTCCTCGGCGCTGATCATCTCGATCGTCTTGGCGATGAGGCCGGTTTCCAGCACGCGACGGATTTCGCGCAGCTCTTCGACGTCGCGCAGCGAATCCTGCAAACCGTATGCCAGGTTATCCAGCAGCGGCTTGAACGAGAACTCCTTGACGAACACGCCGATGCCGCGTCGCGTCTCCAGGATGCCGATCGATTCCAGCGCCTTGATGGCTTCCCGCACGGAGTTGCGGCCGACGCCGAGCCGCTGCGCCAGGAACGTCTCCGGCGGCAAGGGATCGCCGGCCTTGAGCTGGTTGCTTTCGATATAGGCCCTGAGGCTTTCCTGCACGGTGACGTGAAGGAGCGGCGGTCTGCTCAACGGTTCGATCGACTTCAATTCCGCCATCCCACTGCTTTCATCGTCCGCCGGATTAGCCTGCCCGCCGCTTGTCGTATAGCTACTTGTAGGATATCCTGCAAGCCCATAACAAACCTGCTGCCTCCGAATGAAGATTGCCCTCGCCGGCTCGAGCCACTGGCACGCCGAAATGCACCTCGACGCCGCACGCTTTTACGGTGCGGAGATCGCCGGCATCTGGGACGAGGATCCTGGCCAAGCGCATGCGTTCGCCGCGAACCGCGACCTGCCGTTTATCGAAGATTTCGCGGAGATACTCTCCAGCCCGCCGGATGTGATCCTGTTGATGGGGCACCCTTCGATGGTGCCGGCGCGGGCACGCGCGATCATCGAGGCAGGGATACCGCTGATCCTGGAGAAGCCGGCGGCCAGCCATACGAGGGAACTGATAGCGCTGCGCGAGATTGCCAGACAGCAGCAGGCTTTTGTCGCTGTTCCCCTGCCCAACCGTTTCGGACCGGCCGTCACGGCATTTGAACGGCTGCGCCGGCAAGATCGCGCCGGTGCAGTGGCACATTGCCAATTCCGGCTGGTCAATGGCCCGCCGCAACGCTACATCGCCGACGGTGTCGCCTGGGTCCTCGACCCGGCGGTTGGTGGCGGGGGTGCGTTGAGGAATCTCGGCATACACGGCGTCGACGCGGCACTCAGCCTCGCAACCGGCAAGCTCGGCCTGAAAAGCGTTTCGATCGCGAACCGCATCCATCCCGGCCCGGTCGAGGATCACGTACTTCTGGTGCTGGAAGACGAGGCCGGAGCGCTGTTCATCGTCGAGGCCGGCTACACCTTTGCTTCGATGCGCCCCGGCGGTGACTTCGAGTGGCGCATCGTCAGTGCCAATGCGACCCTGGTCGATCATGGCGACCATGCCATCTGCGCAACGCTCGACGATGCGGCAATCGTCGACTTGCCGGTCGAGCTGCCGGCAACGCGCTATCGTCTGTTCATGCGCGATACGCTTGACCGGCTGGCGAGAAACGCGCCTCCGTCCGCGTCCATCGAGGATTATGTTGCGGCGGTGTCGCTGATCGACGCCGCTTATGAAAAGGCAGGACGATGATTGGAATAGGCATTATCGGCGCCGGCGATTTCGGCGCAGCCCATGCGCGGGCAATCCGTGAGGTTGGAGGCATTCGTCTCGTTGCCGCCTCTCGTGGAAATGCCGATGCGCTGCAGCAATTCACCGTCGAACATGGCGGCCGCGGCTACGCGGACTGGCGAAGGCTGCTGGACGACAAGGAGGTCGACGCGGTCCTCATTGCCAGCCCGCACCATCTCCATGCCGAAATGGCCATCGGCGCTGCAAAGGCCGGCAAGCATATCCTGCTCGAAAAACCGATGGCGCCGACGGCGGCCGCCTGCGATGCGATCAATGCCGCCGTGGCCGAGAGCGGCGTCAAGCTGATGGTCGCCCACCTCATGCATTTCGCCCTGCCCTGCATGGCTGCCAGAGAAAAGCTGGAGGAAGGAGCGCTTGGCCGGCCGCTCGCCGGATCGAGCTGGATCATCAAGCTGTGGATGGAGCACAATCGCCGCGATTGGCATCTGCGCAAGACGACCGGCGGCGGCATGCTGTTGACGGCCGGCATCCACGCGCTCGACCGCCTCGTCTGGCTGATGGATGACGATGTCGTGTCGGTGAGCGGCATGCTCGGCGCCAAGTTCCATGACCAGGAAGCAGACGACAGCGCCCTGCTTGGATTGCGTTTCGCCGGCGGCGGCATCGGCCAGGTGCAGAGCGTCGGCTATCGCACCGGCGCCACCACCTACGCCATGGATCTGGTCTGCGAGCGGGGAACGCTGCGCATCGACATGGATCGCGGCACGATGCTTGGCCGCGAGACGGTCTGGACCGAGCTGCCCGGTTCCTTTGAGCCGAACTGGATGCATAACGCGCTGGTGCGCGAATGGAGCGCAATGCGCGATGCCATTGCCGACGACACGCCGGTGCCGGTCGACGGTATCTATGCACGCAAGATCATCGCCATTATCGAGGCTGCCTTTGCGTCGAACGAAACCCGCCGCGAACACGAGATCGCCGGTGCACGCTGACCTTAACAACCACCTGGCCTGCTTGCCCGCACACGCGCCGCGCGGCGTCTGGGGCGCAGTGATGCTGGCCATCGACCATCGCGGAGCGATCGACTGGCAGGCGACGGAAGAGACGATCGCCCGGCTCTGCGCCTCAGGCGTCGACGGCGTCTATTCCAATGGCACGGCCTGCGAATTCCATTGCCAGACCGAGCCCGAATTTGACCGGCTTTGTGAGTTGGTCGCAACCATAGCCGGCCGCGCGCGCCTTCCTTTCCAGATCGGCATCAGCCAGTCCAATCCGCGCGTCGCGCTGGAGCGGCTGACGCGGGTCGCCGCACTTCGCCCGACGGCGGCTCAATTCACCTTGCCCGACTGGTGGCCGCCCAGTGACGACGAGATCATGCGCTTTGCCGGCGGCCTCTGCGAAGCTGCGCCCGAGACGCCCCTGGTGCTCTACAACCCGCCGCACGCCAAGCGCCGCCTGACGCTCGACGCCATCGCCAGGCTGCGTGCGGCCGTGACATCGCTGGTCGGCGCCAAGCTGCCGGGCGGCGACGCCGGCTGGTATGCCGATATGCGTCGCAAACTGGACGGATTTTCCGTCTTCGTCCCCGGCCACACGCTGGCAACAGGCTATGCTGGAGGGGCCCATGGCAGCTATTCCAACGTTGCCTGCCTCAACCCGAAGGGCGCGGTACGATGGTGGCAAATGATCCGCACCGACACGGCCGCCGCTGCCGAGGTCGAGGCCCGCATACAGGCCTTCCTCGCCACACATGTCCTACCGTTTCGCACCCGTTACGATGTCGGCGATGCAGCACTCGACAAGGCGATGGCGGCGGCCGGCGGCTGGGCGCCGCTCGGCCCGCGACTGCTCTGGCCCTACAGCTCCGTTCCCGATCAGGAAATCCCGACGCTGGCCAGGGCCGCTCACGCGGCTTTCCCGGAATGGTGGTAGGGTCCGTCAGCCAAGGTGCGTGACGACGGTGGCTCTTCAGCACTCGGCTCGCGGGCCCGGTATCGCGCGTGACGCAAACGTCCCTGACGCAGGGGCATCCGCCTCGCGCCATGCCAGCGAGTTGCGCAGCAGTGCAATCGCCTCGCGGCCGGCAGTCGCAATCTCGCGCGGCCTGTCGACGCCGACGATCATGAACTCCTTGATCCCCAAAGCGGCGTAGGAAAGCAGCGACAGCGCGACCTGCGCCGGCGGCTCGGCAAGTTCGACCACCTTCTGGCAGGAGGCGGCCGGTTTGTCTTCCGAACGGATCCGGACGGGAAGCGCGAACCGCAGCTTGCCGGCCCGACCGTGTTCGGCGGCAGCGCCGCGTACGCGCTCCATTGACTGGCGGATTTCTGCAAGCGAGCCCGGCGCCAGCTCGAACACATCCGCATGCCTGCCCGCGACCCTGAGCGCGGTGCCCGACTGCCCGCCCATGCGGATGGTCACGTCGGCACCATGCGGCCCCTTGTGCGGCACATAGCCGCCTTTGACGCTGTAAAAGGCGCCTTCATGGTCGAACGGCCTGTCGTTCGACCACAACCGCTTCAGCAGCACCAGATATTCGTCGATGCGTTGCCAGACCACCGTATGGCCGGCCGGACGTGCCTCGGCATCGTCGTCGCTCAGCGGCTCGCTGAGCATCCTGAGCGACAGCCGGCCACCGCTTCTCTGGTCGAGGGCAGCAAGCTGCCGCGCCGCCACGGTTGGTTCGATCACGCCCGCCCAATGCGTGAGCACGACCTCCAGGGAGGAGGTACGGTCCAGCGTCTGGGCGGCAAGGTCCATATTGGTCAGCAGCCCGGCCTGGTCGTCGATGACGATCCTCTGGAATCCGGCATCCTCGATCAGTGACAGCTTCGTCGCGGTCTCGACAAAGTCATAGAAAAAGCTGGCGTCGGCAGCGTGGATCTTACCGGGAACATGCGTGAACTCGATCGGCATTGCCATCTCCTCCATCACGTTGGAATCAGGGCGCGCAAAAGCGCACCGGCATTCGGTTCATCAACTCCGGAATTTCTGCAAACGGCAGGCCGCTATCCCGAGGAAGCCTCGATGATCAGAGCCTTGACAATCAGGGGATCAGCCCCAGTACCACTGCCCCGGTGAATACAAACGCAAGGGCAAAGACGAGATAGGCGAAAGCGCCGGCGTAGGCCGGCCGCCACACCTGGTCGGAACCCAGCCTTTGGCCTTTGCGGGCAGTCTGAGCGTTCTGGCTATAGGACATATCGACCTCCGTCTCGGCGCTTAATCTATAAAATCAGTAGACTTTGTCGAGTGCTATTTTCGCGCGATCCTTAGAACAATTTTCTCCAAACGGCGGACAACTTAGTGCTTTTACTGCTTAGCGCTGCCTTTTGAGGCACGCCGGGATGACGGCAGAAAATGTCAGGTCCACGTGTCTGTGGCTCCTTGGCGATCCAATGGACGAAGGATAGCATCGCTGCTTCAGCGGAAAGCCGGGACGTCACGGCAAGGCAGCAGGGAGCAAAAGATGGGCACAAGACTGGCCGGCAAGGTCGCCATCATTTCGGGCGGCGCGACGGGCATGGGCGGTGCGGCCTCGGAGCTTTTCGCGGCCGAGGGCGCCAAGGTGGCGATCATCGACCGCAACGGCGAAGCGGCTGCCGCCACCTCAGCGGCAATCAGGGAACGCGGCCATGTCGCCGAGCACTGGGTCGCCGACGTATCGGATGAGGCGCAGGTCGAAGCGGCGGTGACGGGCGCGACGGAAAAATTCGGCCCGGTCACGGTTCTGTTCAACCACGCCGGCACCATCGTCATCAAGCCCTTCCTGGAGACCACGCTGCAGGAATGGGACTGGCTGCATGCCGTCAATGTGCGTTCGATGTTCCTGATGACGCGCGCCGTGCTGCCCGGCATGATCGCCGCCGGCGGCGGTTCCATCGTCTGCACCTCGTCGATCTCGGCGGTGGCGGCAACGCCGATGGAGGTGCTTTACGACACTACCAAGGGTGCCTGCCACATGTTCGCGCGCGCCATTGCCGTCGAGTTCCGCGACCGCAACATCCGCTGCAATGCGGTCTGTCCAGGCTTCATCAGGACACCGCATGGCCTGCGCGAGGTCGCCGATCTCGACAAACTCGGCGTCGATGTCTCCGACGCGGCAATGGCGGCGCAACAAGGACGGATCGGCGAGCCGGAAGAGGTCGCGAAGGCAGCCCTGTTCCTGGCCAGCGACGAGGCCAGCTTCGTCAACGGCGCCCATCTGTTCGTCGACAACGGCTTCACCGCGATGTGAAAGGCGAAGCGCCGCTACCGCTCTTCGCGCCGGAACGGCTTGAGCAGCGCCGACGGGGCTACCGCATTGCGCGACATCACCGCCATAGCGACGATGGTGAAGATGAACGGCAGCATCAGGAACGCCTCGTAAGGAATGTGTCCGAGCCCACTCGCTTGCATGCGCAACTGCAAGGCGTCGACGAAGGCAAACAGCAGTGCCGCGCCTGCCGATCGCCACGGATCCCAGCGGCCGAAAACGACGAGTGCGATTGCCACCCAGCCCCGCCCCGAAACCACGCCGAAGGTGAACGCGTTGAACTGCGCCATCGACAGGAAGGCACCGGCCAGCCCCATCAAGGCACCGCCGAGAATCACCGCCTGGAAGCGCGTAGCGATGACGCTGACGCCTGCCGAATCGGCGGCCCGCGGGTTTTCACCGACCATGCGAACCGACAGGCCCCACGGTGTGCGGTAGAGCACGACGGCGGCCAGGGGAATAGACAGCATCGCCATGTAGACCAGCGAAAACTGGTTGAACACCGCCGGCCCAAGCACCGGAATGCCGGACAGGATCGGGATCGGCAGCGTCTCGAACCCCTTGATGTTCGGTGGCACCGATTGCTGGCCGAAGATCAGCCGGTAGAGGAAATAGGCAAGGCCCGACGAGAACAGCGTCACGCCGATGCCGCAGACATGCTGGCTGAGGCCGAGCGCCACCGTGAACAGCGCGTGCACGGCGCCCATCAGCGCCCCGGTCAGCACCGCCGCTAGCACGCCAAGCCAGAGGCTGCCGCTGAGGCTCGCCGCGGTGAAGCCGGTCATTGCCGACAAAAGCATGATGCCTTCGATACCGAGATTAAGCACCCCGGCGCGTTCGGAAAACATTTCGCCCAGCGTCGCGAAGGCAAGCGGCGTGGCGATGCGGATAATCGCGGCCAGGAAGCCGACCTGGAATATCTGCTCCAGCACCGCGCTCATTTGGCTGTTCCCACGCGGCGGAGGCGATAGGCGGTGAACAGCAGCGCCACCAGCATGGCGAGCAGCGCCGTTCCCTGAATAACGTCGCTGAGGAAGGCCGGAACGCCGGTCGCCCGCGACATCGCCTCGGCGCCGGTCATCACCGCGGCAAGGAAAATCGCCGCCGGCACCACGCCGAGCGGATTGAGCCTCGCCAGCATGGCGACGACGATGCCGGAATAGCCATAGCCCGGCGAGATGTCGCTCATCACCTGGAAATGCACGCCGCCGACCTCGCCGACGCCCGCAAGGCCGGCCAATGCGCCAGACAGCAGCGCCGTCGAAATCAGCACCCGCTCGACATTGATGCCGCCATAGCGTGCCGCCTCGGGGTTTTCGCCGATGACCCTGATGCGGAAGCCGAGCGTCGTACGCGCGACCACGAACCAGATCAGGGGTGCTGCGACCAGCGCCGCGACGACGCCGAGATGCAGCCGCGTGCCTTCGAGCAGCACCGGAAAATTGGCCGTATCCTCAATCGGCGGCGAGATCGGGTAGCCGCTGAAACTATCCTTCCATGGCCCCTCGATCAGCGCCATCAGTGCGTAGAAAATGACCGAATTGAGCAGCAGCGAGCTGACCACGTCATCGACCCTGAATTTCACCCGCAGCGTCGCAGGGATCAGGGCGACGGCCGCGCCGGCGGCGGCGCCCGCCAGCGCCATCAGCAGCATGGCGAGCGGACCCGGCATCGGGCTGGCGCCGACGGCACAGCTCGCCACCGCACCGGCCAGCAATTGTCCTTCGGCGCCGATGTTCCAGAATTTGGCGCGGAAGGCGACCGCCACGGCAAGCCCGGTGAAGATCATCGGAGTGGCACGCACCAGCGTTTCGGTGATGGCATAGCTGTCGCCCAGCGACGCCGAAAACATCACGCCGTAGGCCTCAACGACACCGGCGCCGGCCAATGCGATCAGGCCGCTGCACAGGATCAGCGCCGCCCCGATGGCGAGCAGCGGCAGCGCCAGATTGAACCAGGTGGGCGTTGAGGTGCGGGCCTCGAGACGGAACATCAAGCCTTTCCCTCCGCCCCAGTCATCATCAACCCGAGTCTGGCAACGCTGGCATCGGCGCTGTCCAGCGTGCTGACGATGCGGCCCTCATACATCACCGCGATACGATCCGAGAGCATCAGCAACTCTTCCAGATCCTCGCCGATAACGATGATGCCGCAGCCCTTGGCGCGCATGTCGAGGAATTTTTCGTGGATGAAGCGCGCGGCGCCGATATCGAGGCCGCGAGTCGGCTGCGAAACAACCAGCACCTTCGGATCGAAGGCGAGTTCGCGCGCCAGAAGCGCCTTTTGCAGATTGCCGCCGGAAAGCGCCCCGGCGCGCGTCATCGGCCCGGGGCAACGTATATCGTAGGCCTTGATCTGCGCCTCGGCGAAGGCGCGGATCGCATCCGGCTTGAGCAGGCCGTTGCGGCTGAACGCCGCCGTGCCGATGCGCGGCAGCACCATGGAATCGGCGAGCGGCAGATTGGTGACCAGCCCTGTCGTCATACGGTCTTCCGGGATGCGGCCGAGGCCGAGCGCCTGCACGTCGCGCGGCGAGAACCGCGAAACTGCTTTGCCGGCTATCGTCATCTGTCCCGCATCGGGCGCTCGCACGCCGGAGATAACCTCGGCAAGCGCGCGCTGGCCATTGCCGGAGACGCCGGCGATGCCAAGGATCTCGCCGCCACGTACAGACAGCGACACGTCGCGCAGCGCCATGCCGGAATGCTGCGATGTCGAGATGCCGTCGAGCGTCAGTACCGCCGCACCCGGCGTCGATGGCCCCCTGGCCGGCGGCACGATCTCGTGGCCGCACATCAGCCGCGCCATCTCCGAAGATGTCGTGCTGGCCGGCGCATCGACGCGGCCGGCAACGCGCCCGTGCCTGAGCACGACGCAGCGATGCGTCAGCGCCCGCACCTCGTTGAGCTTGTGCGAGATGAAGATGATGCCGAGCCCCTGTGCCGCCATAGAGCGCAGCGCCGAAAACAGTCCGTCGACCTCGGTTGGCGCCAGCACCGCTGTCGGCTCGTCGAGGATCAGCAGCCTTGCGCCGCGAAACAGTGCCTTGACGATCTCGAGCCGCTGTTGCTCGCCCACCGACAGCGCCGCGACGGGGAGGTCCGGGTCGAGCGTCAGCCCGTGCTGGCGGCCGATCTCGGCAAGCCGCGCCAGCCCGCCGGGCCGGTCGATCCGGCCCGATCTGCCGGGAATGCCGATCAAGAGGTTTTCCAGCACCGAAAGCCGCGATGCGAGATGAAAATGCTGGTGCACCATGCCGATGCCGGCGGCAAGCGCATCGGCCGAGCTGTTGATCGCCACCGGCCGGCCCTGCACCAGGATCTCGCCGGCGTCAGGCGCATAGGCGCCGAACAGCACATTCATCAGCGTCGTCTTGCCGGCGCCGTTTTCGCCGAGCAGCCCGAGGATCTCTCCCGGCGCGACGCTGAGATCGACGGCTTCGTTCGCCTTGACGGCGCCAAAGCTCTTGGAGATGCCGCGCATTTCGATGAGAGGGGCGGGCAAGATGGCTCCCGGTGGGTTGATGGCGCGGATACCCCTCCCCTTGAGGGGAGGGTACCGAGCGAAGCGAGGCGGGAGGGGTCACCTCAGCTGCCTCGACTTTGACTTAAGACGATGGAGCGCGTCGCTGAGGACCCCACCCGGCCCTGCGGGCCACCCTCCCCTCAAGGGGGAGGGATCTCTCAGTCCGAGACCGGCGTATTCTCATCCACGTCGACGCGGAAATTGCCATCGAGGATCTCGGCCTTCTTCTTCTCGACCAGTTCCTTGACCTCGGCCGGCAGCGTCTTGTCGAATTTATGGTAGGGCGCGAGGTAGGAGCCCCCCTTGGCCATGCGCGAGAAATCGCCGTAGTCCTGCGCCGTGAAGACGCCGGCCTTGACCAGCTTGATCGCCTGCTCGACGGTCGGATACATATCCCAGACCGGCCCGGTGATCACCGTGTCGGGGCCGAGGCTCGACTGGTCCGACATGTTGGAGATGGCGAGGATCTTCTTCTCCGCCGCCGCTTCGATGACGCCGAAGCGCTCGGCATAGATGACGTCGACGCCGGCATCGATCTGGGCGACGGCCGCTTCCTTTGCCTTTGGCGGATCGAAGAACGAGCCGATGAAGGCGACCTTCTTCTTGATGTTGGGATTGACCTCCCTGGCGCCGGCAAAGAAGGCGTTGACCAGCCGGTTCACTTCCGGAATGCCCATCGCCGCGACGGTGCCGATCGTGCCCGATTTCGACATCTTTCCGGCGATCATCCCGGACAGATAGGCCGGCTCGTGGATCCAGTTGTCAAAAACGCCGAAATTCGGCTCGGCCGGGCCAGCGCCGGAGCCGAACAGGAAGGCCGTTTTCGGAAACTGCTTGGCGGTCCTGCGCGATTCGCGCTCGGCGGCGAAGGCATCGCCCAGCACCAGCTCATAGCCGCCTTGCGCATATTCGCGCATGACACGGCTGAAATCGGCGGTCTGCACCTTCTCCGACCATTTGTATTCGATGCCGAGTTCCTTCTCGGCCTTCTGCAGGGCGACGTGGATCTGGTTGTCCCACGGCTCCTCGATCGGCGTGGCGAAGATCGCCGCCACTTTCAGCTTCTTTGTCTTAGCGAAGGCGCTGCCCGGCAGCATCGCCGCCGCAAGGCCGAGCGCGCCCAATTCCAGCACATTGCGGCGCGAAAGTCCTTCGCGTTTCGATTGGATTCTGCTCTTCCCGTTGTCCATTGCATGCCCCTCTGATTGGCGCCGTGTCGAGCCGGCTCTCTTCTCTGGAATATCGGCGAAGGAACTATGGAGCGGTGCCCGGCTTTTGTCCACATGGTCAAATTTGAGTGGGCGGAACGCGCCATTAAATGGCCCGGCAAACCCACGCTTGCTCACAATCTCTCGAGCGCCACCGCAATGCCTTGGCCGACCCCGATGCACATGGTCGCGAGGCCGTAGCGGCCGCCGCGTTCGCGCAGTTCCAATGCCGCCGTGCCGGTGATGCGCGCCCCGGACATGCCGAGGGGATGGCCAAGCGCAATGGCGCCGCCATTCGGGTTGACGTGCCCCGCGTCTTCGGCGATGCCGAGCTGGCGCAGCACGGCGATGCCTTGGGAGGCAAAGGCCTCGTTGAGCTCGACGACGTCGAATTGCTGCGGCGTCAGGCCGAGCCGGGCACATAGCTTTTGCGTGGCCGGCACTGGGCCGATGCCCATGATGCGCGGCGCCACGCCGGCAGTGGCACCGCCGAGGATACGGGCGATCGGCGTCAACCCGTATCTTTTCACGGCTGCTTCCGAGGCGACGATCAGCGCCGCCGCGCCGTCGTTGACGCCCGACGCATTGCCGGCCGTGACCGTGCCGCCTTGCCGGAACGGCGTCGGCAACTTGGCCAACGCTTCGACGGTCGTACCCGCGCGCGGATGCTCGTCCTTTGATACGACCACCGGATCGCCCTTGCGCTGCGGGATCGTCACCGGCGTGATTTCCTTCGCCAGGCGGCCATTGGCTTGTGCGGCGACCGCCTTGTCCTGGCTGCGCACGGCAAACGCATCCTGGTCCGCGCGGGAGACCGCGAACTCTTCCGCCACGTTCTCGCCGGTCTCAGGCATCGAATCGACGCCGTATTGCTTCTTCATCAGCGGATTGACGAAGCGCCAGCCGATCGTGGTGTCGTAAATCTCGGCATTGCGCGAAAAGGCGGTTTCCGCCTTCGGCATGACAAACGGAGCACGGCTCATCGATTCGACGCCGCCTGATATCATCAGCTCCGCCTCGCCGGCCTTGATGGCGCGGGCGGCAATCATCACTGCATCCATTCCCGAACCGCAGAGGCGATTGACTGTCGAGCCGGGAACCTCCTTGGGCAGGCCGGCCAACAGCAACGCCATGCGCGCCACATTGCGATTGTCCTCGCCGGCCTGATTGGCGCAGCCATAGACGACGTCGTCAATGGCAGCCCAGTCGACGCCGGGATTGCGCTCGACCAGCGCCTTCAGAGGGATCGCGCCAAGATCGTCGGCGCGGACCGCAGACAACGAACCGCCGAAGCGTCCTATCGGCGTGCGGATGTAGTCGCAGATATAGGCCTCGGCCATTATGAAGCCTTCCCTTTTGCGCTGACGATTTCTGCTCCCGGCCCAGCCATGTTGGCCGCATTCTCCTTGAGACGAAAGCACATCTCGCCGCCGGCCGTTAGGCCAAGAGGATATCTTCCGCTCCTAAATGCGGGGAGCGGCGGATCAGCCGACGCTTTCGCCACCGTCGATCACCAGCGCCTGGCCGGTCATGAAGGACGAGCGGTCGGAGACGAGGAACAGGATCGCTTCGGCGATTTCCTCCGCGCTGGCCCAGCGCTGCATGGGGATCTTGGTGCGGACATAGTTTTCGATCGCCGCCCGCCCGCCCATCTGCGTGATGAACGGTTCGTTGAAGGGCGTATCGACCCAGCCGGGGCACAGCGCGTTGATGCGGACATTGTGTTTGGCATAGTCGAGCGACATCTGCCGGGTCATCGCCACCACTGCATGTTTTGACGTTGCGTAGGCGATCATTTCGCGGTCGTAGAACACACCCGAATTCGAGGCGGTATTCAGGATCACCCCGCCGCCTTGCGCGATCATCGACGGCATGACCAGCCTGGCCGCGAGGAACTGCGCCCGCACATTGATCCGCCAGGAGGCATCCATGCCGTCGGCGCCGACTTCGGTCAGCGTGCCGCCGACCTGGATCCCGGCATGATTGTGCAGGATGTCGATCCGCCGATGCCGGCCCAGCGTTCCTGCAATGAGCTGCTCGACCGCCGCATCCTCGCCGACATCGGTGGCGACTGCCTCGGCCCGACCGCCGGCCGCACGAATGTCGGAAGCGGTTGCTTCCCCCGCCGCCTGGTCCCTGTCGGCGATCACCACGAGCGCGCCTTCCCTGGCCATCATCATGGCGCCGGCACGCCCGATCCCCGACCCGGCACCCGTCACCACGGCGATGCGATCTCTCAGAATCATGTTTTTTATCTTTCAGTGTGATGGTTTTCGTTGCCGCAGTTGCCATCGGGCAAGCACCACGAGCAGAACGGAGGCGACAAGCACGATCGTCGCGATGGCATTGATCTCCGGCGTGACCCCGCGCCGGATCGAGGCAAAGACATAGATCGGCAATGTCGTCTGTGCGCCGGCGACGAAGAAAGCGACGATGAAATCGTCGAAGGAGAATGTGAAGGCGAGCAGGAAGCCGGCGATTACCGCCGGCATGATCTGCGGCAACACGATGCTGCGGAACGTCGTCAGCGGGGTGGCATAGAGGTCGCTCGAGGCCTCGACCAGGTTGCGGTCGAGGCTGCCGAGGCGCGTGCCGACAATCATCGCCACCAGCGCCATCGAAAACAGCCCGTGCGCGGCGATGATCGAGCCATAGCCAAGCGCCAGGCGCGGTGGCTGGTCGTTCGGCCACAGCGAAGCGACAAACGGGTTGACGAGCCCAAACAGCTGGACCAGCGCGACCAGTGTCGAGATGCCGATGACCACGCCCGGAACGACGATCGCAGCCCCCAGGAGGGCATCGAAGACGGCTCGTGTTCGGGCGCCAACACGCGCCAGGCCTAGCGCCGCCGCCGTGCCGCAGAGTGCCGCCAGCAAGGCGCTGGTCGTGGCGATGAACAGGCTGTTCTTCAGCGCTTCGACCAGGAAAGGGTTTGCCAGTGCCTTGCCGTACCACTGCACCGAGAAGCCGGTGAACTCGCTGGCGTGGTGGCCGGCGTTGAATGAGAACAGCACCACCAGCGCGATCGGCAGGTAGAGAAAGGCGAAGACCGCAACGACGAAGGCACGCATCAGATCAGGTCCACCCGGCGGGCACCCGAAAGCCGGGTCGAAATGCGGTTCGCGGCAAGCAGCACGACCACGGAAACCGCCACAAGCGTGATGGCGATTGCCGACCCGAATGGCCAGTTGCGCGATTGCAGGAACAGATCGACCAGCGCGTTGCCGATGAAGAAGACCTTGCCGCCGCCGAGCAGTGTCGGGATCAGATATTCGCCGAGCAGCAGGATAATGACCAGCGAGAAGCCGGTCATCACACCCGGCAAAGAGAGCCGCAGCGTCACGCCGAGGAATGTCGAGAGCGGCGTCGCGCCGAGATCGGCGGAGGCCTCCAGCAGCCGGCGGTCGAGCCGCTCGAGGCTAACATAAATCGGCAGGATCATCAGCGGTAGGTAACCATAGACGATGCCGAGCAGAACCGCTCCCGGCGTGTTGATCAGCCGCACGTCCTCGACCCCGACATAGGCCAGCAGAGCCGGGATGCCACGCCCGCCAAGCACATACATCCAGGCATAGGTTCGCATCAGCAGGCTGGTCCAGAACGGGATGACGACAAGCGCCAGCAGGATCAGTCGCCACCGTTCCGGCGCGCGCAAAGCGAGGTAATAGGCGGCCGGATAGGCAACGAGAAGGCAGGCCAGTGCACCCGCCGGCGCCAGCACCATGGTGTTCCAGAAGGCGGTCGCCCGCGCCGGAAGATTGGCATACTGCGCCAAGGTGAAAGCGGCCTGATATCCGCCTTCCGGCGCCCGCTCGCCGACACTGAAGACGGTGATCGCGACGAACGGCAAAACTAAAAACACCAACAGCCACGCGGTCGCCGGACCGAGCAGCAGGGCGGTCAGGAGATTGTGACGAAAAACATTGCTGCGCATTGAAAAAACCGCCCCGGTGCCGGCGGACATCTGCCCGCCGGGGGAGTTGCCTGCATCGGACCTATGGTCCGCCCCGGTCAAGCCGACTTGAAGCGTGCCATCAATTCGGCCCGGCCCGGATCGGTCAAGGTCGCGGCTGCACCGAATTCGAGTGGCTTCAGCAGATCCGCCGCCGGATAGAGGATCGGATTTTCCAGCACCTCCTTGGGCAGCAGCGCATTGACCCGCGCATCGGTGGAAGGCGCACCATTGGCCAGGTGCTCCTTGACCGCGACTTTCGGGTTCATCAAATAGTTGAGCAAGGCATAACCGGCAGGCTTGTTGGGCGCATCCTTGGGGATTGCGTAGAAGTCGGTCCAGATCTCGCCGCCTTCCTTGCCAAGCACATAGGCGATTTCGGGGATGTCGCGGTGGAGCTGCGCCCCGTCATTGGTCCAGCACATCGTCATCCAGGCGTCGCCGGCACGCATCGACGGCTGGTAGTCGCTGGAGACCGCGAACAGATGCGGCTTGACCTTCAGCAGCAATTCCTCCGCCTTGGCGAGTTCGTCCGGCTTCAGCGAGTTGAACGAGAAGCCGAAATATTTCAGCGCGTTGCCGATCGTGGTCAGCTGGTAATCATGAACCATGGTCCGGCCGTCGCCCTCCGCCATGGCCGTGTCCCAGAATTCCTTCCAGCTCGTCATCGGCTTGGCCAGTTTCTTGGTGTTGACGGCAAAGCCGGTGGTGCCCCAATTCTTCGGCACAGCGTAGGTCACGCCGTCGATGGTGCCTTCCCCAGTGAAGCGCGGGTCTTCTTGCGAGCCGTCATAATTGGCAAGCTTGGCCATATCCAGCGCTTCGATGATGCCAAGCTTCTTGTAAGTCGAGATCGTGTAGTTGGTCGGAACGAAAAGGCTCCAGCCCGAGGCGCCGGCCTGCAGCTTGGCCAGCATCTCCTCGTTTGACCCGAACACGTTGACCTCGACGGCAACACCGGTCTCGGCCTTGAAATTCTCGAACGTCGCCGGGTCGTGATAATTGGGCCAGGTGGCAATCGACATGCGGTCGCCAAGCCCCTCCTGGGCGAAGGCTGGCGACGGCATGATGCCGAGTTCGCGGGCCATTACCGCGGTAGCGAGACCAAGGCCGGTAAGGCCAAGGAACTCGCGGCGGCCGATGGAACCGCGCTTGAGGCGCATCAACTGGTCGACGAATTTTTCAGGGCTTATCGGCAGTCCGTCACGATACGATTTCGACATTTTTGTTTTCCCACTGGTTGGTCCCGTTATTCTCCGGAAACGCCAGCGGCGTTCCGGCTGTAAAGCCGACGGCGACGGGTTCACCCGGCTTGAAGAGATTTCCACCGCCGACCAGATGATCGGCCTTGGCGAGCAGTGTCCCGATGCCCTGGACCTCGATTGCATATTCCGCGGTCGAACCGAGAAAGATCCGGTTGCGGACAAGCCCGTTCAGCCGGCCGCTTCCGGGCGCGCCGAGGCTTAGCGATTCAGGGCGCAGGCTGACCGAAACGGCTTCACCCTGAGCTAGCGGAGTCCGCTTGCGCGCTGCAATGACAGTGCCGTCGGCAAGCGCCACCTCGACGAGCTTGCCCGAGAGCCCGACGACCTTGCCGCTCAAGAGATTGGTCTTGCCGACGAAGTCGGCGACGAAGAGGTCGGCGGGTTCGTCATAGATTTCGCTCGGCTGCCCAAGCTGGACGATGCGCCCGCCATTCATGACGCAGACGAAATCGCTCATCGACAGTGCCTCTTCCTGATCGTGGGTGACCAAGACGAAGGTGATGCCGATCTCGCGCTGCAGATTCTGCAGCTCTATCTGCATGTCGGTGCGCAGCTTCTTGTCGAGCGCCGCCAGGGGCTCGTCGAGCAGCAGCACCGCCGGCTTGTTGACCAGCGCCCGCGCCAGGGCGACACGCTGCTGCTGGCCGCCGGAAAGCTCATGGATCTTGCGGCGTCCATAGCCGGCAAGCCGAACCATGGCTAGCGCCTCGCCTGCCTTCAGGCTGATCTCCCGCGACGACAGGCGCGGCCGCGCCTGGCGGAGGCCATAGGCGACGTTGTCCTCCACATCCAGATGCGGAAACAACGCATATTGCTGGAACACCATGTTGACCGGCCGCCGATAGGGCGGCGTGCCGGCCATGTCGCGGCCACGGATGAATACCACACCTTCGCTTGGCTGTTCGAAGCCGCCGATCATGCGCAAGCAGGTTGTCTTGCCGCAGCCGGACGGCCCGAGTAAGGCGACAAAGGCAGACGGCGGGATGACAAGATCGATGCCGCTGACCGCGGTCACGCTGCCGTAGCGTTTGGTGACCCCGCGAAACTCGACATCGGGCACTGCGGTCAAAGCTGCGGGCTCCTGCGGGTAGCTAACCTCGAAACGCTATCAGAGCCAATGGCAGCTAGTATATACCTCCCAGGTGGTATATTTCGTCTATTTTCTCGTTTGGAGGGGTATGAATTGAGCGTTTCGCGCAGCGATGAATACAGCCGGCTCGCTGCGCTCATCGCAGCGACGCGGGAGACGAGCGGCGAGCTTTTCGGCAAAGCAATGGTCGCCTGGCTCCGCCAGCATGTCAGCTTCGATCATTGCGTGATCTTCGGCTATCGCGGCGCCTCACGCCCGCCGCTGCTGTTCGAGACATTCTCGCCGGCCGAAAGCCACGTCTTCGTCGCGCTCTATCAGGAAGGGCCTTATCTGCTCGACCCGTTCCACCATGCGGCAGTCGAGCGCAAGGAAGGCTTTTGGCGCATGCGCGAATTGGCGCCGGACCGCTTCTATGCCAGCGAATATTACCGCTCCTATTACAGCCAGACCAGGCTTGCGGAGGAGGTCGGCTTCTTCGTGCCGCTGCCGGGAAAGGACGCGCTGGTGCTCTCGCTAATGCGATTGCGCGCTTCGGGGCCGTTCGGAACCGCCGATGCCAGGTTGCTGCGCGACATGGCGCCTGCGGTGATCAGCCTCATCAGGCTGCGCTGGCCTATCCTTCCGGCTGACGGACCGGTTGGGACGAAGCAAGACGAGGCGATTGCTCCGGTCAGCGAGTTCGAACGTGCTCACATCTGGAAGAGCCTTTCGCTCACGCCGCGCGAACAGCATGTCGTCGATCTGGTGCTTCAGGGCCATTCCACGGAATCGATTGCCAGGGCGATGCGCATCGTGCCGGGAACCGTAAAAGTTCATCGCCGCAACATTTACCGCAAGCTCAAGATCAAATCGCAGGCCGGCCTGTTCGCACGTTTCGTCGAGATCATGGACGCGCGGATTCGGTAGTCCACATTTATCCGGCAGCACCGTCCCAGGAACCGGTTTCGGCCATCTGCCTGAGCAGAGGTGCCACCCGAAAGACGTCCTTGCCGGTCTGCTGGTGCCAGTGATCCAGCCGCCGGATGATCTTGTCCACGCCTTCGAGGCTTGCCCAGAACATCGGTCCGCCCTTGCCGACCGGGAAGCCATAGCCGTTGACCCAGACGACGTCGATATCGGACGCGCGGGCGGCTATTCCCTCCTCCAGGATTTTCGCGCCCTCGTTGATCATCGGATAGAGCGTCCGCTCGATGATCTCCTCGGTGCCGATCGGGCGCGGTGCAATGCCGCGCTCGGCAGCCTTGTTGCGGATTAGCGCCTCGACCTCGGGATTGGGCAGCGGCGTGCGCGAACCGTCATCATAGCGATAGAAGCCGCTGCCGGTCTTCTGGCCGAAATGCCCCTGTTCGCACAGTGCATCGGCGATTGCCGCCGTCTGGCCGCGCGCCTTGCGGTTGCGCCAGCCTATGTCGAGGCCGGCGAGATCACTCATCTCGAACGGCCCCATCGGCCAGCCGAAATCGGTGAACGCCTGGTCGACCTGGCGCGGCATTGCGCCCTCGAGCAGAAGCATCTCCAGTTCCGCACCGCGCGCAGCCAGCATGCGGTTGCCGACGAAGCCGTGGCAGACGCCGACGACGACCGGCACCTTGCCGATCCGCCGCGCCAGATCGACGATGGTCGTCAGCACGTCGGGCGAAGTCTTGTCGGCGCGGACGATTTCCAAAAGCTTCATGACGTTAGCCGGCGAAAAGAAGTGCATGCCGAGGAGATCTTGCGGCCGCGACGTCGAAGCGGCGATTTCGTTGACGTCGAGATAGGAGGTGTTGGTGGCGAGGATCGCGCCCGGTTTGGCCACGGCATCCAGCCTGCCGAATACCTCCTTCTTGACCGCCATTTCCTCGAACACAGCCTCGACGATCAGGTCGCAATCGGCGAGGTCGGCATAGTCGGTGCTGCCCCTGAACAAATCCAGCCGTTCGCGCTTGGCATCTTCGCTCAGGGAGCCGCGGATGACGGAAACGGCATAATTCTTGTCGATCGTCGCCAGCCCGCGCTGCAAGGCTTCCTGTGTCGCTTCCAGCAAGGTCACGGGGACGCCGCCATTGGCGAATGCCATGGCGATGCCCCCGCCCATCGTGCCGGCGCCGATGACGCCGACCCGGGCGATCTCGCGCTTGCCGACATCCTTGCCCGGGATCTTTGCCGCCTCACGTTCGGCAAAGAACAAATGACGCTGGGCGCGCGATTGGTCGCCGGCGACAAGTTTGAGGAACAGGTCGCGTTCGGCCGCCAGCGCTTCGTCGAAGGGCAGCGTCAGGGCGTTGCGGACCGACTGCGCACAGGCTATCGGCGCCTTGAGGCCGCGTGCTTTTTTGGAAAGAGCTGCCGCCTGCTTGTCGAAGGCCGGCAAGTCGGCCTGGTCGAGGCGATCATTGCGGTCGCGCACCGGCGTGAACGGACCGCCTTTGGCGACCATGTCGGCCGCAAAACTCACCGCTTGCGCGATCAGGTCGCCATGGAAGACGGCATCCACCAGGCCGTCGGCGAGCGCCTCGGCCGCAACGATCGGCGTTCCCGAAACGATCATGCTGAGCGCCTTCAGCGGACCGACGAGACGCGGCAGGCGGACCGTGCCGCCGCCGCCCGGCAGCAGGCCGAGCTTGACTTCCGGCAGGCCGAGCCTTGCCCCTTGGTCGGCAACACGGAAATGGCAGCCGAGCGCCAGTTCCAGGCCGCCGCCGAGCGCAGTGCCATGAATGGCGGCGACCGTCGGCTTGGCGATAGTTTCCAGCACGGCGACCAGGGCGCGCAGGTCCGGTTGCCGCACCGGCTTGCCGAACTCGGTGATGTCGGCGCCGGCGACGAAGGTCCGGCCAGCGCAGGCGATGACGATTGCCGCCACCGAAGGCTCGTCGCGCAGCGAGACAAGCGCCCGCATCAACGGCTCGCGCACATGAAAGCTCAGCGCGTTGACCGGCGGATTGTCGATGCTCACCAGCGCGACGTTGCCGTGCCTTGTAGTGCTGACGAAATCGGACACGCAAACCTCATACAATGATGTTGGCCAATAGCGCGACGGGATTTACAGCGCTGGCATGCGGATGGGAACCACGTGTTTTGCGGACTGGACCGATATACTCGCGCCCCGGGTCGGGCCTTGCCTTAGCGCAACGCCTTCTGCCCGCCGGCCGCGGTGATGACGCCGACGATGATCAGCCCTGTCAGCACCAGGCGGACGCCGACGCTGACGCCGAACGTGTTGAGCATGGTCAATAGCAGCACCAGGAACAGCGCTGCGCCCCAGACCCCCGGCACATTGGCCTTGCCGCCCGCCACCGACGTGCCGCCGATGACGACGACAGCGATCGAGGCCAGCAGATACTCATTGCCGATATCGACGTTGGCGCCGCGGAAATAACCGGCGAGCAATGCACCGTCGAGGCCGCCGAGCGCGCCCGACAGCGTGTAGGTGAGGAAGCGGGTGCGGCCGACATTGACGCCTGCCAGCCAGGCGGCGCGGATGTTCTGGCCGATCGCCAGCACCGAGCGTCCGTAGATCATGCGCTGCAAAACGATGCCGGCGCCGATGGTGAACAGCACGGTGAGGATCGCCAGCACCGGGATGCCGAACACCTGCCAGTTGGTGAAGTCGGCAAAGCCCGGCGGCGGCTTGATCTGCAAGCCCCGCCCATAGCTGATATCGACTGACTGGATGACGAAGCTGGCCGACAGCGTGGCGATGATCGGCGGAATGCGCAGCGCCCAGATCAGGAGGTAGTTGACGGCGCCGATCGCCATGCCGCAGGCAAGTGCGGCCAGCAGTCCGACCGCGATCATCGCATCATTGCCGTCCATGACCTTCATGGCAACGGCGCTGGCAAGGCCGATATTGGCCGGCAGCGACAGGTCGACATTGCCCGGCCCGAGCGTGATGACGAACATCTGCCCGACGCCGACGATGACGGTGAAGACGGCGAGCGACAGCGCCGCCGTGATCATGCCGCCGCCTCCATAGCCGCCCGTGAAGGCGATGGTCGCCAGCCATACCAGCAGCGCCCCGAAGAACGACCAGATCCAGGGTCTGGCGAGCAGTGTCCGCAGCGAGGCCATGCTCACCTCTCCCTGCGGCTGATCAGCACCCGCGCCGCCAGCACGATGATCAGGATGGCGCCATTGGCGGCGACCTGCCAGTCGGGTGGAATGTGCATGAACGTCAAGAGCGGCGAGGCGGCCAGGGCCAGCGTCAGCGCGCCGATGACGGCGCCGATCGGCGACACCCGGCCGCCGACGAACTCGCCGCCGCCGAGGATGACGCCGGCGATCGAAAGCAGCGTGTAGCCATTGCCGATATTGGCATCGGCCGAGGTGGTGATGCCGATCAGCGCCATGCCGGACAAAACGCCGAACAGGCCGGTCAGCGCAAACAGTGTGATCTTGGTGCGGAGCAGCGACCAGCCGGCGCGCTTCAGTGCAGCTGAATTGCCGCCCGATCCGCGCAGGATGACGCCATAGGACGTGCGCATCAGGCCAAAGTGGACGACGGCTGCGATCAGCAATGCCGCGATGATCGGGAACGGAATGAAGGGTGGCTTGAAGGCCATCAGCGCCAGCAGCCAGTCCGGCGCCTTGCCGCCGGGCTTCGGCAGGATCAGGATGGCCAGGCCCTGCCAGACAAAACTCATGCCGAGCGTCACCACGATCGAGGGCAGGTTGCGCAGATGGATCAGCGCGCCGAGCAGCGCGTAGACGCCGATCGACCCGAGCAGGATCACGACGCCGAGCAGTGGCGCGTCCTTCAGCCACGTCGCCGTCACGCAGCCGACGAAGCCGACAAAGGTGCCGATCGACAGATCGAGCTCGTTGCCGGCGATGACGAACATCTGCGCGATCGTCGCCAGCGCGATCGGGATCGCCAGATTGAGCATCAGGCTGAAGCCAAAATAACTGATGGCGCGCGGATTGAGCCAGGCAATGGCGATGAGCACCAGCGCCAGCGACAGTGCCGGCAGCAGGCTGCGCAGCGTGCGCGCCCGCCTCGTGGCGCGAGCCGAAGATTTTAGCCCATTCTCGATGGATACCGCTGTCATCTCAGGCCGCGTCGCCGAACGAGGACTGGATGATCTTTTCCTCTGTCAGTTCGTCGCGGCGAAGGTTGGCGACGATCCGGCCGTTCTTGAACACATAGATGTGGTCGCAATTGTCGAGCTCTTCGGTTTCGGTGGTGTACCAGAGGAATGTGCGGCCATGGCGAGCCTCTTCGCGCACGAGGTCGTAGACTTCGAGCTTGGTGCCGATGTCGACGCCGCGCATCGGATCGTCCATCAGCACGATCTTGGCGTCGGAGCCGAGCGCCCGCGCGAACAAGGCCTTCTGCTGGTTGCCGCCGGACAGCGAGAAGATGTTGTTGTTCATGTCGGGCGTGCGGATGCCGATTTTCCGCTGCCACAGCTCGGCGAGCTCAGCTTCGCGCTGCGGCGAGATCAAAAGGCCGTTGCGCAATCGCGCCAGCGAACGGATGCCGATGTTCTCGGCGATCGACCATTGCGGAAAAATCCCGTCCGACTGGCGGTCGCCGGCAACCAGCGCCACCGGCGCGGTAACCTCGATGCCGGTCTTGGCGCGGGAAGCCGCGGCAAAGATCGCCAGCAAAAGATCGGTCTGCCCATGCCCGGCAAGCCCGGCAAGCCCGATGATCTCACCGGCACGGGCGACAAGCTCGTTGCCGTCCTGCTGTCGCGCCGGACGCGCCCGGACCCGCAGCGGACCGGGCTCCGGCTTGCCGCTCGCAATCTCGGCCGCGGCCTTCTCGCGCGCCTCCGCTCCGCCCATCGCCGTCACCAGCCTGTCGCGGTCGAATTGATCGGCCTGCCCGGCGGCGACGACCTTGCCGTCACGCATCACGACGATGCGGTCGGCGTTTCCGAGCACTTCGCCCAGCACATGCGAGATTAGGATGCAGCTCTTGCCGGCGGCTATGAAGCGGCGCACGAACGCCAGCAGCTGGCCGGCGGTATGCGCATCGAGCGAGGATGTCGGCTCGTCGAGGATGACCAGTTCGAGCGGCTCCTGCGTGACCGTGAAGGCGCGCGCCACTTCCACCATCTGCCGGCTGGTGATGGAAAGGTCGCCGACGATGTCGGATGCCGAGATGCTGTGGCCGGGGAAGATCTCGTCGAGCTTGGCGGCGATCAGATCGGTCGCCTTGCGCCGCCAGCCGAAGCCATTAAGCGAGGCGTGGTTGATCCGCGTGTTTTCGGCGACGCTGAGGTTGGGGCAGAGCGACAGTTCCTGGAACACGCAGCGTATGCCGAGCTGCTGCGCGCGCGGCACCGAATAACTTGCCTCGACGCCGCCGCGGACCGCGATCTGCCCGCCGTCCGGGGTAAGCGTGCCCGCCACCATATGCATGAGCGTCGATTTTCCGGCGCCGTTATGGCCGACAAGACCGACGCATTCTCCAGCACGAACGCTGAAATCGACACCGGCGAGCGCCCTGACGGCGCCGAAATGTTTTTCGGCTCCGTCCAGTCTTATGATGTCCAAACTGACGGCGCCGAAATGCTTTTCGGCGCCGTCAGGCCTGATGATGTCTGCACTGGCCTCGGGCATCCCTTAACGATACCCGGTTATCTGTGGCGGCAACAATAGTGCCATGCTCACTTGATGTTGGCCTTGATCGCCGCGACGGCGTCTTCCTGCGTGTATTCGTGGCTGGCGACGCCGCCCTTCGGAATCTTCGGCAGCGCGGCCTCGAAATCGTCCTGGGTGAAGGCAAGATAGGGGACCAGCAGGTCGTGCGGCACGTCGGTGCGGCCGTCGAGCACCTGCTGCGCCACCCAGAAGGCAAGCGTCGATACGCCCGGTGCGATCGATGCCGACCAGGTCTGGTAACCGTCCTTTTCCTTCTGCTCCTTCCACCACTGCAACTCGTCCTGGCGATTGCCCATGATGATGGTCGGGCGCGGCTTGCCGGCAGCGGCGAAAGCCTGCGCCGCGCCATAGCCGTCACCGCCCTGGTCGACGACACCGACCACATCCGGCAGCGACGGCAGGATCGTCGCTACGGCCTTCTGTGCCGTGGTCTGGTCCCAGTCGCCGGTCACCGAGCCGACGATCTTGAACTCGGGATGGGCGGCGACGCCTTCGAGGATGCCGGCATGGATGGCATCGTCGATCGAGGTGCCGGCGAGGCCGCGGATTTCCAGGAGGTTGCCGCCCTTGGGTTGGAATTTGGCCATCTGCTCGACTTCCTGCTTGCCCATGTCCTTGAAGTCGACGACCACCCGGTAGGCGCAGGGTTCGGTGACGATGCCGTCGAAGGAGACGACGACAATGCCGGCGTCGCAGGCCTGCTTGATGGCGCCGTTGAGCGCATCCGGAGACGCCGCATTGATAACGATCGCGTCATAGCCCTGCAGGATCAGGTTCTGCACCTGGGCTGCCTGCGTCGGCACTTCCTTGTCGGCCGTCGTGAAGACGTCGGCGGCGCCGACCACCTTGTCGGCAACCGCCTTCTTGGTGACGATGGCGTAGCTGTCCAGCATCGCCTGCCGCCAGGAATTGCCGGCGTAATTGTTGGAGAAGGCGATCTTCTTGCCGCTGGTGTCGGCAAGCGCGGTGCCTGCGGCAAGCATTGCCGCAAGGGCGCCCAAAACGAATATTTTCTTCATGTCATACTCCTCCCGTGAGTTGCTGTCTTACTAGTGGCTAATGGCTGGCTGGTGGCTAATGGCTGATATGCTCATAATGCTGTTTTTTATCTATTATCAGACAAATGCAGATAGGCGACAAGCTGTCAACAGCAATCCATGGCCAGCGATCAACTTGCGGTGCAATCATTGAAACTGGTTCGGCTCCTGGTCTAGGGATGGCGCTGGAGACCGATTGAATGGCAGCGAATCTTGCGCCGGGTGCACCCGGCATTCCGGCGCGCTGGACGTCGAGCGCCAAGAGCGGCGTCGGCACCGCGCTTTCGCCGGCGTGCCCGATCTGGTTCACCATCAGCCATGGTATTCTCAACGAGATCTACTATCCCCGCCTCGACAGCGCCTGCACCCGCGATCTGGGGCTGATCGTCACCGGACCGGACGGCTATTTCTCGGAAGAAAAGCGCGACGCCGAGCACAGCATCGAACCCCTGGAGGACGGGGTGCCTGCCTACCGGCTGGTCAACACCGCAAGCGATGGAACCTACAGGATCGAAAAGCGCATCCTGACGGATCCGGAACGTCCCGTCTTGCTGCAGCAGATTATGTTCACGCCGCTCAAAGGCGCGGCCGCCGATTACCGCGTCTACGCGCTGCTGGCGCCGCACCTCGTCAACGCCGGCATGGGCAACACCGCCTGGATCGACGACCATGAAGGACAGCCTGTCCTGTTTGCATCGGGACGCGGCACCTGCCTGGCGCTCGTCTCGTCGCTGCCGTGGAAGGCGTGCGCGGCCGGCTATGTCGGCGTCTCCGACGGCTGGCAGCAGCTTCGTCAAGGCGGCCGGCTCGATCCGGCCTGCCGCAGGGCCGAGGACGGCAATGTCGCGCTGATCGGCGAGATCGGCTTTTCGGCCGCGAACCCAAAAATATTGCTGGCACTGGGCTTCGGCACGACGCCGCAACAGGCGGCGGAGACTGCTTTCGCCAGCCTGAACCAAGGTTTTGGGCCCGCAGCCAGACCCTACATCGACAAATGGCGCCAATGGCAGTCTGGATTGCTGCCGCTGGACCGGCATGCGGCGTCCGGGCTCAACAACTACCGCCTCAGCACGGCGGTGCTGGCGGCACACCACTCGTCCGCCGGAGCAGCCGTTGCCAGCCTGTCGATCCCGTGGGGCTTCAACAAGGGCGACGACGACCTCGGCGGCTATCACCTGGTCTGGCCGCGCGATCTGGTCGAAACCGCCGGCGGCTTCCTCGCCGCCGGCGACCCGGCGGAAGCCTTGCGCATCCTTGGCTATCTGCGCTCGATCCAGCAGCCGGACGGCCATTGGCCGCAGAACGCCTGGCTCGACGGGTCGGCCTATTGGCCGGGCATTCAGATGGACGAATGCGCCTTCCCGCTGCTGCTCGCCGACGCGCTGCGCCGCGCCGGCCATTTGCCGCATGCCGCACTCTCCTCCTTCATGCCGATGATCGAGCGCGCTGCCGCCTATGTCGTGCGCAACGGCCCGGTCACCGGCGAGGACCGCTGGGAAGAAGACGCCGGCTACAGCCCGTTCACACTTGCGGTCGAGATCGCGGCGCTGCTTGCGGCTGCGGACATGTTCGACGCCGCCGGCAAAACAGAGCCGGCAAACTATCTGCGCGAAACCGCCGATATCTGGAACGATCAGATCGAGCGCTGGACCTACGTCGTCGGCACCGCCGCATGCGACGAAGCCGGCGTCGAAGGCTACTATGTCCGCATCGCCCCGCCCGAGACGGCCGGCGCGGCATCGCCGAAGGACGGCTTTGTACCGATCAAGAACCGTCCGCCCGGCGATGCGAACCGCCCGGCCGAGGCGATCGTCAGCCCGGATGCGCTGGCACTGGTCCGCTTCGGCTTGAGGCAGCCGACGATCCGCGCATCCTCGACACGGTCAAGGTCATCGACGCGCAATTGCGCTGCGAACTGCCGCAGGGCCCGCTCTGGTACCGCTACAATGGCGACGGCTATGGCGAGCATGCCGACGGCGCGCCCTTCGATGGAACCGGCCAGGGTCGCCCCTGGCCGCTTCTGGTCGGCGAGCGCGCCCATTACGAGCTGGCGGCGGGCCGTAGGGATAGTGCGGCAAGCCTGCTCAGGACGTTCGAGAACTCTGCCGGGCCGGGCGGCCTGCTGCCGGAGCAGGTCTGGGACGGTCCCGACATGCCGGAGCGCGAATTGCGGCATGGCGGGCCCTCCGGCAGCGCCAAGCCGCTGGTCTGGGCGCATTCCGAGCACATCAAACTGCTGCGTTCGCTGCGCGACGGCGCCGTGTTCGACATGCCGCCGCAAGGCGTCAAGCGCTATGTCGAGGGCAGGACGGTGTCGCGCCTCAGGGCATGGCGCTTCAACCACAAGATCCGTACCATCCCGGCAGGCAAGGCGTTGCGCATCGAACTTCTGGCCCGGGCGGTGGTTCATTGGAGCAGCGACAATTGGGCAACCATCCATGACGCCGAGACCACCGCGAATCTTTTCGGCATCCATCTCGCGGAGTTGCCGGTTGCCGACGCCGCTCCGGGCAATAGCATTGTCTTCACATTCTTCTGGTCCGATGCCGGCCGTTGGGAGAACGCTGACTTTTCTGTCGGCATCGGCGATACCGGAGAGAGCATGATCCCGCAAAGTGGAGACCGGTTTTCGGAAAAGATCATGCTTCAATAACAGCGCCACTAGATCATCGATCCCTCAAGTAAGGCAGGACGAGACCATGCAGATAGGAATGATGGGACTGGGCCGGATGGGCGCCAACATGGTTCGGCGCCTGCTGCGTGATGGCCACGAATGCGTCGTCTACGATATCAACCCGGCGAGCGTCGCGGCGCTTGTGAGCGCCGGCGCGGTCGGAGCCGCCTCGATGGAGGAGTTCGTCGGCAAGCTGGCGAAGCCGCGCAGCGCCTGGCTGATGCTGCCGGCGGCGATCACCGGCAGGATCGTCGACCAGGTGGCCGCCTTGATGGAGCCGGGCGACATCATCATCGACGGCGGCAATTCCTATTATCACGAGGCCGTCGACCACGCCGCGCGCCTGGCGTTGAAAGGCTTGAGCTATGTCGATGTCGGCACCAGCGGCGGCGTCTGGGGCCTCGAGCGCGGCTATTGCCTGATGATCGGCGGTCCCGACAGCGCGATCCAGCATCTCGATCCGATCTTCGCAACGCTGGCGCCCGGCGCCGACGCCGCTTCGCCTGCCCCCGGCAAGGACGCCGGAACCGCTCCCTTCGGATATCTCCACTGCGGGCCGAGCGGCGCCGGCCATTTCGTCAAGATGGTCCATAACGGCATCGAATACGGCGTCATGGCCGCCTATGCCGAGGGCATGAACATCCTGAAGTCGGCGAATGCCGGCAAGCGGCAGCGCACCGCCGACGCCGAAACCAGCCCGCTGGAAAACCCGCAATATTACCAGTTCGACATCGACATCGCTGAAGTGGCCGAGGTCTGGCGGCACGGCAGCGTCATCGGCTCGTGGCTGCTCGATTTGACGGCCGGCGCGCTGAAGGCCGATTCGTCGTTGACGCAGTTCGGCGGGCGGGTTTCGGATTCCGGCGAAGGACGCTGGACGCTGAAGGCGGCGATCGACACCGGCGTGCCGGCGCCGGTGCTGTCGTCGGCGCTGTTCGACAGGTTCTCCTCGCAAGGCGAATCCGAATTCGCCGACAAGCTTCTGTCCGCCATGCGCTATGCCTTTGGCGGCCATGTCGAAAAACCCAAGGCCGGCTCGTGACGGGCGACAGGGAGGCACGCCCATGAGCCAGGAACGATCGGACACGCTGGTGCTTTTCGGTGCCACCGGCGATCTCGCCCACAAGAAGATCTTCCCCGCCCTTTACGCCATGGTGGCCAAGGGGACGCTGAGCGAGCCGGTGATCGGCGTCGCCTTCGATCCCTGGGACCTCGCCAAGCTGCAGGCGCGCGCCCGCGACGGCATCGTCAACGCCATCGGCAGCATCGACGAGAAGATCTTCGCCAGGCTTGCATCGCTGCTGCGCTATGTCAGCGGCGACTACCGTGCGTCTGCGACCTTCGAGAAGCTGAAAGCCGCACTCGGCAGCGCTGAGCGGCCGCTGCACTATCTGGCAGTGCCGCCGGCCATGTTCGAGGTCGTCGTCCAGGGGCTGGAACAGTCCGGCGCCGCCCAGGGCGCGCGCCTGATGGTGGAAAAGCCGTTCGGCCACGATCTGCAATCGGCGCGCTGGCTGAACCGGGTGCTGCATCTGGTCTTCGACGAGAAGTCGATCTTTCGCATCGACCATTATCTCGGCAAGGAGGCGATCCAGAACCTACTCTATTTCCGCTTCGCCAATTCCTTCCTCGAGCCGATCTGGAACCGCAATTACGTCGAGAGCGTGCAGATCACCATGGCCGAGGATTTCGGTGTCGAGGGCCGCGGCCGCTTCTATGACGAGGTCGGCTGCATCCGCGACGTCATCGAAAACCACCTGCTCAACATCCTCTTGCTGCTCGCCATGGAGCCGCCGGTCGGCCGCTCGGCCGACGATCTGATCGACGAGAAGGTGCAGGTGCTGCGGGCGATCCGGACGCTGACCAGGGACGATGTCGTGCGCGGCCAGTTCGACGGCTATCTCAGCGAGCCGGGCGTGGCGCCGAATTCGCCGGTCGAGACCTTCGCGGCAGTGCGCTTTTTCGTCGATACCTGGCGCTGGCAGGATGTGCCGTTCTTCATCCGCGCCGGCAAATCCCTGCCGGTGCACGCCACCGAGGTCATCGTGCGGCTGAAGCGGCCGCCGCTCGACGTCTTCGATCCAATCAAACCCGGCGACTGCAATCACGTGCGCTTCCGCATCGACCCGCAGGTGGCGATCTCGATCGGAGCCCGGCGCAAGGCGCCCGGCGACGACATGGTCGGCGAGCAGGTCGAGCTCACCGCGCTCGACGATTCGAAGGGCGACATGCCGCCTTACGAGCGGTTGATCGGCGACGCCATGAACGGCAACGGCCAGCTGTTCACCCGCCAGGACGCCAGCGAGCTCGCCTGGCGCATCGTCGGTCCGGTGCTCGGCGACACCACGCCGCCCCCTGTCTACGCGCCAAAGACGTGGGGGCCGGCCGAAGCCATGGCTGGATTCGGGCCGCCGAACGGCTGGATCAATCCAACAAAATGATTTCTGGGAGGCGAAAGCGGTGGCCAAAGCGGTGAAGCAACAGGCATCGGACGAAGAAAAGATCGTGCTTGCGATCGATATCGGCGGCTCGCACGTCAAGATCCGCACCAGCGCCGGCGGCGACGAGCGCAAGACCGCTTCCGGACCGGAGCTGACGCCGCAGCAGATGGTCGCGGCGGTGAAGACGCTGGCCGAAGGGCTGCAATACGATGTCGTCTCGATGGGCTATCCGGGTCCGGTGCACCACAACCGGCCGCTGACCGAACCCGCCAATCTCGGCAAGGGCTGGGTCGGCTGCGATTTCGCCGCTGAGCTCGGCAAGCCGGTGAAGGTCGTCAACGATGCGCTCATGCAGGCCATCGGCAGTTATGAGGGCGGCCGCATGCTGTTCCTTGGCCTCGGCACCGGCCTGGGGGCCGCGATGATCGTTGATAACGTCGCCCAGCCGATGGAGCTTGCCCATCTTCCCTACAAGAAGCGCGGCAGTTTCGAAGACTATGTCGGCGAACGCGGCCTGCAAAAGCGCGGCAAGAAGAAATGGCGCAAATACGTCTTCGACGTCGTCGACCGGCTTCGCACCGCGATGCAGCCGGATTACGTGGTCATCGGCGGCGGCAATGTCGACGAACTCACCGACTTGCCCGCCGATTGCAGACGCGGCGACAACACACGCGCCTTCGAAGGCGGATTTCGACTATGGCGCGACAAATCCCTGATTATCTGATATTGCTGATTGTCTGATATTATCGAGCACCGGCTCAGGGTTGTTAATCCCGCGCTGCCGTTAGTATTATTATTCAAAATAATGTGTGACGTGGTGCGGCGTCATTGCATTGCGCAGATTTGCCGACTAGGAATTTCTGCGACCCCCACGGACGGAGAAATAGATTGATCGACGACAACAACAACGCTCGCAAAGACATCGACCTGCTCGAGCTGACCGCCCATATCGTGTCCGCATATGTCGAGAAGAACCGCTTGCCGGCTTCCGGCCTCGGCGATCTCATCGCCAGCGTCAGCGCCTCCATAGGCGGGCTCGGGCAACCGGCAGTGCCGGTCGCCGCGCCGCTGACGCCTGCCGTCAATCCCAAGAAATCGGTGACGCCGGACTACATCATCTGTCTCGAGGACGGCAAGAAGTTCAAATCCTTGAAGCGCCATATCGGCGTCCATTTCGGGCTGACGCCCGACGCCTATCGCGCCAAATGGGGCCTGCCGTCCGACTACCCGATGGTCGCCCCCAACTACGCTGCCTCGCGTTCGCAGCTCGCCAAGGCGATCGGCCTCGGCCGCAAAGCCGCCCCGCCCGCGCCCGTCAAGGGCAGGGGCAGGAAGGCCAAGGCGACGGCCTAAAAGCGTTCGGATCAGGTCCGGTCGCTCCGCCAGCGGCAACGCCCGGCGGAGCGGAAATTGTTGATCCAGGCCGGATTTTTGCGCGCGTCCCGCGCCGAACTGCGCTAAAGGCTCTTTTGGCCGGACCAGCGCCCATCGTGGAAGTGCCCCGCCGGCCGACATCGCCGCCACGGGGCCTTATTCCATGACCACAGAATCCCAAGTACCGCCTGACCAGCGTTATGCAGCCTTTCGCCACCGGCCGTTCCTGAGCTACTGGGCGGCGCGTTTTCTCTCGACATTCTCCACCCAGATCGTGTCAGTCGCCGTCGGCTGGCAGATCTATGATCTCACCCGCGACCCGTTCGACCTCGGCCTTGTCGGCATCGTCCAGTTCCTGCCTTCGCTGCTGCTGGTGCTGGTCACCGGCGACGTTGCCGACCGTTTCGGGCGCCGCCTGATCATGGCGTTGGCAGTGCTGGTCGAGGCGGGCTGCGCCTTGGCCCTTCTGCTGTTGACGCTGCGCGGCCTCTCCGGGCCGATGCCGGTCTTCATCGTGCTCGCCATGTTCGGCATCGCGCGCGCCTTCTTCGGGCCGGCTTCGTCATCGTTGTTCGCCAATCTGGTGCCGCCGGAGGATTTCGCCAACGCCATCGCCTGGAACTCGTCCGCCTGGCAGACGGCAACCATCGTCGGGCCGGTCGCCGGCGGCCTGCTCTACGGGCTTTCGGCCGAAGCCGCCTACACCACCGCGGCCGTGCTGATGCTCATCGCCGCCGTGCTGATCTTCACCATCCCGAAGCCTGCCCAGCGCAGCCGGACCGACAGGCCGACGGTGCAGACCCTGTTCGCCGGCTTCGGCTACATCTGGAGCGAAAAGATCGTGCTCGGCGCGATTTCGCTCGATCTGTTCGCGGTGCTCCTGTCCGGCGCCTCGGCGCTGCTGCCGGTCTATGCGCGCGATATCCTCGAACTCGGCCCGTGGGGGCTCGGCCTGTTGCGCTCGGCGCCCGGCGTCGGCGCCATCTGCGTCGCCATCTGGCTGGCCGGACACCCGATCCGCAACCATGCCGGCCTTGTTATGCTCGGCTTCGTTGCGCTGTTCGGCGCGTTCACCGTCTTGTTCGGCCTCTCGACCATCACCTGGCTGTCGATCGCAGCCCTTGCCCTGCTCGGCGCCACCGACATGTTCAGCGTCTACATCCGCGAGACGCTGATCCAGCTGTGGACGCCGGACGACGTTCGCGGCCGCGTCAACGCTGTCAACCAGGTGTTTGTCGGCGCCTCCAATGAGCTCGGCGAATTCCGCGCCGGCACCATGGCGGCGTTGATTGGCACGGTTCCGGCCGTGGTGGTCGGCGGCGTCGGGGCGATCGCTGTCGCCGGTCTATGGGCGGTGCTGTTCCCCCAGCTGCGCAAGGTGCGTCATCTCAGGGGACGAAACTAAAGCGCGACGCGCTTTAGTTCGTTTGTTGTGCATGTCGTTTTCCCAAGACCGCTGCACACTTTTGGGCACATGCACCGACTTCACCGCAGCGCCGGCTTGCCAAAAATCATCGGCAGGAACTCGCCGAGCCAGCGCTTGAGGTGCATGTCCCAGATCAGCCGGCCGCCGAGATGGTCGCGGCCGGGCTGCGCGCCGGGCAGTTCGAAGCGGTGCGCGCCGCGCACCACCCAGCGCTGCATCATCGCCCGGGTCAATTCGCCATGGAACTGGATGCCCCAGGCATTGTCGCCGTAGCGGAAGGCCTGGTTGGGATAGGTTTCGGCCGTCGCCAAAAGCGTCGCGTCTTTGGGCAGCGAAAAGCCCTCGCGATGGAACTGATAGACCATCTCCGGCCAATGCATCAGCCTGCTGCCCGCTTCGGTCGCCTTCAGCGGATACCAGCCGATTTCGACCAGGCCCTCGCCATGGCCCTCGACCCTGCCGCCAAGATGCTTGACCAACATTTGCGCGCCGAGGCAGATGCCAAGCAGCGGCCGGTTCTCGTTGAGCGGAATTTTGAGCCAGTCGGTCTCGCGGCGGACGAACTCGTCGCCGTCATTGGCGCTCATCGGCCCGCCGAACACCACGGCGCCGGCATGGCCATCCAGCGTCTGCGGCAAGGCCTCGCCGAGCGGCGGGCGGCGGATGTCGAGATCGAAGCCTTCCTCGATAAGCATATGGCCGACCCGCCCCGGGCTCGAATGCTCCTGATGCAGCACGATCAGGATCTTTGGTCTCGGGCTTGGCTTGGGCGGCATTGGAAGGCGGGATCCTGTCTATTCGTCGCTCGACGTTCCGGCAGCACCAGGAGCCGCGGCGGCCGCCTTGAGGCGCGCCTCGACACGATCGCGACGTTCGACGCCGATCAGCTCGGCGACCCGCCAGACGGTATTGTCCTCGAGTTCGTGCAGCTCGCCATCGGCATAAACGATCTCCCACATCAGGCCGATGAAGGCCTTTCGCGCCTCGGCGTCGAGATGGCGCTTGAGCACGCTGGTGAAGGCGTAGAGGTCGATCGCCTCATTGTCGGCCCGCTCGCCGGCAGCCGCCAACGCGTCGAGTTCGTCGCCGCTGATCGAGTAGCTTTCCGCCAGCACCTTCTTGAACCGCTCCCATTCGGTATCCTGGCGCACCCCGTCGGCGTTCATCACATGGAAAAGCAGGGCGGACGCCGCAATGCGCGGATCGTCGGCGCTGGGGCTGTCGCCACCACCGGACGGCAGATCCCTTAGAAACGACAGAACGCGTTCGAACATCAAATCATTCCCAATAAGCCCGGGTCCGCTCGACCCTGATCAGAACAAACGAAACCGGCGCGCCGATTTATCCGCCGCGTCGTCGGGATCGACGCCGGGGTCGTCAGGCAGCCGCGTCAATTCCTGCGCCGGCTCGACGGCTTCGGCATCGTCCGGCACCGCGGCAAATGCCGCCGCGGTGACCGGTGTCACATGATCCTCGCCGGCACGGTTTTCCGGCCTCTCCTCGGTCGCCGCGCTCGGCGTCTCGGCAGCAACCGCTGTGGGCTCGATCGCCTCGGCTGTTTCCTCTACCGGCTTGGCTGGAGCCGCGATGGCCGGCACCGGCGCCTCCGGCGTATCCTCATGGCTGTCGATCAACTGGCCGAGCCGCTCCATCGGCGCCCGCCATTCGAATGCGTCGAGCCTGCCGGTGATCGGCGATACCGGAGTCCAGCGTTCGGAGACGACGCCGTCGGCGACCCAGGCCGGGTCGCGCGGCGCCCTCACCGCCTTCGACAGCAGCTGCCGCACCTTGCCCTGGTCGCCGCTCTCGGCCTCCTCGACGTGGGCGAGCAGCAGATAGGCGCCTTCGCGGCGATCCATTCGGATGGCGGCTTCCGCCTCCCGACGGGCGGTTGAAAAATCCTGCGCATCGAGCGCGGCGCGCGCCACGGCAAGCGAGGACTCGGCATGATTCTTCTTCAGGTCCTGCAGCTTCTTTGCCCGGTTCAGCCGGTCGAGCACGGCATCGCCCGGCCTGGCATGGGTATAGAGCTCGGCGATCTCGGGATGCGGCTCGGCCTTCCACGCCGCCTCGAGGATTTTCGAGCCCTTGCGCACGTCGTTCTGCCGAAACAGCAATTTTGCCGCGACGACCGCCGCCGGCGCGAAATCCGGCCGCAGCCGGTTGGCTTCCAGAGCCGCCGTCCGGGCGGCATTGGCATCGCTGTCGATCAACGCCTGCGCCTTGGCGGTCAGCAGCACGGCGCGGCGTCGGTTGGCCGCATCGCGCTCGATCTGCCGGGTCGACTTCTGGGCGTCGACCAGTTTCAGCGCACCGTCCCAATCGCCGCGGCCGGTCAGGTCTTCCAGCGTCGATTCGGCCGCCCATGCCAGTTGCGGCGCCACTGCCGCGGCACGACCCGCGTAGTGGCGCGCCGCATTGCGGTCGCCGAGCCGCTCGGCCTCGAGATAAAGCCCACGCAGGCCGAGCAGCCGCATTTCGGGATCGTCGAGCATGGTCTCGAATTTTTCACGGGCGCCCTCATGGTCGCCTTCGAGCAGCGAGGCCTGCGCGTCGAGCAGCTGGATCAGCGGCTCCTGGTCGGAACGAATCAGCTTTGCCGCCTCCTTAGTCTTCTTGCGGGCGAGCGCGCCATCACCGGCACCAGCCGCGATCATCCCGGTCGACAGCGCCTGATAGCCGCGGTCGCGGCGACGCACGCGGAAATAGCGCGAGATCGTATAGGGGCTGTTCCACAGCGCCTTGACCAGCCACCAGACGATCATCACCGCGGCAACCACGGCAACGACCGCCACCGCCGCGACCATCAGGCTGACCTGGTATTGATAGCCGTTGAAGGTGACGAGCATTTCACCCGGCCGGTCGGCCAGCCAGGCGAAGCCGAGCCCGAGCGCAAAGACGACGGCGAGGAAGGCGAGGATGCGGATCATTGGGTTCCTCACGCCTTCATCGCGCCGGCGATGAGCGACTCGATCTGCATCTCGACCTCCATCCGAGCTTTCAGCTTGCCGGCAAAGTCGGCGCCGGCGGCCTTGGCCGCGTCAGGCAGGGTTTCGTATTCGCTGAGCGCCTTGGCGTAGTCCCCCTGATTGACCGCGACCTCCATGCGGGCGACGGTTTCCGGGACGCCGGTGCCTTCGACGGCGCCGATCGGCCTGACCTTGACCAGCGATTCGGCGCTCGACAGCAGCTTTTGCAGGATGCCGGCATTCTGCTCGACGGGCGTCGCGGCAGCGACCATGGCGTTGGCGGCGGTGTCCGCTTCGGCGGCGATCTCGGCCCGCGTCGGGACGCCCTTTTCGGCAAAGGCGCGCAGCGTCGCGATCTCGGGTGCATCGGGTGAGATGGCGGCAAAGGTTTCGAGCTCGGCGGCGAACGGCGCACCACGGTCGAGCGCTGCCTTGAGCGCCGAGGCGGCAATGGCCAGCGCGATCTTCGGCTGCGAAGCCTGTGCATCGACCTTGCCCGAGAGCTGTGAAACCGACTGTTCCAGGGCCGCAAGTCGGCCTTCCTGCGCCTTTGCCGTGTCGCCGGCGGATTTCACCAGCGCGTCGAGCGCGGCCAGCCTTTCGTTGAGCGGGCCGAGATCGACGGGCGCCGTGCCGCCGGCCTTGCCGAGGGCCGCGACCGCCGTCTCGATCTGCCTGACCTTGTCGCCAAGTGCTGCCACCCCGGCATTGTCGCCGGCGCCGCCTTGTTCGACCGTCGATTTCAACGCCGCGACGTCCGCCCTGACCTGGTCCAGCGCCGATGACAGCCCGTCCACCTTGGCCGATGCGTCATTGTTGGCGCCGGCCTGTCTGAGGTCCGCGACCTCGCGTTTCAGCGAAACGATCTCACCATTGACGGCGTCGAGCGACACGGGGCCCGACCCCGGCGCACCGAGCAGGCCGGCAAATTGCAGCCCGCCGGCCGCGGCGAGCGCGATGACGCCGCCGACAATACCGGCGGCGATGCCGTTGATGCCGCTCCGCTTCGGCTGCGCTGCCATATGGTCGTCCCTCGTCTCGGCTGTCTTCTCGCCGGAGCCCGGGATCCCCGGTTCGTTGGCCCTGGTTCCGCTGGATGCATCTTCGAAACTGTAGTCGGAAGCCGTGGAGCGACCGGGCGGCGCATCCGAACCGGCGGGATAAGGGGTTTCCGTTTCCCTGGTAGAATCGGTGCCGGCATCCGCCGGCTCTTCCGTGCCGGCGCGCGCGGCTGCGTCGGCGTGTTCCCATGGCTCGAGATCGGTCTGGTCGGCATGCACCGGCTCTTCAGGCGGCTCGGGCTGCGAGGCGTTCGCCGCTTCCTCGGCCCGCGCCTCGTCAGTCTGCGAGGTCGCGACATCTTGTTCGTCGGCGACTCGCGAGACGGCGCCGGGCTCGAGCTCGATGGTCACCGGCTCACGGCGGCTCTTGGAATGCCGCATCTTCGGCGTCTTGACCATACTCGGGCTCCGCAAAATTCGCTTCGGGATGGTTGAAAGGGTCTAGCACATCACCAAGCGGTGAAAAGGGGCGGCGTGATGACGCCACGGCTTGGAGTTCAGTTTTGGCAAAACGCCGCAGTGGTTTTGGGATACGGCATGCGGGGCCAGAAACAAAAAACCCGCCTCGGCGGCGGGTCGTTGGGGCGAATCAGCACCATCAGTGATTTTCTAGCATAGCTGCCGGCACAAAGCAAGAACAAAATGTGACTCGAGGGCAATCGTCCATGTTGGCGCTGCCCCTCATCGCCCTGCCGGGCACTTCTCCCCGTATAGTGACGGGGAGAAGGGGCTGTCACGAGGCTCGACGCTTCTTCTGCAACGCTGGAGATTGGCGAAATCCTCGGCGAAGGCACCCCTCTCCCCGTCACTATACGGGGAGAGGATGCCGGCAGGCAGGTGAGGGGCGGCGTCAACATCTGGAGGACAGGGATAGAGCCGCCTCGAGTGCCGGTCAGCGCGACGCCTGCAAAAGCCCCAGCAAGGCATCCTCGCTGGGCTCCGGCGCTATCCGGATCCTTTCGCCGGCGACATCGCCCAGGGCCGCGGCAATGCGCCCCGACAACGCGAAAAAGCGCGTGTCCTGAAAAAGGCCACGCAGCGCCGGCCGGCCAGCCAGGGCCTGCATCGCCATGGCCGCCTTGGCCGAATAGAGCAGCACCGCCTCGACCGGCCGGGCGGACAGGCGCGCAAGCACGGCCTCATCGGAGTAATCCAGCACAACGGCGTCGTAGGTCTCGACGGCGCGGACCTGAACGCCCGCCGCCTGCAGCCGCTCCTCGAAACCCGGAAACCGCACCCGCCCGCAGAGATAGACGATCGTCTGCCCGGCAAAACCACCAGCAAGTGCATCGGCCAGCGCCTCGGCATTGCCCGGGCCTTCGCTGACCGACAGAAACCCGGCAGCGCGGGCTGCTTCCGCCGTCTTCCTGCCGACGGTGTGGCACGGCAAGCCCGCGAGCGCCGCGATGACCTCTTTCGGCGCATGGCGAACGGCATTGGCGCTGGTGACCGCGACCGCGGCGGCGGCATCGGCGACCGCGCCGGCATCGACCGCCAGCGCCACGGTTTCGGTCAATGGCAGCAGGATCGGCTGAAAGCCGGCATCCGCAAGCCGGCGCGCCGTGCGCGAGGTGCCCGGTTCGGGCCTCGTCACCAGGACGCGGAGCATGTCAGGTCCAGCCGTCGAAGAATGTTTCGCCGGCTTTGGCCCGAACGGTCGCGGCGGCTTCCGCGCCGATGCGCGCCGCCTCCTGCGCCGGCCCTTGCAGCCTGACTTCATGCGACTGCGTGCCATCGGGCGAGATGATCAGCCCGGCAAAGGAAATCGTCCCGCCCGATATCGTCGCATGGCCGGCGATCGGCGTGCGGCAGGACCCGTCGAGCGCCGCCAGGAAGGCGCGCTCGCAGGCCAGCGCCTCGCCGGTCGGCCCGTCGTGGATCGCCGTCAGCATCGCTTCCACGTCGCGGTCGCCGATGCGGCTTTCGATGCAGATCGCGCCTTGTCCCGGCGCTGGCGGAAAGACGTCGAGCGGCATCAGGTCGGTGACGACATCTTCGAGCCCGAGCCGCTTCAGCCCGGCATAGGCGAGGATGGTGCCGTCGGCGATGCCGTCGTCGAGCTTGCGCAGCCGCGTCTGCACATTGCCGCGGAACATCACCACTTCGACGTCCGGCCGCATCCGCCGGATCAGCGCCTGGCGCCGCAGCGACGACGAACCGACCTTGGCGCCTTGTGGCAGGCCGGCAATCGTTCGCGCCGCCTTGCCGATGAAGGCATCGCGCGCGTCCTCTCGCGGCAGGAAGGCGGACAGTTCCAGCCCTTCGGGCAACAGCGTCGGCATGTCCTTCGACGAATGCACGGCGATATCGATGCGGCGCGCCAGCAGCGCCTCCTCGATCTCCTTGGTGAACAGGCCCTTGCCGCCGGCTTCCGACAGCGGCCGGTCCTGGATGCGGTCGCCGCTGGTCGAGATGACGACCACCTCGAACGCCTCGGCCGGCATGCCGTGCGCGGCCATCAGCCGCGCCTGCGTTTCATGCGCCTGCGCCAGCGCCAGCGGGCTGCCGCGTGTTCCGATTTTCAAGGTTGTTTGCATGACGCGCCGTCCGTGATAACCCCCGGCAGATCGAGGCCGTTTTCCGGGCTTTCTCCTATCGGGGAAAGGCCGGTTGCACAATCATCGAGGACAGCGACGAATTGATCCGCGTTCTGGGCATCGAGACGAGTTGCGACGAGACCGCCGCCAGCGTGGTGGCGCTGGACGGTCGCAGCACGCCGCAAATCCTGTCGAACATCGTGCTCAGCCAGATCGAGGAGCATGCTGCTTTCGGCGGCGTCGTGCCGGAGATCGCCGCGCGCGCCCATGTCGAGGCGCTCGACGGCATCATCGAGGCAGCGCTGGCCGATGCCGGCGTCGAGCTCGCCGACATCGATGCGATTGCCGCCACCGCCGGTCCCGGTCTTGTCGGTGGGCTGATCGTCGGCCTGATGACGGCCAAAGCAATCGCCGCGGCAGCCAAAAAACCGCTGATCGCCATCAACCATCTCGAAGGCCACGCGCTGACGGCCAGATTGACCGACGGGCTCGGCTTTCCCTACCTCTTGCTGCTGGTCTCCGGCGGCCATACCCAGATCGTCGCCGTACGCGGCGTCGGCGACTACCAGCGCTGGGCGACGACGATCGATGACGCGCTTGGCGAGGCCTTCGACAAGACGGCCAAGATGCTCGGCCTGCCCTATCCGGGCGGACCGAATGTCGAGCAGGCGGCGGCAAATGGCGATGCGGCGCGTTTTGCGTTTCGGCGCCCGATGAAGGGCTCGGCGCAGCCCGATTTTTCCTTCTCCGGCCTCAAGACCGCGGTGCGCCAGGCGGCAACCGCGATTGCCCCGCTGAGCGACCAGGATGTTGCCGATATCTGCGCCTCGTTCCAGGCGGCGGTGGCGGATGCGCTGGGCGACCGTGTTGCGCGGGCGCTGACCCGGTTCCGTCAGCAATTCCCGGACAAGGCCGAGCCTGCGCTGGTTGTCGCCGGCGGCGTCGCCGCCAACCGGACCATCAAGGCGACATTGCAGGGCCTGTGCGAGCAGGCCGGGTTCAGCTTCGTCGCGCCGCCGCTTAACCTCTGCACCGATAATGCGGCGATGATCGCCTGGGCCGGCATCGAGCGCCTGCGCGCCGGCATATCAGGCGAAAACGCGGCCGATTTCGTGCCGCGCTCGCGCTGGCCGCTGGACAGCGTCTCGGCCCCGATGGTCGGCTCGGGCCGGCGTGGGGCCAAGGCGTGACCGGCAGCGAACACAAGGCGCCAAGCGGCTGGCGCGTCGCCGTGCTCGGCGGCGGCGCCTGGGGCACGGCACTGGCGCTGGCCATGCTGCGAGCCGGTCATTTCGTCCGCCTCTATGCGCGCGACCCGGAGACCGTCGCGGCGATCGACCGTGGCGAAAATCCGCGCTATTTGCCGGGCATCGCGCTCGATCCCGGCATCGTGGCGACGAGCGACATCGAGGCCTCGCTCGACGGCGCGGACTGCGTGCTGGCGGTGGCGCCGGCGCAATCGTTGCGGATTATGCTGACGGCGGCGTCCAGCCATATGCCGAAAGGCGTCCCGCTGGTCCTCTGCGCCAAGGGCATCGAGCGCGACACCGGCGCGCTGCTGTCATCCATTGCCGAGGAAATCCTGCCGGCAAATCCGGTCGCCGCTTTGTCCGGCCCAAGCTTTGCCACCGACGTCGCCAGGGGCCTGCCGACGGCCGTCGTGGTCGCCGCCCGCGACGAGGCTCTGGCCACCGACCTTGCCGCCCGCTTTTCGGCGGAAAATCTGCGCTGTTATTCGAGCGACGATCTAATCGGCGTCGAGATCGGCGGCGCGCTGAAGAACGTCTTTGCCATTGCCGCGGGTGCCGTCACCGGCGCCGGGCTCGGTGCCAGCGCCCAGGCGGCGATGGTGACGCGCGGCTTCGTCGAATTGCGCCGCATCGGCGCCGCCTTTGGCGCCAAGCCGGAGACGCTGATGGGGCTTTCAGGCCTCGGCGACCTGCTGCTCACCTGCTCGTCCGCCCAGTCGCGCAATTTCGCTTATGGGCTGGCGCTGGGGCAAGGCAAGCCGCTCGCCGGCCTGCCTCTGGCGGAAGGCGTGCCGACGGCGGCAATCGCCGCCCGCATCGCCGGCGAGCGCCGGATCGACGCGCCGATCATCGCCGCCGTCGCCGCCATACTGGACGGCACCATAACCATAGACCAGGCTGTGTCGGCGTTGATGACAAGGCCGCTCAAGACCGAAACCGACATGTAATCCCGAACGATTGCGGAGATGGAAAGATGCTGTTTGCGTTGATTTGCAAGGACAAGCCAGGAAGCCTGCAGGTGCGGCTCGATACGCGGCCCAAGCACCTTGCCTTCCTGGAAGGGCTGAACGGCGACAAGAAATTGGCCTTCGCCGGCCCGTTCCTCGACGCCGACGGCAAGCCGAACGGCACTCTCGCCGTTGTCGAGGCGCCCGATCTGGCTGCGGCAAAAGCCCTGTCGGCGGCCGATCCCTATACCAAGGCAGGGCTGTTCGAAAGCGTCGAAATCCGGCAGTGGAACTGGAGCTTCAACAAACCGGCGGATATCTAATCGAGGCGGCACCTGAGGAGGAGCAAAACAATGAACTACTGGCTGTTCAAATCCGAACCCTCGGTCTTCTCCTTCGAAATGCTGAAGGCCAAGGGCAAGGCCGGCACGCAATGGGACGGCGTGCGCAATTATGCGGCGCGCAACAACATGAAGGCGATGCAGATCGGCGATCTCGGCTTCTTCTACCATTCCAATGACGGGCTCGACATCGTCGGCATCGCCGAAGTCTGCGCTCTGGCCCATCAGGACAGCACCACCGACGACCCCCGCTGGGAGTGCGTCGATATCCGCGCCTTCAAGGACATGCCGAAGCCAGTGACGCTGGAGCAGGCCAAGGCCAATCCAAAGCTGGCCGACATGGCGCTGGTGCGGCTCGGGCGGCTGTCCGTGCAGCCGGTGACGCCGGCCGAATGGCAAGAAGTTTGCCGCATGGGCGGCCTGACGCCGGCGCCATGACGGCGCTGACGCCGGACAGCGCCAAGAAATTCATCCTCGACAACACGGCGCTGATGGCGCCGCCGCATGTGCCGGAGATCCGCCTGCAACTGGCCGACGAGGCACATGAATTATGGCAGCGGACAGAGGACGAGCTGACCGAAATCGGCCTGCCGCCGCCCTTCTGGGCTTTTGTCTGGGCCGGCGGCCAGGGCCTTGCCCGCTACATCCTCGACAATCCGGCGGCGGTGCGCGGCAGGCGCGTGCTCGACTTCGCCTCCGGCTCCGGCCTTGTCGCCATTGCCGCGGCCAAAGCTGGCGCCGCGGAGGTGATCGCCGCCGATATCGACCCGCTCTGCGCGACAGCGATCCGCCTCAACGCCGAGGCAAATGGAGCCGAGATAAAATTCCTCATCGGCGACTGCATCGGCAGCGATGCCGGGTGGGACGTCGTGCTGGCCGGCGATGTCTTCTACGACAAGTCCTTTGCCGACAGGCTGATGCCGTGGTTCGTCACTCTGAAGGCGCGCGGCGCCGACATCCTCGTCGGCGATCCCGGCCGTTCCTATCTGCCGAGGGCGGGACTGAAACCGCTTGCCGTCTATGAAGTGGCGGTGACCCGGGCGCTGGAGGACGCCGAGGTCAAGCGCACGACCGTCTGGCGTCTTGCTTGACGGCATCGCCGAACAGGCGTTCCATCGCGCAATCGACCGGAGGGAACCATGGATTTTTCAGCAATCAATTGGCTGGCGGTAATCGTCGCCGCCGTCGTGGCATGGCTGTTCGGCGCGGCCTGGTACATGGGCTTGAGCAAGCCGTGGCTGAAGGCCGCCAAGCTTGATCCGGCGACGATGAGCAAATCGATGCTGCCCTTCGTCGTCTCCTTCATCGCGGACCTCGTCATGGCGCTGGTCATGTCGCTGATCATCGGCGCGGTGACCGGCGGCGAACCGAGCCTGCTTGCCGGGGTGATCTTCGGCTTCGTTCTCTGGCTGGGGTTCGTCGCCACCACGCTTTCAGTCAACCATCGCTACGAAGGCTTCGGCTGGGATCTGACGCTCATCGATGTCGGCCATTGGCTCGGCGTGCTGCTTCTCATTGGCGCGGTGATCGGCTGGTTCGGCGCGGCGGTGGGCTGACCGTCAGGTCGGGGTCTTGGCGATTTCCTCGAGAAGCCAATCGCGAAATGCGACGATGCGCGGATCATTCGCCGCACTTTCGGGATAGACCAGGAAATAGGCGAATTCGGGCGCGACCTTGATGCCGAGTTCGAAGGGCCGGATCAGCCTGCCTTCGGACAGGTCGGTTGCCACCATGGCGAAATCGGCGAGCGCGACCGCGTTGCCGTCGAGCGCGGCCTGGACGGCATCCGTCGAGTTGCCGAACACGATGGTCCGGCTGTCGTCGAAATCGTCGACGCCCGCCGCCGCCATCCATATGCTCCAATTCGGCCAGGTGACGCCTTGGCGCGACCACTCGATATGGGCCAGCGTATGATGGAACAGGTCGCGCGGCTCCTTGAGCGGCGGCCCTGACCGCAGCAAGGCCGGACTGCAGACGGGAATAATGACGTTTTCGAACAGCCGGTGCGATCGAAGCCCCGGATACTTGCCGGTGCCAAAACGGATGCCGAGATCGACGTCGTCGCGATCGAAGTCGCGCACCTCGTAGCTGATGTCGAAACGCAGCTCGATCGCCGGATGCTGCTTGCGAAAATCGTCGACGCGCCGCATCAGCCACTTCGTCGCGAATTGCGCATCGAGGGTGACCTTCAGCAGCGCCGATCCGCGCGCTGTCTTCTGCGCCCGTGAGACGGCCCGACCAAGCAGGTCGAGCGCATCGGTCGAAGCTTCGAACAGCACCGCGCCCGCCTCGGTCAGCCGGATCGTGCGGCTGGTGCGTGTGAACAGCACGATGCCGAGCTGATCCTCGATTTCCTTGATCTGGTGGCTGACCGCTGCCGGGGTCAGGCCGAGCTCGTCGGCGGCGCGGGTGAAATTGAGGTGCCGGGCCGCTGCCTCCAGCGTCCGCAGCGCACGGGTTCCAGGCAACAGGCGCGCCATCAGTGCCAGACGAGGAGGGTTCGGTCGAGCATTCCAATCCTCAAACAAAACTTGAAGATGCGGAAAAAACTACTCGTTTCCCGTTTGAATTTCAATCCGCCATGATCTGAGCATCAAAGAAACATCAAACCGGATTTGATGTCCGGAGAAGCGGATTGCACCATGTCTGACATCACCTTGCGCTCTGTAAGCCTCCGCCCGGCCTGGCTGCGCGCCGTGCTTGACTGGCTTCGGCACGCGAGAATCGCGGTCAGTCTTCCCTACGAGAATGTCGAGAATCTCTCCGACCGCCAGCTGCGCGACATTGGCGGCGAACGCAAGGACATCGCACGCGCCATGGACCGGGAACTCGGCCGGCTCGGCCTTCTCGACATAGGGTGGCAAAGGAGTAGGGGAGTAGGGGAGTAGGGGAGTAGGAAAAGCTAAGCGGCGCGCCCGCGCCTGTCTTACCCTTACTGCCCTATTCCCCTACTCCCTTATTCCCCTACTCCCTTACCTTACCACCCTTACCACCGTCCGCTCCGACAGCAGCGGCAGCAGCCGTGCCATGGTGCGGGCCGTTACCGCGACGCAGCCTTGCGTCGGCGTGAAGCCGGGGCGCGCCAGGTGGAAGAAGATGGCGCTGCCGCGCCCGCGCCGGCGCGGCACAAAGTTCCAGTCCAGCACCAGGCAGGCGTCATAGAGGTCGTCGGCCCGCAGCATCCGCTCATGGCTGGCGCCATACGGGATTTTTACCGGACGGTTGTAGTTGCGGTCCCCAGGCACCTCGCACCAGCCGAGATCGCGGCCGATCGGCGTCATCGCCAGCCGCGTCCGGCGGCCGCCGGCAAAACGGTCGCCGCGAAAATATCCCGACAATATCCGCATCGAGGCAAGCGGGGTGGCGCCGTCGCCCTCGCGCTTGCCGGCCGAGATGCCGCCATGCCCCAGCGCACATGGAAACACGAGTTTGCCAGCCTGCAGAAAGCCTTGGCTGGGCTGGCCTGGGCGCGCGCGCACGGTGAGCACGGTGAGCCCTTTCGGCAAAATTGCGCCGACTGCATTGCGATCGTGTTTTTTCTTGTATGATCGTGCCACGGAACAAATCACTGTGAACGGCTGTTGTGCCGGTCAGCTTCCGCATAAACAGGCAGCGGTCAACTGAAATCTCTTTTCAAAACAACGGATTGATCCATGACTTCACGCACCATTCTGATCGTCGACGACGATGACGACCTGCGCGGCACCCTTGTCGAGCAATTGTCGCTTTATGAGGAATTCGATGTCCTGCAGGAAGCGACCGCCGCCAAAGGCGTCGCCACGGCGCGCGGCGGGCTCATCGACCTGCTGATCATGGATGTCGGCCTGCCCGACATGGATGGCCGCGAGGCGGTAAAGATATTGCGCAAGGGCGGCTACAAGGCGCCGATCATCATGCTGACCGGCCATGATACCGATTCCGACACCATCCTTGGCCTCGAGGCCGGCGCCAACGACTATGTGACGAAGCCGTTCCGCTTTGCCGTGCTGCTGGCCCGCATCCGCGCCCAGCTGCGCCAGCACGAACAGAGCGAGGACGCCACTTTCTCGGTCGGCCCCTACACGTTCAAGCCCAGCCAGAAGCTTCTGATCGACCCGCGCGGCGCCAAGGTTCGGCTGACCGAAAAGGAAGCCTCGATCATCAAATATCTCTACCGCGCCGACCAGAAGGTGGTGACCCGCGACGTGCTGCTGGAGGAAGTCTGGGGCTACAATTCCGGCGTCACCACGCATACTCTGGAAACGCATGTCTACCGGCTGCGCCAGAAGATCGAGCGCGATCCTTCCAACGCGGAAATTCTCGTGACAGAAAGCGGCGGCTACAAGCTGGTTCCTTAAACATTTCATTATTCAAATAAGCGATCCGGGCGGGGCGCTTTTCGGGTACGGTCCTGAGGCTGGAGGTGGTTCTGGATCGGCCTCGTAGGGGAGGAGTCGGACTGACGGTTCGGGGACATAGCTAGATGGCGCTGGATGACGACATCCGCATCCTGTCCGCCGTGAGGCTCTTCGAGGGCTTCACGCAGGAACAGCTGCGTCTGCTCGCCTTCGGCGCCGAAACCACCAAGTTGCAAGCCGACCACAAGCTTTACCGCGAGGACGACGAGGCTGATTGCGCCTATATCGTGATCAGCGGCCGCATCGTCCTCTACCGCGAGCACGATGGCGAGCGCATCCCGATCGGCACCGCCGGCCCCGGCACCATGCTCAGCGAACTGGCGCTGATCGCCGACACCAACCGGCTGACCAGCGCCTCCGCCGAAATCGATTCGGAAGTGCTGCGGCTCAGCCGCAAGATGTTCCGCCGCATCCTCGAGGAATATCCGGAGCTGGCGGTTCACCTGCACCAGCGCATCTCGGAGGATTTCCAGGCGATGATCCGCCGGATCGAGGAACTTGGGCCGCGTTTTGCCGGCTAATGTAGCGCCTCTGGCCTAACCAGATTGGAACCGCGAGGGCTCAAGGCCGGTGCGTTGCGGAAACAAGCTCGGCCTTGCGCCGCGCCGTCTCCAGTCCGAGCGCAATGAAGCGGCGCGCATGTTTGGCCAACTCCATATTGTCGGTCCACAGATTGCGCCAGATCGCGGTTTTCCGCGACAGGTTCTCGTCGACGATTTCCGAGGAGAAGGATTCGAAGCTGAGGTCGTCGCTGTAGCCGATGGCGGTCAGCGCATCGAATATCCCCGCAAAATCGATATTGCCGGTGCCGAGGAAGCCGCGATGGCTCTCGCCGATATGGACATAGCCAATCTTCCTTGCGGCGTTGCGAATGGCCAAGCTGACATCGGCCTCCTCGATGTTCATGTGGAAACTGTCGAGATGCAGGAAAATGTTGTCGGAGCCGCTGTCCGCGATGAAGGCCATGCCTTGCGCTGCGGTGTTGAGCAGATTGCTTTCGAAGCGGTTGACGATTTCGAGGTTGAGGGTGACGCCGGCTGATTTTGCCGTCTCCGCCACCTCGGCCAGCGTGCCGGCGCTGCGGTTCCACTGGTCGCGCGTCGGCGCCTCGCTCTGCAAGCCGTGGCTGGTGCTGAGGATGCCGGCAACCTTCTGGCCGCCGAGATCGCGGGTCAGCGCGATCGTACGTTTCAGGATTTCGACGCCGTGCGCGGCAATCGTTTTGTCGGCGCTCGAAATATCGCCGTCGGCCGGCAGTCCGATGCTGATCGCAACACCGAGGCCGAGATCGGCGATCCGCTTGGCCAACCCATCAATGTCGACATTGGCGGGGTCGAGATAGGAGAATTCGATCAGGTCGAAGCCGGCTTCCCTGGTGTTGGCCAGCGTCCGCTCGAGGTCGCCCTGCGCCGAGCTCGCCGACCAGACGAATGAGTGGATTCCGATGCGCGACATGATTGTCTCCGGTTATTGCAGGAGTAGCGGACGTAAGTCCAAATCGGTTTTGGCAATCCGTTGCTCGAACAAAAAAGGTGCGGCCGGTCATCCCGGCCGCCCCCCGCTTGGGGGGCTTAGCGAGCTGCGGTCCAGCCCTTGTAATCCTTCAAATTGTCGGCGGTGATCAGCTTCGGGTCGAGCAGCACCGTCGGCTCGGCCGGCTTCTTGCCGGCAAGCAGGTCAGCCGCCATCGTCAGCGACTGGCCGGCCATCACATAGGGATCCTGTGAGGCCGAGGCCTTGATCATCGACGTGCCGGAGGCGAGTTCCTTCTCGATATCCGGCGCACCGTCGACCGCGGTGAAGATGAACTCCGAGCGGTTGAGCTGCTTGGCCGCAAGCTGGGCGCCGATCGCTGTCGGATCGTTGATGGCGAAGACCGCGTCGATCTTGTCGAAACGGGTCAGCAGCGACTGGAACACTTTCAGGCCGCCGTCACGCGAGCCTTCGGCGTTCTGGTCGTCGGAAAGAACCTTGATGTCCGGGTGTTTTGCCAGCACGTCCTTGCAGCCCTTGACCCGCTCCAGGATCGACGACGAGGCCGGGCCGTTGAGGATGACGTAGTCGCCCTTGCCGCCGGTACGATCGACCAGATACTGGCACGCCTCTTCGCCGGCCTTGACATTGTTGGTCATCACGGTGACGTCGGCGCCCGGCGCCGAAACATCGAAGGCGGCAACGACGATGCCGGCCGCCTGCGCCTTCTTCACCGCCGGCGCGATCGCCTTGGCATCGACGGCGTTGAGCATGATGACGTCGACGCCGGCGGCGATGAAGGAATCGACCTGCGACACCTGCTTGTTGAGGTCGTAGTCGGCCGATACCGAGGTCACCTGCACATTCGGGTTGATCTTCTTGGCCGCGTCCTCGATGCCCTTGATGGTGGCGACGAAGAACGGGTTGCCGAGCAGGCCGACCGAGATGCCGACCTTGTTCAGATCCTTGGCCGATGCCGGCGCGATGACGGCGGCCGCAAGGGCGACGCCGCAGAGCAGTTTAGCGATGGTCTTCATTGTTTTGTTTTCCTCCTGATGCCCCGCGCCTCTCACGGTGCGTTACACATGAAACCGGCTCGTTGGATGCCGGCGACTAAGGGCCATCACGTTCTTGCTCCTGCCTGGAGCCGGTAACGGTCGAGGGCGACCGCCACGATGATGACCAATCCCTTGATGATGTACTGCCAGATGTCCGAAACACCGGCGAGGATAAGCCCGTTGGACAGCACGGCGATGATCAGGCCGCCGATCAGCGTGCCCCAGATCGAGCCGACGCCGCCGACGAAACTGGTGCCGCCGAGGATGACCGCGGCAATGGCGTCGAGTTCGTAGGACTGGCCGAGCTGCAGCCCGTTGGCGGCATAGAGCCGGGCCGCCGACATGGCGCCGCCAAGGCCGGCCAGAAGGCCGGAAACGCCGTAGACGAAGAGCAGCACCAACGGCACCTTGATGCCGGTCAGCCTGGCGGCCTCGGCATTGCCGCCGACGGCGTAGATCCAGGTACCGAGCACGGTGCGCTTGAGCACCAGCCAGGACAGCACCACGACCGCCAGCGCGATGATGACCAGCCACGGAATGCCGAACAGCGACCCGTTGCCGATGAAGTCGAACGGCAGGTCCGCGTTGAACACCGTGGTGTCCTGGCCGAGCAGGCGGGCGACGCCGCGCACGGCGGTCAGCGACCCCAGCGTGACGATGAAGGGTGGCAGCTTGATATAGGCGATCAGCAGCCCGTTGATGACGCCGAAGCCGAGCCCGACGAGAATGGCGGCCGGCACGCCCAGCAGTCCCCAATCGGGCACCAGCGACACCATCACCGCCACCATCGCCGAGGCGGCAAGGATCGAGCCGACGGACAGGTCGATGCCGCCGGTCAGGATGACGAAGGTCATGCCGGCCGCCAGCACGATGTTGATCGACGATTGCTGCATGACGATCAGCAGATTGGTCTGGGTGAAAAAGCGCGGGTTGATGAACTGGAAGCCGACCGCCAGCAGGATCAGGATCGGCAGCATGCCGAGCGCAGCGATGGCGGTGCGCCACCTTGTGCTCCTGCCGACCGCCCGGTCGTCCGCTTTCATCGTGTCGGCCACCTTGTCGGTCATCGCTGAGCCGCTCCCGTTGCAAGTTCCATGATCGCTTCCTGCCGCAGCGGCTCGCCCTCCGACGCCGTCACCTCGCCGGCAATGATGCCGTCGCGCATCACCAGCACGCGGTCGGCGATGCCGATCACCTCCGGCAGTTCGCTGGAGATCATCAGGATGGCGATGCCTTTCTTGGCCAGATTGTCGATCAGCCGGTAGATTTCCGACTTCGCCCCGACATCGACGCCGCGGGTCGGCTCGTCGAGGATGACGACCTGCGGCTCGGTTTCCAGCAGGCGGGCGAGCAGCACCTTCTGCTGGTTACCGCCTGACAGCGAGCCGGCGTTGGCCTGCACCGAGCCGGTGCGGATGGAGAGGTCGGATACCGCCTTGGCGGCGCGCTTTTCGGCTGCCGTGAAGTCGCGCAGACCGCCGGCGTTCGCGTCCTTTGCCAGCACGCCCATGCTGATGTTGTCGGAGATCGACATGTCGAGGAACAGGCCAAGTTGCTTGCGGTCCTCGGTCAGGTAGGCGATGCCGGCATCGAGCGCCTCGCTTGGCGAACCGATGGATATCGGTTTGCCGCCGAGCTCCAGCGTGCCTGATGTGTGCCTGTCGGCGCCGAAGATCAGCCGTGCCAGTTCGGTGCGGCCGGAGCCGACCAGGCCGGCCAGTGCCAGCACCTCGCCTTTGTGGAGATCGAAGGAACAATTCTTTATGAGATTGCCGTCCGACATGCCGCGCACCGACAGCGCGACGGCGCGCTTGCTGTCCGGTGGGCGGTGATCCTTCTTGTAGAAGGTCGACAGATCGCGCCCGACCATCATCGATACCAGGCGCGAGGCGTTCAGATCGGCGCGGTCGAGCGTGCCGACATAGCCGCTGTCGCGCAGCACGCTGACGCGGTCGGCGAGCTGGTAGACCTCTTCCATGCGGTGGCTGATGTAGATGATGGCGATGCCTTGCGCCTTCAGCGTCGCGATCACCTCGAACAGCCGGTCGGTCTCACGCGAGGTCAGCGACGTGGTCGGCTCGTCCATGACGATGATGCGCGCATTGGTCGACAGCGCGCGGGCGATTTCGACCAGCTGGCGTTCGCCGAGTGACAGGCTGGCGACCGGAGTGCGCGCCGAAAAGGTCACGCCGAGCCGCGCGATGATCTCGCTGGCGCGCCGATTGCACTGCTCGCGATCGACGACGCCGAACCGTCGCGGCTCGTTGCCGAGAAAAATGTTCTGCGCCACCGACAGATTGGGCGCCAGCGACAGCTCCTGATAGATGACCGCAATGCCGGCGGCGCGCGCCTTGATCGGGTCGCCCGTGGCGGCCGGCACGCCGTCGATCAGGATCTCGCCGCCGGGATCCGGCCGGTAGGCGCCGGACAGCACCTTCATCAGCGTCGACTTGCCGGCACCGTTCTCGCCCATCAGCGCGTGCAGTTCGCCGGCATGAACGGTCAGCGAGACATTGTGCAAGGCGCGGATCGCACCGAACGTCTTGGAGATGTGGCGCATCTCCAGCACGGGCTGGCGGGCCGTCTCGCTCCTGGCGGCGGCGCTCATCGCGCACCTCCCGCACCTGCCCTGGCCACACCCCGGTCGGCGGCAAGGCCGCGCCAATCATTGCGATAGCCGGCAAGGCCGCTGAAACTTGCCGCATGCACCGCCTCCGGCGCCTCGGTGGCAAACTCGCGTCCGACGCTTTCGAAGGCAAGTGCGGCGGCACCGGTGGCGCTGCCCTCCAGCGTTGCGCCCTGCAGGAAGGCCTGCCCGGGACGCAACTGCGCCAGCAACGCGGCAAGCAGCCCGCCATTGTTCAGGCCGCCGTCGACGATCACCGTATTGTCCGAATGGATCAGCTCGAGGCACAAATCCACCATCAGCGCGACATAGAGCAGCGCCATGGCCGCGCGTTCCTCGGCATTGGGCGTACGCCCGACCAGTTCGCCGCGGCGGTGTGGAATCGGGCCGCCGGGCGCGAAGCTCGGCAGCGCCATGATGCCGGCGTCGATCACCCGCTGTACCGAGGAGGGCGCGATTGCGCCCTGCCAGCCGGCGCTGATCGTGGCGAATTCGCGCCCGCCCATGAAGCGGATGGTCGGCACCGGGCCGTCGTCGACATCGACATTGACCAGCATGTCGCGCTCGCCATCGAGTGCATCGAGCGGACAGTCCGGATTGAGCACGACCACCCAGGTGCCGGTCGAGACCACGGTCACCGGCCCGAGCTGCTGCCGGCGGTAGGCATGGAGCGCAGCATTGCTGTCGTGGACGCCATTATGGATGGCGACCGGCTTCGCGGCCTGGCCGAAGCGCTGCTCGCCGATCACCGCGCCGGCACGCTCGAAGGCGGGCATCTGGCTGCGCCAGCCCTCGGCATCGACCAGCGAGCTGAAATCGCGTTTGCGCGGCGCCCACAGATGCGAGTGGCAGCCGAGATACGACACTTCCGACACCGGCCGGCCGCCAAAACGCCAGCTCCAATATTGGGGATAGCCGAGGATCGATTTCGCTGCGGCGAAGGCACCGGGCTCCACCTCCTTCAGCCACAACATGTGGCGGCCGTAGTTGAAGCCAAGCGGCAGGCGCGGCGAAAAAGTCTCGGCAAAATCCGGAATGCGGCGGTCGATCTGCGCGGCGATTTCGGCCGGCGGTTCCTGCTCGTAGTCGAGGATCGGATGCGTCAGCGCGGCGTCGTCGACCAGCGCGAAGGTGCAGCCATGGCCGGATACCATCAGACCTCCGACGCCATGCGTGTCGACGGCGTCATCGATGGCGCGAGCCGCCCAGTCGTGCAGCGCTGGCTCGTCGAGCACGCTGAAGCCGCCTTTGCGGATCCAGCTCGGCTGGGTGCGGCGCTCGTCGAGGATCTGTCCGTCCTGGCCGAAGACGAACAGCTTCGAATTGGTCTTGCCGAAATCGAGGACGGCGATGTTCACTGGGCGCCTCCCGAGGAAGCGGCGATCCGCACCATGACGCCGGCATCTTCGAGCATGCGCGCATCGGCGTCGGACAGGCCGTCATCGGTGACCAGCGTGCCGATCCGCGACAGCGGCAGCGCCACGTTGCGCGCGTGGATCGACAGTTTGCGGCTGTCGGCCAGCACGACGATCTGGTCGGCGCAGAGGCTGAGCTCGACGATCGAGCGGACCAGCAGCGGATGCGATTCCAGAAGACCTTCCTGGCCGATGCCTTGCGCGCCGAGAAAAAACTTCGAGGCATAGAACGGCACCGTCTGCGTCAGCGAATGGATGATGCCCGGCTCGCGGTGCAGTTCGCCGCCGGCGACAGTGAGGCTGCAATGGCCGTGGTCGCTGAGATAGGCCGCGAGCGGCATCGAGTTGGTGTAGAGCCGGATATTGCGGTCGGCGAGCTTGACGCCGAGATGGAAGCAGGTCGAGCCGCCATGCACGATGACCGCGTCGCCGTCGCGCACCATGGTGGCGGCGAGAGCGGCGATTTGCCGCTTGGCCTCGACGGCGAGGTCGCGGTTCTCGTCATAGGGCCTGGCATAGGCGACGCCGGCTTGCGAAGCGCCATCGAGCGCCGAGATGCCGCCATAGACCTTGCGCGCTTCGCCGGCCTCGTCGATCTTGTCGATGTCGCGCCGCACCGTCGCCGCCGACACGCCAAGCCGCTCCTGCAGCTCGCGCACCGATGCGAAAGGCCGGTCCCGCAAAAGCTCGACAATCTGACGCTGGCGGCCGGAGTCGCTCAACCCTTACCTCCCAATGCGCTTGCCTCCCAAGCCATTTTGCACGGCATTGCCATTTTGCACGGCAATTGGTGCAACTTACTCAAAGTGCCTCCGATTGCAAGCCTGATTTGACGCGATAACATCACTGTTGACGTAACTTACTCGCATCTGCGATACCAGCGTCGGTCTTCGTCCCGGCAATGGGACGTCCAAAGCCGTGGCCACGCGGCCGGTTTGTGGAGGAATTTCGATGACGATCAGTGCGGATGCGCAGGAACTGGCAGCGCTGCGGTCGCTTTCGGCGGAGATCGGCAGCGAGCCGCATCTGACCCAGGCCGCCGGCGGCAACACCTCGCTGAAAGCCGGTGACACGCTCTGGATCAAGGCCTCCGGCACTTGGCTGAAGGACGCGCTCATCGCGGACATCATGGTGCCGGTCGGCATCCCGCCATTGCTCGACGCCATTGAACGGGGCGACCCGGCCGCCGAACAGCCACAGGCCTTCGCCATCGGCGCCTTCAATCCACGCGGCTTGCGCCCGTCGATCGAGACCACCGTGCATGCGCTGATGCCGCAACGCATCGTTCTGCATGTCCACTGCGTCGAGACCATTTCGCTGGCCGTGCAGGCCGACTGCGAGGCCGAGGCCGCCAGGCGGCTCGACGGCCACCAATGGGCGTATGTTCCCTATCGCCGGCCGGGACTGCCGCTCGCCCAGGGTATCGCCGAGCGCCTGCGGCCAGGCGTGGACGTCCTGATCCTCGGCAATCACGGCCTGGTCGTTGCAGCCGAGACCGTCGCCGCGGCCGACATGCTGCTGCGCCGCGTGACAAGGCTGTTGGCGCGACCGCCGCGCCAGGTGGCAGAACCGGACATCGTGGCGCTGACGGCGCTGGCCGGCGACAGCGACTACAGACTACCGGCCGACGTCGAGGCGCATGCGGTGGCGATCGACCCCGAAAGCTGCCGCATGGCGTCAGGGGGCAGCCTCTACCCCGACCACGTCATCTTTCTCGGCGAGGGTTCGGTCGTGGCGAGACCGGACGAGGGTGTGAAGCGCGTCATCGAGCGCAGCGGCGCCGCACCCGTGGCGATCCTGTTTCCCGGCCTCGGCGTGCTGATGCGCGGCGACGCCGGCGCCGGTGCCGACGCCATGCAGCGCTGCCTCGCCGACGTGACGGCGCGGGTCGATGTCGCGGCGAAGCTGAATTATCTGACAGCGGCAGAGAATGACGAACTGATCAACTGGGACGCCGAAAAATATCGCCAGAGACTCAATGCCGGAGGCAACTGACATGCCGCGTTCGTCTGGCCCGCTTGCCATCGGCATTGACATCGGCACATCCGGCGCGCGCGCCGTCGCCATGCGCCCGGACTTTTCCATTGCCGCGCATTCCGCTATTGCCCTCGAGCGATTTGGGCTGAACGGCCGCGACCCCGCCATATGGTGGGAGGCGGTCGGCGCGACGTTGGCGGAACTGCTCAAATGTATCGATCGCGCGGCAGTGCGCTCGATCGCCGTCGACGGTACGTCGGGCACGCTGCTGCCGGTCGACGGCGCCGGGCGGCCGCTGGCCGAACCGCTGATGTACAACGACAAGGTCGCTGACGACACTATTCTGACTGCAATAGCTGGCGCGGCACCGGCAACGAGCGCTGCACTTGGGGCGACGTCCGGTCTCGCCAAGGCGCTGTCTTTCCAGCACCTGCCCGGCGTCGCCACTGTGCTGCACCAGGCCGACTGGATCGCCGGACAGTTTTCCGGCCGCTTCGACGGCAGCGACGAGAACAACGCCCTGAAAACCGGCTACGATGTCGAAACCCGCCGCTGGCCCGACTGGATCGCGGCCACCGGAATGCGTGTGGATCTTCTGCCCCGAGTCGTGCGACCGGGCGATGTCACGGGCACACTCACCGCCAGCGCTGCGAAAATGTTCGGCCTGCCGCGTGACCTGGTCGTGGTCGCCGGCACCACCGACGGCTGTGCGTCGTTCCTGGCGACCGGTGCGACTACCGCGGGCGACGGCGTCACCGCGCTCGGCTCATCGCTGACCATCAAGATCCTCTCCGACCGGCCGATCTCGGCGCCGCAATTCGGCATCTATAGCCATAGGCTGGGAGACATCTATCTGGCGGGCGGTGCCTCGAACTCCGGCGGCAAGGTGCTAGCCCAGCATTTTCCCGTCGCCCGCATTGTCGAACTCAGCAAAAAAATCGACCCGGCGACCGAGACCGGCCTCGATTATTACCCGCTGCCGGCGCCGGGCGAACGCTTCCCCATAGCCGATCCGGCGTTGCCGCCGCGCCTCGAGCCGCGGCCCGCCGACGACGCCGACTATCTGAAAGCGATGTTCGAGGGTATTGCGGCGATCGAAGCGCTCGGCTATCGCCGGCTTGCCGAACTCGGCGCCCCCCGGCTGACATCGGTCAGGAGCGTCGGTGGCGGTGCGGCCAATCCGGCCTGGACGGCGATCCGGCAGCGCAAGCTCGGCGTCGCCCTCTTGCCGGCTCTGTCGGACGAGGCCGCTGCCGGTACGGCGCGGCTGGCGCTGATGGGCGCAAGCGCAGCGGGGCTTTTATGACGGCCAAGGCAATTCAACACCTCGACGGCATCGCCGCGCTGGCCGACCGCTATCAGGTGTTCCTGCTCGACCAATTTGGTGTGCTGCACGACGGCACCAGCGCCTATCCAGGTGCTGTCGAAGCCTTGTCGGCACTCAAGCGCGCCGGCAAGACCATCGTGCTGATCTCGAATTCCGGCAAGCGGGCGCAACCCAATGAGCGCCGCCTGCTGAAGCTCGGCTTCGAACCGGGAAGCTGGGATCACTTTGTCTCCTCCGGCGAGGTGGCGTGGCGCTCCTTCCATCAAATGGCGGCATCCGGAGCCCTGCGCCCGCAGACAAAATGCCTGCTGATCCGCCGCGACAATGACCGTTCGGCTGTCGACGGCCTGCCCTTCGTCCTGGCCAAGGACGGCGACGATGCGGAACTGGTGCTGATTTCCGCCAGCGAGGGCGATCGCTACGACCTCGACCATTATCGCCGGCTTCTTGGTCCGGCGGCGGCGCGCCGGGTGCCATGCTTCTGCACCAACCCCGACAAGATCATGCTGACTGCCGTCGGCCCTCGCTTCGGTGCCGGCCGGCTCGCCGATCTCTATGAGAGCCTCGGCGGCAGCGTGGCGCGCATTGGCAAGCCCAATCCGCAGATATTCGAGGCAGCGCTGGCACTGGCGGGCCACCCGGAGCGCGACAGCGTGGTCTGCGTCGGCGACAGCGTCGAGCACGACATCGCCGGCGGCAACGGCGTCGGCGTCGCGACGACGCTGGTCCTGTCAGGCATATTGGCGGGGGCGCCTGACCTGGAGGACGTTTTCGCCACGCTCAACGCCCGTCCCGACTACATCGCGGATAGCTTCAGGTTTCGCTGAGTTGTTAAGGCGAGACAAAGCTAATCCAGGTTGAAACGCCCGATCACCGGCACATGGTCCGAGGGCCGTTCCCAGCCGCGCGCCGGCCGCAGGATTTCATAGCTGGCAAAATGCGGCACCAGGTTTGGCGACGACCAGATATGGTCGAGGCGGCGGCCGCGATTTGAGGCCTGCCAATCCTGGGCGCGATAGCTCCACCAGGTGTAGAGTTTCTCCTCGTAAGGCACATTCAGCCGCATCAGGTCGATCCAGTCGCCGGCGAGCCGCATTGCCTCGAAATTTTCCGTCTCGACCGGCGTATGGCTAACGACGTTGAGGAGCTGCTTGTGCGACCAGACATCGTGCTCGAGCGGCGCGATGTTGAGATCGCCGACCAGGATCGAGCCGGAGTGCTCGTCATGCTCGGCGCGGACGGCGTTCATCTCGGCAACGAAATCGAGCTTGTGCTTGAACTTGCGGTTGACGGTCGGGTCGGGCTCGTCGCCGCCGGCCGGAACGTAGAAATTATGCAGCAGGATCGTCTTGCCGCCGACGTTGACGGTGACCGACAGATGCCGGCTGTCGTCGATGTCGCAGAAGCGGCGCTTTTCGACGATCTCGATCGGACGACGCGCTATGGTCGCAACGCCGTGATAGCCCTTCTGGCCATGGAAGGCGATGTGCTCGTAGCCAAGCTTGCGGAACGCCTTCTCCGGAAACAATTCGTCCGGAACCTTGGTTTCCTGCAGGCAAAGCACGTCCGGCGCCTGCTCGACCAGCAGGCGCTCGACAATCGGCATGCGCAGCCGAACGGAGTTGATGTTCCAGGTAGCGACGGAAAACGGCATGTGGGGTTCCGGACAACGCAAGATCCGCCGGATGGCTCCGACGGAAGTCAATCGCGGAAACTACTGCCAGCCGCGCACCGTAAAGACAAGCCGCCCGCACCAACGCGGAAAGCCATCCCGCAGCGGTAGAAAGCTACCTAGTCTTGGTGTTCAGTTCCCGGTTGGCCGTATAGTCGATGGCGAAGGTGTCGGGGGCGAAGCTGACGCCCTCCTTGGTGTTGAAGATCATCACCGTTGTGTCCTTGCCTTGCGCATCGGTGATGGTCCACTGCCGCAATTCATAGGATTTCGGATCGAACATCATGGTGATCTTCGAATTGCCGAACACGGATTTGTCGGCAAGCTGGATAGTGGTGAGATCGTTTTCTTCCTTGACGCTTCTGACGCGTCCGCCCGAGAGATCGATCTTATCGTCGAGCAGCAGCTTCAGTGGCGTCTTCGACAGCGGATAGAGGTCGGAGGTCCGCAGCTTCTTGTTGAGGATGACCACCGACTTGCCGTCGGAAATCACCCTGAAATTCGAGGCGCCGTCATAATTGAAGCGGATCTTGCCCGGCCGTTCCAGAAAGAACTTGCCGCCGGTCTGCTCGCCCTTGGGTCCGAACTGCACGAACTCGCCGCTCATCGATTTGACCGAGGAGAAATGATCGGCGATTTTCTGCGCCGTCGCCGGAACCGCTGCTTGCGCCGACGCTAGCAACTGGAAGCCGGGCACGAGGTTGGCGGCCGCCGCACCGGCCAGGACCAGACCGAGGCCGAGCACATGCCGGCGGGTTGGGGCGAAATCCCTGCTTGGGGCGAGAGTTGCGTTTTTCATGCCGGTCACCATCATTTGATTGCTTGCTCGTTATATTGGTCTGGCCCCCCAGTTGGGCTTAAGTTTGGCGGGCCGCACGGCGCTCATCCGTTGCAACGCGCCAAAAGGTTCAAAGTTGCCGGCGCTGATGCGCTCTAGAACTTGTCGTCCTCCGTCGGTACCAGGATTTCGCGTTTTCCGGCATGATTGGCCGGGCCGACAATGCCTTCCTTCTCCATCTTCTCGATGATCGAGGCGGCGCGGTTGTAGCCGATGCCGAGCCGGCGCTGGATGTAGCTGGTCGAGGCCTTGCCGTCGCGCAGCACCACCGCAACCGCCTGGTCGTAGGGGTCGTCGGAATCGTCAAAATTGCCGCCGTCGCCGCCGCCACTGCCTTTGCCCGACGGCTCATCGTCGTCCTTGTCGTCGTCCTCGGTGATGGCGTCGAGATATTCCGGCACGCCCTGCAGCTTCAGATGCGCGACGATCTTCTCCACCTCGTCGTCGGAGACGAAGGGACCGTGCACGCGCTGGATGCGGCCGCCGCCGGCCATGTAGAGCATGTCGCCCATGCCGAGCAGCTGTTCGGCGCCCTGCTCGCCCAGGATGGTGCGGCTGTCGATCTTCGATGTCACCTGGAACGAGATACGGGTCGGGAAATTTGCCTTGATGGTGCCGGTGATGACGTCGACCGACGGACGCTGCGTCGCCATGATGACATGGATGCCGGCGGCGCGCGCCATCTGCGCCAGGCGCTGCACCGCGCCTTCGATGTCCTTGCCGGCGACCATCATCAAATCGGCCATCTCGTCGATGATGACGACGATGTAGGGCATCGGCTCGAGGTCGAGGTTCTCCGTCTCGTAGATCGCTTCGCCGGTCTGGCGGTCGAAGCCGGTCTGCACGGTGCGCGAGATCCTTTCGCCTTTTTTCTCGGCCTGCTGCACGCGCGCGTTGAAGCCGTCGATGTTGCGGACGCCAACCTTCGACATCTTGCGGTAGCGGTCCTCCATCTCGCGCACGGTCCATTTCAGCGCCACCACCGCCTTCTTCGGATCGGTGACCACCGGCGTCAGAAGATGCGGAATGCCGTCATAGACCGAGAGCTCCAGCATCTTTGGATCGATCATGATCAGTCGGCAGTCCTGCGGCGTCAGCCGGTAGAGCAGCGACAGGATCATGGTGTTGATGGCGACGGACTTGCCCGAGCCGGTGGTACCGGCGACCAGCACGTGCGGCATTTTGGCGATGTCGACGATCACCGCCTCGCCATTGATGGTCTTGCCCAGCGCCAGCGCTAGCTTGGACTTTGTCGTTTCGAAATCGCGGCTGGCGAGTATCTCCCTGAGATAGACGGTCTCGCGTTTGGCGTTCGGCAGCTCGATGCCGATGGCGTTGCGGCCTGGCACCACGGCGACACGGCAGGCGATGGCGCTCATCGAGCGGGCGATGTCGTCGGAAAGGCCGATGACCCGCGACGATTTGATGCCGGGCGCCGGCTCCAGTTCATAAAGCGTGACGACCGGGCCGGGACGCACATGGATGATCTCGCCCTTGACGCCGAAATCCTCCAGCACGCCTTCGAGCAGGCGGGCATTCTGCTCCAGCGCGTCCTTGGACAGGCTGGCATCGCGCACGACATTCTTCGGCTCGGACAGGAAATGCAGCGACGGCATTTCAAACCTTTCCGAGCCGATCAGTGTGGTCTGCGCTTCGCGCTGGACGCGGGCGCCCGGAGCCGGGCGGGGTGCCGGCGCTGCGACGCGCGTGGCCGCATCGGATCGGAAATTCTGAACCTGCGCTGTCGGGGCGCTGCGCCGTTGGCCCACGGGCTCCGGTGCAAAATCCATGTCGTCATTGTCATCGTTGTCGAAGACGTCGGCATCGTCGGGGTCGATCGAGGCACTGCGGTCGTTGACCATGGCGGCGAAGAATTCCGGCTCGACGCGGGCGCGCCCGCCCGGGCTCATCCGCGCTTCGGCGAACTCGGCCGACTCGACCCGTTCGGCCGCCCGCCGCCAGGCGCTGGGGCGCGGCTCCATCTCCGGCTCGAAATCGTCGTGCTCGCGCCGGCGCGCGGCGCGGCGGCGCAGATAGGCGCGCAGCGACAGCCACCAGTGGGTGATGGCGCCAAGCGCCAATATACCTTCGTCGCCCTCGTCCTCTTCATTGTCGAAAAGCAGGTCGTCCTGCGGATCGGGCACGGCAGGCTGTTCGAGGACGGCAAAGCCGTTCTTGCGCGAAATCAGCGCCGAGCCATACAAGAATACCCACAGCGCCGGCGCTGCCAGGAGCACGGCGAGCACGCTGGCGACGAGGCCGGTCGGATAGCCGCCGATGACCAGGCCGGGAATGTTGAGTACCATATCGCCGAATACGCCGCCGAGGCCGGTCGGTAGCGGCCAGGTCTTGGGCGGCACCACGCAGCCGGCAATTGCGGCGCCAAGCAGCGAAAACCCGAACCAGGCCAGCGCCCGTTTCGGCAGCCGGTCGACACCGCGCGCGGTAAACAGCAGAAATCCCCAGATCACCGCCGGCACCAGCGCCGCAACGGCGGCAAGTCCGAAGAACTGCATGGCAATGTCGGAAAAGACGGCGCCCGCATAACCCATTGCATTGGTGACGATATTATCGGTGGCGTGCGAAAAGCTCGGATCGGCGACGTTCCAGGTGGCAAGGGCGGCGACGCCGAAGCCAACCAGAGCAAACAGCCCGGCACCGACCAGCCGCCCGACCTGGCGCCTCGCGAACGCCCGGATGCCGTGCCCCGTATCGGCCAGCGCAAGCGGTGCTGAAGCCCCTGAACGCATGCTCTTCCTCGTCTGTCGTTGCCCGGCCGGGCGCGGACGCGCAACACGGCAGATTCGGCTGTCAGACTAGCGGCGGGAAGGTTAAGGGCGCATTAACCATGGGCAGTCTGCGTCTGCGGAACGGGCGCAGGATGTCACGTCTGACTTCCTGTTCAAACGCGGCGGTGATCCTGCGACAGGCATTGGAAACCACGCTGACTCGGCGAAAATGGCGGGCACGCTGGCTCGCCATTGTCCGAATCGTGGCGATGAAACAATCAGGCCGCGGCCTGATTGGGATTGTCAGTTGGCGCCGCCGAGCGCCTGCACATTGGCGCAGAATTCGGCATGCGGCTTGCTCATCGCCGCATCGTTGCATTCCTTCTTCATGGCTTCCTGCTTTTCCTTCGGCATCGCCATGAACGCGGTCTTGAATTCCGCCATCGGCTTCATGGTTTTCATGCTGGAGTCCGTGAAGAACGGCGCCATGTTGTCCGGCTCGTCCAGCGCACCGGCCAGCGCCGTTCCGCTGACCAGGGCAAGAGCGAGAGCTCCGAGGCAGATTGTCTTGATGTTCATGATGGTTCCTTCCCCATGGTTTTTGACGAGCGTCCAAATGACGATCGCACCACAGTTCGGAGCCGCTGCGGCCGATGTTTCACGCCGCCGGCGGATCGGGCAGCTTGATCAAGCGATCGTGATCGAGCCATCACGGCCATCCGCGCAAAAAAAGAGGCCCGGAAGGTTTCCGGGCCTCAAGGCGTGAGCCCTTGCGGGAGCATCACGACGGGATCTTCCCCGGCACCGGCAAAACGCCGGTGCCAGCCAATACCTTTACGGCACCACTTCGCCGTGCTGGCTGATGTCGAGCCCTTCGACCTCTTCCTGGGTGGAAGGACGCAGGCCGACCAGCGCCTTGACGATGTAGAGGATCACGAAGCTCGCGATCGCCGTCCACAGGATGGTGAAGACGATACCGTAGAGCTGCTTGCCGACAGAAGCACCCGAGCCGAGGCTGTTGATCGCCGGATCGGCGAGCACGCCGGTCAGCAACGCGCCGATGATGCCGCCGATGCCGTGCACACCGAATGCATCGAGCGAGTCGTCATAGCCGAACGCGTGCTTGAGCTTGACGGCCGAGACGTAGCACAGCACGCCGGCGACGATGCCGACGATGAAGGCGCCCGTCGGATTGACGAAGCCGGAAGCCGGTGTCACCGCGACCAGGCCGGCGACGGCGCCCGAGATGATGCCGAGAACGCTCGGCTTCTTGGCGACGATCCATTCGGCGAACATCCAGGCGAGCGCCGCAGCGGCAGCGGCAACCTGGGTGTTCAGCATCGCGGCACCGGCAAGGCCGTCGGCGGCCAGTTCCGAGCCGGCGTTGAAGCCGAACCAGCCGACCCACAGCAGCGAAGCGCCGATTACGGAGTAGACGAGGTTGTGCGGCGCCATGTTGGTGGTGCCGTAGCCTTCACGTTTGCCGAGAACCAGCGCGCAGACCAGGCCGGCAACACCGGCATTGATGTGAACGACCGTGCCGCCTGCGAAATCGAGAACGCCGGCTGTGCCGAGGAAGCCGCCGCCCCACACCCAGTGCGCGATCGGGGCATAGACGACCAGCAGCCACGCTCCCATGAAGATGAGCAGCGCCGAGAACTTCATACGTTCGGCGAAGGCCCCGGCAATCAGCGCCGGCGTGATGATGGCGAAGGTCATCTGGAACATCGAGAAGACGAACTCAGGGATGTTCGCCACCCCCGGCAGCCACAGCGACGAGGTGGTGATGCCATTGTGGAAGAACTTCGAGAAGCCGCCGAGATAGGCATTCATGCCGCCGCCATCCGAGAAAGCCAGCGAATAGCCGAACATGAACCACAGCACCGTCACCAGGCAGGTGATGGCAAAGCTCTGCATGATCGTGGCGAGCACGTTCTTCTTGCGCACCATGCCGCCATAAAACAGCGCCAGGCCCGGTACGGTCATCATCAGCACCAGGGCCGTCGAGGTCAGCATCCAGGCGGTGTTGCCGGTGTCGAGCGCGGGCGCAGGGGCAGCCGGTGCTGCCGGAGCTGCTTCCTGCGCGAACGCAGCAACCGTGCCCAGTGCAGCGAGAGCGAGCGAGCCCAAAACGGCCGCGCGTCCCGTTATCTTCAAGGTGGAAGGAATATTCATTGAACTCTCCATTGGAATACGTATCCGCGGCTCAAAGCGCGTCGGTGTCTGTTTCGCCGGTGCGAATGCGCACCGCCTGGTCGATGCCGAAAACGAAGATCTTGCCGTCGCCGATCTGGCCGGTCTTGGCCGCCGCGGTGATGGCGTCGACGGCCTTGTCGACCATGTCGACGGCGACCGCGACTTCGATCTTGATCTTCGGCAGGAAGCTGACCGCGTATTCCGCCCCGCGATAGATTTCCGTGTGCCCCTTCTGACGTCCGTAGCCTTTTACTTCGGTGACGGTCAGGCCCTGGATGCCGACTGCGGTGAGCGCCTCGCGCACCTCGTCGAGCTTGAACGGCTTTATGATTGCCATCACGATCTTCATAAGGTTTCACCCTTTGCTGTTGCGGGTCCCCGCGTTTGCACGACTTCGCCGATCCCCATGAGAGCCGGAGAGTGCCCGCTAGGATTCAAGCTCCGTGCCAATTGCCGAAGCAGGGTGTTAAGCTGTTGTTAAACAACGAAATCGGGAAGGTTTGCCGACTGCCTGTTCACAGGCGCGGCAGTGCATATGCTTAAAAAATAGGCAAATTTCGAAAAATGCCTACTCCGCAGGCGGCCGCTTCAGCCGGATGAGTCCTTCTTGGGCAACCGAGGCGATCAACGTGCCGTCGCGCGCAAACAGCGAGCCGCGGGTAAAGCCTCGCGATCCTTGCGTCGACGGGCTGTCTTGCGTGTACAGCATCCAGTCGTCGAGCGGATGGCTGCGATGGAACCACATGGCGTGGTCGAGGCTGGCTGCCTGGATATCGCGATCGAAAATGGCGCGGCCATGGGCAAAGGTCGAGGTGTCGAGCAGCGTCATGTCGGAGAGGTAAGCGAGCACGGCCGCCTGCGTGGCGCGGTCCGCCGGCACCGGGCCGGTGGTGCGGATCCAGATGTTCTGCTTCGGCTCGAGCTTTTCCCGGCTGGTATAATGCTTCAGCATCACCGGCTTCATCTCGATCGGCCGGTCGCGCTCCCAATAGCGCTTGATGCCGTCGGGCACGGCTTCGCCGAACTTGCCCAGCAATTCGCGCTGCGACAGCAACGTGTCGGGCGCCGGCACGTCCTGCGGCATTGGCACCTGATGTTCCAGGCCGACCTCATCCTGCTGGAACGAAGCTTCGAGCGAAAAGATCGCCTGGCCGTGCTGGATCGCCACGACGCGGCGCGTAGTAAAGGAGCCGCCGTCGCGGATGCGGTCGACCTCGTAGATGATCGGCACCTTGGTGTCGCCCGGCCGCATGAAATAGCCATGCAGCGAATGCACGTGGCGCTCGGGCTCGACCGTTCGCTGCGCGGCGACCAGCGCCTGGGCGATGGTCTGGCCGCCGAAGATGCGCTGCCAGTCGAGCTTGGGGCTGCGACCACGATACAGATTGTGTTCCAGCTGCTCGAGGTCGAGAATGCCGAGAAGCTCGTCCATGGCTGCCGTCATCTTGACCTCGCCGCAAAATTACCATGGCGGTTTCCGACAGGAACAGCGGGCAGTCAAGGGCGGAATGCCCGGCGACAGTCAGGCTGCGAAAGGAATTGCCATGGTGGACAGCAAGAATTCGCTCGACGTTCTGGTCGCCGGCGCCGGCTATATCGGCCTGGCCGCCGCCGTATCGCTGAAGCAGGCGCGGCCGAGCCTTGCGGTTGCCGTCGTCGATGCAGCACCCGCCGGCGTCTGGCAGAAGGACGGCCGCGCCTCGGCGATTGCCGCCGCCGCGTGCCGCATGCTCGACCAGCTCGGCGTCTGGAACGAGATCGCGCCGGAGGCGCAGGCGATCACCGAAATGATCGTCACCGATTCGCGCACGACGGATCCGGTCCGTCCGGTGTTCCTCACCTTCGACGGCGAGGTCGCGCCCGGCGAACCCTTTGCGCATATGGTCGCCAACAAGGATTTGAACGGCGCCTTGCGCCGGCGCGCCGAACAACTCGGCATCGGCATCATCGAAGGCGTCGCCGTCAGCGCCTTCGACATCAACGGTGCCGGCATCACCGTGCATCTTGCCGATGGCGCGACGCTGAAGGCGCGGCTGCTGGTTGCGGCCGACGGCGTCAACTCGAAGCTGCGCGACATGGCCGGCATCAAGACGGTGAAATGGGAGTATGGCCAGTCCGGCATCGTCTGCACGGTGGCGCACGAGCGGCCGCACAACGGCCGCGCCGAAGAGCATTTTCTGCCAGCCGGCCCCTTTGCCACGCTGCCACTCAAGCCGGGCAAGGACGGCACCAACCGTTCGTCGATCGTCTGGGTCGAACGATCGCAGGATGCCGAAAAGCTGGTCGCGGGCGACACCCTGGTCCTGGAGTATGAGCTCGAGCACCGCTTTGGCCTCAAGCTCGGCGAAATCCATATCGCCGACAAGCCCCGCGCCTGGCCGCTCGGGCTGACCATTGCGCGCGCCTTCGTCGCGCCGCGCATCGCCTTGGCCGGCGACGCCGCCCACGGCATCCATCCGATCGCCGGCCAGGGCCTCAATCTCGGCTTCAAGGACGTGGCTGCACTTGCCGAAGTGGTGGTCGAGGCCGACCGGCTCGGCCAAGACATCGGCGCGCTCGATGTGCTCGAACGCTACCAGCAATGGCGGCGCTTCGACACGGTGCAGATGGGCATCACCACCGATGTGCTGAACCGGCTGTTTTCCAACGATTTCGGCCCGCTGCGCGCTTTGCGCGACATCGGCCTCGGCCTTGTCGAACGCATGCCCCGCCTGAAGGGCTTCTTCATCCGCCAGGCGTCGGGTCTGTCCGGCGACACGCCGAAACTGTTGAAGGGCGAACCGCTCTAGCCCCGGCAAGCGCGCGTTTTACTGGCGTTCGGTCAGTTGACCTCGAAGCCCAGTTTCTGGCGGAGCCGCAGCATTCGCTGGTCGGAAATCTGCAGGCTTTGCCCGTCGGCTTCCGCCGCCCGGCTGACCATCTGCAGCAGATCGCTCCTTTCGGCCGCGTCGAGCCGCTCGCGCAGGAACGGCGCCAGCTTGTCGATGACGACCGTGACGTCGTCGATTTGCGATGCCGCCCATTTGGCGTAGATCACCGCTTCATCGGTCTGCTTTTTGTCGGCAATCTCCGAGATCACCGATCGAATGGCAGCTTCGCGTTGCGGCAGCACAGGGCCGTGTTCCGAAATGATCGCGGTGATCAGCGTCGCGGCGGCCACGACCGGATCGTCGATCGCCGTCAGCGGCGAGAGCGCCGCCTGCTTGCGCAGTTTCTTGCGGCGGATATTGCCCTGGACGCGGCCAACGACGTCGGCAACCTCACGCGCCGCGTCGTTCATGGTCTTCAGCCGGTACCACCAGAACGCCGCTGCCCCCAGTAGGCCGATTGCAGCAATCAATATATGCATGCCCCAAGATCCCCAATCTCGGGTGACGATAGGAGAAGTATTGCTTCGCTTCAACACGCAAAAGTTGCGTCAATTGAAGAAAACGAAAGCCTGCGCCAGTCGCCGGCCGCCGACATCTCTACGACCCCGGCACGTTGTAGATCGCCCGCACCTCGATCGTGCCGATTTCCGCCAGCGGAATGCCGCCTGCGATCTCCAACGCCTCGTCGAGGTCCTCGGCCTCGATCATGACGAAACCGAGCAACTGCTCCTTGGTCTCGGCGAAAGGGCCGTCGGTGACCAGCCGCTTGCCTTTGCGCCGGCGCACGGTCTTCGACGTCTGCACCGATTGCAGCGCCTGCGCGATGATCAGCCGGCCGCTTTGCGCCACCGACTTGTCATAGGCCAGCGAATCGGCGTCGAGCTTGGCCAGCCTCGCAGGCGTCATTGCGTAGAGATCTTTTTCTTCACCGTAGACCAGGCAAACATATTTCATCTTTACCTCCATTCCTGGGTTGGACCGTAGGACGAGGCTACGGAAACATCGGCCGGGCCTTTGCCCGCTGCATAATCGAGACCCGCTGCATAATCGAGAAAGGACACCGCAATGCCGATGATGGCAATCGCCGCAAGCAGTCGGCCAAAACCGGAAGGCCGCAGGCGCGACCAGTCGGCTTGCTGTTCACCGGTCCCGCGGCAGGTGTTTGTCCAGTGAGCAGAAAACAGATTGTTCATGTGGTCCTCCATCCGGCCACCAATTCCATGGCCGCCCCCAGGACGGCCGGGACAGATGGAAGTCGACATTTTTGCACGCGTTTTTTTTCGAATTTTTCGCCCGAGCGTTTTTTGCCCGACCATGATGTGTCACGCTGCCGCCGATACGAAAGCGCGGGTGGCCTTCGCTCCCGCGCGCGCTATAGTCGACTGGATGCCGATCACGGGCTCAGTCACGACAATCAAGGAGGAATTGATGGACCGCACCGCCAACGCCGTTTGGAAAGGCAGTTTCAAGGAAGGCAAAGGCACACTCGAAACCCAGAGCGGGGTGCTGAAGGGCACGCCCTATTCGGCCAAGATGCGTTTCGAGGACGAAAGCGGCAAATCCGGCACCAACCCGGAAGAGCTGATCGCCGCCGCCCACGCCGGCTGCTACGCCATGCAGCTTTCGCATTTTCTCGCCGAGAACGGCACGCCGGCCGCCGAGCTCGACGCCAAGGCCGTGGTAACGCTGGTCCCCGGCACCGGCATCACCGGCAGCGCGATCACGCTGGTCGGCAAGGTGCCGGGCATCGATGCCGACAAGTTCAAGGAATTGGCCGAGAAGGCCAAGGCCGAATGCCCGGTCTCGAAAGCGCTCGGCGCCATCAAAGTATCGCTCGACGCCAGGCTCGGGTGAGCCGCCAAACGAACGTCGGCGATCCTTCGCGCCCCCCTCTGCCCTGCCGGGCATCTCCCCCTCAAGTGGGGAGATTGGCAGTTTTGGCGACGGCTCTCGTCCTTCAACCTTGGTGATTGGCGAAAGTGGAGATGACAGCGCAATCTCCCCCCTTGAGGGGGAGATGTCCGGCAGGACAGAGGGGGGCGCTGTCCCGCCGGCATTCGAGTGACTATGTAGTGCCTTCGCCGGACAGCGCGTCGAGGCGGGCGCGCAATGCCGCGACCTCTTGCTCGAGGGCGTGCACGCGCGTCTCCAGATCCGACGCCGGCGAGGACGACTGCAGGGCTGCGGCAGCCGGCAGCTGCGGCGGTCCGCTGAGCAGATGGACATAGCGATCCTCGCGCTGGCCTGGCCCGCGATCGATCTGCTGCACCAGCGGTGGCCGGCGGCCGATCAGCAGATCGAGGTTGCCGCGAAGCTCGTCGATCGACGGCAGCCGCGCCATGCGCTCGCTTCGTGCCAGCAATTCATAGGCCGTCTGCGGGCCGCGCAGGAGCAACAGGCCGAGCAGCGCGATCTGCGCCGAGGTCAGTGAAAAGCGCTGTGCCACGACATGCTCATGGCGCTCGACGCGCGACGCGAACACCTGCCTGACCAGGCCCTTCTGCTCAAGCTGGCCAAGTGCCCGCCTAACCTCGCCAAGCTCGACCGACATCACCGGCTCGCGCGCCGTCTTCTGGTTGGCCGCGGCAAGTGCCGCATTGAGCGTCAGCGGATAGACGTCCGGCGTCAGCTCCTTCTTCTCGATCAGGCAACCGAGGACGCGCGCTTCGATGGGGGAGAGGATGGGAAGATCGGAGTCGGTCATAGATGGTATCCATTTGAAGTCGGCGGGACAGCGCCCCCCTCTGTCCTGCCGGACATCTCCCCCCTAGGGGGGAGATTGGCAACATAGCCGATTTCGCCAATCTCCAGCGTTGCCGAATAAAGCCCCGGGCCGAAACTGCCAATCTCCCCACTAGAGGGGGAGATGTCCGGCAGGACAGAGGGGGGCGCGAAGGATCGCTACGGACGAGACGATCTCGGCTGCAACCCGCCCGCCGCCTATACCCGTCGCTCCACCATCATCTTCTTGATCTCGGCGATCGCCTTGGCCGGGTTGAGCCCCTTGGGGCAAGTCTGGGCGCAGTTCATGATGGTGTGGCAGCGGTAGAGCCGGAACGGGTCTTCGAGGTTGTCGAGCCGCTCGCCCGTCGCCTCGTCCCTGGAATCGATCAGCCAGCGATAGGCCTGCAGCAGCGTCGCCGGGCCGAGATAGCGCTCGCCGTTCCACCAGTAGCTCGGGCAGGAGGTCGAACAGCAGGCGCATAATATGCACTCGTAGAGCCCGTCGAGCTTTTCGCGGTCCTCATGGCTCTGCAGCCATTCCTTGGCCGGCTCGGGCGATACCGTCTTCAGCCACGGCTCGATCGAGGCGTGCTGGGCGTAGAAATTGGTGAGGTCGGGCACCAGGTCCTTGACCACGGCCATATGCGGCAGCGGATAGACCTTGATCGCGCCGGAAATGTCGTCACAGCCCTTGGTGCAGGCCAGCGTGTTCGACCCGTCGATGTTCATGGCGCAGGAGCCGCAAATGCCTTCGCGGCAGGAGCGGCGCAGCGTCAGCGTCGGGTCGATCTTGTTCTTGATCCAGAGCAGCGCGTCGAGCACCATCGGCCCGCAATCGTCCATGTCGACGAAATACGTATCCATGCGCGGGTTCTCGTCATCGTCCGGCGACCAGCGGTAGATGCGGTATTCGCGCAGATTGGTCGCACCCTCCGGCTTCGGCCAGGTTTTTCCGGCCATGATCTTCGAGTTTTTCGGAAGCGTGAGTTCGACCATTACCTCAGGTCCTTTCGGATGACGAGCTTCAGCCCGGACCAGATCTCGTTTATGGCGGCGACCTTGACGTCGACGAGGTCGAGCTTCAGCGCCTCGGCGCGGATAACGTCCTCGGTGACGTCGGTCGGCACTTTCGATGCCTTTTTCGGCCATGACACCCAGACCATGCCGTTCCGCTTGATCGCCGCTTCGACGTCGCCAAGACGGTCCTCGATCTCGACGCGCTGCCGGGTGAAAGCATGTACGGCATCGTATTTCTCATGAACGCCCGAAATCGCCGACCAGTCAGCCAGCCGGTCGAGCTCGGCAAAGTCCACGGCTTCGGCAAGGTCGTCCAGCTCGGCCGGCAAGGCGACGAAAGCGGCAATCATCCCGTCCTTCAGGCCGAGCTTGGCCGGAAGGGGCGTGCCGGAATATCCCGCAACCGCCAGCGCCATCGTCAATACACTCTCGCCTTCGGTGCAATCTTGGCCGGGTTGATGCCGCCGTCTGCCTCCTTGAGCAGCGTCTCAGTGTGCACGGGCCGGTAGGTGAGCGCCACCTCGCCGGCTTCGTTGAGCCGGGCCAGCGTATGCTTGCGCCAGTTCGCGTCGTCGCGGGCCGAAAAGTCCTCCCGCGCGTGCGCGCCGCGGCTTTCCTTGCGCGCCTCGGCGCCGTAGACGGTGGTGATGGCGTTGGCCATCAGGTTTTCCAGCTCCAGCGTCTCGACCAGATCGGAGTTCCAGATCATCGAGCGATCGAACACTTTTACGTCCTTGAGCTCGCCCCACAGCTGCGAAATGCGCTTGCAGCCGCTTTCCAGCGATTCCTGGGTGCGGAACACCGCTGCGTCCTCCTGCATCGCCTTCTGCATCTTTTCGCGCAAAACCGCTGTCGGGGTCGAGCCGTTGGCGTGGCGCAGCCGGTCGAAGCGGTCCATGATTTTTTCGACGGCGGCCTCGTTGGGCGAGGGGATCGCCGATGTGCGGTCGATCACCTGGCCGGCCCGGATCGCCGCCGCACGGCCGAACACCACCAGGTCGATCAGCGAGTTGGAGCCCAGCCGGTTAGCACCGTGCACCGAGGCGCAGCCGGCTTCGCCGACCGCCATCAGCCCGGGTGACACCTGGTCCGGGTTCAAAGCCGTCGGGTTCAGCACCTCGCCCCAATAATTGGTCGGCACGCCGCCCATATTGTAGTGGACCGTCGGCAGCACCGGGATCGGTTCCTTGGTCAGGTCGACGCCGGCAAAGATCTTTGCCGATTCCGAAATACCGGGAAGCCTCTCGTGCAGCACGGCCGGGTCAAGATGGTCGAGATGCAGAAAGATGTGATCCTTCTTCGGGCCGACGCCGCGGCCCTCGCGGATCTCCAGCGTCATACAGCGCGAGACCACGTCTCGGGAAGCCAGATCCTTGGCTGACGGCGCGTAGCGCTCCATGAAGCGCTCGCCCTCGGAATTGACGAGATAGCCGCCCTCGCCGCGGGCACCCTCGGTGATCAGGCAGCCGGCGCCGTAGATGCCGGTCGGGTGGAACTGCACGAACTCCATGTCCTGCAGCGGCAGGCCTGCGCGTGCGGCCATGCCACCGCCATCGCCAGTGCAGGTATGCGCCGAGGTGGCCGAGAAATAGGCGCGGCCATAGCCGCCGGTCGCCAGCACCACCATCTTCGCCGAAAAGCGGTGGATGGTGCCGTCGTCGAGGTTCCAGGCGACGACGCCGGTGCAGGTGCCGTCCGGCTCCATGATCAGGTCGAGCGCGAAATACTCGATGAAGAACTGCGCATTGTGCTTCAGCGACTGGCCGTAGAGCGTGTGCAGCATGGCGTGGCCGGTGCGGTCGGCGGCCGCACAGGTGCGCTGCACCGGCGGCCCCTCGCCGAAATTCATCATCATGCCGCCGAACGGCCGCTGGTAGATTTTCCCGTCCTCAGTGCGGCTGAAGGGAACGCCGTAATGCTCGAGCTCGTAGACAGCCGCCGGCGCTTCGCGCACCATGTATTCCTGAGCGTCGGTATCGCCCAGCCAATCCGAGCCCTTGACCGTGTCGAAGAGATGCCACTGCCAGTTGTCTGGCCCCATATTGGCGAGCGAGGCGGCAATGCCGCCCTGCGCCGCCACCGTATGCGAGCGCGTCGGGAACACTTTGGTGATGCAGGCGGTGCGCAGGCCCTGCTCGGCCATGCCGAGCGTGGCGCGCAGGCCGGCGCCGCCGGCGCCGACGACCACGACGTCGAATTTGTGATCGACATAGCTATAGGCGGAAGCCGTGTTGGCGTTCTTCGCGTCCTTGGCCAAAAATCAGCCTCCAAATGCCAGTTTAAGCAGGGCGAAGACCGAAGCGACGCCGACGACTACGGGAAAGAATGTGTTGAGAGCGAGCAGCGCCAGCCTGGTGCCCTCGCCATGCACATAGTCTTCGATGATTGCCTGCATGCCGAGCCGCATGTGGTAGAGGACCGACAACAGCACCAGCGCCAGGACCAGTGCCACGAACGGATTGGCAAGTGCGGCGCGCACCTCGAGGTAGCTGGCGCCGTTGAGTGCAATCAGGAAGCCGACGAAGAACAGGACCAGCGGGATGTTGGAAATCGCTGTCAGCCGCTGGCGCCAGAAATGGCCGGTGCCCTCGCGGGCGGAACCGAGGCCGCGGACCTTGGCCAGCGGCGTGCGCATATCGGTGTTCTTGCCGTTCATGTCAGGCTCCCCCGCGCCATGTAGCCGGCGATCCAGATCAGCAGCGTCAGCGTGACCGAGCCTGCCAGCGTCGCCCAGGCGATCCTCGAGGCGGTATGCTTTTCCAGCCCTGCCCCAGTGTCCCAGATAAGATGCCGGACGCCGCCCAGCATGTGGTGCATCAGCGCCCAGCTGTAGCCGAACAGCACCAGCCGTCCCAGCCACGAGCCGAAAGCCCAGTTGACGGCATTGAAGGTCGCCTCCGAGCTCGCCGCCGCCATCAGCCACAGCGCGACCAGCAGCGTGCCGAAATAGAGCGCCCCGCCGGTGATGCGGTGGACGATCGACATCGTCATGGTGATCGGCGGCCGATAGACGGTCAGGTGCGGCGAAAGCGGCCGTTCACGTCTGGCAAATTCGCGGGTGGCTGGTGATTTGCTCATGGCTCCCCCAGTTCGGCGTCTCTGGAGCCTCAGGTGGGAATGCGGCATTGCCGCTTCCGGTTGCGACTTCGGACAGCCGGTTTCTAATGCTCTTTTTGCACCGCGTCAAAGCCGGAAAACCGTTTCGAAAACGTAATTTAGTCTGATGAAAGCGACGCTTTCAGCTTCAATCGATTAGGACTGTCGCCTTGAGCCGGCACAATGTCGCTGCACTGCAAAATATGGCTGCCGCACCGGGCGGATCAGCGTTTACAGGCCAGCGGTGATGCACCGCCCTTCATCACCAGCGCATCACGCCCATCGATCACGATTGCGTCATGCGCCTCGCCGTAACGGCTGGTCTGATTGGCCGGTGACGCCGGCAGCTCGGAGCTGGTGCCGTCCGGGCCGAGCACGCGCACCGACGTGCCCAGGTTCTCGATGGTCATCACGCTACCGTCGGTGCATTTGTAGGTTGAAGTGCGCGGCTGCGGTGCCGTCGGTTCGCTAGCGGCGGGAGCAAGCGACACGGAAGCGGCGGGCGTATTGCCGAGCTTGGGCGCGCTGGTCTGCGGCGCGCAGGCGGCGGCAGCCAGCAGCGGCGGAATGGCCAGCGCCATCCGAAACGTGCGGCGTAATCTCATATGCTGCTTTCCCCCGCGCGCATCGAGCCCGCCGCGATGCTTCGGCAGGCCACCGGATTTCATGCTTTTTAAGTCGCGCTCGATGCCGGCGATGGTGGGAACAAGGCATGGCCGAATGATGGCCGGTGGGTGATCGAGTATTAACCATGTTTTCCGAGACCTCGCCCCGGCTGCGGTTGCCCTCTTAACAAAGGTTAATAAAAGGTTAATTTCTGATTCGAGGAGGCTTGCCTCTCAGCAATGGAGCAGCACGCCATGCATTCGAATTCAGCAGGATCGCGCCTTCCCTGGTTCCTAGTGGCGGCGCTCGCCTTCGGCATCGCCGCACCGGCATTCGCCGGGACGCGCCACCACGACCGCGTCTATGCCGATTCCTTCGGCAATCTGGTCATCGAAAGCGCCGCCGGCTACAAGCGTATCCTCGTCGGCGAGGGCAAGCTGGCCAAGGAATTGTCCGACTACACCGGCGCCGGCCAGCCCGACGTGATCTACGAAAACGAATCGGACGATGTTCGCAGCGGCGACTGCTACAGGCCGCCGGTTTTCGTGAAGGGCCGCAGCTATATGTACGGCCTCTCCGACGGCGAGATGCCGGAGCTCAGCCCCTGCCGCTGACGGCCACGCCGCCCTTTGTCGACGGCGCCGGCAGGGCTACAGCCGACCCCACCGAGACACGCACGCAGTCGCGGCCGCTGCCCTTCGCCTGATAGAGCGCTTTGTCGGCGCGCCGCAGCAGGTCGGAAAAGCTTTCGCCCGGACCAAGCTCGGCAACGCCGAAGCTGGCGCTGCAGCGATGATCCGCCGGCAGGCAGTCGATCGGCGTGGCACCGAAGGCGCTACGCGTGCCCTCGGCAAAGAGCCGGGCGGCGGCTAGGTTGGTCCCCGGCAGGAAAATAGCGAATTCCTCGCCGCCGATGCGGCCGGCGACATGATGGTCGGCCGCGGCCTCGCGGAGGAAACCGGAAAAGGTCTCGATGACCCGATCGCCGGACGCGTGGCCGTAAGTATCGTTGATGCGCTTGAAATGGTCGAGATCGGCAATGACCAGTGCCGCCGGAACGGCGCGCCGCATGGCATCGCGCAGTGCGATCTCGGCATGGCGCTCGAAGCCGCCACGGTTGAGCAGCCGCGAAAGCGTGTCGGTTTCCGACTTCGACGTCGCCTCGGCGAGCACGTCGCGGACCAGGATAGCCAGCGTCACCAGCGCAAGCGCCAGGCCGAACACGGTGCCGATAGACTGCGACACCAACGCGTAGCTGGTCTGCGAATAAGATTGCGGGTTGGCACCCCAGCCACCAAGCGCATGGGCGATGAAGGGTTTGCTGGCGAACTGCAAGGTGCTGGCCGCCAGGACAGCCATCAGCATATAGTCGAGCCGCTCGCGTCTTTGCCTGGACGACAAGACGATCGCCAGCCCGGTGAATTGCATGGCCGCATAGGGAAGCTGGTAGGCTGCCATTCGCACAAAGGATTGGCGTGGCAGGTCCTGGACGAAGTAGACCGCGAGGGTGGCGAAGACCAGGAAGAACAGCATCGGCAGCCAAGGCGGCGAAACGCGGTATTTATGGGCAAGCCCGCCATTGAAGGCGACGGTTGCGCCAAGGAAGGCGGCAAAGGCGGCGACAACCACGGGGCGCGCATTGTCGAAGGCAGGGATGCTGAACTCAATCGCGAAATAGGCCATGCCGAGCGCATAGCCGAACGCCAGCCAGCGCGCCGATACACGTCCGGCGTCATAGACCGCTATCGTCATGAACGCCGCCGCCAGCAGCCCGGCAACGAACAGGTTGATCACCAGGATGAAATTAGCGCTGCCCATGGCGTTTTGGCACTCCCCCCGAACAGCAAATCACCGACGCGCGAAAAAGACGTTAATTCGAAGCCGCCGCTGACGCTCAGCCAGCACTGGTCCGATTGGGAAGGACGACCGTTTCAGGCCGCTGATAGGACAGGCATACGCTGTCGCGGCCACTCCTTTTGGCTTTATAGAGCGCTTCGTCGGCGCGCCGCATCAGCGGGTCCAGCCCTTCGTCGCTAGTGCGGGCGGCCACGCCGAAGCTCGCGGTCACTCTTGTCTCGGGCGGAAGCCCGTCGATTCTGCCCGCCGAATAGAGCGTGCGAATGGTTTCGGCAAACAGTCTTGCCGCACCAAGGTCGCTGAGCGGCAACAGCACGGCGAACTCTTCGCCGCCGATACGGCCGGCAACGCCGCGCGTACCTGCAGCCGACAGAAGCTTGGCAGCGAAGTCGGCGATGACGCGGTCGCCGGCCGCGTGGCCATGCTGATCGTTAAGTGCCTTGAAATGATCGAGATCGGCAAGCACCAGCGCAACCGGCAATTGCGCCGTGGCACAGTGCTGCAGGACAAGCATGGCGCGCTCCTCGAAGCCGCGGCGGTTGAGCAGGCCCGACAGCGGGTCTGTCAGGGTTTCGGTCTTCAGGGCCTTCATCACATAGAGCGCGGCGGCGCCGAACAGGCAAAGTGCAATAAGCAGCGACAGCAATGCATGCGACAGCAGCGCCGTCGTCCAATAGGACGAGGTGTAAAGCCCTTCATAGCTGGTGAACGGCCCATGCGCGATGACGACGGCAAGCGTCCGCGCCAGGAAGTTCAGGCCGGAAAGCAGCGACAGCACGAACAGGATCATTTCTGTCGGGCCGTTGTTGCGCACCACGCGCAACTCGGCGGCGACAACCAGGCTGATGCCGCCGAAGCTGAAATTGATGGCAAGGATGCGCCAGGTGAGATCCGGCCGGGCAAAAAGAAACCACGAGAACGCGGCCAGGCCGCCGCAGGCCAGAATGCCGACCGCCGGGTAAGGCACGCGCCGCCCATAGCGCGCAATGACCGCGCCGGCGAGACAGCAGGTGGCGAAGGTGAAGCACAGGATCGAGATGAGCTTGGTCGGTGCCATGCCGACCGGCAGCGTGAAATACTGGAGCAGGAAGCCTGCGGCCGAGGCCGAGTAGCCCGCCGCCAGCACAGCCAGATAGGAACGGTGGCGCTGATAGAACCACAGCACGAGAAATGCCGCGCCGAGTGTGAGGGCGATGCCTGGATTGAGCAGCGCTATGAGCAGGCCGGTGTCCAAGCGCTGTAATTTCCCCTCGCTTCCCCTTGGAGGACCTTAGAGCGTAAGCCCAAACAAGCGGTTAAGCGAAAGCGAATATACGACGGGTGCGTCGACAAAGCCGCTGGGCGGAACCGCGAACGGCGAGCGGCGTTTCACGACGGCAACCAGGAGACGCTCCGATGGCCGACACGATCATGCTGACCGATCACGATGCAATTCGCTCATGGGCCGCGGCGCGCGCCGGCTTTCCGGCGATCGTCGACGTGTCGCCCGAAGCCGGAACGCAGCCCATGCTGAGGCTGGTCTTCGGCCAGCATGCCTACCAGGACCAGGATGAGGCCGAACGCCCGGTCAATGCCGGCGGCTACGAACTGGTCGAATGGGACGAATGGTTCAAACTCTTCGACGAGCGCCAACTGGCGCTGGTCGTCGCAAAGGATCAACCCGGCCGCCGTGAGGGATTCCACGAATTCGTCAGACGGCCCGGCTGAAGAATGCCCGAACCGCATTGCGGCTCGGGCACCTCATATCCGACTGCGCGCGCCCTGCGCTATTTCCACTCGCGGATGTCGACGAAATGGCCGGCGATCGCCGCCGCCGCCGCCATTGCCGGCGACACCAGATGCGTGCGGCCCTTGAAGCCTTGGCGCCCTTCGAAATTGCGGTTCGAGGTCGAGGCGCAGCGCTCATGCGGCTTCAGCCGGTCGTCGTTCATGGCAAGGCACATCGAGCAGCCCGGCTCGCGCCAGTCAAAGCCGGCGGCGACAAAGATCTTGTCGAGGCCTTCGGCCTCTGCCTGTTCCTTGACCAGACCGGAGCCCGGCACGATCATCGCACTGACCCGTGGGTTGACCTTCTTGCCCTCGATCACCTTGGCGGCGGCGCGCAGATCCTCGATGCGGCCATTGGTGCAGGAACCGATGAAGACGCGGTCAAGTTCGATATCGGTGATCTTGGTGCCCGGCGTCAGGCCCATATAGTCGAGTGCGCGTTGCTTGGACGTGCGCTTGTTCTCGTCGGTGATGTCGTCCGGGTTCGGCACGATGCCTTGCACCGAGACCACGTCCTCGGGCGAGGAGCCCCAGGAGACGATCGGCGGCAGCTTTGCCGCGTCGAGCACGACCACCTTGTCGAAATGCGCGCCTTCGTCGGACTGCAGCGTCTTCCAATAGGCGAGCGCGGCGTCCCAGGCTTCGCCCTTAGGGGCGCGCGGCTTGTCCTTGACATAGGCGAAGGTGGTCTCGTCGGGCGCGATCAGGCCGGCGCGCGCGCCGGCTTCGATCGACATGTTGCAGATCGTCATGCGGCCTTCCATCGACAGCGCGCGGATTGCCTCGCCGGCATATTCGATGACATAGCCGGTGCCGCCGGCCGTGCCGATCTCGCCGATGATGGCGAGGATGATGTCCTTGGCGGTGACGCCTTCCGGCAGCGCGCCGTCGACGCGCACCAGCATGTTCTTGGCCTTGCGCTGGATCAGCGTCTGCGTCGCCAGCACATGCTCGACTTCCGAGGTGCCGATGCCATGCGCCAGCGCCCCGAACGCGCCATGCGTCGAGGTGTGGCTGTCGCCGCAGACGATGGTCATGCCGGGCAGCGTAAAGCCCTGCTCGGGACCGATGATGTGGACGATGCCTTGGCGGATGTCCTTCTCGGAATAATACTCGACGCCAAAATCCTTGGCGTTCTTGGCCAGCGCCTCGACCTGAATGCGGCTTTCCTCGTTCTTGATGCCGAACTTGCGCTCCGGCGAGGTCGACACATTGTGGTCGACCACGGCCAGCGTCTTTTCCGGATGCCGAACCTTGCGGCCTGTCATGCGCAGGCCTTCGAAAGCCTGCGGGCTGGTCACTTCGTGGACGAGGTGGCGGTCGATGTAGAGCAGGCAGGTGCCGTCATCCTGGCGGTCGACGACATGGTCGTCGAAAATCTTGTCGTAGAGGGTGCGCGGTGCGCTCATGTGCGTAAATCCGTCGATTTTAAAAAGGGAAAAGGACGCCGGTCGGCCCGGCGAAACAGCCTGGCGAGTCTGCCCTAGCTAAGTCGGCTGGTCAGCGCCCCGCAGATGCGCGCCGAAAATCGCGACGGCAGGCGTTTTCTGTCCTGCAGCACGAAACCCGTATAGGCCGGATCGCCAAAAAGCTCTTCCATGGCGCTGCTCATATCAATGTTTTGGCTTTTCAGCAATCGCGTCTGCCTTCCCGGAACCTGGGTTCCTCGCCCCACGAAGTGGGGAGAGGTGGCCCGGCGAAGCCGGGACGGAGAGGGGCCTTCGCGGCGTTGGAGCATTTTGGCGGATTCGCATATGGCCGGTCTCTCGCCCCATCCTCACCGGGCTCTGGCTTCGCGAATGCCGTCCCCCTCTCCGTCCCGGCTTCGCCGGGCCACCTCTCCCCCGCTTTGCGGGGGCGAGGAGCAACCGCCTACTCAAATCACCTCGAACACAAACGTCTTCACCAGCGCGTCGGGCTCGGCGATTGCGTAGCAGCGGAACCACGGGCTCTCCTCGATCGGCCGCCATTTTTTCGCCTGCTCCAGTTCGCCAAGCACAGCCTTGAACCCGCCGCTTTCAAAAACCTGGTCGCGAACTGTGAAGATGGCGTGGCCGCCCGTCCTGGTGATGCGTACCAGTTCATGCAGGCCCGACGCCGGCGCGTGGCTGATGGTGAACACGCCGGTCGAGAAGAAGGCGCGGAAATACCCGTCCGGCCAGGGCAATGGCCCGCCGAGCATCGCCTGTTTCAGCTCGCTGTAGGCCTGCCGGCTGCCGGCGATTTTCAGCATGTCCTGCGACAGGTCGAGCCCGGCTATATCGTGGTAGCCGAGCGCCTTGAGCGACGGCCCCGACAGGCCGGTGCCGCAGCCGGCGTCGAGTAGCGGCCCTTCGCCCGGCGGCACGTGGCGCGCCACCCAGGCGGTGATCAGGAACGGCAGGAGATAGCCGAGCGCCGCGGTTTCGCCGTCATAGGTCGCGGCCCATTCCGCATAGGCCTTGGCCAGCGCCTCAGGCGTGTCGGCCGTATAGACGGCTTCCAGCGCCGCATTGGCCTTGTCGATGATCATGGGTCCTCCCCGGTCGCGTCCGCTCGATGGTATCGCCGTTTTCGCCTGCCTTCTATTCCTCATGCTGGTGGCGCAGCCGCTTCTCCAGCGCCCGCAAGGCCAGCGACAGGCCGACGGTCAGCATGAGATAGATATAGGCGACGATCGAATAGGTTTCGAAGAAGCGGAACGAGCCGGCGGCGTAGATCTTGCCCATCTGGGTGATGTCGGCGACGCCGAGCACCGAGACCAGCGAGGAATCCTTGACCATGGCGACGAAATCATTGCCGAGCGGCGGCAGGATGGTGCGGATCGCCTGCGGAAAGACGACCAGCCGGAAGCGCTGCGTGCGCGTCAGCCCGAGCGCCTTCGCCGCCTCGATCTGGCCCTTCTCGACCGCCTGGATACCGGCGCGGAACACCTCCGAGATGAAGGCGGAATAGCCGATGGTCAGCGCCATGACGGCGCGCCATAAAAGCGAGACGTCGCGTACCAGCAGCTCACCGAAGAGGCCGGCGCTTTGCAGCGGCGCCGTCAGCGCGTTCCACGCCGCGACGAAGGCCGGTGCGCCGGCAAAGGCGATCCAGAACAACAGCACCAGCATCGGCACGCCGCGGATGATCTCGACGTAGAAGCGGCCGATCTGGCTGAGCCAGCGTGAGCCCGACAGGCCCATCAGCGCGACGCCGAGCCCGATCGCGCAAGCCAGCGCGAAGGCGACTACAGTGACGAAGATGGTGACGCCGATGCCCTTGGCGACGGTCGCGAACACCTGGGCATAGAGGTCGCTGGAAGCGATGAAGATGGCGGCGGCCAAGGCGATCGCCACGGCCACGGCAAGCCACCAGGGGAAGTCGGATTTGGCGGTGGGAGCTGGGGGCGTTGCCATCAGGCGTTGCTGGCGCCGGAAGAGTTGCGAAAGCTGCGTTCTGTCACACCCCCCTCTGTCCTGCCGGCCATCTCCCCCTCAAGGGGGGAGATCGGCAGCTTTGACCTCGCCGCCCGTTCTGCAACACTGAAAATTGGCGAAAACCGATGCGAAATCCGATCTCCCCCCTTGAGGGGGAGATGGCCGGTAGGCCAGAGGGGGGTGTACGAGCGCAGAGTCAGCGCGAGTTCCCGCGCACAATCGTCATGAAATGCGCGCAACAAGCAGGCCTACTGCCCCATCTTGTAGTCGAGGAACCACTTCTTGTTGAGCGCGTCGAGCGTGCCATCGGCCTTGAGCGCGGCGATTGCCGCGTTGACCGGCTTCACCAGGTCGGAGCCCTTGGGGAAGATGAAGCCGAAATCCTCGGTGCCGAGCGGCCCGCCGATCAGCTTAAGGCCACCATTGGACGCATCGACATAGCCCTTGCCGGCAGTGCCGTCGGTGAGCACGACGTCGACGTCGCCGGCCTTCAGCGCCTGCACCGTCGCGCCGAATGTCTCAAACAGCTTGATGCGCGGGTTCTGCTCATTGCCGTCGAGCACGCTGTAGACGGCGGTGTAGAAGGGCGTGGTGCCGGCCTGCGCGCCGATCAGCCCGTCCTTGAAGGCGGCAAACGTCTTGGCATCGCTGAAGCGCTTCTCGTCGCCGCGCACCAGCATGAACTGTTCCGAGCGCATATAGGGGTCAGAGAAGTCGACCTTCTGCTTGCGGTCGTCCTTGATGGTGATGCCGGTCATACCGATGTTGTACTGATTGTCGGAAACCGCTTGGATCATCGCGTCCCAGGAGGTATTCTGGTACTCAACCTTGAAGTTCAGCCGCTTGGCGATCTCGTTCATCGCGTCATACTCCCAGCCGATCTGCTTGCCGGTCTTGGCATCGATGAACTGCAGCGGCGGATAGGCATTTTCGGTCACCACCACCACCTTCTTGCCGCCGAGGTCGGGCAGCGCCTGCGCCAGAGCCGCGACGGGCACGAGAAGGCAAGCTAGCAGGCCGGCCAGCAGCAGTTTCGAATTGATCATGACTATGCTCCCCAGGAACTGAACCGCCTCGATCGACCGAGGCATGCAGGAAATCCGGCGCCGACTTTAGCTTTCCGCAGGCGCCTTGCAAGCCGCTCCGATGCGGCGTTCGGCACGAAAATGGATTCCAATGCTTTCAAGGAAGGGATTACGGAACGATCCGTTTCGATAGCGGACCTACGTGGCCCGGCAAAATCGACTCCACCTCGCGAAACAAAAAGGCGGCCGAAGCCGCCTTTCCGAAAACATGGGTTTTGAAGACGCCTTATTCGGCGGCAGCTGCTTCCGCGGCCTTGGCGGCCTCGTCGGCGGCCTTCTTCTCGGCGGCGTCCTGCGCCGCCTTCTCGGCGGCCAGCGCCTGGGCGGCGGCCACTTTCTCGGCCTCGATACGCGCCTTCTCGGCGTTCAGCGCATCGCGCTCTTCGTCGTTCAGCTTGCGGGCGCGCACGCCGGTGTTTTCCGAAATGCGGGCCGACTTGCCGCGACGGTCACGCAAATAGTACAGCTTGGCGCGACGCACCTTGCCGCGGCGCACGATCTCGACGCCCTCGACCATTGGCGAATAGACCGGGAACACACGCTCCACGCCTTCGCCGTAGGAGATCTTGCGGACGGTGAAGCTCTCCTGGAAACCGGCGCCGGCGCGGGCGATGACGACGCCCTCGTAGGCCTGGACGCGGGTGCGGGTGCCTTCGGTCACGCGGACCTGGACGCGCACGGTGTCGCCGGGCTGGAATTCGGGGAGCTTGCGCTTGGCTTCGATCTTGGCGGCCTGCTCGGCCTCGATCTGACGGAGGATGTCCATCTCATAGATCCACTTCTTGTTCTTCCGACAGTCAGAGCGTCCGACACTCGCCTTGCAGTCGCATCGACCGCTCGGCTATGCCCTTCGTTCGAGAACATCTGTTCGAGAACATCGGGCAGGGGCGACTACACCGTCATTGTTGACGGGCCAGAAGATCGCTCTTGGCAAATTTTCTTCCGGTTCGGCGCGCACATACAGCTATTTCGGCGCTTTGTCACGCCTTCGCTGTTTCTTTTTTGGCGCTGCTTCTTTTTGGCTGGCGCCCGCTGTGGCAATCCCATGATCGCTTGTGGTCCAGGGGGTTGCGCCCACGCGTCAAGCTTTCTAAGCCGGAAGATAAGCATTTTCCTCCAGCGACGACACCCCTCATGCCAATCTTGGACGCGGTCCTGCTCTTTCTCGCCGGCTTTCTATCAGGCGCGGTCAACGCCGTTGCCGGCGGCGGCACGTTCATTACCTTTGGCGCCATGACCCTGGCCGGCCTGCCGCCGATCGTCGCCAATGCGACATCATCGGTGACGCAATTTCCTGGCTACATCACCTCGACGCTCGCCTATTGGCACGACATCAAGCATTTCTGGCGCGGCGCACTGCTGCTCAGCCTCATTTCGGCTCTTGGTGCGCTGTCTGGCGCGCTCATCCTCCTAGGGCTCGACAACCCGGCGTTCCGCGCCTTGGTGCCCTGGCTGCTGCTGGCGGCAACCGCGTTGTTCGCTGCCGGGCCATGGCTGAAGCCGGCGCCCAAGCCGGAGCATGAGGCCGCGGTGGGTTCGCTGGTCGGGTCGCTGGCGCAGTTCGCCACCGCCGTCTATGGCGGCTTCTTCGGCGCCGGCATGGGCGTCATGATGCTGGCGACGCTCGGTCTCACCCAGTCCGGCGACTATCATCGGCTGAACGCACTGAAGAACATGCTGGCCGTGGTCATCGCTGCGGTCGCCATCCTGGTCTTCGTCTCGGGCGGCGTCATCGCCTGGCTGCAGGCGATCATCATGATCCCGGGTGGCGCGCTCGGCGGCTATGCCGGCGTCTGGATCGCCAGGCGCGTGCCGCAGAACGCGGTGCGCGGCTTCGTCATCGCCGTCGGCCTGTTCCTGGCTTTTTACTATTTCGACAAGGGCTAAGAAGGTCACTCCGACTCCGGACCATCATCGGCCTCGGGTGGTTCGTAGTAGATGTCCAGATTGAGCTCTATGCCACGATCGCCCAGCATTTGCAGTGTACCCGGAGCCAATCCCAGGCCTTGATTCTCCTCGTCAAGCCAAACGCCGCAGAACATGTCGACCTTGAACCGCCGGGCGAGATCGGCCCAGACCGCAAGGTCCAACGTGAGCGCTTTTAGGATATCGACGATCTGACGATCGAGTTGATCGCCTTTGTCGTATTCCGACGACAGCCTCCAGGAACCGGTCCGCGCAATCCGAGGTGGTCGATTTGGGGGATAGGTATGAAGATCCCCTTTCTTGATTGCATAGGTTGGTTTTCCGCCTAGCAATCTGGAGAGCTCAACGGGATCTAGGTCGTCGCCAAAGAGCCTCAGACCTGCCGAGCTTTGGGCGATCTCAGCCATTGTTGCCACTTTCCAACAAATCCGGCCTCCGCTCCTTCGTCAGCTTCTCGGACTCCCCGCGCCGCCACGCCGCGATCTTCTTGTGATTGCCCGAAATCAGCACTTCGGGAATCGGCCGGCCCTCGAACTCCTGCGGCCGCGTATAATGCGGATGCTCGAGCAGGCCGTTTTCAAAGCTCTCTTCCTCGCCCGATACCGCATTGCCCATGACGCCGGGCAGCAGGCGCACCACGGCATCGAGCAGCACGAGTGCCGCCGGCTCGCCGCCGGACAGGATGAAGTCGCCGATCGAAACTTCCTCGAGGCCGCGCGCCTCGATGACCCGCTGGTCGACGCCTTCGAAGCGGCCGCAGACGATCACCGCACCCGGCCCGGCGGCGAGCTCGCGCACACGGCGCTGCGTCAGCGGCTTGCCGCGCGGGCTCATCAGCAGGCGCGGACGTGGATCGCCTGTCGGCGAGGCACGGTCGATGGCGCTGGCCAGCACGTCTGCCCGCATCACCATGCCGGCGCCGCCGCCGGCCGGTGTGTCATCGACGGTACGGTGACGATCGCTGGCAAAGTCGCGGATCTGGATTGTTTCGAGCGACCAAATGCCGGTCTCGAGCGCGCGTCCGGCCAGCGACAGGCCGAGCGCGCCGGGAAACATCTCGGGATAGAGCGTCAGCACCGAAGCCGAAAAACTCACCGGTTGCCTCCGGCGTCCCTCGGCCCGCGCGGCCTGCCCTTCGGGTCGAAACCGTCGTCACCGGCAGGCTCGCCGTCCTCGTCCTCGACCAACCCTGCGGCGGCTGGATCAACGCGGACAAAGCCGCCGGCGATCGACACTTCCGGAACGGCGGCCTGCGTGAACGGGATGAGCACGCCTTTGCGCCCGGCAAGCGTCACGTCGAGAATGTCGCCGCCGCCGAAATTATGCACGGCGACGACCTTGCCGATGACCGCACCGGTATCGTCCTTGACCTCCAGCCCGACGAGGTCGGCATGGTAGAATTCGTCCTCTTCGCCCTCATCGGGCAACACCGAACGATCGACGAACAATTCGGTGCCGGCGAGCGCCTCGGCGGCATTGCGGTCGTTGACGCCTTTGAACCGCACCACCACCACGGTGTTGGCGGGCCTGATATCGACGATCTGGAAGGCGCGGCCATCCCCGGCGTAGAGCGGACCGTAATCGGCCAGCGCCAGCGGGTCGCCGGTAAAGCTCTTGACGCGCAATTCGCCCTTGATGCCATGCGCGGCACCGATCACGGCCATCTGGACGGGGTTTTGCGGCTTGCTCATCTGCGGAAAATCCTTTGCCTTGCTCTAACCCCAGCCCGTCGTCATTTCAATGATGCCGCTCTTCACCGCTTCCTAACCCGCGTGCCGGAAGATGGCGGGGAATTGGAAGAGCGCAAATGCAGGAATTCCTCATACCGGCAAAACCCGACCTGCAGGCGGCGCGCGAGGCCTGGCTGAAGATGCTGGCGCGCGAACGCCGGCTGTCGCCCGAAACCGTCGAGGCCTATGAGCGCGACACACGCCAGTTCCTGCATTTTCTGACCGGCCATCGCAGCGGCTCGCCCGGCATTTCCGACATCGCCGATCTGCGCCCCGCTGATTTGCGCGGCTTTCTCGCTGCCCGCCGTGCCGAGGGCGCCGGCGCCCGCACGCTCGGACGCGGGCTGGCTGGCATCCGCTCGCTGCTGCGTTTCCTGGAACGGCGCGGCCTCGCCAATGCGGCGGGTGCGGCAGCCTTGCGCGCGCCGCGACAGCCGAAATCGCTGCCCAAGCCGCTGACCGCAAGCGATGCAAAACACGTTGTCTCGGTAGAAGGCCAGCTGGCGGAGGAGCCGTGGATCGCCGCCCGCAACGCCGCCGTGCTGACCCTGCTCTATGGGTCGGGTCTGCGCATTTCCGAGGCACTCGGGCTGTCGGGCGCCGATCTGTCCTCGCCTGGTGAGACCGTGCTGCGCGTCACCGGCAAGGGCGGCAAGACGCGGCTGGTGCCGGTGCTGCCGGTGGCGCTGCGCGCGATTGCCGAATACCGCCGCTTGTGTCCCTACCATCTCGATCCCAAGGGCTTGCTGTTTCGGGGTGCCCGCGGCGGCCCGCTCAACCCGGCGATCGTCCAGCGCGACATGGCCAAGCTGCGCTCGGCGCTCAACCTGCCCGACACGGCGACGCCGCATGCACTGCGCCATTCCTTTGCCACGCATCTGCTTGGGCGCGGCGGCGACCTACGCACCATCCAGGAGTTGCTCGGCCACGCCAGCCTGTCGACAACCCAGATATACACCGGCGTCGACACCGCGAGGCTGCTCGAGATTTACGAAGCAGCTCATCCTCGCGCGTGATGGATGCTTGAATCGGTGGCCATCTCGCAACAATTTTGATGCGCCGATTAACCGTTTTGCCGCTTTTTGCGCCTAGAACCGCAGCATGAAACGCCTCATCGCCATCGCCGACCGCGCGACCCATATGTCGCTGAAGCTGCTTGTCGCGCTCAACGCCCTGTTTTTCCTCTCCTTCCTCATCATCGCGCTGCTCGCCGCGGGCAAGGCACGCGCCGAGACTTCGGCCTGCGCCGGTACCGACATGCTGAGCGCGCTGCAAAAGGACGACCCGGCTGCCTACCGCAAGATCGAGGCAGACGCGGCAGCGACGCCGAACGGCAAGGGCCTGCTGTGGAAGCTCGAAAAATCGGGCGAAAAACCGTCCTTCCTGTTCGGCACCATGCACGTTACCGACCCGCGCGTCACCACGCTGCCACCCGCCGCGCAGAAGGCATTCGATGCGGCTGGCACTGTCATCATCGAGACCACCGAAGTGCTCGACAAGCAGAAGATGATGGCAGTACTGCTGAAAGAGCCGGATCTGATGATGTTCACCGACAAGACGACGCTTTCGTCGCTGCTGTCGCCGGACGATGCGGCGGTGGTCAACAAGGCGCTCGATGCGCGTGGCATCCCGCCAGCGACCGTCGCCAAGATGAAGCCCTGGTTGCTGTCGGCGATGGTGGCGCTGCCTGCATGCGAAGTCGCCCGCCAGGCTGGCGGTGCGCCGGTGCTCGACGTCAAGCTTGCCAAGGACGCCGAGGCTGCGGGCAAATCAGTCGAGGGGCTGGAGACAATCGCCGACCAGCTGCGCGCCATGGCTTCGCTGCCGATCGCCTTTCACCTGAAGGGGCTGGTCGATACGCTGAAGCTTGGCGACAAGGTGAACGACGTCAACGAAACCATGATCGTGCTTTACCGGCGTGGCGACACTGGCATGTACGTACCGCTGTTTCGGACCGTCATTCCCGAACAGGTCGACGACCAATCGGGTTACGCCGAATTCGAGCAGACCATGATCACCAGCCGCAACAAGGTGATGGTCGATCGTGCCGCGCCGATCCTCGCCCACGGCAACGTCTTCATGGCGGTCGGCGCCATGCACCTTCCCGGAGCGCAAGGCTTGGTCGAGGGTTTCCGCAAGGCCGGCTATACTGTGACCGCCGTCAACTGAACAACACTGCGGAGTTGCACACCGAATCATTGCCAAGGCGGGGTCAGTCCTTACTCGTGGCGCGACGGCGGACCAGCTGCGCTTCGTGCCAAGAAACTGAAAAAGGTTCGGTTTGGCTCGATCGAACCCATTTTGCGGTGGAAATGCATGCCTGCAAGCGATTCCGGATCAGAATTGCCCTGTTTTCGGCGTTTTCAACGCCTAATGTGAAACCGATTCAACGATTGTACGTTGATGGCTATTACTTGATGTTTTTCATCCACGGAGGACACTTTTATGGCGAACACACCCAATCCGAACGACCCATTCACCTCACCGGGTACCGCACGGCCACGCGGCGGCGGCAGTGGCTGGCTGATTGCCCTGGTCGTCGTTATCCTGGCAATTGTCGCCTATTATGTTTTTGGAAGACGTAGCGAGGCACCTGCGCCTGCCGAACCGCCCGCAGCCAGCACACCGGCTCCGGCTCCAGCACCTGCCGAGCCGATGAAGCCAGCCGAACCGGCTCCTGCGCCAGCTCCGGCGACACCCGCTCCGGCTCCCGCACCGGCAGAACCTGCACCCGCTCCGGCCCCTGCGCCAGCCCCGGCCCCGGCCCCGGCACCAGCACCGGCCCCTCAGTGATCAGACTGCCGACTTAATATATGAACGGCCCGCTGAAAGGCGGGCCGTTTTGTTTTTGGGAGCAGCCGTCGATGGCTTCGCCATCCCAGGGTCTCCGCGACGTCGCTTCGCTCCTGCTCCGCCCTGGGATGACGAAGCGCGGATGTTTCAGCCAATCTCTAAGGTTTGCGATTCACCGCGTTTGCTCAGATATGGATCGGCTTGAAGAACGTCGCCAATGCCGCCTCCTTTACCGCCTCCGACATTGTCGGATGGGCGTGACAGGTGCGGGCTAGGTCTTCCGACGAGCCGCCAAATTCCATCAGCACGGCCGCCTCGTGGATCATCTCGCCGGCGCCGAAGCCGACGATGTGGACGCCGAGCACACGGTCGCTGGCCTTGTCGGCCAGGATTTTCACAAAGCCGTCGGTGTGCAGCATGGCGCGCGCGCGGCCATTGGCGCTGAACGGAAATTTTCCGGCCTTGTAGTCGATGCCGGCCTTCTTCAATTCTTCTTCGGTCTTGCCGACCGAGGCGATTTCCGGCGTGGTGTAGACGACGCTCGGAATCACCTCATAGTTCACATGACCGACCTGGCCGGCGATGGTTTCGGCCACCGCCACGCCCTCGTCTTCGGCCTTGTGGGCAAGCATCGGCCCGGCGATGACATCGCCGATGGCGTAGATGCCGGGCACATTGGTTCTGAGATGACCGTCGGTCTTGACCCGGCCGCGCTCATCGACGTCGACGCCGGCATCCTTCAGCCCGAGAGCGTCCGAATAGGCCCGTCGTCCCGTCGCAATCAGCACCGCGTCCGCCTCGATCGTCTCGGCCGCACCGCCTTTGACCGGTTCGAAGGTGACCGTCGCCCCCTTCTTGGCCTTGGCGACGCCGGTCACCTTGGCGCCCAGCCTGAACTCAAAGCCCTGCTTCGACAGCAGGCGCTGGAATTGCTTGGCGATCTCGCCGTCCATGCCGCCCAGGATGGTGTCGAGGAACTCGACCACGGTGACCTTGGCGCCGAGCCGCGCCCATACCGAGCCGAGCTCCAGACCGATGACACCGCCGCCGACCACCACCAGATGGCCCGGCACCTTGTCCAGCGACAGCGCGCCGGTCGACGAGATGATCACCTTCTCGTCGAAATCGACCTTGACGCCGGGAATGCCGGCGACGTCGGAGCCGGTGGCGATGACGATGTTCTTGGTCTCGATCTCCTCGACCTTGCCGTCATCGGAGGTCACCGACACCTTGCCGGCCGCAACCACCTTGCCGGTGCCACGAAAACTGTCGATCTTGTTCTTCTTGAACAGGAAGGCCACGCCATTGACGTTGGCCGTCACTGTCGCATCCTTGTGCGCCATCATCTTCCCAAGGTTGAGCTTGGGCGCGCCGATCTCGACGCCAAGCGCATCGAAGGAATGGCCGGCCTCGGCGAACACCTCGGACGCATGCAGCAGCGCCTTTGACGGGATGCAGCCGATGTTGAGGCAGGTACCGCCGAAAGTCGGGTTCTTTTCGACCACCGCCGTCTTCAGGCCGAGCTGCGCCGCCTTGATGGCGCAGACATAGCCGCCTGGTCCCGATCCGATGATAACGACATCATAGGCCATAATACTGTCCCTTTTGCTTTAGCGGCCGCCGCCGATTTCCAGATTGGCGCCTGTTGTGTAGGACGCCTCGTCCGACAGCAGCCAGAGAATTGCGGCCGCGACTTCCTCGGCGGTGCCGACGCGCTGCATGGGCACCACCTTGCGCATTCTCTCGACGCGATCCGGCTGCCCGCCGGAGGCATGAATTTCGGTGTCGATGATGCCCGGGCTGACGGCGTTGACACGAATGCCTTCGCCGGCCACTTCGCGGGCAAGCCCGATGGTGAAGGAATCGACCGCGCCCTTCGAGGCGGCGTAATCGACATATTGACCCGGCCCACCAAGCCTTGCCGCGATCGAAGAAACATTGACGATCGCGCCACCCTTGCCGCCATGCCTGGTCGACATGCGCTTCACCGCCTCGCGGGCGCAAAGCATCGGCGCGATCACATTGATGCGCATCATGCGCTCCAGCCTTGCAGCGCTCAGCTCGTCGACGCGCGCGCTCTGGTCGACCACGCCGGCATTGTTGACGAGCGCGTCGAGCCGACCGAAACGGGCATCGACAGCCTCGAACATGGCCAACACGTCGGTCTCGCTGCCGACATCGGCCTTGACTGCGAAGGCTTCTCCGCCAGCGGCCTCGATGTCGGCGACCACCGTTTCGGCTGCTTTTGCATTCGACGCGTAATTGACCGCAATGCGGTAGCCGCCCTTGGCGGCAAGCCTGCATGTAGCGGCGCCAATGCCGCGGCTGCCGCCGGTCACCAGCAGGATTTTTCCGCTCGCGCTCATTCCTGACATCCCTTCAGGGCAAAGACGTCCCAGGGCACCTTGGAAAAGCCGTTGGCGCCATAGGCCGCCGACATCTGCAACGACGCTCCCAAGTCGGGAAGGATCAGCTTCTTCGGCGCATCCTTTCCTTCGCCCGGCAGCAGCGCGATATTGCCCTGGTCGTCGGCAGTGTAGATGACGCCCTCCCACACGGTGCAAGCGGCGAGCTCGTCGCCGGTGACGTCGCCGGCCGGGCATTTATACATCAGCGAGCCATGCGGCCGCGCCACGCCCTCCGTCCACATGACGATGCCGTCGAGCACGACGCCGTTGTCGAGCACCATCTTGAAGGTGTTGGTGACGGCAGCAGACTCGCCGGTCGGCCTGAAATCGATCTCGGCGGCGTTCTCAGGATCGCCATAGACGGCGAGCTCGATGGGACAGGCGGCGTGAGAGGTAGAACTCGCAAACAAAACGGCCAATAGCCCAGCTAAAGATCCTATGATGGGCGAGATGCTTTGCATCGGGGCGGCTTACTCGCTCTCGCGGCCATCGGCGTTTTCCAGAACGCCGAAATCGGTCATCAAGAGCAGCGGTTCGCCCGCCGCGTCTAGTCCCCAGAACGATGGATAAAGCCCGTCGCCCCAGCCGCTCCAGAAAATCGCAATATTGAGCGGGTTGCCGGCAACCGGGCGATGCAACGCGAACCTGTCCTGATTGGAAGCGAACTCGGCGACCAGCACCTCACCGTAGTAGTCGCCGTATTCCAGCTTGTCCTGCCGCTCGTCCAACAGCGCCATGGCTGTCTTGTCCATGAAAGAGCCAAGGCCGGCGTCGACGGGATAACCGAATATCTCGTCATCCTTCAATGTCGCGACATCCTGGTCGGGCAAAGTGGCGAGTTCCCAACGAACCGGCATGCCGGGCCTGAAACGCAGCACAGCGACGGCCACACGGCCTCGCGCCTCGAACAGCGAAACGGGGTAGTGCCCGGGTCTGACGTTGCGGCTCAAAGCCGGCCAGTCGGTTCCGGTGGTCAGCGGATCGCAGGCGATGATCTCGCCCGTCGGCAGTTCGAGGTCACCGATCGAGGTGACGGTGATCTTCCGCTCGGCCATTTGCGCCTCGCTCAGGGCGAAAAGGCCGAGATTGCTGCTCGCCTGCGTCGGATCCCATTCAGTCGATGTCGCCGGCGAAGAGATAGCGGTCGAGGCAGTAGGCCGAGAAATTCGTAGCATGCGACCCGCTGCCCGACCCAGCTTGAATCCTAAATGCTCCAGCCAGCCGCTCACGGCGCGCTCGGCCGTCACAAATCCAGCACCAGCCGCTCAGGATCCTCCAGGCTTTCCTTGACCCGCACCAGGAACGTCACCGCTTCCTTGCCGTCGACGATGCGGTGGTCGTAGGACAGCGCCAGATACATCATCGGCCGGATGACGATCTGGCCGCCGACCACCATCGGCCGCTCCTGGATCTTGTGCATGCCCAAAATGCCCGACTGCGGCGCATTGAGGATCGGCGTCGACATCAGCGACCCGTAAACGCCACCGTTGGAAATCGTGAACGTGCCGCCTTGCATATCCGCAACCGACAGCTTGCCGTCGCGCGCCGCAAGCCCCAGCCTGCCGATGTCCTTCTCGATTTCGGCGATGGACATCTGGTCGGCATTGCGCACGACCGGCACGACGAGGCCTTTCTCTGTACCGACGGCAACGCCGATATGAGCGTAGTTCTTGAAGATGATGTCGGTGCCGTCGATCTCGGCATTGACCGACGGTATCTCCTTCAGCGCATGGGTGACCGCCTTGGTGAAGAAGCCCATGAAGCCTAGCTTCACGCCGTGCTTCTTCTCGAACACGTCCTTGTATTTGCTCCTCAGCGCCATCACCGCGCTCATGTCGACCTCGTTGAAGGTGGTCAGCATGGCGGCGGTCGATTGCGCTTCCTTGAGGCGGCGCGCGATGGTCTGGCGCAGCTTGGTCATGCGCACGCGCTCCTCGCGCGACGCATCGTCGGCCGAGGACGGCGCACGCGCTGCGGCAGGTGCCGGAACAGGCGCTGCCTTCGGCATTTCTGCCGGCTGCGACGGCGCGCCCCTGGCGATCAGGTCGAGCACGTCGCCTTTCAGCACCTGGCCGCGCTTGCCCGAGCCCGACACCTGGTCGACTGCGAGATTGTGCTCGGCCAGCAGCTTTGCTGCCGACGGTGCCGGCGGCATTGTGCGCGTCTCGATTGCGCCGGCGTCGCCGGCGATCTTGGCCGTCTCAGCCGCGGCCTGCTTGACGCTCGAGGCCGCAGTCGGAGCCGAGGCCTGCGACACCGCCTCCTGCTTCGTTGCCGGAGCGGCGGCGGCATTGGCTGCCGCGCCGGCGCCTGCCGAAATCGTGCCGAGCAGCGCGCCGACGCCGACCGTCTCGCCTTCCTTGACGGCGATCTCGGCGAGCGTGCCCGCGGCGGCGGCCGGCACTTCCACCGTCACCTTGTCGGTTTCGAGTTCGACCAGCGGCTCATCGGCGGCGATCGCGTCGCCGACCTTCTTGAACCATTTGCCGATGGTCGCCTCGGTGACGGATTCACCAAGTGTCGGGACGCGGATTTCGGTTGCCATTGTGCCTGTCCGTTTCTTTTCGGTTCTGTTCTATTCACCAAGCGCGTCGTCGAGCAAGGCTGCAAGCTGGGCGAGATGCTTCGACATCAATCCGGTCGCCGGCGAAGCGGCAGCCGGCCGGCCGGTATAGCGCACCCGCTGATGCTTGGCGTCGATATGCGCCAGCACCCATTCGAGATACGGATCGATGAACGACCAGGCGCCCATGTTCTTGGGCTCCTCCTGGCACCAGACCATCTCGGCATTGCGGAAGCGCGACAGTTCGGTGATCAGCGCCTTGGCCGGGAACGGATAGAGCTGCTCGACGCGCAGCAAATAGATGTCGTTGATGCCGCGCTTCTCGCGCTCCTCGTAGAGGTCGTAATAGACCTTGCCCGAACAGAGCACGACACGGCGGATCTTCGAATCCTTGGTGAGCTTGATGGCCTGGCCCGACAGCAGCTGGGCGTCGTCCCACAACAGCCGGTGAAAGGCGCTTTCGCCCGACATCTCCGGCAGCGTCGACACGGCCCGCTTGTGGCGCAGCAGCGACTTTGGCGTCATCAGGATCAGCGGCTTGCGGAAGTCCCGCTTCAATTGCCGGCGCAAGATATGGAAGTAGTTGGCCGGCGTCGTAACGTTGGCGACCTGCATGTTGTCTTCGGCGCAAAGCTGCAGGAAGCGCTCGAGCCGGGCCGACGAATGCTCAGGCCCCTGGCCTTCATAGCCGTGCGGCAGCAGGCAGACGAGGCCCGACATTCTGAGCCATTTGCGCTCGCCCGACGAGATGAACTGGTCGAACACCACCTGGGCGCCGTTGGCGAAGTCGCCGAACTGCGCTTCCCACAGCGTCAGCGCCTTCGGCTCGGCCAGCGAGTAGCCATATTCGAAGCCGAGCACGGCCTCTTCCGACAGCATCGAGTTGATGACCTCGAAACCGGCCTGCGCCGCCGACAGATTGTTGAGCGGGATATAGCGTGTCTCGTCGCGCTGGTCGTAGAGCACGGAATGGCGCTGCGAGAAGGTGCCGCGCTCCGAATCCTGTCCGGACAGCCGGATCGGATTGCCGTCGAGCAGAATAGCGCCAAAGGCCAGCGCCTCGGCCGTCGACCAGTCGATGCCTTCGCCGGACTCGATCGCCTGGCGGCGGTTGTCGAGGAAGCGGATGATCGTCCTGTGCGCCTCGAAATCCTTCGGCACCTCGGTCAGTTTCTTGCCGATCTCTTTCAGCGTCTTGACCGAAACGGCGGTCTTGCCGCGCCGCTGCTCGTCCTGGTTGTCGGCCGAGCGCAGGCCGGACCAGGCGCCGTCCAGCCAGTCGGCCTTGTTTGGCTTGTAATGCTGGCCGACCTCGAATTCCTGCTCGAGATGCGCCCGCCAATCGGCCTTCATCTTTTCGAACTCGGTCTGGGTGATGTGGCCTTCGGAAATCAGCCGGTCGGCATAGATCTGCACCGTCGTCTTCTGGTTGCGGATCTTGCGATACATGATCGGCTGGGTGAAGGCGGGCTCGTCGCCCTCATTGTGGCCGAATCGCCGATAGCAGAACATGTCCACCACGACAGGCTTGTGGAACTTCATGCGGAATTCGATCGCCACCTTGGTCGCATGGACCACAGCTTCCGGATCGTCGCCATTGACGTGGAAGATCGGCGCCTCGATCATCTTGGCCACATCGGACGGATAGGGCGACGAGCGCGAAAAGCGCGGGTTGGTGGTGAAGCCGATCTGGTTGTTGATGATGAAATGCAGCGTGCCGGCGACGCGGTGACCGCGCAGGCCCGACAGGCCGAGGATTTCGGCAATCACGCCCTGGCCGGCAAAGGCGGCGTCGCCATGCAACAGCAGCGGCAGCACCTTGGCGCGCTCTTCCAGCGGCACGATCTCCTCGCGGCTGCGGCCGAACAAATAGTCCTGCTTGGCGCGCGCCTTGCCCATCACCACCGGGTCGACGATTTCCAAATGCGAGGGATTGGCGGTCAGCGACAGATGCACCTTGTTGCCGTCGAACTCGCGATCCGACGAGGCACCGAGATGGTACTTCACGTCGCCCGAGCCTTCGACCTCGTCGGGCGCGGCCGAGCCGCCCTTGAACTCGTGGAAAATGGCGCGGTGCGGCTTGGCCATCACCTGCGACAGCACGTTCAGCCGGCCGCGATGCGCCATCCCGAGCACGATCTCCTTCATGCCGAGCTGGCCGCCGCGCTTGATGATCTGCTCCAGCGCCGGGATCAGCGACTCGCCGCCATCGAGGCCGAAGCGCTTGGTGCCCTTGTACTTGACGTCGATGAACTGCTCGAAGCCTTCCGCCTCGACCAGCTTCTGCAGGATCGCCTTCTTGCCGGCTGCAGTGAAGGAGATCTCCTTGTCGGTGCCCTCGATGCGCGCCTGGATCCAGGCCTTCTCCTCGGGATCGGAAATATGCATGAATTCGACGCCGAGCGTCGAGCAATAGGTCCGGGTCAGGATGTCGAGCATCTGCCGGATGGTGCCGAATTCCAGCCCGAGCACATTGTCGAGGAAGATCGGCCGGTCGTAATCGGCTTCGGTGAATCCGTAATTCTCCGGCGACAGCTCGTTATAATCCTCGAGCGGCTTGGCAATGCCGAGCGGATCGAGATTGGCGTGCAGGTGGCCGCGCATGCGGAAGGCGCGGATCATCATGATGGCGCGGACGGAATCGCGCGTCGCCTGATGTACGTCGGCGTCGGAAAGCGCTGCGCCGTTGCCGACCGCCCTGTCCTTGACCTTCTTTTCGATGTGCTTTTCGACCAGGCCCCAATTGCCGTCCAGCGCCGAGACAAGCTCGCCATTGGCCTGCATCGGCCAGGAGGGCTTGGCCCATGACGCGCCCTTGGCATTCTTGCGCACGTCGCCGGCGTCGTCCTTCAGTGCCGCGAAGAAGTCCTGCCATTCGGGATCGACCGACGCGGGATCGTCCTCATAGGCGGCATAGAGCGCGTCGATATAATCGGCATTGCCGCCATAGAGGAAAGAGGTAAGCGAAAACTGGTCGTTGGCCTGATCTTGTCTTGCCATGTCACTGTCGAAGCCTTTGCTTCGTCTCCTTTGTTGGAGGGGAGTACGGGAATAGGGGAGTAAGGGAGTAGGGCAAATGCCCTCGTCTTGTTCCCTACTCCCTATTCCCGTACTCCCTTACTCCCCTAACCTTTGATCGCTTCGACCAGGGTCGTGCCCAGCCGTGCCGGCGATGGCGAAACCTTGATGCCGGCCGATTCCATCGCCGCGATCTTGTCTTCCGCGCCGCCCTTGCCGCCGGAGATGACCGCGCCCGCATGGCCCATGGTGCGGCCCGCCGGCGCGGTGCGGCCGGCGATGAAGCCGGCCATCGGCTTGCTGCGGCCGCGCTTTGCCTCGTCCTTGAGGAACTGCGCGGCGTCTTCCTCGGCCGAACCGCCGATCTCACCGATCATGATGATCGACTTGGTCTCGTCGTCGGCGAGGAACATCTCCAGCACGTCGATGAACTCCGTGCCTTTGACCGGGTCGCCGCCGATGCCGACGGCGGTGGTCTGGCCGAGGCCGACATTGGTGGTCTGGAACACCGCCTCATAGGTAAGCGTTCCCGAGCGCGAAACAACGCCGACCGAACCCTTGCGGAAGATGTTGCCGGGCATGATGCCGATCTTGCATTGGTCGGGGGTCAGCACGCCGGGGCAGTTCGGTCCGATCAGCCGCGATTTCGAGCGGTCGAGCCTCGCCTTGACCTTGATCATGTCCATCACCGGTATGCCCTCAGTGATGCAGACGATCAGCGGGATCTCGGCCTCGATCGCTTCCAGAATCGCTTCTGCAGCACCCGCCGGCGGCACGTAGACGACCGAAGCGTTGGCGCCGGTTTTGGCCTTGCCTTCGGCTACGGTGGCGAAGATCGGCAGTGCCTCGCCCTTGGCGCCGGTCCAGGTCTCGCCGCCTTTCTTGGGGTGGATGCCGCCGACCATTTTTGTGCCGTGATAGGCCAGCGCCTGTTCGGTATGGAACGTGCCGGTCTTGCCGGTCAGGCCCTGCACCAGCACCTTGGTGTTCTTGTCGACGAGAATGGACATGATGGTCCTTTTCAAAAACCGTTGATCGGGGAAGGCCGCGCGCTCATGGTCACAACCGCTTCAGATCCGCGACGGTGAGGTCGCTGTTGGCATTGCCGGTGTTGAGCGTCGTCGCCGGCTCGAACATCAGCACCACCGGCTCCTCGCTCAGCGAGCGCGGCCGGTGTTCGACGGCGCGCGGCACGACGATGAACTCGCCGCTGGAAAGCTCCACCGTGCCGTCGCGGAAATCGATGGCGATGCGGCCGCGCAGCACAAGGAAGGCCTCGTCTTCATTGTCGTGCGCATGCCAGTCGAAGACGTCGCCGAACTTGGCGATCTTGACCTGGGAATCGTTGACGTCGCCGGCAATATGCGGATCGAAGACCTTCTTGATCTTCGTATCCGCCGCCTCGACGAGGTTTATCTTGTGCGGAGGCACAGGCTCAGCCCTTCACCGCCGCCACGATCTTCTTGGCTGCGTCATCGAGGTCATCGGCCGACACGACGTTCAGCCCGCTGTCGTTGATGATCCTCTTGCCGAGTTCGGCATTGGTGCCTTCCAGCCGCACCACCAGCGGCACTTGCAGGCCGACCTCCTTGACCGCGGCGATGACGCCCTCGGCGATGATGTCGCACTTCATGATGCCGCCGAAGATGTTGATCAGAATGCCTTTGACCGCCGGATCCTTGGTGATGATCTTGAACGCCGCCGTCACTTTTTCCTTGGACGCGCCGCCGCCGACGTCGAGGAAGTTGGCCGGTTCGGCGCCGTAGAGCTTGATGATATCCATCGTCGCCATGGCGAGGCCGGCGCCGTTGACCATGCAGCCGATATTGCCGTCGAGCGCGACATAGGCGAGGTCGTATTTCGACGCCTCGATCTCCTTCTCGTCCTCTTCGGAGGTGTCGCGCAATTCGAGCACGTCCGGGTGACGGAACAGCGCGTTGTTGTCGAACGACACTTTTGCGTCGAGCACGCGCAGCCGGCCGCTCTTCATGACGATCAGCGGATTGACCTCGAGCAGGCTCATGTCCTTCTCGACAAACGCCTTGTAGAGGATCGGAAACAGCATGGCGCCATCCTTGGCCGCGTCGCCGTCGAGCCTCAGTGCGGCGTTGAGCTTCTTCACATCGTCGGCCGTCACGCCCTTTTCCGGGTCGATGGCGACGGTGATTATCTTTTCCGGCGTGTCGTGGGCGACCGCCTCGATGTCCATGCCGCCCTCCGTCGAGACGACGAAGGCGACGCGCCCGACCGAGCGGTCGACCAGGATCGACAGATAGAGCTCGCGCTCGATGTCGGCGCCGTCCTCGATATAGAGCCGGTTGACCTGCTTGCCGGCCGGGCCGGTCTGCTTGGTGACCAGCGTGTGGCCGAGCATCTCCTTGGCGTTGGCGACGACCTCGGCCACCGACTTCGCCAGCCTGACACCGCCCTTGGCATCGGGCCCGAGTTCCCTGAACTTGCCCTTGCCGCGGCCGCCGGCATGGATCTGGCTCTTGACCACATAGAGCGGGCCGGGCAGCGCTTTGGCGGCGGCTTCCGCCTCGCTCGCCTTGAACACCGGCACGCCCTCGGCCACTGGTGCGCCAAAGCCTTTCAGCAGCGCCTTGCCCTGATATTCATGGATGTTCATGCGCTATGTCTCCAGCTTGCTTGGCGGGCTTGGTTGCCGGCTTACTTGGCCGCGAGATGCGGAGCGATCTTGACGCAGGCGTCGCACAGGCCCTGCACCGCCGCGACCGAATTATCGAACATCTTCTGCTCGCTCTTCGCGAGCTCGATCTCGATGATCCGCTCGACGCCGCCGGCGCCGATCACCACGGGAACGCCGACATAGGTGTTCTTGACGCCATATTGGCCGGAGAGGTACGCCGCACAGGGCAGCACCCGGTTCTTGTCCTTGAGATAGGCTTCGGCCATGGCGATGGCCGAGGCGGCCGGCGCATAAAAGGCAGAGCCGGTCTTGAGCAGGCCGACGATCTCGGCGCCGCCGTCGCGGGTGCGCTGCACGATCTGGTCGAGCCGCTCCTTCGAGGTCCAGCCCATCTTGATGAGGTCGGGCAACGGGATGCCGGCAACCGTCGAATAGCGGATCATCGGCACCATGGAATCACCGTGGCCGCCGAGCACGAAGGCGGTGACGTCCTCGACCGAGACCTTGAATTCCTCGGCCAGGAAATAGCGGAAGCGCGAACTGTCGAGCACGCCGGCCATGCCGACGACATGGCTCTTCGGCAGGCCGGAAAACTTCTGCAGCGCCCAGACCATGGCGTCGAGCGGATTGGTGATGCAGATGACGAAGGCTTTCGGCGCGTATTTCTTGAGGCCGGCGCCGACCTGCTCCATCACCTTCAGATTGATGCCCAGAAGATCGTCGCGGCTCATGCCGGGCTTGCGCGGCACGCCGGCGGTGACGATGCAGACGTCGGCGCCCTCGATGCCGGCATAGTCGTTGACGCCGGTCAGCCTGGAGTCGAACCCATCGACCGGCGACGACTGCGCGATGTCCAGCCCCTTGCCTTGCGGGATGCCTTCGGCGATATCGAACAGCACGACGTCGCCGAGATCCTTGAGGCCGACCATGTGGGCGAGGGTGCCGCCGATCATGCCCGAGCCGATGAGCGCTATCTTGTTGCGTGCCATGTCAGGATGTTTTCCCTTTGACTATGACGGCGCCCAAATCCTTGACGATTTGATGACGGCGTCGGAGGAAGAGGCCGGAATGCTGCGGAACCGCGAAATTCGCCGCACGCAATAGCCCCGGTCGCACAAAAATTCAAACGATTATTTTGGAGTGAGTAATTTCAATCGGTTAGAAACAATGGGAATTACGTAAACGTCAAAATTCTGAAGCCGACTTGAGGAATTCTACACAATGGCACTGGAAATCAGAAGGCTGTTTCCTGGCGATGACGCCCTTGTGATGCGGGTTGCCGACGAAGTCTTCGACGAGTCGGTCAGGCCGGATCGGCTCTCCGCCTATCTCGCGGAGCCCGGTCATTTCATGGTCGTAGCCCTCGCCGACGGCATCGTCGTTGGCCAATGCGCAGCCGTCATCCACCGCCACCCGGACAAGGTGAGCGAACTCTACATAGACGAGGTCGGCGTGGCGCCGGCCCTTCAACGCCAGGGCATTGCGACGAGGATGCTCGGCGCCATGTTCGCACTCGGTCGCGAGCATGGCTGTGAGGAGGCGTGGGTCGGCACCGAGCCGGACAATGTTGCTGCTCGCGCACTTTACGCGTCGCGAAAAGAGCCGCATGGGCCGGCGGAGGGGTTCGTCATGTATGTCTATCGGTTATAGGCGCCGGCGGCAGCGCCCCTTCTGTACTATCCTTCACGCCTGAGCCTGCCGTGCCTCCGTCGATGATCCCTGCGCCCTCTGCCTCTCCGCCCAGTCCTCCAGCCAGTCGTGGCTCTGCATCTCGATCAGCCGCGATGCGGTGCGCTCGAACTCGAAGACTTCGTTGCCGCGCTTGGCCGTATAGAGCTGCGCCGGCGGTGCCGCGGCGCTCATCACCAGCCGTACATGATGATCGTAGAGCGTATCGACCAGCAGGATGAAGCGCTTGACTTCGTTGCGCTTGCCTTCGCCGAGCACCGGCACATGGTCGATGAAGATGGTCGAGAAACGGCTGGCAATGGCAAGATAGTCGCGGGCGCCGAGCGGCCTCTCGCAGAGATCGGCGAAGGAAAACCGCGCCGCCTCGCCGGCAGCACGCGGCACTACGACGTGCCGGCCCTTAACCGTCAGCATCGTCTCGGCCGTCGGCCTGCCATGCGTCATCACAGCCCACGCGTCGTCGAGCGCATGGTCAGCGGCGGCATCGGCGGGGGTGATGTAGACCAGCATGTGGCTGAGCTTGTCGAGGCGGTAATCCTTGTCGGCGTCAAGCGCCAGCACCTGCGCGTGGCGCTCCAGCATAGCGACAAACGGCAAAAACAGCTGACGGTTCAGGCCGTCGCGGTAGAGATCCTGCGGCGCGACATTGGAGGTGGCGACCAGCACCACGCCATTGGCAAACAACGCCGAAAACAACCTGGACAGGATCATCGCATCGGCGATGTCGGTGACGGAGAACTCGTCGAAGCACAGCACCCAGGCTTGCTCGGCCAGCGCGCGCGCCACCGGCGGGATCGGGTCGTCCTCCTTGGCCGTGCCCTCTTTACGCGCCTGCCGGTGCTTCTGGATGCGGTCCTGCACGTCGGCCATGAAGTCGTTGAAATGCACCCGGCGCTTGCGCCGCGCCGGCAGCAGCTCGAAGAACATGTCCATCAGCATGGTCTTGCCGCGGCCGACGCCGCCATGGATATAGAGGCCCTTGACCGCCTCGTGCACTTCGCGCTTGCGGGCGAACAGCCACCCCAGCGCGCTTGATTTATGCGCCAGCCGCTTGGCCGATATTTCGTCGATCAGCCGGTCGAGCGCAGCGGCGATCCGCTCCTGCGCCGGGTCGCGCCCGATGGCGCCCGTCTCGACCAGATGGTCGTAGCGCTGCTTGACGGTCGCATGGGTCTGGAGGCCGTCACGCAGATGCATCGGTCACGTCGTCCGGAGCAATTCCAAGAAAAGTGTGTAGCGGTTTTCTGTCCGGAATTGCGTAAAAAACAAAAGAGAGCAATTCCAGGAAAAGTGTGTAACGGTTTTCCGTCCGGATTTGCGTAATAATGGGGGCCGTTCTCTTACCTTGTAAGCGAGATCGGCAGGCCGTTGGAAGTCTGGCCGTCGAATTTCTCGCCGCCCGAGGAATAGAGCCGTGCCAGCGTGCCGCCGTTCTCGTCAAAGAGCGTCAGCTGTTTGCCGGCGACGTTCCAAGATTTGATGCCGTCGAGCGGCGCCGGGCAATGCAGCGGTCCGGCGCGGTAGCCCGAACCGAATTTCGTCTGCGGCGTCGCCACCTGACAGCTCTGGCCGGACACGCTTGCCTTCCACACGCCGGCGACGCTGGACGCGGTAAGGTCGGCCGCACCGGCCGGAGCCGTCCCGTCCGGCGGCAGCGAGGCGACCTGGGTGTTCTGCGGTGCGGTTGGAAATTTCGACGGATCGGCCGGGCCGGGTGTTGCCGGCGGCGGCAGCTGGTTTGCGGTCACCTTGCCGGCAGGCGCAGGTTCCAGGGGCGCCGGCTGCTGGTCGTCCATTGATGTGAACCGTGAGGTTGAACAGCCGCTCGCAACGAGCGCGGCCAGCGATACGGCCAGCAGGCCGGTTTTCGAAAATTTCATTCTCAACCTCCGTCGGATCGGGCTGGGGGTGCCGTCCGCGCAATGTCCCCCTCACCAAGATGGAGAAGGTGGCGAAATTTCAACCCGATATGGTTAAAATACGGTTTGCGCCGCTAATGTTGCAAATTTGTCGCAAAATGCACATTGCCAGAATTGCGTTACGCCTTGGCCGTTTGGCCGGCACCTCCGGTTGATGCGATACGGCGCACCGGCGCCAAAACCTTGGCGTTCACCTCAAATGCTTGCGCGGGCCGGCTCCGGCATTATCTCTTGGCGATCAGCAAACTGCAGGGAGCCGATTTCTTGGCCGCGAGAAAGAGAGCCGCCAACCGCTATTACAGCGGGCCGCCCAGCGATCATTTCGACGGCACCTTGTTCTTCAATCCCGACGGCCGGCCGCCGGGTCGCTTTGCCGATCTGTTGAAATGGCAATTGAGTCGCGAGCGCTCGAAATGGCCGGCGGCGGATCCGAGCCCGTTTCCACCGGCAAGACCGGTCGAGCGCCTCGATGGTTCTGCGCTGCGCCTCACCATGGTCGGTCATTCCTCGCTGCTCGTCCAGACAGCCGGCCTGAACATCCTGACCGACCCGGTCTGGTCGCGACGCGTCTCGCCGCTCTCCTTCGCCGGTCCGAAACGCGTCAATCCACCGGGCATCGCCTTTTCGCATTTGCCGCCGATCGACCTCGTGCTGGTCAGCCACAACCATTACGACCATCTCGACCTCGCCACGTTGAAGCGCCTGAAGACAAGACACGACCCGCTGCTGCTGACGCCGCTTGGCAACGACACAATCATCGGCGCTGCCGTGCCCCGTATGCGGCTTTCGGCGCATGACTGGGGCGACCGGGTCGATATCGGCGATGGCGTCGCCGTCTATGTCGAGCCGGTGCACCACTGGTCGGCCCGCGGTACTCGCGACCGGCGCATGGCGCTGTGGGCGGGTTTCGTCGTCGAGACACCCGGCGCAAAGATCTATTTCGCCGGCGACACCGGCTTCCACGGCGGCATCAATTACCGGCTGATGGCGCAAAAGCACGGCGGCTTCCGCCTCGCCATCCTGCCGATCGGCGCCTACGAGCCGCGCTGGTTCATGGCGCCGCATCACCAGGATCCGGAAGAGGCGGTGCAAGGCATGCTTTTGTGCAACGCCGCCTATGCCGCCGGCTGTCACTGGGGCACGTTCCGGCTCACCAACGAGTCGATCGATGAGCCGCCCAGAAAGCTCGGCGAAGCGCTCGATGCTGCCGGCCTGCCGCGGCAACGTTTTCGCGCCTTGCGGCCGGGCGAAGTCTGGGACGTGCCGGAGGTCTAGCGCGGCGGAACCTAAGGCATCACATAGACGTTTGTAGGTGTTCAAACCTGTCGGCTGCGAGGTCTCTCATGATCAGGTGGATCATCATTCTTTTGATTATCGCGGCCGCGGCGAGCCTGCTCGGCATGCCGGCACTGGCCGGAGCCGCCGCAACCGGCGCGCGCATCCTCATCGGCATCGTGCTGATCATCTTCCTGCTGATCGTGCTTGGCGTCTTCGTGGTGACTTGAAAATCACGCCGCGCTGGTAATTTCTGCCGCTATCCGCCATATAGGCGCCAAACCGGCAAGAGACCTTTCGATCGATGGCAAGCGCGGCCCCTTTCGCCAAGATGAACGGCATCGGCAACGAAATCATCGTTGCCGATATGCGTGGCCGTGCCGATCGGGTGACGCCTGCGGCAGCCGTCGCGCTTAATGCCGATGCGGCGACCAGGTTCGACCAGATCATGGCGATCCACGACCCCAGGACGCCGGGCACCGCCTTTTTCATCGACATCTTGAATTCCGACGGAACCAGCGCGCAAGCCTGCGGCAACGGCATGCGTTGTGTCGTCCAGGCGCTCGCGGCTGAGACCGGCCAGAAGACATTTGCCTTTGAAACAGTCGCCGGCATCCTCAATGCCGAGGAACATGCCGACGGAATGATCTCGGTCGACATGGGCAGGCCGCGCTTTGGCTGGCAGGACATCCCGCTGGCCGAGGAATTCCGCGACACCCGCATGATCGAGCTGCAGATCGGCCCGATCGATGCCCCGGTACTGCATTCGCCTTCGGTCGTCTCGATGGGCAATCCGCACGCCATCTTCTGGGTCGACCGCGACGTCTGGTCCTACGAGCTCGAGCGCTTCGGCCCGCTGCTCGAAAACCACCCGATCTTCCCCGAGCGCGCCAACATCACCATCGCGCAGGTGACTTCGCCTGAGACCATGGTCATCCGTACCTGGGAGCGCGGCGCCGGCCTGACCAAGGCCTGCGGCTCGGCCGCTTGCGCCGCCGTGGTCGCTGCGGCCCGCACCCGGCGCACCGGCCGCAGCGTCACGCTGATGACGCCCGGCGGCGGCTCGCTGCATGTTTTGTGGCGCGACGACGACCAAGTCATCCTGACCGGTGCCGCCGAATGGGAATTTTCCGGCAGCTTCGATCCGTCGACCGGGGCGTGGGCGCGCGACACCGAAAGCGCCGCCTGATGGCTCCTCTTGGCAACAGGGGTATCGACGTCGTCACCTTCGGCTGCCGGCTGAACACCTATGAATCCGAGGTGATGCGGCGCGAGGCGGAAAGTGCCGGCCTCGGTAGCCTCGAAGGCGGCGCCATCATCTTCAATACCTGCGCCGTCACCGGTGAGGCGGTGCGCCAGGCCAAGCAGTCAATCCGCAAAGCTCGCCGCGAGAACCCACAGGCCCGCATCATCGTCACCGGCTGCGCCGCGCAGACCGGCCCGCAGGATTTCGTCGCCATGGACGAGGTCGATCTCGTCCTCGGCAATGAGGAAAAGCTCAGGGCGCATTCCTATCGCGCGCTGCCGGATTTCGGCGTCAACGACACCGAGAAGGCGCGCGTCAACGATATCTTTTCGGTGCGCGAGACGGCCGCCCACATGGTCGACGCCATCGAGGGCCGGGCACGCGCTTTTGTCCAGGTGCAGAACGGCTGCGACCACCGCTGCACCTTCTGCATCATTCCCTACGGTCGCGGCAATTCGCGCTCGGTGCCGATGGGCGCCGTGGTCGAGCAGGTCAAGCGACTCGTCGGCAATGGTTATGCCGAGATCGTGCTGACCGGCGTCGACATGACCAGTTTCGGCGCCGATCTGCCGGGCGCGCCGAAGCTTGGCAAATTGGTCAAGACCATCCTGAAGCAGGTGCCGGACGTGAAACGCCTGCGGCTTTCCTCCATCGACTCGATCGAGGCCGATGACGATCTGCTGGACGCCATCGCCACCGAGCCGAGGCTGATGCCGCATCTGCATCTGTCGCTGCAATCGGGTGACGACATGATACTGAAGCGGATGAAGCGCCGGCACAGCCGCGACCAGTCGATCCGCTTTTGCGAGGATGTGCGCAAACTGCGCCCCGGCATCGTTTTCGGCGCCGACATTATCGCTGGCTTCCCGACCGAGACGGACGCAATGTTCGAAAACTCGGAAAAGATCGTCGAGGAATGCGGCCTGACGCATCTCCATGTCTTCCCGTTTTCGCCGCGCCAGGGCACGCCCGCCGCGCGCATGCCGCAGCTCCGCCGCGACGTCGTCAAGCAGCGCGCGGCACGCCTGCGCGCCACCGGCGAGGTCGCCCATCGCCGCCATCTTGCCTCGCTCGCTGGAACGCGTCAGTCGATCCTGGTCGAGCGTGACGGCCTTGGCCGCACCGAGGGGTTTACACTGGCCGTATTGTCGGCGGGCACGCCGGGCGACATCGTCGAGGCTGATATCGCCGGCGATGACGGTATCAGACTGATCGCCGCGCCGCTTGCCGCTCGCGCCGCCTGAGAGCGCAAGACATGGCTGGGTTTTTCAAGAAGATATTTTCGTTCGGCAAGAAGGAAGTCGTCGAAGAGCGGCCCGACGAGGCCGCACCGCTGCCGCCGATCAAATGGGATGAACTGGAAGCGCTGAAGCCGGCCGCAGAGCAGGCCGTCCCGGAGTTTTTGAAACGCGAAGAGCCGCGGCTCGAAGTCGAAGCCGTACCTCCACCGCCAGTCGAACCAGAGTTGCCTCCGGCACCGCAACCGGCGCCCGCGGAAGAGCCGAAGCCCGAACCGTCGCCGACCATTCCACCCGAGCCAGACATCCAGCCGGAGCCGGAAACGCCTGCTGAAGAGCCGGAGGAGATCCGGGCCGGACCCGTCGCTCCCGAGCCAGTTCCTGAGGCGGAGCAGCCGGAGATCGTTCAGCCCGAGCCTCCGTCCACGGAAGCTGGCGCTGCCCCTCATCCGCCTGCCGGCACCTTCTCCCCGTATAGTGACGGGGAGAAGGGGGCTCATCGTAACGCAGAAGCCCCTTCCACGGACGCCGAAGAAGAAGCTGCAACGCTGACGCCCCCCTCTCCCCGTACCTCACGGGGAGAGGGTAAGGGTGAAGGGCAGCTCCAACCTGCGCAAGACGCGGCACCCGCGGCCGAAGTCACGCCACCAGCGCCCGAAGCGCCGCCGGCCGAAATCCCGCCTCCAATCCGCCAGCCCGCCCCGGTCGAAACGAAACCGGTCTTGACCGAGATCGCGCCCGAACCAGAGGCCATTTCGCAACCATCGCCGGAGCCAAAACCCGCCCCCGGTAAGGTGACCGTAACTAAGAAGGTCGAGCAGAAAGCCGAGCCCCAGAAGGCGCCCGAACCGGCTCCGAGGCGCTCCTGGTTCCAGCGAATGCGAGACGGGCTTGCCCGCTCTTCCCGAGAATTGTCGGGCAACATCGCCGGCGTCTTCACCAAACGCAAGCTGGACGACGACACGCTGCAGGACCTGGAGGATGTGCTGATCCGCGCCGATCTCGGCATGGAGACGGCGTTGCGCGTCACCGACGCGCTCTCCGCCAGCCGCTACGGAAAGGACGTCTCCGACACCGAAGTCCGCGCCATCATGGCGGCCGAAGTGGAAAAGGTGCTGACCCACGTCGCCATGCCGCTGGAGCTGGACCTCAGCCACAAGCCGCATGTCATCCTGGTCGTCGGCGTCAACGGCACGGGGAAAACAACAACCATCGGCAAGCTGGCGGCAAAGCTCACCGATGGCGGCCTCTCGGTGATGCTCGCGGCCGGCGACACCTTCCGCGCCGCCGCGATCGAGCAGCTGAAGATCTGGGGCGAGCGTACCAACTCGCCGGTCATTGCCTCGAAGCTCGGCGCCGACGCCGCCGGCCTCGCCTATGACGCATTCGAGCGGGCGAAGGAGGCCGGCTCCGACGTGCTGATCATCGACACCGCCGGGCGGCTGCAGAACAAGACCGAGCTGATGGCGGAACTGGAAAAGATCGTCCGGGTGCTGGGCAAGCTCGATCCGGAAGCGCCGCACACCGTGCTGCAGACGGTTGATGCCACCACCGGCCAGAATGCGCTCAACCAAGTCGAGATCTTCCGCAATGTCGCCGGCGTCAACGGCCTGGTGATGACCAAGCTGGACGGCACGGCGCGCGGCGGTATTCTGGTGGCGATCGCGGCAAAGCACAAATTGCCGGTCTATTTCATCGGCGTCGGCGAACAGGTCGACGACCTCGAACCCTTTTCCGCAAGCGAATTCGCCAGGGCGATCGCTGGCGTAGCTTGACGAGCATGATCCCAAAAAGCTGCAGGCTTTTTGGATTGGATCGTGCGTAAGAAGGACCCTATGAACCCACCCATCCTCGAAGGCGATCCGTCCGATCCGCGACGTAAGGCGTTGAACCCGGGCCTGAAATTCCTGCTCGAACTCGGGCCTGGCCTGGTGTTCTTTTTCACCACCATCCGCGGCGCGTGGCTTGTCGGGAAGTTTCCGATCCTCGGCCATATCGGCGAGCCTATCCTGATTGCCACGGCGTTCTTTATGGTGGCGACGGCGCTATCGCTCAGCGTTTCGTGGATTTTGACGCGCAGCTGGCCGATCATGCCGTTGGTCTCGGCCATCGTGGTGTTTGTGTTTGGCGCGCTGGCGCTGTGGCTGCAGGACAAGACCTTCGCGTTCATGAAGCCGACAATCATCAACAGCCTGTTCGGCATCACGCTGCTTGGCGGGTTGGCGTTTGGCAGATCGCTGTTGGGCTATGTCTTTGATTCCGCCTTCAATCTCGACGCCGAAGGCTGGCGCAAGCTCACTTTCCGATGGGGGCTCTTCTTCCTTTTTCTGGCTGCCCTGAACGAGGTTGTGTGGCGCAACTTTTCCGAGGAAGCCTGGCTTTATTTCAAGGTCTGGGGCACGATTCCCATTACACTTGTCTTCACGTTAAGCCAAATGCCGTTGATCCTGCGGCATTCACTAGAGGACAAGGCCGGCAAGGAAGAGAAGGCCGGCAAATAGAGCAATTCCAGGAAAAGTGTGTAGCGGTTTTCCGTCCGGAATTGCGTCAGAATAAGAGGAGAGGGGCATGGAATTCATCGCCACGCGCGACGAGTTGAGGACGATCTACAAGACGCCTCGGCCGACTGACGGCTCGATCCGCAAGGAGCTGAAGGCCCTGGATGGCCACTGCCGTTCCTTCATCGGCAAGAGCCCTTTCGTGCTGATCGGCTCGTCCGACGGTGCCGGCAATGCCGATGTGACGCCGAAGGGCGACAGGCCGGGCTTCGTAACAGTGCTCGATGAGAAGACCATCGCCATCCCCGACCGGCCCGGGAACAACCGGCTCGACACGCTGGAGAACATCCTTCTCAATCCCTCGATCGGGCTGCTCTTCCTCATTCCCGGCATGAACGAAACGCTACGTGTCAATGGCGATGCCCGCATCACCGTCGATGCGGCATTGCGTGAGCGGCTGGCGGTCGACGGCAAGGCACCGCAAAGTGTCGTCGTGGTGACGGTCAAGGCCGCCTATATGCATTGCGCCAAGGCCTTCATGCGCTCCGAACTATGGAAGCCGGAGAGCTGGTACGACCGCGCGACGCTGCCGACGCTCGGCCAGATCCTGCGCGACCAGCTGGCGCTCGCCGACTCGGCCGAGGCGACCGACCGCTGGTTGGACGGGGAATACAGGAAGACCATGTGGTAGCGTGCCCGGCAACGAATCGCCCAAGCCGGTCTCCATTCCTTTGCTCAACATCCTCGCCATCTCCGGCAGCCTGCGCGCCGCCTCGACCAATTCGGGCCTGATCGCGGCACTCGCGCAAAACGCGCCGCCGGACTGTCACGTCTCCGTCTACGACGGGCTTGGCCGGCTGCCGATTTTCAACCCCGACGACGAAGGCGAGCGGACGCCGCCGCAAGCAGCGGCGCTGATCGATGCGGTCACCGCCGCTGACGGCGTCATCGTCTCCTGCCCGGAATATGCCCACGGTGTGCCAGGCGGCCTGAAGAACGCGCTCGACTGGCTGGTGTCGCACGATGCCGCCGTCGGCAAACCGGCCATGCTGGTCCATGCCTCGCCGCGCTCGCTGTTTGCTCGCGCCGCACTGGCCGAGATCATGCGGACAATGTCTTTTGCGCTTTACGAAGACAGGGCGCTCGAAATCGGTCTGCTCGGCAAGGGACCGCCGGCGGTGGAGAAAATCCTGGCGGAACCGGAAAACCGGCTGGCGATGCGCGGCGCCGTTTCGGCTTTTGCCGAATTCATTGGCGCTCGATGAGCAGTCGGGGCCTTATAGCCTTGGCATCTGGCGAAAGCCGAGTGACGTCCAATCTCCCCCTTGCGGGGGAGATGTCCGGCAGGACAGAGGGGGTGCGACGGATCGCCAACTTTCGACTTCAGCCATTCCCAACCGGAACAGCCTGAAAGGGCGTGCCATAATTGGCAGGTAAGTCGGAGGAACAGCACCCCCCTCTGCCTTGCCAGGCATCTCCCCCGCAAGGGGGGAGATTGGCAGCTTCGCCGATGGCGCCTACTCTGGAACTAGCCCTTCCGTCTCCGCGTCTCAACGTCGGTCTCGCCGACGAACCAGTCGCGTGCAGCGACCTCCTCGAAGACCACCCAGACATCATTGTTGGTCAGGCCGGTGACGCCGGTGATGGCCGCCGTCACCTGGGCGGCGATCGCGGCCTTTTTGCCGGCCGGGTCATCGGCAATCACCTCCTTGACCAGGCGGATATTCACGAATGGCATGGTTCCCTCCCTTGGATATGCTTGGCGGCCGCTCAGTAGGTTTTGGCGCCGTTGACCATGAGCCGGACCATGTAGAGCGAGGTCGTGCCGGCGATGTAGAGGCAGTTCAGCTTGTTGCCGCCGAACACGCAATTGGCAACGACTTCCGGTACCTTGACCTTGCCGATCAGCGTCCCGTCTGGATCGTAGCAATGGATGCCGTCCGCGGCGCTGGTCCAGATGCGGCCGTCCGCATCCAGCCTGAAACCGTCGAACAGGCCGGCGGTGCAGTCGGCAAAGGCCTTTTCGCCTGAGACCGTCTTGCCGCCCTGGCCGACATTGAACACCCGGATGTGCGCCGGGTTTTGTGCACCATGCGTGCGGCCGGTATCGGCGACGTAGAGCTTGCTCTCGTCAACCGAAAAAGCGAGCCCGTTGGGCCTGACCATGTCGGTGATCACCGCCTCGGTCTCGCCGGTGCCGGGATCGATCCGGTAGACATGGCAGGCGCCGATCTCGCTTTCGGCCTTGTCGCCCTCGTAATCGGTATCGATGCCGTAGCTCGGATCGGTGAACCAGATCGAACCGTCGGACTTGACCACCGCGTCATTGGGCGAGTTCAGCCGCTTGCCGCGCCATTTGTCCGCTATGGTGATAACCGACCCGTCATGCTCGGTGCGGCTGACGCGGCGGCCGGAATGCTCGCAAGTAACCAGCCGGCCTTGCCGGTCGACGGTGTTGCCGTTGGAATTGCCGGACGGCTGACGGAACACGCTGACGCTGCCGTCGGTCTCGTCGTAGCGCAGCATGCGATTGTTCGGGATGTCGGACCAGACCAGATAGCGCCCGGCCGCAAACCAGGCCGGTCCTTCCGCCCATCGGCAGCCGGTAAACAGCCTGTCGACCTGTGCATTGCCATTGAACAGCCGCGAAAAGCGCGGATCGAGAACTTCGTAGAATTCGCTGGCCATGGTTCCTCCCGGTAGCAGTCGCTTGGCGAGGCACGATCAAGCCAGCCTGCGATCGATATGGCAAGATCGATGATGCGTCAGAAGCATTATGGAAGCGAATGCTGGCCCGGACGGCAGGTCACGTCCCGTTAACCGGCTATGCGCCCAGCGCAATGGTGCATTGCAACATCTTATTTTTGCAACGCACCATAACTATGTCATGCTTCGTATCGATCAAGGGAGGAACACTTGCCGCGAAGTGCGGCGCAAAGGAAACTCGCTATGATCATCGACAGCCTCATGAGCCGCGCTCGCGCCAGCATCGCCAAGCGCCGGCATTACAACCGCCTCGTCGCCGAAATCGACAGCTTCAGCAGCCGCGACCTCGCCGACATGCGCGCCGACCGCAGCGAAATGCTCTATCAGGTCCACAAGCAGATCTACGGCTGAATCTTCGGTCGAGTAACTCGGCCGCGCTTAGGCGCGTTGATATTCAGGTCAGGCCGAGTCGGAGTCGAAGACGAGCGCGCAGCGACCAAACAGGTGGATTCCGAGAACCGGAGCGGAGCGTACTTTGGGTACGCGAGCACCGGAAGCGCAGGAAGCCGCCGTTTGCAGGCCGGCATCACCTGAATATCAACGCGCCGTCAGCGCCTTCTCGATTTCGGGCAACAGCAGCGTCTGCGCCGAGTCCGGCGTCAGCGGCCCGACATGCTTGTAGGCGATCTTGCCATCCTTGCCGATGACGAAGGTCTCCGGCACGCCGTAGACACCCCAGTCGATCGCCGCGCGCCCGACCTGGTCGACGCCGATCGCCTGGAACGGATTGCCGAGATCGCCAAGGAACCGACGGGCGTTTTCCGGCTGGTCCTTGTAGTTCAGCGCGGCCATGACGAAGCGTCTGTCCTGCGACAGCGCCAGCAGCACTGGATGCTCTTCGCGGCACGGCGCGCACCAGGACGCGAAGACGTTGACCAGCGTCACCTGGCCGACGAACTGTTTTGAATCGAGGCCCGGCAAATTGGTGCCCTCGAGCGCCGGCAGGTTGGTCTGCGGCGCCGGCAGGCCGATCAGCGCCGACGGCACTTCCGACACGTCGCGCCCGGACAAGAGCTGCGCCAGGAACAATCCCGCCAGCCCGAGAAAGACCAGCAGCGGCACCAGCACGATCAGGCGGCGGCGCGCCGGTGTTTCCGTTTCCGTGCTCATGATTTTGCTGCCTTATCGGAGCGCCTGCGCAAGCCGGACGCCTCCAGCTCGGCGAGCTCTCGCCTGCGGCCGCGCTGGTCGAGCAGGATCCAGCCGATCAGCCCGCCCAGCACCACGGCCGTGATCGCATAGGCGGCGGTGACATAAAGCGCGTGTACGCTCATGCTTTTCGCTCCGCGGCGCTTTCCAACCGGTCCGTCTCGCCTTGTTCCGACATGTCTTCTCTTAACGCCGCGCCATCGGCTCCGCAATTGTTCGCCGCGCCGCAGGCATGAGCCGAAGCCAACACATCAATCCGTTCCGTGCCGCAGCGCCAGCGCCGCCGCCACCGGCCCGAGCACGGCAAGGAACAGGGTCAGCGCGGCAAGAATGAGGAAGGGCTGCAGGAAGGGATCGGGGTCCGCCACCGCGCCATAGCTGGCCGATACGCCGAAGATCAGCACGGGAATGGTCAGCGGCAGCACCAGCACAGAGATCAGCAGCCCGCCACGCGGCAACGCCACTGCCACCGCTGCACCGGCAGCACCGATGAAGGTGATCGCCGGCGTGCCGACCAGAAGCGTCAGCGCCGTGGCGCCGATGCCGGCCGGCTCCATGTTCATGAACAGGCCGAGCAGCGGAGCGGCGATGACCAGCGGCAGCACGCTTCCCGTCCAATGCGCCAGGCATTTCGTCAGGACGGTCAAGGCCAGCATGTGCCGATCGTTGCCAAGCACCAGAAGATCGAGCGAGCCGTCCTCGCGGTCGGCCTGGAACAGCCGGTCGAGGCCGAGCAGGCAGGCCAGCAAGGCGGCAATCCACAGGATCGCCGGGCCGACGCGGGCCAGCAGCCTCAGGTCGGGACCGACGCCGAAAGGGATGGTCGCGATCACGGCGAGAAAGAAAATCACGCCGGTCAGCGCCCCGCCGCCGGCGCGGATACTCAGGCGGATGTCGCGCAGGAAGAGTGACCACATTATTGTTTGGTCCCGATGCATGCATGAAGGCCAAGCAAAGGATGGAGTTCCATCGCGTAGAGCACCAACATCAAGCGGCCTCGCCCATCACCAGCCCTTGTGCCCCCGCGATCCCCAGCGGCAAATGCGTGGCCGCAACCACGATCCCCCCACCATTGAGGTGCTTCCCCATCAATTCGCCGAATCTCTCCTCCGAAACCTTGTCCAGCCCTGCCGTCGGCTCATCCAGCAGCCACAATGGCCGGTGGCTGACCAGCAGTTTTGCAATCGCCGCCCGCCGGCGCTGGCCGGTCGAGAGATAGCCGAACGGCAGATGGCCGATGCCGCCCAGCCCGACGGTCTCCAGCGCCTCTTCAACACCCTTGGAACCTGCGCCCGAAAAATCGCGCCAGAAGCACAGGTTCTCCTTAACGCTCAATGCCGTCTTCATCGCGTCGAGGTGGCCGAGATAGTGACAGGCCGAGGCGGCCGACGGAAAGTCTTCGCCACCACCTTCGAATCGCACACGGCCTGCCGCCACCGGCAACAGTCCGGCGATGATCCTGAGCAGCGTCGATTTGCCGGCGCCGTTGGGCCCGGTGACGACCAGCGCCTGGCCTTCCCCCAGCGCGAATTCGATGCCGGAAAATACCGTCTCGCCGCCGCGTTCGCCGCCCAGATTTTCGGCGATCAGCCGCATCGTTCCCCTTCGCCGAAAGTTCAAGCGCGGCTTCGGTGCGCCGCAGCAAAAATGGCAATTCCGTGTCTAGAACTATTCCGGAAAATTCTCTATATCCGCATCATCCGTGCCAGCGGTCGGCACGGGAACCGAATTTGCGCCGAACCAGCGCGCGTGCCGCCTTGAACGGCCCGGACGCTTGGGAACGGACAGCGGAAATGGCCGTACCCGCACCTTTGCGCGTGATTTGCATGCCCACTGGCGTCCGTTTCCTCCCGGCAACCGACAGTTAGGGATCGCACGTGTCCAAATCACTCGACAGCTTCAATTGCCGCTGCACGCTGACCGCCGGCGGCACCGAGTACATCTACTATGATCTTGTCGAGGCCGAAAAGAACGGCCTCACCGGCATTGCCCAATTGCCTTATTCGATGAAGGTGCTGCTGGAGAACCTGCTGCGCAACGAGGACGGCCGTTCCGTTACCAAGGAGAGCATCCAGGCGGTCGCCGGCTGGCTGACCGACAGGGGCGCCGCCGGCGTCGAGATCGCCTATCGCCCGGCCCGCGTGCTGATGCAGGATTTCACCGGCGTTCCAGCCGTGGTCGACCTTGCCGCCATGCGCGACGCCATGGCCTCGCTCGGCGGCGACCCGCAAAAGATCAATCCGCTGGTGCCGGTCGATCTGGTCATCGACCACTCGGTCATCGTCGATGAGTTCGGCACGCCGATGGCTTTCGCCCGCAATGTCGAGCTTGAGTATGAGCGCAATGAGGAACGCTATAAATTCCTGAAATGGGGCCAGCAGGCCTTCCGCAATTTCCGCGTCGTGCCGCCCGGCACCGGCATCTGCCATCAGGTCAACCTTGAGTACCTCGGCCAGGTCGTGTGGACCAACAGCGAAGACGGCGAGACCACCGCCTATCCCGACACCTGCGTCGGCACCGATTCGCACACCACCATGATCAACGGCCTCGGCGTTCTCGGCTGGGGCGTCGGCGGCATCGAGGCGGAGGCCGCGATGCTTGGCCAGCCGGTCTCCATGCTGCTGCCTGAAGTCATCGGCTTCCGGCTCACCGGCAGGCTGAGGGAAGGCGTCACCGCTACCGACCTGGTGCTCACCGTCACCCAGATGCTGCGCAAGAAGGGCGTCGTCGGCAAGTTCGTCGAATTCTTCGGGCCGGGCCTGTCCAACATGACGCTGGCCGACCGCGCCACCATCGGCAACATGGCGCCCGAGTATGGCGCCACCTGCGGCTTCTTCCCGGTCGACAGCGAAACCATCCGCTATCTCACCATGTCCGGCCGTGACGAAAGCCGTATTGCCCTGGTCGAGGCCTACTCGAAGGCACAGGGCTTGTGGCGCGATGCCGGCTCGGCCGATCCGGTCTTCACCGACCTGCTCGAGCTTGATCTCGGCAGTGTCGTCCCGTCGATGGCCGGCCCGAAGCGGCCGGAAGGCCGGGTCGCACTTGAAGGCATTCCGGCCGGCTTCGCCAAGGCCATGGAGACCGAATACAAGAAGGCCGCCGAAATCGACAAGCGCTATGCCGTCGAAGGCACGGACTACGATCTTGGCCATGGCGATGTCGTCATCGCCGCCATCACCTCCTGCACCAACACCTCGAACCCGAGCGTGCTGATCGGCGCTGGGCTGTTGGCGCGTAACGCCAACCGGCTCGGCCTCAAGCAGAAGCCGTGGGTCAAGACCTCCTTGGCGCCGGGCAGCCAGGTCGTCGCCGAATATCTCGAGAAATCCGGCCTGCAGAAGGAGCTCGACCAGATCGGCTTCAACCTGGTCGGCTTCGGCTGCACCACCTGCATCGGCAATTCCGGCCCGCTGCCGGCGCCGATCTCAAAGACCATCAACGATAAGGGCTTGATTGCTGCGGCAGTCTTGTCTGGCAACCGCAATTTCGAAGGCCGCGTCTCGCCCGACGTGCAGGCGAACTATCTCGCCTCGCCGCCGCTGGTCGTCGCCCACGCGCTGGTCGGGACCGTGACCAAGGATTTGACCACGGAGCCGCTCGGCGAGGATCGCAACGGCAATCCAGTCTATCTCAAGGACATCTGGCCGAGTTCGGCCGAGATCCAGGAATTCATCGAGAAGAACGTCACGCGCGAATTGTTCGCCCGCAAATATGCCGACGTCTTCAAGGGCGACGAGTACTGGCAGAACGTCAAGGCGCCGGAAGGCCAGACCTATGCCTGGGACGACAATTCGACCTATGTGCAGAACCCGCCCTATTTCGCCGGCATGACGTCAGGCTTCGGCAAGATCGGCGATATCAAGGGCGCGCGTGTGCTCGGCCTGTTCGGCGACAAGATCACCACCGACCACATTTCGCCGGCCGGTTCGATCAAGGCGGCCTCGCCGGCCGGCAAGTACCTCACCGACCACGGCGTCGGCGTCGCCGATTTCAACCAGTACGGCACGCGCCGGGGCAACCATGAGGTGATGATGCGCGGCACCTTCGCCAATATCCGCATCCGCAACCATATGCTGGGCGAGAACGGCCGCGAGGGCGGCTACACCATCCATTACCCGTCGAAGGAAGAGGAATCGATCTACGACGCAGCCATGCACTACAAGAAGGAGGGCGTGCCGCTGGTCATCTTCGCCGGCGTCGAATATGGCAACGGCTCGTCGCGCGACTGGGCGGCCAAGGGCACCAATTTGCTGGGCGTCCGCGCGGTCATCGCCCAGTCCTTCGAGCGCATCCACCGTTCCAATTTGGTCGGCATGGGCGTCATCCCCTTCGTCTTCGAGGAAGGCACCTCATGGGCCTCGCTCAACCTCAAGGGCGACGAGCTGGTCGAGATCGACGGACTGAGCAACATCAAGCCGCGGCAGAAGATGATCGCCGGGATCACCTATGGCGACGGCAGCGTCAAAGAGGTTCCGATCATCTGCCGCATCGATACGCTGGACGAGCTCGACTACTTCAAGAATGGCGGCATCCTGCAATACGTGCTGCGCGATCTTGCGGCTTAAGGGAGTAGGGCAATAAGGGAGTAGGGCAGTAGGGAGCCAGGACAAGCCACCTACTGCCCTACTGCCCTACTGCCCTACTTGCCCTGTTCTTGGCTTGCCAAACCGCGCTGTCGCCGCCAGCAGCACGCCGAGCATCAGCCCGTTGAATATGTGCCACAGGAAATGCGTGCCGAGCGGAAAGCCGCCGCAGACCAGCGGATCGATCATCCTGCAGATGACCGACACGACGAAGATCGCCGAACCCGCCAGATTGTACCAGCCGGCGCGATTGCCGCTGGCCGCCACCCAGGCGCCGAAGAAGGCGAGCGCCAGAAACGGCGGCAGATAGCCGGTCGTCCCGTTCGACGCTTGGCGCAGCCAGTCCGGCACGGCAAAGGTCACCAGCCCGGCAACGGCGTAAAAGGCGACGAAGATGGCGATCGCCTTGCCCCATTTCATGCCGAGAAAACGTCGCAGGTTGAACAGCGTGTAGGCCAGCGTGAACCCTGCAATGGGCAGCACGTCGGCCAGGATCATTGCCCTTGTGGCAAAGGTGTGGAACAGCGACGACCCAACGCCGATCGCCACCACCCACCAGGCCAGCACTTCGGCGAAGGTGCCGGTTCCGCGCGTGCGCACCTGCCAGACACCCCATAGCCCGGCGGCAAAAAAAGCCAGATTGCTCAGCGCATTGAGCGGTTCGGCCCAGAATTCCGGCCCCGTCCGTTCGCAATAAAGATCGACCGGCGCCAGGAGAGATTGCCACATGCTGATTGCCGCCCGAATCGCTTCCATGGTGAAGTGCAAGTCCACCTATTGCGCCCTTGCCAGCGGTTGCAACGGCAAAATTTCACCGCAACGTGACTTCCCGTTGACTGCCGCTTCTGCCACATATTTCGATAACCAGAACAAAGCCGGCGTCACCGGCGGGATCGGAACGGTCATGCCATCTCGAAGACCATTGCGGCTTGCGGCCCTTGCGCTGGCCCTCTCGGCGTTTGCCGGCAGGGCCCTTGCCGAGCCAACCGACAAGCCATTAGGCGTCATCGAGCTCTTCACCAGCCAGGGATGCAACTCCTGTCCGCCGGCCGACGAATTCTTCGCCGAGCTCGCCGCCAAGGAGGACATCGTCGCGCTCGCCTATCATGTCGATTATTGGGATTACCTCGGCTGGCAGGACACGCTGAGCCGCAAGGAAAATACCGAGCGGCAATATGAGTATATGCGCGCCTTCGGCAGTCGTTCCGTCTACACCCCGCAAGCCGTCATAAACGGCCGCAGCCATGTCAACGGCGCCAGCCGCAAGGAAGTCGACGGCGCGCTGGCCCGCATGGAGAGGGTCGGCGAAGGCATGCGCGTCGGCATCAAGGTCAGCCGGACCAGCGATCGCGTCATGATCGATGCCGGCGACGCCGTGACCGGCCCCACCGACGCGCATGTCGTCATCGTCTATTTCAATCCGCCGCAGACGATAAAGATCGGCAAGGGCGAAAACAGCGGCCGCAGCATGACCTACTGGAACGCCGTCTCCAGCATCCAGACCGCCGGCATGTGGCACGGCAAGGCGCAGCGCTACGAACTGCCAATGAGCGAGATCGCCAAGAAGGGCGGCTGCGCCGTGCTGCTGCAGTCGGTCGGCAAGGACGGCATGCCCGGTCCGATCCTGGGTGCAGCCTTTATCCGCAAGCCTTGAACTGAAACGTCGCGCTGCCCCTCATCCGCCTGCCGCCATCTTCTCCCCGTATAGTGACGGGGAGAACGGAACTGGCCGCGGCATCGGCGTTCTTCGTGCAACGCTGGTGATTGGCAAAACCGTGGCCGACTGCGTCTTTCTCCCCGTCGCTGTACGGGGAGAAACGCCCGGCAGGGCAATGAGGGGCTGCGCAGACCGACGATCATAACGCAATTAGGGGCCCTCGCATGGCCGTCTTAACGTGCCCCGCTTTCGGAGGCGATCCCAGCGGCCGGCCAATAAAAAACCGGCGTCAGCTTGCTTCTGACGCCGGTCATTTAGGTTTTGGGATCGTCGCACCCGATCTGTCCAAGGAAAAACCGAGGTTGGTTCGATCCGACGCAGACCCGTGGGCGGGGGGCTTGGGGTTTACGAGCCGGTGCCGGACCGAACCGTCTCAGGCAACGCCGATAAATTCGTCGGACATTGGGGCATGAGCACGGATAAAAAATGGCAGGATTGTGGCAAAGCATCACCAATTCCAACAGGCGTTTCGCAAACGTGACTGGACGCTGGAGAAACCGCGCGGTGCTGGCCTTGCCCGGCCGGGCCTTGCAATTCCGCAGCGAAAGCGCCAACTTTGGTCGGCGTACGATTCATTGCGAGGATCCAGGCATGACTGATCGCAGCAGCGGGACGGAGGATGGGGACGCATCCGCAATATTGATCCCGCTGCATGAGGCAAGACGCGAACGCCTCGACCAGCCGGTGCGGTTCGACCGGCGCGAACTGGACCAGATCCTCAGGCTCTACGGCCGTATGGTTGCCGCCAACGAGTGGCGCGACTATGCCATCGACCATCTCGCCGACCGCGCTGTTTTTTCTGTCTTCCGCCGCACCAGCGAAGTGCCGCTTTTCCAGATCGTCAAGGATCCGAAGCTGGCGCGCCGGCAAGGCGCGTTCGCCGTCATCGCCGCCGGCGGGCGCATCCTCAAGCGCGGCCAGGAGCTCGGCCGGGTACTTGGCGTGTTCGACCGAACGCTGAAGCTGGTCGAGGCGTAACCTCTTATTTTTGTTCGCGGAACTTCCGCTCGGGCAGCGATTGCGGATCGGGCGGGATGGACGCCCCGCCATTGATCGGCAACTGCATGAACACCGTATCCAGCCAGCGTCCGTGCTTATACCCTGAGCCTTCCAGGCGGCCGGAATGACGAAAGCCGAGCTTCTCGTGCAACCGTACCGAGGCGCTGTCGGGCCGGCCGTCGCCGATCACCGCGATGATCTGGCGAAAACCCGCCGCCTTGGCCGCCTCGATCAGCCCTTGCATCAAGAGCAGCCCGACGCCTTGCCCTTTGGCCTCGAGCGCGACATAGACGGAATCCTCAACGACGAAGCGGTACGCCGGGCGCGGCCGGAACGCCCCGGCATAGGCATAGCCGAGCACGCCGCCGGCCTTTTCCGCAACGAGATAGGGAAAGCCGCCCGCCATCAGGCTGTCGAAGCGCGCGCCCATCTCGGTCCGGCTTGGTGGCTCGAGTTCATAGCTCGCCGTGCCACTCGTCACCGCGTCGGCATAGATTTCCGTGATCCGGTCGAGATCGGCCGACGTTGCGGCCCGTAACGTGATGCTGCTCATAATTTATGCAAGTCGTTCATCTGCCCTATATCTCAGCAAAAGCCGGCACAAAAGAAAAGGGCGGCCATTGGGCCGCCCTTTCCAAACTCGCTGGTCCAGTCAGACCATGATCCCGAAAAGTGGAAACCGGTTTTCGGAAAAGATCATGGTCGACAAGGAACGCCGTACTAGCGACGGTCGCCCATGAACTGCAGCAGGAACATGAACAGGTTGATGAAGTCGAGATAGAGCCTCAATGCGCCCATGATCGCCTTGCGGCCGGCGACATCAGTCTCGTCGCCCTCGAAATACATCTCCTTGATGTTCTGCGTGTCGTAGGCGGTGAGGCCTGCGAAGATCAGCACGCCGATCGCCGAAACGGCGAAGGAAAGCGCCGACGACTGCAGGAAGATGTTGATCACCATCGCGATGATCAGGCCGACCAGGCCCATGACCAGGAACGAACCGAACGCCGAGAGATCGCGCTTGGTCGTGTAGCCGTAGAGCGACAGCCCGCCAAAGGCGGCGGCGGTGGCGAAGAAGGTCTGCGAGATACTGGCGGTGGTGTAGACCAGGAAGATCGACGAGAGAGATAGGCCGACGAGGCCGGCATAGACCCAGAACGTCGTCTGCGCGGCCGAAACGCTCATCGACTGGACGCGGAACGACAGGAACATCACCGCTGCCAGAGGGGCAAAGATCACCAGCCATTTCAGCGGCGAACCAAAGATTGCGTAGCCGAACGAGGTCAGCATCTCGCCGCTTGGCAACGTCGCGACCGCCGAGGCGGGATCGCTGGTGGTGGCCAGCATGATTGTGCCGACCGCGGCAAGGCCGGTGATGAGGAGGCCAAGCCCCATCAGATTGTAGACTTTGATCATGTAGGCGCGCAGGCCCTGGTCGATGGCAGCATCGACGCCGGCGCCGGGCACGGCGCGCGTCTGATAATTGCGAACGGGATCAGCCATGGAAATCCTCATATTGCTTCTGCCCCGTCCGGTGTCAGGTCCATTTGAACCCAGGCGCCGCTGGCGGGGCTCCAGCATGCCTGCGCTGAAATATGATGGTTCTTGGCGTAAAGGACAAGACCGTAACCGGACGTAATGCTCCGTGAAGTGCCGGAGATCCGGTTTTATTGGCCTTCCCGGCCGAAACATTAACGAGATTTAATCAAAACCGGCTCTGGCTCAAAGATTCCGCAGCACCGGCGCCGCCTTGTGGCCCAGCACCCGCCACGTCCCGGCAAGGCCGATGCCGACCGTGACCACCAGCGAAAAGCCGATGGTCGCCACCGCCACCTCGGGCATGAAGTGCGATGGCAGCGTCATGATGCGCGCGACGACGAACCACGCCGCCACACCGCCCGCCGCCAGCGCGAAGATCGCAGTGGCAAGGCCGATCAGCATGTATTCCAGCGAAAAAGCGGCGATCAGCGTTTTCCTGGTCGCACCCAGCGTCTTCAGCACCACCGCGTCGTGGATGCGGGCCCGGTTGCCGGCGGCGAGCGCCCCGGCCAGCACCAGCACCGAGGCGATCAGCGCCACGCCGGCCGCTGCCCTGATTGCCGTGCCGAGCTGCGCCACCAGCCGATTGACGATTTCGAGCGCGTCCTTGACCCTGACCGTCGTCACCGCTGGAAAAGCCCGGGTGACGGCGTTGAGAAGACGCGCATCGTCGGCCGCCGACGCATTCGTCTCGGTCAGCGTCGCCAACCAGCCATGCGGCGCCCCGGCGAATGTGTTGGGCGAGAACACCATGACGAAATTGATGCCCATGGTTTCCCATTCGACCTGGCGGAAATTGGCGATCTTCGCCGTGATGTTGCGGCCGAGCACGTTGACGGTGATGGTGTCGCCGAGCTTCAGCCCGATCTCTTTGCCTTCCTCGGCGGAAAACGAGACCAGCGGCTGGCCGGCATAGTTCTCCGGCCACCAGCTGCCCTCGGTCAGCGTCGCATTCTCCGGCAGCTTTGCGTCATAGGTCAGGCCGCGATCGCCGCGCAGTACCCAGGCGCCTTCGGCCGGAACCTTGACCTTGTCGACAGCGACGCCGTTGAGCGCCATCACCCGGCCGCGCAGCATCGGGACCCTGATCAGCCTGCCCTGCGGCGCCTCTTTGCCGACCAGCGCGGAGAAAGCATCGACGTCGCCGCTCTGGATATCGACGAAGAAGAAGTTCGGCGCCCGTTCGGGCAGGCTGCCCGAGATCTGCCGCCTGAGATTGCCGTCGATCAGCGCCAAGGTGACCAGGAGCGTCAGCCCGAGGCCAAGCGACAGCACCACGGACGGCGTCAAGGCGCCAGGCCGATGGATGTTGCCGATGGCGAGCCTGAGCGCGGTCGAGCGCACGCGCGGGCTTTTCTTCGCCGCCCACTGCACCAGCGTGCCGACGACACGCAGCACCAGGAACGAAAAGACCGTGGCGCCGACGAAGATCGAGGCAATACGGCGGTCGCCGGAAAACAGGATCGCCAGTACCGCCAGGAGCAGCGCGATACCCAATGCCGCGGCGATATAGAGCGGGCGGGGAAAACCCCGGCCCTCGAAACCCATTTCGCGAAACAGCGCCGTTGCCGGCACGTCGCGGGCGCGGCCGAGCGGCAGCAAGGCGAAAGCCAGCGTCACCAGCAGCCCGAACAGCGCTGCCATGCCGAGCGCGCCGGGATAGAACCCACCTTCCGCCGGCACCGGAATGACCGACTGCAGCGCGGCACTTGCAACAAACGGCATCAATGCGCCGAGCACCAGGCCCAGCGTGATGCCGAGGGCGGCGATCATCAGGATCTGCACCAGATAGACGGCAAAGACGAACCCTCCCGAAGCCCCCAGGCTCTTGAAGGTGGCGATGACGCCGCGCTTGCCGTCGAGATAGGCACGCACGGCATTGGCCACGCCGACGCCCCCGACCACCAGCGCCGTCAGCCCGACCAGCGTCAGGAATTGCGAAAACCGCTCGATGTTCGAGGACAGCGCCGGCGCTGCGTTGCTGCGCGTGCGGATCGACCAGCCGGCCTGCGGGAACTCTTTTGCCGCCTGCTCCTGGATCGCCTTGATCTGTGTCTCAGTAGTGCCGCCGGGCAGGCGGACCTTATAGGCATTCTCGACCAGGCTGCCCGGCTGGATCAGGCCGGAAGCGGCAAGCCCGTCGGTCGACACCATCAGCCGCGGCGCAAAGCCGAAGCCATCCGACACCGCATCCGGCTCGTTGACCAGCCTGGCGCGCAGCTCGAAGGTCGCGCTGCCGAGCTTCAGCCGGTCACCGATGCCAAGGTTCAGCCGCTCGAACAAAAGGTCCGGCGCCGCGGCGCCGAAGACTCCGGATTTTTGGTCGAACAGATCCTCTCGCGACAGCACCGGCTCGGTCTCCAGCGCGCCATAGAGCGGATAGGCGCCGTCGACCGCCTTGGCCTCGACCAGCGCTTGGTCGGAGCCGTCCTCGAGCCTCGCCATCGAGCGCATGTTGGCACTGTGCGAAACCGTGCCAAGCCGGTCGAGGAAGCTGCGTTCGGCTCTGGTCGGATCGCGCTGGTTGAGCTGGAAGCGGAGATCGCCGCCGAGCAGCGTCTGGCCCTGGTCGGCAACACCGGCGGAAATCGCTTGCGCCACCGAATTGACGCCGCCGATTGCCGCGACGCCGAGCGCGATGCAGGCAAGGAAGATCAGGAAGCCGGACAGCCCGCCACGCATTTCTCGCAGAGAAAACCGAAAGGCGAGCCTCAGCGTTTGCGACAGCGGCATCAGGCGGTCACCTTGCCGGCCCTGGTGGCCGGCTCAGGCGCGTCCTCGATCAGCCCCGACCGCATCGACACCTGGCGCGAGCAGCGCGCCGCGAGCACCGGGTCATGCGTGACCAGCACCAGCGTCATGCCGCGTTCGGCCGCCTTGGCAAACAGCAGGTCGGCGACGTGCCGCCCCGTCGCCTGGTCGAGATTGCCGGTCGGCTCGTCGGCGATCAGGATGCGCGGCGACGGCGCCAGCGCCCGGGCGATCGCCACGCGCTGCTGCTCGCCGCCAGACAATTCGCCGGGGTAATGGGTGACGCGATCCCTGAGACCGACCGCCGCCAGCTCGCGCGCCGCCACGCCGAACGGATCGACATGACCGGCAAGCTCCAGCGGGACGGCGACGTTTTCCAGCGCCGTCATATTGGGGATGAGATGGAAAGACTGGAACACGATACCGATGTTTCGTCCCCGAAACGATGCGATCTGATCTTCGCTTTTGCCGTTGAGCAGCTCGCCGGCAATTCGTACCGCTCCCGAATCGACCCTTTCAAGCCCGGCCAAGACCATCAGCAATGTCGACTTTCCCGAACCTGAAGGTCCAACGATGCCGGTTGCCTCGCCGGCCGCGACATCAAGGCTGACGCCCTTCAGCACATGGACCGAGGATGCACCTTCGCCGAGTGTCAGCGATACGTCTTTCAGCGAAATGACGGCTTCTTCCAAAATCAAATCGTCCTATATGGGGGAATGAGGGCAGAGCATCAGATGCTCGACAAAGATGAAAACCTGCCTTCGCAAACCGATGTTCCTCGTCATATGGGGCCTGCCGCATGGCTTTCAAACACACCTTTGCCGCGGCCTTCGCCCTTTTCCTCACAATCTGCGGCCCCATTCCGTCGGCACGCGCCGAGCCCTTCACCATTGTCGGTTTCGGCGACAGCTTGATGGCAGGCTTTGGGCTCGGGCCAGGGGAAGGCTTTACCGAAAAGCTGCAGGCGGCGCTGCGCGCCAAGGGCTACGATGTCACGGTCACCAATGCCGGCGTCTCCGGCGATACGACGAGCGGCGGCCTGTCGCGGCTCGACTGGTCGGTGCCGGACGGCACGCAACTGGTCATCCTGGAGCTCGGCGCCAACGACATGCTGCGCGGCGTTTCGCCCGCCATAGCGGAAAAGAACCTGGACGCCATGCTGGCAAAGCTGAAGCAGCGCAAGATCGCTGTGTTGCTGGCCGGGATGCGCGCGGCGCCCAATCTCGGCGCCGATTACCAGACCGCCTTCGACGCGACCTTTCCGAGACTGGCTGAAAAATACGGCGTGCCGCTCTATCCTTTCTTTCTCGAGGGCATCGCCGGCCAATCCGTCCTGCAGCTCGAAGACGGTCTTCATCCAAACGCCCGAGGCGTCGACCGCATCGTCGAAGGTATCCTGCCCAGCGTGGAGAAGACCATTGAAGCGGTCCGGGGCAATTCCTGAAGGGGAGGGTTCGCCGCCGCAACACCTTCCGCAGGGGAAGCTTTTAGGCAGGCCTGCGACCAACAAACCCCTTGCCCCGTTTGAATATCGATGATTCGCTAGGGCAAGAGTTCGATTCGAGGACAGGAGGCTTCCCATGCCGCGTCTTTTTACCGCCCTCGAAATACCGCGTGATGCCGCTCTTTCGTTGTCCCTGCTCAGGGGCGGCCTGCCTGGAGCCCGCTGGATCGACGTCGAAAACTATCATCTGACGCTGCGCTTCATCGGCGATGTCGAGGGCCATGTCGCCGACGAGATCGCCAACGCGCTCGACCGCGTTCACCGCCCGTCCTTCCCGCTGACGCTGTCCGGCGTTGGCGCCTTCGGCCAGAAAAAGCCGCATGCGGTGTGGGCCGGGGTCGCCGCTTCGCCCGATCTTTCCGCATTGCAGGCCGAGATCGAGCGCATCTGCCAGCGGCTCGGCATCCCGGCCGACCCGCGCAAGTTCATGCCGCATGTGACGCTGGCCCGCCTGCGCAATTCGAGCCCGCTCGACGTCGCCCAGTATCTGTCGGCGCGCGGCAATTTTTCGACGCTGCCGTTCCGGGTCGGCCGCTTCGTGCTGATGTCGTCGCGCGACTCGGTCGGCGGCGGGCCTTACGTCGTCGAGGAAGCTTGGCCGCTTTCGGGTGCCGACAGCCGGGCCGCCAGCCGTTTGGTCGGTGCCGCCGACGCTTCGCGGATCATGCGGTAGACGGACATGGCCAGGGAGAAACTTGCAAAGGAAGCGATTAGCGCCGAACTTGCCGGCCTCGACGGCTGGTCGCTGGCCAAGGATGGTGGCTCGATCACGCGCACCTTCACCTTCAAGAATTTCTCCGAAGCCTTTGCCTTCATGACCCGCGTCGCCCTGGCGGCGGAGAAGATGGACCACCATCCCGACTGGTCGAACGTCTACAAGACGGTAAACGTGACCCTCAACACGCACGACGCCGGCGGCCTGACGGCGCTGGATTTCGATCTGGCCAGGAAGATGAACCGCTATTTCGGCGGCTGAGCCTATCTGCACCTTGCAGCGAGGTTCAGCTTTCACCACATTTTGCCTCGCGGTCACGCGTGAAGTCACGCGACGGCGGCAAGGAGAGATTGATGGCGCAAAAATCCGGTTTTGATTTCTTCGGCCTCGGCAGCAAGCCGGGCAATGAGAGCGAAGTGCGCGAAAAGTTCTGGCGTACGGCGAAGAGGGCCGCCCGGCAGATCCCGTTCATGGAAGAGGTGGTCGCCGCCTATTACTGCGCCATGGACAAGAAGACGCCGCTGCGCGCCAAGGGCACCTTGCTGGCTGCGCTCGGCTATTTCGTGCTGCCGACGGACGTCATCCCCGATTTCATCCTTGGGCTAGGCTTCACCGACGACATCGCCGTGCTGACCGCCGCGATTACTGCCGTCAGCGCCCACATCACGCCGGCGCACCGGCTCGCCGCCAAGCAGGCCATCGCCGACAAGAGCTGAGCCGGTGCGACGCAAAAAATCGCGCGAGATCCGACTTTCCGGCCGTCAAACCCACCGCCGCACCCGCGCCTTGTAGGCGCGATAGACATCTCCGAACTTCCGCTCGAGGTAGCGCTCTTCCGGCTCGATGACGCCGGTATTGATCACCCACAGCAGGGGGATGACGAGCGCGATAGCCCAAAGACTTCCGGCCGCGACGCCGAGGCCCAGATAGATGAGGGTCGCTCCCAGATAGAACGGGTTCCTGGTCCGCCGATAGACCCCGTCGACGACCAGCGCGGTCGTTGGCAAGGTCGGTGGTATGTTGGTTCCAGCGGCCTGAAAGCGGCCCGCCGCCATAAAGATGAGCACAAAGCCGCACACCGCGAGCACAGCGCCGGCCAGATAGCGGGCGAGGGCCTGCCCGGCCATGACCGGGAGCGGCGCGAGCACCTCGAGCACGGTTGCCGCCGCCAGGAAGCCGAGGAAGATCAAAGGCGGCAGCGCAATGACCCCGGGCACGTCAGGCGCGCCCGATCCGCCTGCCATCTCTCCGCCATCCGACCGTGGCACCGCGCCGCTGGCCGCCGCGCGGACGGCGACACGAATGCCGAACACGATCGCCAGGACGACTGTGCCGCCCGCCAGGATCAGAACTGTCTCGGAAATGGCCATGACCAAATCTCCCGTAAGCCGCCAAGGAGGGCACCCTGGCCGAGTGCCGTGGCGGCGAACGCAGACATGGTACCGCCTGCAGGGAAATTCGTCACGCACCTCAAAAAAGCGAGAATCGCCGCAAGACCTAGCTGCTTGAAAAGTCAAACTCTTGCCGTTTTCGTGGCCTCCAAGTCGCGGCAGGGACATTGCGCCAGCCGCTTTTTCGAGCGGCAGCGCGAAGACGGCGGCGGTTTCCTGGCGTGAACATCCTTTTCTCAGGGGAAATTCACCGTTTGGTAACCCAGATTAAATCAAAATGAAGCGACGGGCAGGACGCCGGGCCGGCCTGCCGCCGCACCAGTGGAATACGGGAAAAGCGATGCGCGGATTGATTGCTATAGTTTCCAGCCTGGCCCTGGCGGCCTTGACGGTGCCCGCGCTGGCGCAGTCGGCAACCAAGATCGGCCAGCACAATGCCTGGGGCACCTACAGTTATCAGGCGTCGGGCGGCGGCAAGGTCTGCTATGTCCTGACGGTGCCAACCGACAAGCAGCCGCCGACGCTCGATCACGGCGATATGTTCTTCTTCGTCAGCCAGCGGCCGGGGCAGCAAGTGTCCTACGAGCCGCAATTCATCGCCGGCTATACCTTCCAGGAGGGTTCCAAGGCCACCGTCACCATCGACAAGAAGTCTTTCTCGATGTTCACGCGCGGCAAGTCGGCCTGGGTCGAGAACGCCGCCGAGGAGCCGGTGCTGATCGCCGCAATGAAGACCGGCACCGACATGAAGGTGTCGGCCAAGTCCGGCCGCGGCAACACCACCACCTACGTCTTCTCGCTGAAGGGCATCTCGGCGGCGCTGGCCTCGATCGCCAAGTGCAAGTAGAGTCCTCGTCCGGGATGTTCACTACCTAACACAGCAGCGTAAAGGACCCAGCGTTCGTGCGGTCTTTCCTTTTCCCTTGCGGGAGAAGGGAGAACCCCCAGCATGACTCCGCCATCAAGCTGTGCTATGCGCCGCGCTTCATTTCGGGCACGATGCTGTATTCGGCCGCAAATCGCTTATATTGGCGCAACAATGACCCTTTCATTCGATCTTACCGCCGGAGGCGCGCGTGACGCGTTGCGCTCCCGCACGCCGCCTGAAAAGCCGTCGCTGATCGGCTTGACGCGCGCCGAACTCGGGGCCGCCCTTGTCGCTGCCGGCATCGTGCCGGAGCGCCAGGCGAAGATGCGGGCCCAACAGCTCTGGCATTGGATCTATGTGCGCGGCGTTTCCGATTTTGCCGGCATGTTCAACATCTCCAAGGATCTGCGCGCCGCACTCGACAAGCATTTCACCGTCGCCAGGCCCGAGATTGTCGAGGAGCAGATTTCCTCCGACGGCACGCGCAAATGGCTGTTCCGCTTTCCGCCGCGCGGCGCCGGCCGGCCGGTCGAGATCGAGACCGTCTACATTCCCGAAGAAGGCCGCGGCACGCTCTGCATCTCCTCGCAGGTCGGCTGCACCCTGACCTGTTCCTTCTGCCACACCGGCACGCAGAAGCTGGTGCGCAACCTGACCGCCGAGGAAATCCTCGCCCAGCTTTTGACCGCCCGCGATCGGCTCGGCGACTTTCCCGACCGCGACACGCCCGACGGCGCCATCGTCCCGGCCGAGGGCAGGAAAGTGTCCAACGTCGTCATGATGGGCATGGGCGAGCCGCTCTATAATTTCGAGGCGGTAAAGAAGGCGCTGCTTATCGCATCCGACGGCGACGGGCTTTCCCTGTCGAAGAGGCGCATCACGCTCTCGACGTCGGGCGTCGTGCCCGAGATCTTCCGCACCGGTGAGGAGATCGGCGTCATGCTGGCGATCTCGCTGCACGCCACCAACGACGATCTGCGCGACCTTTTGGTGCCGATCAACAAGAAATATCCGCTGAGCGAGCTGATCGCTGCCTGCCGTGCCTATCCCGGCCTGTCCAACGCCAAGCGGATCACCTTCGAATATGTGATGCTGAAGGACGTCAACGATTCCATCGAAGACGCCAAGGCGCTGGTCAAGCTGCTCAAGGGCATTCCGGCCAAGATCAATCTGATCCCGTTCAATCCGTGGCCGGGCACCAACTACCAGTGCTCGGACTGGGAGACGATCGAGAAATTCGCCGACTACATCAACAATGCCGGCTATGCCTCGCCGATCCGCACGCCGCGCGGCCGCGACATCCTCGCCGCCTGCGGCCAGCTCAAGTCGGACTCCGAGCGCATGCGCAAAGTCGACCGGCTGGCGCTGGAAGCGATGATGATCGCGGGGCACGGCGAGGCGTGAATCGCCTCGTCGCCTATCTGATCCGCTTCGCCGTCATCCTTGTCGGCTATGGTGTTGCTTCGCTGGCGGCAAGCGCCTTCCTTAACATCATGTTCCTGGCGTCTCTTGGGCTGATGACGGACGAGACGCAACCGGCGGCGCAGGCCTCCCTGTGGTTTTCCGTCCCTTTCGTCGCGCTGTTCGTCGCCTATTTCGCTTTCATGCCGGCGGCGATCGCCATCCTGGTTTCCGAAATCCTCGGCCGGCGCGACTGGCTGTTCTATGCACTGGCGGGCGCGGCGGTGGCGGCGGTCTTCCTCGGCTTCGTCCACCAGACGGCCGATGCCAATTTCGAGGTTACCAACACCAGCGTCATGCTGGCGGTGATCGGCTGCGGCATGGTCGGCGGTATTTTCTACTGGCTGAGCGCCGGGCGCTCGGCCGGAAGCTGGCGTCAGATCGGACGCCCTATTTCGCCTGGGCCGTCAGGATCTTGAGCGCGAAGGCCGAAAAAAACTCCGGCAAAGAGATAGTCGACGACGCGCGTCACGCGCGGGCTGGATTTCATCGCGGCCGAGAACTTTTCCGCCGCCAGCACCATCGGCGCCGTCACCGGGATCGCCAGCACGACGAACATCGCGCCGAGGAAGAACAGTTTTCCCGGCGCGTTGGGATCATGCGCGGAGACGAATTGCGGCAGGAAGGTCATGAAGAACAGGATGATCTTCGGGTTGAGCAGATTGATCCCGAGCCCCGCCGCCCAGCTGCGGAACAGCGAGATCTGCGGCCCGCTCTTCTTCTCCGGTGAAAACGCCGAACCTTTTGTGATCGCCTGCCATGCCAGGAAGACCAGATAGCCGGCGCCGAAAATCTTCAGCACGAAGAACGCCATCGGCGAAGCGACGATCAGCGCCGAGACGCCGACCACCACTAGCGTGGTGTGGATCAGCGTGCCGCACAAGGCGCCGGCCATCGAGGCAAAGCCGGTGGCGCGGCCCTGACTCAGCGTGCGCGACACGAACAGCGTCATATCAGGCCCAGGCGTGATCGCCAGGATGAAGGTGGCGATGGAGAACTGGATAAGCGTCGTACTGTCGGGGATGAAGGACATGGCTCGTCTCGTAGCGGCAAAAAGACGGCGCAGCCATACCGCAAGAGCCGTATTCTCGCCAGCCTCTGGGAGATGCAGCATCTGGTCCAGGCATCGTTCGTCCCTTGCGCTGGCCTAAAACGCCGTGATACCTCGCCCGCGAAGAACCCCTGTCGCGGAACCGCCCACCATGTCGAAAGCAAAAGCCGTCAAGAAAGTCGTGCTCGCCTATTCCGGCGGCCTTGACACCTCGATCATCCTGAAATGGCTGCAGACCGAGCTCGGCGCCGAGGTCGTCACCTTCACCGCCGATCTAGGCCAGGGTGGCGAACTGGAGCCGGCCAGGCGCAAGGCCGAGATGATGGGCATCAAGGATATCCGCATCGTCGATGTCCGCGAGGAGTTCGTATCCGATTTCGTCTTTCCGATGTTCCGCGCCAACGCTGTCTATGAAGGCACGTATCTGCTCGGCACCTCGATCGCCCGGCCACTGATCTCGAAACATCTTGTCGAAATCGCCAGGGAGACCGGCGCCGACGCGATCGCCCATGGCGCCACCGGCAAGGGCAACGACCAGGTGCGTTTCGAGCTCTCGGCCTATGCGCTCAACCCCGACATCAAGGTCATCGCGCCCTGGCGCGACTGGTCGTTCAAGTCGCGCACCGACCTCATCAACTTCGCCGAGCAGCACCAGATCCCGGTGCCGAAGGACAAGAAGGGCGACGCACCCTTCTCGGTCGATGCCAACCTGCTGCACTCCTCCTCCGAGGGCAAGGTGCTGGAAGACCCTTGGAGCGAGCCGCCGGAATTCGTCCACCAGCGCACCATCTCGCCGATGGATGCGCCCGATGAGGTCACCGAGATCGAGATTGAATTCCTCAAGGGCGATCCGGTTGCGCTCAACGGCAAGAAGCTGTCGCCGGCGACGATGCTGGCGGCGCTGAACGATCTCGGCCGCGACAATGGCATCGGCCGGCTCGACCTGGTCGAGAACCGTTTCGTCGGCATGAAATCGCGCGGTGTCTACGAGACCCCCGGCGGCACCATCCTGATATCGGCCCACCGGGCGATCGAATCGATCACGCTCGACCGCGGAGCCGCCCATCTCAAGGACGAGTTCATGCCGCGCTACGCCGAGCTCATTTACAACGGCTTCTGGTTCGCGCCCGAGCGGCTGATGCTGCAGGCGATGATCGACAAGAGCCAGGAAGACGTCGAAGGCACGGTGCGGCTAAAACTCTACAAAGGCAACGTCATGATCATCGGCCGCAAGTCGAGGAAGACGCTCTATTCCGATGCGCTGGTCACCTTCGAGGACGACCGCGGCGCCTACGATCAGAAGGACGCCGAAGGCTTCATCCGCCTCAACGCGCTCAGGCTGCGCACGCTGGCGGCGCGCAACCGCAAGGGCTGATATTCCAACAGGCCAAATGCTTAGACGAGTTAGGAACCCGGTGAATACGCCAGGTTTTATTTGGCGTACCTAATATAATCGAGGCCGCGCTCTCAGATCGTTTCCTGTTTGACCTTTTCGATGGTTTAATCTTACTTGTCTTGCGGATCGGAGGGCTTTGACAAGTGAAAAACAGAATTTTTCTTATGCTTGCGGCGGTGGCCGTCTTTACCGGATGTCAATCGACGCAACCCCCGTCGGGGCAAACATCCAAATTCCATACCTGCAAAAGTTTTGACGGCCCCTTCCAGATTCCCGCTTCCCAGCAATGCCCGTTGAGCGGCTACGCGCAGGGTCCCCGAGTCCCGACAGTCATCGGGGGCAAGCCAAAGGCGGCTACCCCGGCCCCGCTGAACTCCAAATTCCGTACCTGCAAAAGTTTTAACGGCCCCTTCCAGATTCCCGTTTCCCAGCAATGCCCGTTGAGCGGCTACGCGCAGGATTCCGGAGTCCCGGTAGTCATCGAGGGCAAGCCAAAAGCGGCCACCCCGGCGCCATGACGCTCAAGTTTCGCACCTGCAACGGTGTTGACGGCACCTTCCAGGCTCCCGTTTCACAGAAATGCCCCTTGAGTGGCTACGCGCATTATTGAGAGTGATATGCCCAGGCGCCTGGCCACTCTTAGAACCGGTTTCCTGCCCGCGTTGGCTGTTCTCGCGAACTTGGCTGTCGCCAAAGCCAACGACTATGACCCCGCCTCGCTCGACCTCGCGTCGCTGATTGAATGCAGGGCCGACGTGCCGGCCTATAGCGGGTCGCCTTGTGGCTGAGCGGTGAGCCCGGCGCGGCGGAAAAACTTGGCTGGAAGGAAGTTCCCGCCGGCAGTCCCTTCCTCCGGCAATATCAGTTGCCTGTCCCGGTCCACGTCTTCGGGCGCGAGACGGCGTCCGTCGTCTTTGCCGCAACCGGGCCGATGGCGGTGTTTGACGGCGTTTCCGCACCGGACCTTGCCCGCGAGCTCGGCATCACACCCGAACTCGCGACACCGGACAAATTCCTTGGCGAGAAGGTGCTCGTTGAAAGCAGCGAGGAAGCCGACGGCATAACATTTTCCACGCGCATTGCGCTCAATGTCTCAACCGTTGATTCACATCCCGGCAAGGTGCTCGCCGGCTGCTCCTACGCGCTCGACGTGAAATAGAAAGCCCGGCGCGTGGCCGGGCTTTCTGCCGAAGAGCAATTCCAGGAAAAGTGTGAAACGGTTTCTGTCCGGAATTGCGTTAAAACAAAGCTCTAGAGTTTTCTGTCAGTCGGCATCGATCGCCGTGGCCATGCGGGCGATGGCCTGTTGATAGACGCTCGCCGAATTCCAGCCAGCAATTGCGCCGATATTCGCCTGCGCGCTGGCGCCCGGCCGCCAACCATGACCCTTGAGGAAGTTGGCGGTGGAAGCCAACGCAGTGCTCTTGTCGCGCAGATTTTTGTTGCCTACGCCATACGTCAACACATTTCCGGGCAGGAACTGCGTGTGGCCAATCTCGCCATGCGCGGCACCAACCGACGAGGCGCTCAGCGCTCCGCGATCAACCAGCTTCAGGGCTGCAATGGCATGCGGATAGAAGAACTCCGGACGGCGGCAATCATAGGCAAGCGTTAAAATGGCAGAGACCGTATTCTGGTTGCCCATGGCGGAACCGAAGCCCGTCTCCATACCCCAGATGGCGAGCAACACACCCGGCGACACGCCGTAGGTCCCTTCGATCTTGTCGAACAGCGCAGCATTGGCCTTCTTCAGCGCACGGCCCCTGGCAATGATCGCGGACGCGCCACGGCGCTTCATGAAAGCTTCCACCGAGCCGCTGAAAGCCTTATGGATGGCGCGGTCGACGGAGATCGTCTTTGTCGCGTAGGTTGCGCGAGCCAGAGCGGCCAGACCCTTCGAGCCGACACCGTCGGCCTTGGCCTCCGCGGCAAACTCCGGTTTCCACGCCTCGAAGCCGGCGCCGTTTTTGCCACAACTGGCCGCCGCCTGCGCGCCCGTCGCCAGCGCAAGCACCGCCACCACCGTGGCCACTACAAACATCTTCCCCTTGGCAAGAAATGCCATGCTGCTCTCCTGGTTGCCTGAATCACGTTCCCAATTGCGAATTTGCCAGCGAAACACCTGCTTGTCACTGTCCCGGCGCTGCGCCGATGCACTCAATACAGCAGGAACTTCAAATCCACCACACTGGCGGATGTCCGGGAATTTGCCTACGATCAAGTAATTATTGTGGCGGGGACAGAATAAGCATGGAAGACGTTGATGTCGTGATCATCGGTGCCGGTTCGGCCGGACTTTCAGCTGCCAAGACCCTGCGCGCCGCCGGTTTTTCCTTCAAATTGTTAGAAGCGATGAACCGCATCGGCGGCCGCGCCTGGACCAGCGACCAGCATTTCGGCGTGCCGTTCGACATCGGCTGCGCCTGGCTGCATGCCGCAGACCGCAACCCTTACTTTCCCGAGGCGAAAGCCGCCGCCTGGACACTTCATCGCCACGACATGAATGTCGATCATCTCTATTACCGTGAGCGAAAGGCAAGCGAAGCCGAAGAGGCCGCGATGAAGGTGGCCGACGCAAGGCTGTTCGAACTGGTGGCGGCACATCAGGTGAGGGAAGGCGACGATGATCGCCTTTCGGCGTTGCTCGCCAAGGGACACGCGCCGCGCGCCGCCGCAACCTTCGCCGGGCCGATGGATTTCGGCGCCGACGAGGACGAGATATCGATCCGCGACTTTCACGCCGCCGCCGATCTCGATCCGAACTATTTCACCAGGGAAGGCTTCGGTACGCTGGTTGCCCGCTTCGGTGCCGACGTGCCGGTGGAGCTGTCGACACCGGTGCGCAAGATCATCTGGGATGGGCCGGGCGTAGCCTGCGTCACCGATCGCGGCACCATCCGCGCCAAGGCTATCGTCGTCACCGCCTCGCCGGCAGTGCTCGCCTTCGAGGAGATTGCGTTCTCGCCTGCACTCCCCGATGCGCATTTCGCTGCCTTCTTCGACCTGCCGATGGGCATGCTGACCAAGCTGCCGGTCGAAATATCCGGTACAAGGCTCGGCCTGGAGCCGTTCGACGATTTGCTGATCGAGCGGCTGGCCAGGCACGACATCTACTTCCTCTGCTTTCCCTTCGACCTCGATCTGATGGTCGGTTTCGTCGGCGGCGATTTCGCCTGGGAGATGTCGGCGGCTGGCGAGGCGGCCGGCATCGACTTCGTCGTCGACCGGCTCTGCGGCATCTTCGGCGGCGACGTGCGAAAACATGTCGGACGCGCGATGATGACCAATTGGGGCGCAGAGCGGTTCGTGCGCGGCGCCTATGCGGCGGCGCGGCCCGGCCGTTCGCAAGCGCGCGCCACGCTGATGCAGCCGGTGGCGAAAAAGATCTTCTTCGCCGGCGAGCATTTGGCCGGTCCGCTGATGCAGACCTGCGGCGGCGCCAGGCTATCGGGCGAGGCAGTGGCCAAGGAGGTCGTCGCCCAGCTTGCGGCAAAATAGCATCGGCCGGCAGGAACGCGGGCAGCTGACAGGCGTTTGGCGTTCTCCTGCTCGCATCGTCCTCCGCATTTCGAATGATTTGAGACGCCAATGAAGCTTTTCGACTGCCCGCATTGTGGCCACCGTCTCTATTTCGAGAACGCGCAATGCCTGAACTGCGCCAGCCTCGTGCTCTACGATCCCGAGCATGCGCGCTTCGCGCTGTCCGGCGCCGATGCCTTTCACTGCACCAACGCCGACGAATCCGCCTGCAACTGGATGGCGGAGCCCGGCCACGCCTTCTGCCGCGCCTGTGCGCTGAACCAGTTGATCCCGGATCTGTCGGTCGACGGCAATCGCCGCCGCTGGATCCGTGTCGAGGCGGCAAAGAAGCGTGCCGTCTATTCGCTGCTCGCCTTCGGCCTGCCGGTCGCACCCAAGCAGAACCCTGGCGACGAGATCGGCCTTGCGTTCGATTTTCTTGCCGATCCGATCGGTGGCGGTCCCGGCGGCGAGCGCATCCTGACCGGCCATGACAACGGCCTGATCACGCTCAACGTCGCCGAGGCGGACTCGGCTGAGCGCGAGCGGCGGCGCGTCGAGATGGGCGAGAACTACCGCACGCTGCTCGGCCATTTCCGCCACGAGCTCGGCCATTACTATTGGGACCGCCTGATTCGCGACGATCCGCAGAAGCTTGCCGGTTTTCGCGCCTTGTTCGGCGACGAACGCGCCGACTACGAACAAGCGCTGAAAACCTATTATGCCGATGGCGCGCCGCCCGACTGGCAGCAGCGGCATATTTCGGCCTATGCGACGTCGCACCCATGGGAGGACTGGGCCGAGACATGGGCGCATCACATGCACATCACCGACACACTGGAGATGGTGCATGCCCTGAATTTCCCGCTCGGCCGGCTGGAGACCGTCGAAGCCAACGAGCTGCCGCGCGCCGACACCGGCGGCGAGCTGCAGCCGGCACCATCGGAACCCGCCGCCAGGCCAGAGCCTTTCGAAAGGATTCTCGACCGCTGGCTGGTGCTGTCGGAGGCGTCCAACTCGATCAACCGCTGCATGGGCCTGCCCGATCTCTATCCCTTCGTCATCTCGGACGTGGCGGCGCAAAAACTTGCTTTTGTTCACGAGCTTTTGACCGACCTGCCGAAAACTACTGGAACAAATCGTGAGCCGGCCGAAGCCTTTTAGCCGGAACGCATGCGGCTTTGCTTCGTTTTCGGTCCCGAGGGACTGTGAAACGGAGAGAAAACCATGAAACGCATATTGTTTCCGGTGGTGGCCGGAGCGCTCATAGCGATGTCGGGCTCTGCTTTGGCCGACACTGCGGTCTCGGCCATCACCGATCTCAATGTACGCGCCGGCCCCGGGCCGCAATATCCGGTCATCGGTGTGCTCGCCGCCGGCCAGTCGGCGACGCTCGACGGCTGCATCGCCAATAGCAAATGGTGCACCATCGCCGAGGCCAACGGCCAGGGCTGGGTCTATTCCGACTATGTGACGGCCGATTTCGGCGGCAGCCGTGTGGTCCTGACACAGCGTCCGGCCAGCGCCGACATTGCCGTCGTGACACCGCCTGCCGATAGCGCCGAATATTCCGACACCTATACCGGAGCGATCGTTGCCGGCGAGGCAATCGAGCCCATCCGGCGGCCACCGGCGGAAATCCGCACCTATGTCGAAACGAACCGGCTCGATCCGGTCTATCTCGAGGGTGAGGTGGTTACCGGCGCGACTTTGCCCGACACCGTCGAGCTGCGCGAGATACCCGATTATGATTATCGCTACGTCTATGTGAACGGCCAGCCGGCGCTGGTCGATCCGAGCAGCCGGCGTATCGTGTACGTCGTGCGCTGACGATACAAACAGGGCGGTCGCCCTGTAACGGCGGCCGCTCGCACTGCCGACATTGCCACAAGCCGGTATTGCCGCTGCAATACCGGTTTCCACATTGGGGCCGATGTCCTAGACCTTGCGAGCCGAAGCACCAGCCAGCGAGCCCGCGTGATCATCGACCCAACCGCCTTCCAACAGTTCCGGCACACCGCCAACAACAAGACCACCTTGCCGCGCCTTGTGCTTGGAACGGTGGTCGTCGTCCTGTTCTGGCTCGGAACCACTGCCGCCGTGCTGTTCGGCGGCACCTATGCCTTTGCCGTGTGGCAGGCGTCGTCAGGCACCGCGCCGCCAGGGGTGGTGCAGGATTTCATGGCCTCTCCCGCGGGCATCCTCGCGGCGCTGGCTTCATTTGCCGGAATCTGGCTCGGCCTTTGGGCTGCCATGCGCTGGATCCATCGCGAGAAGCTGACGGTCCTGATCGGCGTCAGCCGGCGCATTTCATGGTCGGGGTTCCTGAAAGGGTTGGCCGCGGTGCTGATCACCTCGCTGCTTTCCGAGATCCTGCTTTATGGTTTGCAGCCCGACATCGCGCGCGGCGCGATCGGCCTGTCCTCGTGGCTTTTGTTCCTGATCCCGATCGCCGCCCTGACCTTTCTGCAGACCTCGTCGGAGGAGATGCTGTTTCGCGGTTATCTGCTCAGGGGTCTGGCCAGCCGGTTCCAGAACCCATTCATCTGGGCGCTGCTGCCGGGATTGCTGTTCACCTCGCTACATTGGAGCCCAGGTTCGAGCCCCGCGATTAATGCCTGCGTGCTGGCCTCGATCGCCGCCTTTGCGCTGTTGCTGACGCTTCTGGTCTACGCAACCGGCAATCTCGGTGCCGGCTTTGGCGCCCATCTCGGCAACAATCTGACCGGCTTCCTGCTGATTTCGCATCAGCAAAGCTATAATTCTTTCGCCCTGTTCAACGCCAAGCCGCTCGAAGCCGCCGGTTGGACGACTTTAGATGCCGCCCTCATCGCTGCGATCGGCATCGTCAGCAGCCTGTTGACCGTTTTGCTGCTTTTGCATCCGCGCTCGCCGCTGAAGGTCGAGCCGGATATGGCCCGCGCCAGCAGCGTGCGCTGATGCGCCTTGCCTGGTCGTTCTGAGCATATCTGGCGCAAAGCTTGACCAAAGCTTGACTCTGCGGGTGATTTCCTGTCTACACGCCGCGAATTCCGCGACGAGTATTCCTCCGAGCAAACCGACCGGGACGCCGAAACCTCTTTGAGGTGAAGTGCTGTAAATCGATCCCGGAGGCCAACACCCGGCAGCGCTGTGCGCCCCCGGGTGCTTTTTGGCTTTGGGCTTTGCCCGGACCGGCTTTTGCTTGGACAGTTGGCGCGAACGCATTACCTCTCGGGCATCATCCGGGTGCCAGGGAAAAGGAAAAAGAATGTTTGAATCGCTACAGGAACGCACAAGAGGCGTGGAGGGCCATCGGCCCGACAGGGATCAAAATGAATCCAAGGCGCTGTCGCGCGGCGGGTTGACCAATGTTTGAGTCCCTACAAGAGCGCCTTGGCTCCATCCTGAACGGCCTCACCGGCCGCGGCGCCTTGTCGGAGGCTGATGTCTCGGCGGCGCTGCGCGAGGTTCGCCGTGCGTTGCTCGAGGCCGACGTGGCGCTGGAAGTGGTGCGTTCGTTCACCGACAAGGTGCGCGAGAAGGCCGTCGGCGCCGCCGTGGTCAAGTCGATCAAGCCCGGCCAGATGGTCGTCAAGATCGTCCATGACGAGCTGGTCGAGATGCTCGGCGCCGAGGGCGTCGCCATCGACCTCAATGCACCGGCTCCGGTCGTCATCATGATGGTCGGCTTGCAGGGTTCCGGCAAAACGACGACCTCGGCCAAGATCGCCAGGCGCCTCACCGACCGTCAAAACAAGAAGGTCTTGATGGCCTCGCTCGACACGCGGCGTCCCGCCGCGCAAGAGCAGCTCCGCCAGCTCGGCGAGCAGGTCAAGGTCGCCACATTGCCGATCGTCGCCGGCCAGACGCCGGTCGATATCGCCCGCCGCGCCGTGCAGGCTGCCAAGCTCGGCGGCCATGACATCGTCATCCTCGACACTGCCGGCCGCACCCATATCGACGAGCCGTTGATGGTCGAGATGGCCGACATCAAGAAGATGTCGTCGCCGCACGAGATCCTGCTGGTCGCCGATTCGCTGACCGGCCAGGACGCCGTCAATCTGGCAAAAAGCTTCGACGAGCGCGTCGGCATCACCGGCCTCGTGCTGACCCGCATGGACGGCGACGGGCGCGGTGGTGCGGCGCTCTCGATGCGTGCCGTCACCGGCAAGCCGATCAAGCTGATCGGCACCGGCGAAAAAATGGACGCGCTGGAGGAATTCCACCCCAAGCGCATCGCCGACCGCATTCTCGGCATGGGCGACATCGTCAGCCTCGTCGAAAAAGCAGCCGAGAACATCGACGCCGAACAGGCGGCGGCGATGGCCAGGAAGATGCAGTCGGGCAAGTTCGACCTGAACGACCTCGCCGGCCAGCTTCAGCAAATGTCGAAAATGGGCGGCATGGGCGGCATCATGGGCATGATGCCCGGTATGGGCAAGATGAAGGACCAGATGGCCGCCGCCGGTCTCGACGACAAGATGTTCGGCCGCCAGCTCGCCATCATCTCGTCGATGACCAAGGCCGAGCGCGCCAACCCCGATATTCTGAAGCACTCGCGCAAGAAGCGCATCGCCGCCGGCTCGGGTACCGACGCGGCCGAAATCAACAAGCTGTTGAAGATGCATCGCGGCATGGCCGACATGATGAAGGCGATGGGCGGCAAGGGCAAAGGCGGCGGCCTGATGCGCGGCATGATGGGCGGCCTCGCTTCCAAGATGGGGCTTGGCGGCATGATGCCTGGCGGCGCAGGCGGCATGATGGGCGGCGGCATGCCGGACCTCTCCAAGATGGACCCCAGGCAGCTCGAAGCCTTGCAGAAGCAGGCGCAGGCGGCCGGGCTCGGCGGCATGAAGGGCCTGCCCGGTGGTCTTCCCGCCGGCGGTGGCCTGCCTGGGCTGCCCGGTGGCATGAAACTTCCCGGCCTGCCGGGCGGTGGCGGGCTGCCTGGCCTCGGCAAGAAGAAGTGAGGGCGCCATGAACGAAGAGAAGGACATGGCGGACGCGCGTGCGGCGCTGGCCAATTATCGCGCCTCGATCGACAATATCGACGCGGCGCTGATCCACATGCTGGCCGAGCGCTTCCGCTGCACCAAGGCGGTCGGCGTGCTGAAGGCGGAACATGGCCTGCCGCCTGCCGACCCGGCGCGCGAGCAGGAGCAGATCGCCCGTCTTCGCCAACTGGCCAAGGACGCCTATCTCGACCCGGATTTCGCGGAGAAATTCCTGAACTTCGTCGTCCGCGAAGTGATCCGCCATCACGAGCAGATCGCCGCATCCAACGGCGTGACGAAAACCGGCTGAGGACCAGCCACCAACCGATCAACCAAATCAGAGCTTTTAGGAGAAAAGAAATGCCACTGAAAATCCGATTGGCCCGTGCGGGCTCGAAGAAGCGTCCCTATTACCATGTCGTCGTCGCCGACGCGCGTTCGCCGCGCGACGGTCGTTTCATCGAGTCGCTCGGCTCGTGGAATCCGCTGCTGCCCAAGGACGGCGAACGCGTCAAGGTCGACGCCGAGCGCGTCAAGCATTGGCTGTCGCATGGCGCCCAGCCGACCGACCGCGTGCTGCGCTTCCTCGATGAAGCCGGCATCGCCAAGCGCGAAGCCCGCTCCAACCCGAAGAAGGCCGAGCCCGGCAAGAAGGCGCAGGAGCGCGCAGCCTTGCTGAAGAAGGCTCAGGAAGATGCCGCCGCGGCCGTTGCCGCCGCTGCAGCCGCGCCGGCCGAGGGGGAAGCCGCCAGCGCCGAATAAATCATCTCCACAACCACGAAACGGCGGGCCTTGCCCGCCGTTTCGCTATTGCATCCATATGATGCGGCCCGATCAATAGCCTTCCGGGCAGCTCGCAACGTAGACACGACCGTTGCGATCGCGATAGCGGCATTGGCCGCTTTCGCTGGCACGGCCAATCAGCGCACCGGCCAAGGCGCCGGCCGCACCGCCGATCACCGCGCCCTGGGTCGGGTTGCCGGCCACCGCAGCGCCGACCGCCGCACCGCCCAGGCCACCAACTGCCGCGCCTTGCTCAGTACGGGAGCAGGCGCCGAGCGGCACCAGCAAGGCCATCAAAATCATCACCTTTTTCATTGTCGTTCCTCTCCAACAGGGTGCCGTCCTCGCCGCTGCACCCCCTAACTCGCAACCAGGCGATTTGATCCAAAGAAGAAGATCGGCTGCCGCCCGGCGGCGCTCAATTTGATCCAAAGAGTAGAAAGGCGGACCGCGGCCGCTCTGGCGGCGTGGCCGCCATCGAACGGCTTCGAAGCCGCTGCTATTGGCTGAACGGGAATAACGCGCGCACCCTTGGATCGCGCAGATACAGGCCGCCCCAGAGGATGGCGCCGAGATAGACGCCGAACAGTATGTGCGAGAACAAAGGGCTGCCGATACGCACATGCGTGGCGATGGCGCCGCCGAGATAGGCGGTGAGCAGGATGGCGCCGAGCACCGAGGTGCGCGGCAGCGCGTAAAGCGCTGTCGAGACCAATCCAATGATGCCGAGCATGCGCGAGATATTGGCATCGGCCGGCCAGCCGAGCTGCACCATGGTTTGGGTGACGATTTCGAGCGGCGGTAGCTTGATGACGCCGTCGAAGATCATGAACAGCACGATGACGGCGCTGAGCACGCGGCCGGCCCACAGGGCACGCGATGAGACGGGTGCTGCCTGAGACATGGTCATTGATGTTCCCTCCGGTCGTTGTGAGCACTGGCTCCTTCGCCAGCTCGAACCAAGGACGCGGCCCATGACGGCGACCCGACATGCCTCCAGTTCTTTTTCACTCCGGGGGCGAACCTTGGGTGTGTACGTTCAGTCAGCAACGAACCTGGCCAAGTCCACCTTGCGGGGTGAGGTGGAGGGCGTTATTGAAAATCCGTAGGAGTGTCTTCCGAGCGCTCGACGGCAGCAGCCGCCTAATCGCACAACGAAAGCAACCGATGGCCGGAGAGACCGACCTGAAAAAGTTGCTGGCGGCAATGACGCCGGAATTACTTGCCGGCGTTCATGTCTTCACCACGTTGCCACCCGATGCGCCCGTTCCCGACAGGCTCCACCCGGTGATGCTGTTTCGCGAGCGCGAGGGCATGACGCTGATCGTGCTTGAAGACCATGCCAAGGCCGCTGGACTGAAAACCGTGTTCCGCTGCCGGATGCTGACGCTGAACATCCATTCGTCGCTGGAAGCGGTCGGCTTCCTCGCCGCCATCACCGCGCGACTGGCCACCGCCGGCATCGGCGTCAATCCGGTCTCGGCCTTCTACCACGATCACCTGTTCGTGCCCGCCGACCGGGCGGAGGAGGCGCTGGAGTTGCTGAGGAACCTCACCGCCGACAGCCGATCAGCATGATGTCAACGCCTGCATTGGCGCAGGCGTCGCCACCAAAGCAGACTAGGTGGATACAGAGGGAGCAATTAGAAAGTCCGGCCGGACCGTTTGCGAGGCGATCTGGCCAGCCAATTTATGTTCGCATCTGGCGCATTTTAATATTCGATCTTCAAATCGAGCTTGACCGCCTCTGTCCGCACCCCTGCAAGCTGGGCCACGCGGTCTCTTGCCCATGCCATCACTTCAGCGATGGTTGACAGACCGGGCGCGACCGCCTCAGGGGAGTGCTCCGGCTCTTCGCTATCCGCCTCTTCTTGAGGATTGGCGGCTAGTAGCTCGGGAATGGAGTAGATCGCTACACTCTTGTAGTGGTCAAGAATGCCGGTCCCGACGCTGGCGGCCAGACCGCGATTGTCTCGGTCGAGCCCAACCCACATGCCAAAATTGTCTTTGATCATCTGGCCTTCCTTTGAGCGGGCGGCGTAGTGGGCATTGAACCGCCTGCGCACGTCCTCGGCGGGGAAAATATAGACCTCGACATTTTCCGGGTCGTCCTTCGAGTCCACCGTTGCAACGATGACCGTCTCGACATCATCGAGGGTCTTCCACTTGGTGCCTCCCTCCAAGGGAGGGAAAGCGATGTAACGGTCGCGTGTGGTGCGGATAGACGCCGTCGTCGTCTTGCCGTCCTTGGTGATGTTCCAAATGTTTGACAGGCCCCGTCCCGGTACCCGAGTCAGGGAGTAGCCCTGCGCCTCCGCTGCCCTCTTCGCCGCTTCCACCAGCAAACGCCACTTAACCGTTTCAGAAAATCCGCTCAACAAATTAGCCATTGTAGTCGTCTCCGTTTACGGCGTGCTCGTTATGGGCCGCTCGATTGGGCTGTATATATGGTATGCCAAATTGTTTGTCAACGGTTTGCCATACGGTTTGAATTGATGCCGCCGCCAAATAGCTGACTTGGGCAATTGGCCCAAAGACAATTCAAACGGTTCAGCCTCAGTCTATGAGCCATGTCAAGCAGGGCGACAGGCCAGTCTGGGGCGGTTATCTGCCAAAGTGCACAGCTTAAGGATTTCAGGCCTGCGAGCGGAGAACCTGACGAGGGGTCGGAGGAGGCGCTGGAGTTGCTATTGGACCTGGCGGAGGAGAACCGGCTGTGACGCCGGCGCCTTGCTGCCTATTTGAGACGCCGGTGCTGCCCCTCATCCGCCTGCCGGCACCTTCTCCCCGTGAACGGGGAGAAGGGAGCTAACGGCCGAAGGCCGAGCCCGCGACTGCGGGCCGCCGGTTATCCGGCGCCCCCGCGGGGGCCAGCCGCGTAGCGGCGATACGGCCCGTGAGCGAAACCTATGCCGCCTTCTTCTTCGGCTGGATCAGCCCGCGCTCGACCAGCAGCTCCGCGATCTGAACCGCATTCAGTGCCGCGCCCTTGCGCAGATTGTCGGAGACGATCCACATCGACAGGCCGTTGTCGATGGTCGAATCCTCGCGGATGCGCGAGATGAAGGTGGCGTCCTCGCCTGCCGATTCCAGCGGCGTGATGTAGCCGCCGTCCTCGCGCTTGTCGATGACCTGACAGCCCGGCGCCTCGCGCAGGATCTCGCGCGCCTCATCGGCGGTGATCGGCTTTTCGAACTCGATGTTGACCGCTTCTGAATGGCCGATGAACACCGGCACGCGCACGCAGGTCGCCGTCAGCTTGATCTTGGGGTCGAGCATTTTCTTGGTCTCGGCCACCATCTTCCACTCTTCCTTGGTGAAGCCGTCGTCGAGGAAGACGTCGATATGCGGGATGACGTTGAAGGCGATACGCTTGGTGAACTTCTTGACGTCGACCTGGTCGGCCACGAACACCGCGCGCGTCTGCGTGAACAATTCGTCCATGCCTTCCTTGCCGGCGCCGGAGACCGACTGGTAGGTGGCGACGACGACGCGCTTGATGGTGGCGGCGTCATGCAGCGGCTTCAGCGCCACGACCAGCTGCGCCGTCGAGCAGTTCGGGTTGGCAATGATGTTCTTGCGCGTGAACAGCGAAATCGCATCCGGGTTCACTTCCGGAACGATCAGCGGCACGTCCTGGTCGTAACGGAAGGCCGACGAATTATCGATGACGACGCAGCCCTGCTTGCCGATCTTCGGCGACCATTCCTTGGAGACGTTGCCGCCGGCCGACATGATGCAGATGTCGGTGTCGGAAAAATCATATTGGTCGAGCGCCCTGACCTTCAGCGTGCGGTCACCGAACGACACTTCCGTGCCCTGGCTGCGCCGCGAGGCCAACGCCACCACCTCGCTCACCGGAAAGCCGCGCTCTTCCAGTATGTTGAGCATTTCCCGGCCCACATTGCCCGTGGCGCCGACGATCGCAACCTTGAAACTCATCGAAATCTCCTGTCCCTCTCCGCTCGGTTTCTGGAGAAAACCCGCCGGCCGATGCGGGTTTCAACCCCCGGGCCGGACCCGGGAGAGGGTGGTTAGGCCAAGGGAATCAGACCGTTTTGGTGGTCGTTTTGCCGGTTTTTTTGAACGTGATTTTGCTGGAACGGAAAGACGCGCCGAAGCGTCCGGCCCAATGGTTCGCATTGGGGCCGGGGATGTCGAATGCAAGGGGCGCCATCAGAAGGCCGCGCATCGAAAACTATCCCGTTCGGTGCCGGCTTTTACGCGGTTTGCGTCCAGAGTCAATCGCAACCAGGCCGACCCGCCCGCCCTGTACAATGACGGCGGCACCAAGTACGAACGAGCATCGTCTGGCTCGTGGCGCCCGTCCGTGGCGCTTGCCGACATTTGACCCGTCGCCGGGTATTCAGAATCCGAATTTCGAAAGAGCAAGATGTCCAATTTCGAAGCTATTGTTCCCGCGCTGGCAAAGGCGCTGGAAAAACGCGGCTATGTCGAGCTGACGCCGGTGCAGAAGGCGGTTCTCGAGCTTGGCCAGGCCGATGCGCTGGTTTCGGCCCAGACCGGCTCCGGCAAGACCGTCGCCTTCGGTCTGGCTTTGGCGCCGACGCTGCTCGATGGCGCGGAGCGCTTTTCCCATGCCGCGGCACCTTTGGCGCTGGTCGTGGCGCCGACGCGGGAACTGGCCTTGCAGGTGACGCGCGAGCTGGAATGGCTCTATGAGCTGACCGGGGCAGCGATAGCGTCCTGCGTCGGCGGCATGGACATGCGCACCGAACGGCGCGCGCTGGAGCGTGGCGCCCATATCGTCGTCGGCACGCCCGGCCGCCTGCGCGACCACATCACCCGCAACTCGCTCGACATGTCTGAGCTCAAGGCAGTCGTACTCGACGAGGCCGATGAGATGCTCGATCTCGGCTTTCGCGAGGATCTGGAATTCATCCTCGATGCTGCCCCTGCCGAGCGCCGCACGCTTATGTTTTCCGCCACTGTGCCACGCTCTATCGCCACTCTGGCCAAGGGCTACCAGCGCGATGCCGTGCGCATCTCGGCCTCCGGCGAGGAAAAGCAGCATCTCGACATCGAATACCGGGCGCTGAGCGTCGCCCAGGCGGACCGCGAAAACGCCATCATCAACGTGCTGCGCTTTTACGAGGCCAAGAACGCGCTGGTGTTCTGCAACACGCGCGCCGCCGTCAACCATTTGACGGCGCGCTTCAACAACCGCAACTTTTCCGTCGTGGCGCTGTCCGGCGAGCTTAGCCAGAACGAGCGCAGCCACGCGCTGCAGGCGATGCGCGACGGCCGCGCCAAGGTCTGCATCGCCACCGACGTGGCGGCACGCGGCATCGACCTGCCCAATCTCGAGTTGGTGATCCATGCCGACCTGCCGACCAACCCGGAGACGCTCCTGCACCGAAGCGGGCGGACGGGACGGGCGGGCCGCAAGGGCGTCAGCGCGCTGATCGTGCCCAATAATGCCCGCAAGCGCACCGAGCGGCTGCTGCAAAGTGCCGGCCTTGCGGCGACCTGGGCGAGCCCGCCCTCCGCCGACGACGTGATACGGCGCGATGACGAGCGCATTCTCGCCGACCCGGTCTTCAGCGAGCCTATGAAGGATGAGGAGCGCGGCTTCGTCGAGGCGCTTCTCGATCAGCACGGGCCCGAACAGGTCGCCGCCGCCTTCGTACGGACGTGCCGCTCCAGCCGCTCGGCGCCGGAGGACCTTCTCGACGTGGCACCGTTCACGCCGTCGGGCGAAAAATTTGCGCGCCGGGAAGAGGCACCGAGCCGCCGCGACGATTTCGGCGACAGCGTCTGGTTTTCGCTGTCGGTTGGACGCCGGCAGAATGCCGAGCCGCGCTGGCTGATACCGATGCTGTGCCGGACAGGCGGCATCTCCAAGCGCGAGATCGGCGCCATCAAGATGCAGCCGGAAGAAACCTTCGTGCAGATCGCAGCGGACTGGGCCGAGCGTTTTCTGGCGGCGATCGGTCCCGACCGCAAGCTGCAGGGCAACATCGCGGTCAAGCGGTTGGACGGCACGCCCGATCTGTCGCGGGCCGGCTATCAGGAGCCACGGCCCGACAAGAAGCCGCACCGCGGCAAGCGGACATTCGATCAAAACGCGCCCAAATTCGAGAAGCGCGCACCGGCTGACAAGCGCCCGGCATTCGAGGCAAAGCCCTGGGCCGGCAAGCCGGCCAAGGCGAAGTTCGAAGGCGGACCGGCGAAACACAAGAAATCGAAGAAACGGCCGGGGTAAATAGCCGGCCCTTCCATTTCGTGCACGCCCCTTGCGGTCTGCCGGAACTTTGCCCAGTCTGGCAGCGGGCAAGGGAGCAGCACATGCGCGGCGAAGTGCTTCACTATGATGAAGACGAGGGCTTCGGTTTCATCACCGGAGCCGACGGCAACCGCTACACTTTGGCGCGCGAAGATTTGCGCCGCGAAGCATCGGTTGCCGGAGGCACGACCGTCGAATTCCAGCCGGCTGGCGGACGGGCACGCGATGTTTTTTTGATCCGCGCCCAACCTGCCGGCGCGCCCGCCGAAGCCCCCACTGCAACCGCCGCGCCATCTCAGGCCGGAAATGCGCCCGGGGTACGTCAGCCGCAACATTTCGGCCGGTCCGCTGAAAACCATACCGCCGAATCCACCGGCCTGTGGAGCTACTTCTTGCTGGGCCTGACCGAAAATTATTTCAACTTCGCCGGCCGTGCACGCCGCAAGGAATATTGGGGTTATTGTTTGTTCTGGACGATTGCGCTGATCGTGGTCATAGGGCTCGGCGTCTTCATCGACGACGCCATGGGCAATCTCGACAACAGTGAATTGCCGGCAGTGACGGTCGGCCTCTGCGGCCTCTTCCTGCTGGCGACAGCCCTGCCGTGGTTCGGGCTCAACGTGCGTCGCCTGCACGATATCGGCCTGACCGGCTGGCTCTTCCTGCTTTTCCTGATCCCGACCTTCGGCGGCCTGATCATCCTGATCTTTGCGCTGATCCCGACCCAGTCGCGCGAAAACCAATGGGGTTCGGTGCCGGCGGGTGTCGGGGTTTAACTTTAACGCGCATCTTGCAATTGTATGCAACTTTAAATAGCATAGCTGCGACGCAATCCAGGGGCAGGCAATGCGCGGCGCAGTGTTTCACTACGACGAGGATCAGGACTACGGCTACATCAACGGAGCGGACGGCAAGCGCTATATCTTCGCGCGTGAGGATGTGAGCCAGGGAGTGTCGCTTGCTAGGGGCGCGCTTGTCGAGTTCCGAGCGGACGACAGGACGGCGCACGATATCGTCGCCATAACGGCAGCAGCGAGCGATACCTCGCCGTCACGCGCGGCACAACCGCAACGGCCTGGCCGTGCCGCCGAAAATCAGCCGGCCCGATCCATGGGCTTATGGGCCTATTTCCGGCGCGCGCTAGTCTACGACTATCGCAATTTCACCGGCCGCGCTCGCCGCAAGGAGTTCTGGGGGTTCTATATCTGCTCGATCGTCGTGCTCGTCGCGCTGTCCGGATTCGGCATTCTCCTCAACCTGGCGATAGGCGGTTTCGGTGACGGCCCAAGGACGTCGATCGGCTACCTTCCTGCTTTGTTTTTCGTACTGGCAATGATGCTGCCGTTAATCGCGCTTATCGTGCGCCGTCTGCACGACATTGGGCTAACCGGATGGCTTGCCTTGCTTTGCTTCACTCCGGCTGGCGTGACCTTTCTCATCCTCGGATTGGTTCCGTCTCAATTTGGCGAAAATCGCTGGGGCGCGATGCCGGCCGGCGTCACGGCTTAGCGACCGCCTTCAGCGCCTCGCTCGAAAGCCTGAGGAAGACTTTCTGGCCGTGGCGCTCCGCGCCGAGCCCGTCGTAGAAGCGCAGCGCACCCTCGTTCCAGTCCTCGGTGGTCAGGTCGATGCGGCCGATGCCCTCGCGCAGGCAATGGCCGGCGAGGAATACCATCAGCGCTCGACCGACACCGCCATCGCGGGCGGTATCGCGCACGAACAGGTCCTTGAGGAACAGCAGCCGCTCGAGATCGATGCCGGGATGCGCGATCGCAACCGAGGCCAGCCCGCAAACTTCGCCATCGACGAAGGCGAGCGCAAAATGCGGATAGGCCGGGCTTTCGTCGCCAAGCCATTTCTGCGCCGCCGACAAAGTCTGGCTGGCGTCGAGTGGCGGCTGCCGGTAATGCACCGCCATTTCGCAAAGCATGGTGGCGAGTGCCGCGGCATCCCCGGTCGTCGCCCAGCGGACGTCGACCGACATGGGATCAGCCCAGGAACTTGGCGATGATCGCGTCGCCCATCTCAGCGGTGCCGACCTCGGTCATCCCCGGTGAATGAATATCCCTGGTGCGCAAGCCCTGATCGAGAATGGCGGCGATCGCGCCTTCCAGCCGGTCGGCCTGTTCAACCATGCCGAAGGAATAGCGCATGCACATGGCGAAGGAGGCGATCATGGCGATCGGATTGGCGATGCCCTTGCCGGCGATGTCGGGCGCCGAGCCGTGCACCGGCTCGTAGAGCGCCTTGCGCTTTTTTGTCTTCGCATCCGGCGCGCCGAGCGAGGCCGACGGCAGCATGCCGATCGAGCCGGTCAGCATGGCGGCGATGTCGGACAGCATGTCGCCGAACAGATTGTCGGTGACGATGACGTCGAACTGCTTCGGCCAGCGCACCAACTGCATGCCGCCGGCATCGGCCAACATGTGATCGAGCTTGACGTCGGCATACCTGGCCTTGTGCGTCTGGGTGACGACCTCGTTCCACAGCACGCCTGATTTCATCACATTGCGCTTTTCCATCGAGGTGACGTGGTTCTTGCGCGTGCGTGCCAATTCGAAGGCAACACCCGAAATGCGCTCGATCTCGAACGTATCGTAGACTTGGGTGTCGATGCCGCGCTTCTGGCCGTTGCCGAGATCGATGATCTGCTTCGGCTCGCCGAAATAGACGCCGCCGGTGAGCTCGCGCACGATGAGGATATCGAGCCCCTCGACCACCTCCTGCTTGAGCGAGGAGGACGCCGCCAGCGCCGGATAGCAAATGGCGGGTCGAAGATTGGCGAACAGTTCCATGTCCTTGCGCAGCCGCAGCAGACCCGCCTCCGGGCGCACCTCGTAAGGCACCGCATCCCATTTCGGTCCGCCGACGGCGCCGAACAGCACCGCGTCCGCCGCCATTGCCTTGGCCATGTCGGCATCGGAAATCGCCGCGCCATGTGCGTCGTAAGCGCAACCGCCGACAAGGCCCTCATCGGTGACGAAATCGCTGCCGAGCTTGTCGTTCATGGCGGCGATCAGCTTCTTCACCTCGGCCATCGCCTCGGGGCCGATGCCGTCGCCGGCAAGCAGGAGAAGATTTTTCGAAGCCATGAGAACCGTCCTGATTGTGTCGTGAGCCGCGGCCTTGCTAAACGCCAAGCGGCCGGCGCGCAAGCCTGCGGTTCAGAGCATCGGACCCAAAAGTGGAAACCGGTTTTGGGAGAATCCGATGCTCAAGCCAAAACGCCTACAGATGCGAGAGGATATTGACCAGCCTGCCGAACGGGTCGCGTACGAAGAAGCGCCGCACGCCCCAGGGTTCGTCCGCCGGACCGTATTCGATGGCAAAGCCGGCCGTCCTCATGCTTTCAAGCGCGGCATCGACGTCGTCGACCTCGATCGACAGGTCAGGCACCGGCGTTCCTGATCCCCCTTCGGCCATGAAACTGACCTGCGCGGACATCGTCTCTTGCGAGCCATAGGTAGCGATCCAGCCCATATCCATCTTGAGATGGAGACCGAGCACATCCTGATAGAAGGGTTTTGCCGCCGCGATGTCCTGCGTGTCTATGTTTGCAACGATGCGTCTGACCTTCACCATGGGCCGATCCTCGTTCTAACCGTGTCGTTGTCGCAACCGTGACAGGCATCAGGCTGTGCGCCGCAGCGCCGTCACCTCGATCTCGATCTTCATTTCCGGCTTGTTGAGCTGGCACACGATCATCGTTGCTGCCGGCCTGATCTCGCCAAATGCCTCGCCGAGGATCGGGAACACCACGTCCACGAAAGCCGCATCGGTGATATAGTGATGTGCCTGCACCACGTCAGCCATTTCGAAGCCGCCATCTCGCAACGCCTTGGTGATCGTCGCCAGGCAATTGCGCGTTTGTGCCTCGACGGTCTCCGGCATCGACATGGTCGCATAATCGTAGCCGGTCGTTCCGGACACGAAACACCAGTCGCCCTGCACCACGGCGCGCGAATAGCCGGCGGTCTTCTCGAAGGGCGAACCGGTGGAGATCAGTTTTCGCATGGTGTCCTCCTTTTTTCAGCGTAGGCCGTTTGGTGAAAGCGGCGGTGACGGCCGATCTCCCCCCAAGTGGGGGAGATGTCCGGCAGGACAGAGGGGGGCGGGAAGGATCGCGGCAGAACGATTTCTAATTCGGTGACCCCAGCGCCTTGTCCAGCGCTTCCTTGATCTCGGCCGGCCAGCTATTCACCGCCGGCCACGCGTCCGGCTCGGGCTTGTCGCCGCGCCGGGCGAAATAGAGCTTGTGGTCGACGGGGTCGACCGCCATGAAGCCGTCATTGCCGCCGCAATCATGCGGCACGCAGCCGCTGGCAAAAAAGGCGCCCGACGCGGTTTTCTCGGTGCCGCCGCCGACCAGCAGGCTGGTCGCCATGTCGGGCATGTCCTTGCCGAGCAGCGTCTCGGCTTCCTTGTAGACCGCTTCATTGTGGAAGGCGTCGATGATGTTGTCGTATTTCGACGGATCGACGTCTTTCCAGTCGGTGCCCGGCTCCGGCATGTAGGTCAGATTGCCGGACGTCGTCAGTCCGTCCGTCGGCGACCATTGCAGCGCCGGCTTGGAATCGCCCGGCAGCAGATAGGGCACGAAATAGATCGCGCTGTCGGAGATCGCAGCCGGCGGTGCGCCGCATTCGTCCTGCTCGACCGTGGTCGTCTGGATCGCGCCGCCTTCCGGCTTCCACACGATCACCTTGGCCGGGCCGCATTGATTGCCGCCGTCGCCGACATCGACCAGCGCCACCTTGACGCCGCCGACCTCGACGATCTTGTCGAAGAAGACGTCGTAATTGCGCGCCAGTTCCTTGCCGTCGAAGGCGAGCACCCGTTCCCCGTACTCTTCCTCCTGGGTGATGGTCAGCTGGCCGCCCTCGAACGGGATCGGCGCCTGCTTGTCATCGTCGGCGGCGGCTGTGTCGCTGGCGCCTTGATCTGTCGCTGGCGCTTCCGTGGCGGGCGTCTGCGTCTGGGCATAGACGCTCGCCGGGGGCAGCAGCATCAGCGGCAGTCCGCAGGCAGCGGCAACAAGCAAGCGTGTCATCACATCCCTCCCGGACACTTGGCGTAGAGGCCGACCGTCGGCGCGGCTTTAGAGCCTATGCCCAGGGCCGCAGCTCGGCGTTCTTCTTCTCGAACGAAGCGATGGCGCCGGCCTTCTCCATGGTCAGGCCGATATCGTCGAGGCCGTTCAAGAGGCAGTGGCGCTTGAATTCGTCGAGGTCGAACTTGACCACGCCGCCGTCCGGCCCGCGGATTTCCTTGGCTTCGAGATCGACCGACAGCGTCGCGTTGGAACCACGCGAGGCATCGTCCATCAGCTTCTCCAGGTCTTCCGGGCTGACGGTGATCGGCAGGATGCCGTTCTTGAAGCAGTTGTTGTAGAAAATGTCGGCGAACGAGGTCGAGATGACGCAGCGGATGCCGAAATCGAGCAGCGCCCACGGCGCATGTTCCCGGCTCGAGCCGCAGCCGAAATTGTCGCCGGCGACCAGGATCTGCGCCTTGCGGTAGGCCGGCTTGTTGAGCACGAAGTCCGGATTTTCAGAACCGTCGTCCTTGTAGCGCATTTCGGCAAACAAGCCGGTGCCGAGCCCGGTGCGCTTGATCGTCTTGAGATAATCCTTGGGGATGATCATGTCGGTGTCGACATTGACGATCGGCATCGGCGCGGCGACGCCGGTGAGCTTGGTGAATTTTTCCATGGTTCTTGCCCGTCTTCTTCTCGTTGCGGGGAATTGCTGGCGCCCGGTTTACACAAAGCCGCGGGCAAATAAAAGGCGGCTGTTTTTGGACTTCCGTCGTCGATCGAAACACAAGATCGGTACAAAACAGCTTCAAAATCACCGGCCCATGGTGCACTTTTATCGACATGACAACGCGATCCAAGGTCCTCTACGCCAGCGAACCGGGCCTCGGCACCGCCGAGTTCCGCCGCGTGTTGGTGGAATCCGGCCTCGGCGCCAACCGCCCCGTCGATGACGACACCCGATTAAAGGCGATGTTGTCAGCGGCCAATTTGGTGCTCACCGCGCGTCTCGACACAGAAGGCAAGCCGCTGGTCGGCGTTGCCCGCGGTGTCACCGATTTCTCGTGGGTCTGTTACGTTTCCGAGCTCGCCGTTTGCAAAGCGGCGCAAGGGCTCGGCATCGGCAAGGGCCTTCTCGATGAAGCGCGGCGACAACTCGGGCCGTCCGTCGCCATCAGCCTGATCTCCATGCCCGACGCGGTCGGCTTCTACGAACGGATCGGCATGGAGCGCGTGTCCGACGCGTTCTGGTTCGGCCGCAAGCGCTGAAATCCACTTCCAGCGACCTCAACCTGCGCATCCTCGGCCAAGGTTCTGCCTCTTGACATGCAACCAAATTGTTGCATATTAGAGTCATGAGCATGGATGATGTCTTTCGCGCCTTGGCCGACCCGACACGCCGGCGATTGCTGGACAGCCTTCATGCCAGGAACGGGCAGACGCTGAACGCGCTGTGCGGTGAGATGGACATGACGCGCCAGGCGGTGACCAAGCATCTGGCGATTTTGGAAGAAGCAAACCTCGTCACCACCATCCGCAAGGGACGCGAGAAGCAACACTATCTGAATCCCGTTCCCATCAACGAGATCGCCGAACGCTGGATCGGCAAATTCGAGCGGGGGCGACTGGGCGCCCTCAGCGATTTGAAGAAACGTCTCGAAAGGGAAGACTGATGAGCAACATTTTCGTTTATGTCACCTACATCCGCACCTCGCCCGAAAAACTCTGGCAAGCACTGACCGAACCGGAGTTCCAGCGGCAATATTTCCTCGGCGCCCAGATGCTGAGCGATTGGAAACAAGGTTCGGCGTGGAAGATGGTTTACACCGACGGCCGCGTCACCGACAGCGGCGAGGTCCTCGAGATCGATCCACCCAAGCGCATCGTGCTCAAATGGCGCAACGAATTCATGCCCGAGGTCAAGGCGGACGGCTACACACGCTGCACCTTCGCCATCGAGCAGGAGGGCGAGATGATGAAGCTCGCCATCACACACGAAGCCGATGGGCCGCATAAGCTGCTCGGCCATGTGGCGAACGGCTGGCCGCTCATCCTGTCCAGCCTGAAGAGCCTGCTCGAAACCGGCAAAGGGCTGTCGCGCCCGGCGTCGAAGGCTTGAGGTCGTTTCGATAGCGAAACGTTTCTGGAGGACAGGTGATGCACGGTTCCGCGGTGCACAGCATGACCAATGGCGAGACCGTCATGGCGAGCGCCGATGTTTGCGCGCCGCCCGAGCGGATCTTTGACGCGCTCGTTACACGCGAGGTCGAGCGCTGGTGGGGGTCCGCCAAGACCTACCGGATGACCGGATGGACGGCCGACCTCCACGTTGGCGGCCGCTGGAGCGTCACCGTCGAGACGGCGGCTGGCAGACACCTGCCCGCCAGCGGTGAATTCCTGGAGATCGAGGGGCCGCGCCGGATCGTGCAGACGCGCAGATACGACTGGGACCATCCGACGCTTGGCCGCCGCGAAACCAAAGTCGCCTGGCTGCTGGAGCCGATCGCCGGCGGCACGCGCGTCACCATCTGTCATGGCGGCTTTGCCGGCCTCGCTGACGCCGCAACCGAGCATGCGGAAGGCTGGGGTAGGGTTCTGAGCTGGCTTCAGGCGTATCTTGGTGCAGGCGGCTTGGTGGCGGCTTAGCCCAACGGCCCTTCGCACAAGCGTTAAATTACATTCAATTCCCGAAACGGCCGCCCGTCGGCGATACGGCTGTACCCGAACGCCGAGCAATCCACCGTGCGATAGCCGCCATGCACGATCAGTTCCGCCAGCGCCTTGCCGACCGCCGGCGCCTGCTGCAAGCCGTGACCGGAAAAACCGTTGGCGAAGAGGAAATTACCGACCTCGGGATGCGGGCCGATCACCGCGTTCTGGTCGAGCGTGTTGTAGTCGTAATGGCCGACCCAGGCGCGCGTCGGCTTGATCGCCTCGAAGGCCGGAATGCGGGTCGCCAGCACCGGCCAGATCACCTCTTCGAACAGCGGCCAGTCGGGGTCGAAGTCGGCGGGGTCGGCCGGTCCTTCGCCCTCTTCTGGCTCGGCGCCGCCGGTGATGTAGACCGAGCCTTCCGGCCGGACATAGATGCCGCTTGGGTCGACCAGCAGCGGCATGTCCTCATATTTCTCTCGCGCCTCGAAGACGAAGACGTTGCGCTTGCGCGGCTCCACGGGCAGCGCCAGCCCGGCCATCGCTGCCACCTTGCCGGCATTCGGCCCGGCGGCGTTGACGACGGTGCCAGCCTCGAGCCGCTCGCCATTGTCGAGGGTCACACCGGCGACGCGCTTCCCCTGCCGCTTGATACCGGTCACCGACGCCGTGATGAAATCGATGTTTTTGCTTCGCAGTGCCTTGCGGAACAGCATCAGCATCGCATGCGCGTCGAACCAGCCTTCGCCGCTGCGGCCATAGGCGCCGGCGGAAATGCCCTCGACCGACAGCCACGGAAAGCGGTGGACGAGCGCCTCGGCATCCTCGAGCACGATGTCGGCGCCCTCGGCCATCTGCGCCTCGTGGTTGGCCCGCAGGATAGGCAGGCCGTTCTCGCCGGCAAGGATGAGGTAGCCGCCTTCGCGAAAGCCGATATCGGCGTCCGCGCCAAACTCTTCCCTGAGCCGCCGGAACAGTTTCAGCGTGAACTGCGACAGCCGGATGTTTTCCGGGATCGAGAACTGCTGGCGGATGGAGGCGCAGGACAGCGTGGTCGCGGCGCGGGAAAATTGCGGGTCGCGCTCGACAAGCGCGATCGAGCCCGAAAACCCTTCCTCGCGCAGATAATAGGCGACAGAGGAGCCGACGATGGCTCCGCCGATGATGACGATGTCGTAATGCACCTTTTTCGCCCTTCCGATCTGAACCGCCGAGTCACGCCGCCGGCAGGATGATCTCGAAGCGCGTGCCGCTCGCCGAGTCAACCAGCCGGATCGTGCCATCATGCGCTTTCAGGAGGGCCAGCACGATGCCGAGGCCCATGCCGGTGCCACCGCAATCGCGGCGCGTGGTGAAGAACGGCTCGAAGATGCGGCCTCGGTTGCTGGGCGAAATGCCGGCGCCGTCATCGTCCACCACGATGGTGGCCTTGCCGTCCGCGCTTGCTGCCGTGACCGAAACCAGCGTCGCGCCGTGCCGCGCCGAATTGTCGATAAGGTTGGCCAGCACGATCGTGGCGTTTTCAGCCGATATGCGCAGCCCGATCTCGGCGCCCGCCTCGAGGCGTACCGCCAGCCTGTCATCGGCCGGCAGCAGCGCCAGTGCCGCACCGAGCGATGTGCTTTCGCCGCTCGGCTCGAGATTTTCGGCGCGCGCCAGATCGAGCAGGCGGCGCACCAGCAGATTGAGCCGGCCGGCATCGGTGACGATATTGTCCGAGAAGCGCCGCCGCTTGGCCTCGTCCATCGCGCTGCCCGAATCGCGCAGCAGTTCGGCCGCCCCCTGGATCGCCGTCAGCGGCGATTTGAGCTCGTGCGAGACGTGGGTGGCAAAGGTCTGGATGCCGTCGGAGCGTGCGTGCAGCTTTTCGGCCATGTCGAGGAAGGCGGCGGAAAGCGCTGCCATTTCGCGCGTGCCGTGGTGATCGAGCGGCCTGATCGCCGCGCGGTCGCCGGCGGCGATGCGTTTCGTGCGTTCCATCAGCGCATAAATCGGCCGGCTGACGGTGCGCAGGAAGACCAGCCCGATCAGCAGCGTGCCGCCGAGGATGGCGATTGCCGCCAGCGCCACCTTGCCGCGCTCGCCATAGAGATGCTTGACGATGTTGTTCGGCGTCCGCGACAGATAGACCACGCCGGCGACCTTGCCGGAGACCGCAACCGGCATGGCGACAAAGACGCGAACCTTGGTGCCGCGGCTGACCGAATAGAGCGGCGGCGACGGCTGGTCGGGAACCCGCAGCCTAAGCGCGCTGGCGTAGCGGCCGGCAAGTGCTGCGCGAACTTCTTCGACAGCGCCGAGCGACAGGCCGGCTTCCTCACGCCCGGCGATGACCACGCCTCTCGGATCGAGCAGCCGGAAGCCGGCTAGCGTGGTCTTCTGCGTCTCGGCAAGTATGCCCGACAGCCGCGCGCCGATCGCCGCGAAGGCAGGATCGACGCTGGCCGCGGTGGCTGCGGGCCGGGTCGGCAGGATCCTGTCGGACGCAAGATCGAGGCGCGGTTCGATCGGCAGGTAGCGAGAAGCCCGATCGCCGGTATCGGGCGGAGGCATGGGTGTGCCGAGCTTTTCCGGGGCAAGGCCGGCCTCACGGACCTCTTGCGCGTAGATCGCGGCAAGGGCGGCACCTTGTGCGATCAGCTCGGCCTCGGTCTGGCGGATCAGCTGGTTCTCGTAGAGCCGGAAGAAGAACAGGCCGGCCAGCGGCAGTGCCATCACCATGATCAGGATGGCAATGACGACCGTGGCAAGCCGTGGCCGCCATTTCTGCGCGGTCACGCGCCGCATTTACCCAGCCGGAAGCCGACGCCGTGCACGGTCTCGATTGCATCAAGGCAGCCGACCGCCGCCAGTTTGGCGCGGATGTTGCGGATATGGCTGTCGACGGTGCGGTCTGCGACATGGATGTTGGCCGCATAGGCATTGGCCATCACCATGTCGCGGCCAAGCACATGCGCCGGCCTTGCCAGAAATCCTTGCAGGATCGCGAATTCGATCGAGGTCAGAACCAGTGGCTTGCCGTCGAAGCTGGCTGTATGGCTTGCCGGAACCAGCAACAGTCTGCCATGCGAGAATTGCCGGTCGTCGGCTGGTTTCGGCGTGGGCCGGGCGCGGCGCAGAATGACGTTGACGCGGGCGACCAGCTCGCGCGGGCTGAACGGCTTGGTGACATAATCGTCGCCGCCCATTTCCAGCCCGAGGATGCGGTCGATCTCTTCATCCCGCGCGGACAGGAACAGCACCGGCACGTCGGATGTGTGGCGCAGCCGCCGGCACACTTCCAGCCCGTCCATTTCCGGCATGCCGATGTCGAGCACGACAAGATCGGGAGCACGGCGTTCGATCGCCTGCAAGGCAGCCGCGCCGTTCGGCACCGTCAGCGTTTTCATGCCGGCCTTTTCGAGCGCGAAGCAGATGATTTCGCGAATGTGCGGATCGTCGTCGGCGACCAGTATGTGGTGCGGCATCAAATCAGCGGCCCGGCATGAAGGGTTCGGACATCGGAGGAACCACGAACGGGCCACGCCTGTCGAGGGCGCGGTTGAGCCGCCAGTCACGAAAGCTCCAGCCGCGCCAGTTTTCCTGGCCGGCGCGGAAGCGTGCTTCGTCCTGCGCGTACCAGCCGGCGAGTTCGCGGGTGGAGGCATCCTCCGCGGAAACCGTCCTGCTCTGGTGCTGGACGAAGCGATCGAGCGCCGGCAAGGCGCCGGGCCCGAGCGAGCGCAGGTACCAGACGTCGAGCTGGGTGCCTTGGCCGGTCATTTCGAGGGAATGCTCGACATTGTAGTTGGCGATCAGCGCGGCAAAGTTGATGAACGAGCAGGCATAAAGCGTCGCCGATAGCGTCAGAAGATTGGCGGAAAGCAGCCATTCGTTGGACTTTTCGCGCGCAATGCGGGCTATGATCAGGACAAGGCCCGCCGCCACCAGCCCCATCCAGACGAAGGCGGCGACACGCCAATAGGTCAGCGCATAGATGCCGACATAGAGATCGAGCCGCAGGATCGACGAGATGACCAGGACCACGTTCTGCGCCACCCAGACATAAACCAGCCGGCGGATGAGCGGATCGCCGGAGGTCGCACTTCCCGGCCTCAGCGCCGCCAGCACGAAGCCGGCCGCCAATAGCGCCGTGACGATCAGCGGATAGGCGCCGCGATGCGCGTAGGCGGCATAGGTCAGCCCGTCGGGAAGCGCGATACCGCCCCACAGATAGGTGGCGTCGAGTGCGCTCTGCACCGCGAACAGGATGTTGAAGACGACAAGCGCGCGGAGAATAGCGGCCTTGCCGAAGATGATGTCCTCGATGGTGGTCCTGGTGGCCGGCGTCGCCGGTGCGCTTGCTGGGGACACGCTGCGGCGGCGGAGAAAGCGCGGCAGGCGCGGCCGCAGAAGGGCCCAGACGCCGGCAAGCACGAACAGCCAGAAGGCGAGACGTGGCAGCTGGATGAGGTCGAGCAGTGCCATCAGGTCGATCAGCGAGAACCAATATTCGATGACCGGATTGGCGGCGCCGAACAAGGCGAGGAACACCGCGCCGAGGCTCAGCGGCATGACCCAGACGGCGATCGCCGCAAGGCGCACGCGCCGCCGGCCAAGCCGCCGCGCCGCCTTGCGGCAGCGGAAGAAATCCAGGACCAGCCGAAATGGCGTTGCTAGCAGGAACAGCGAAAGTTGGCCGGCAATGCGGGCAAGGCCGGACCGCAACCGTCCGGCCAGTGAAAGCGCGAAGATGGCCGTCGCCGCCAGCGCGATCGAGACGGACAGTGCGCTGACATTTTCCACAAGCGGCAGCAGCGCCATAATCAGCGCAACCGGCTTGAACCAGAACCTGCCATCGTTGAAGATGCCGAGAGGATGGAGAGCCATGCTCGCCGCGGCAATCGCAACGCCGAACAGGAAAAGTGTGATGCCGGCCGGTTGGCCATAGAAGAAGAAATCAGCCAACGCGACGAGCAGGACGGCAACGCCGAAGCGGCTGCAATAGCTCGGCGCCGCCGAGAGGAATACTGTCATGATCGGGCTTTCTCGGCGGCTTTGATGCGGCCGGTGGGCAGGGATTTGCGGACGAAAGGGAGGAGGTTTGCCGAAGTCTGGGGCGGATCGACGAGCCACCAGCTTTCGCGGCGAAGCCGGTACGGCAGGGACCAACGGGAGTTCGTTTGCTCTTGCATGCCGCCCCTGTCGCATTCTGTCGGGTGGCAAGCGGGGCGGAGACGAGGAGATTTTCCGAAATTGCGTGCAGTTTTTATGCACGGCTTGCCTCGGCCGGTTGCAGGCGGCATAGATCGGAGATGACTGCCGAACCCTCCCGCCCGCGCCGCTCGGTGCTTTACGTCCCGGCTTCGAACGACAAGGCACTGGCCAAAATCCCGTCGCTGGCCTGCGATGCCGTCGTCATCGATCTTGAGGACGCCGTCGCCCCGGCCGACAAGCCTTCCGCGCGCGAAAAGCTGGCGGGGATTTTCGCCGGCCGTTCCGACCGGCGCTGCGAGATGGTCGTGCGCATCAACGCGCTGTCGAGCGAATGGGGCGCCGACGATCTGCTGGCCGCGGCAAGATGCACGCCCGGCGCCATCCTGCTGCCCAAGGTCGACACGCCGCGCGACATTCTCGAGGCAGGCGACGTGCTCGACGACAATTTTATCCCCGACGAAGTCAAGCTGTGGGCGATGATCGAGACGCCCAAGGCGCTGCTCAACATCGGGCCGATCGCCGAGCTCGGCCGCGACCCGGCCTCTCGACTGGTTTGTTTCGTTGCCGGAACGAACGACCTGGTCAAGGACACGGGCATTCTCGCCACGCCCGACCGGCGCTATCTTGTGCCGTGGCTGATGCAAATGGTGCTCGCGGCGCGTGCCGGCGGCCTCGACCTGCTCGATGGCGTCTTCAATGATTTTCGCGATATGGACGGCTTTGCGCGCCAGTGCACGGAAGCGGCCGCGATGGGTTTTGACGGCAAGTCGCTGATCCATCCGGCGCAGATCGAAGCCGCGAACCGCGCCTTTGCGCCGACGCCTGAAGCATTGGCCGAGGCGCGCACAGTCAAGGAAGCCTTCGCGCTCGCCGAAAATACCGGCAAGGCGGTAGTTGCGCTGAACGGCAAGATGGTCGAGCGGCTGCATCTGGCGCAGGCCGAAAAACTGCTGGCGAAGGCCGCCGCTGTTCGCGCATGATTATCGTAACTGACGACAGGATTGAAAATGAAACTCTACCGCTTTTTGTCCGGCCCGGACGACGCCAGCTTCTGCCACAAGGTGACGGCGGCGCTCAACACGGGCTGGCATCTGTTCGGTTCGCCGACCTATGCCTATGACAAGGAGGCCAAGACCATGCGCTGCGGCCAGGCGGTGGTGAAGGACGTCGAGGGCCAGGAATACGGCCCCGACACCAAGCTCAGCGACTGGTAGACTTAGATTCAGGTCAGGCCGCGCCGGAGTCGAAGACGGGCGCGAAGCGACCAGACTGGGTGGTTTCCGAGAACCGGAGCGGAGCGTACTTTTGGGTACGTGAGCCCGCGCATGATTCCGAAATCGAGATCGATTTCGGAAAGGTCATGCGCAAAATCAAAGTTCTACAGCGTCCTTTGCGCGCCCAATAGGGCGCGCGGCGCTGTAGGTAAGCGCAGGAAGCCGCCGTTCGCAGGCCGGCATCACCTGAATATCAGCACATCCTACTCCGCTGCCTCTTCGATCTTCTCCATATCGTCGTCCGACAGGCCGAAATGGTGGCCGATCTCGTGGATCAGCACGTGGGTGACGATGTCGCCCAGCGTTTCCTCGTTCTCGGCCCAGTAGTCGAGGATGGCGCGGCGGTAGAGCGTGATGCGGTTCGGGCCTTCGCCGGTCTGCGGATTCCAGCGCTCGGCGATGCCGCGCCCCTCGAACAGGCCGAGCAGGTCGAAGGGCGTTTCCAGAGAAAGGTCGTCCATGATCTCGTCGGTCGGGAATTCGGCGATCTGAATGACGATCTCGCCGGTCAGCTTGCGAAACTCCTCCGGCAGATGGGCATAGGCCTCCAGCGCCAGGAGCTCGATTTCCTCCATCGTTGGCGAAAGCTGGTCGTGCCAGATGCGTGTTTGGTAGATGCGAGCCATGCTTTGTCCTTTGATCCCGGCATATAGGCTTTCGGGCCGGACTCGGCAAATGGCCGGGCTGGAGTGCCCGTGTCATGCCCCCACTACAGGAATAAATTCCCCATGACTCCGCTTGACTCTTCGGGCGGCCTCTGGAATCTATAGGGAACATAACAGGAACAATTGTGAGTGGAAGCTGACCGTCATGGCGACAAGCGCCGTGGCGCGGGAGACTGTTTTTGCCCTGCGCCGCCAGATCGCGAAAATCGAAGGGACCTTGCCCGAGCGCCTGGAGGCGCCGGCCGGTTCGTCGTTTGACGCGGATGTCCCTCGTCAGAGTCTGACACCCTCTCGGCATCCGACACCCGCTCGGAATCTGACGATTGTCCGGCGCGGTCTTGCCGTGGCGCCGCCCGATGCGTTTTTGCGCACCGGCGCCGAGCGCCTCGATGCTGCGCTGAGCGGCGGCCTGCCGAAAGCGGCGCTGAGCGAGTTTCATGGCGCCGCGACCCGCGATGCCGGGGCCGTCGCCGGTTTTGTCTTGTCGCTCGTCAGCCTGATCCTCAGCCAGGGGCCGCGACTGCCGGTGCTGTGGATCGGCACATCCGAGGTTTTCCGCGAGGCCGGCTTTCCCTATGCCAGGGGGCTTCATGCCTTCTTCGGCATCGAGCCGGAGCAATTGCTGTTTTCCGAGGCGCCAAGGCTGCTCGATGCGCTGTGGGTCGCCGAGGAGGCTGCCAGGATGACGGCGCTGGCCGCCGTCATCCTCGAAATCCGCGGCAGCCCGCAGCGGCTTGACCTCACCGCGACGCGGCGGCTGCACGCCCGGGCGCAGAGTGCCGGCCGGCCGCTGTTCCTGCTGCGCCAGGCCGGCGAGCCCGAGCCGACGGCAGCGCCCGTCCGCCTCATCCTGTCGGCGGCACCGGCGGCAACGCGTAAGACGCTTGCCGGGCCGCTCGCCGGCTCGATCGGCCGGCCCGCCTTCACCGTCGCCATCGGCAAGAGCCGCACGGCCTTGCCCGGAAAATTCACACTGGAGTGGAACCCCGATGAACGCATATTCGAAGAAAGACGGGGCGAGCAAGGAAGGTCTCAGGAATGGGCCCCAGAACGGCCAAAGAATCCTATCCCTGTGGTTTCCGCATCTCGCCGCCGAGAGGATCCTGCGGCAGCGTCTGGGGCGGTCCTGGCGTTCCCGGCCGTCGGATCACCTGCCGCTGGTGATCAGCCATCGCCAAGGGAACACCCAGCGCATCGCCGCCCTCGACGAACGGGCTGAGACACTTAATCTGAAGCGCGGCATGGGCATAGCCGATGCGCGCGCCATGCATCCCTCGATCGACATCGTGGAGGCCGATCCGGAGGCCGACCGGCGCCTTCTCGAAGGCCTCGCCGACTGGTGCGACCGCTATACCCCGCTGGTGGCGCTCGACGGGACCGACGGCCTCTATCTCGACGTCACCGGCTGCACCCATCTTTTCGGCGGCGAACGCTCGATGCTGGACGATATCCTGTCGCGTTTTTTCCATCAGGGCTTCGATGTCCGCGCCGGGCTTGCCGCCACGCCTGGTGCTGCCTGGGCGGCGGCGCGGTTTGCCGGCGACCGCATCGTTCCCGATGGTGAGGAGGAAGCGCTTCTCGCGCCCTTGCCGTTGGCGGCGCTGCGCATCGGCCCGGAGGTCCGCGCCAGCCTCGAAAGCGTCGGCCTGCGCACGGCGGGCGCCGTCATGGCGGCACCGCGCGCGCCGCTGGCCCGCCGCTTCGGCGCATCGCTGCTCTTGCGCCTCGACCAGGCGCTTGGCCGCCTCGAGGAGGCCGTGTCGCCGCGCCTGCCGGTGGCACCGCTTTCGGTCGAGCGTCACCTTGCCGAGCCGATCATGCTGACCGAGGACATCGAGCGGCTGACAGGCATGCTGGCAACCACCTTGAAGAGCGACCTCGAGCGTCGCGGCGAGGGCGCGAGGCGGCTGGCGCTGCTGCTTTTCCGCGTCGATGGCGGCGTCAGCCGCATCGCCGTCGGCACCTCGCGGCCTCTGCGCGAGCCGCGGCTGATCCAGAAATTGTTCCACGAAAGGCTTGCCGCGCTCGAACAGGATATCGACGCCGGCTATGGCTTCGACCTCGTGCGCCTTTCGGTGCTGACCGCCGCCGCCTTCGACATGCAGCAGGCAGACCTTGCCGGCGAGACGAGCGACGACGGTGCCGATATCGCGCTTTTTGCCGACCGCATTCGCGCCCGGCTCGGCGAAGGCGCGGTCTTGAAGCCGGTCGCCGTCGAGAGCCATTTGCCGGAGCGCGCCGTCGCCACCCTTCCCTTCACGGAGGCGCCGCAGAGAAGCTCGCCGCCGAAGCAGCCCGACAAGGCGAAGGACGCTCCCACGACCGTCTTCCAGCCGGAACGGCCGATCCGGCTTTTCCGTTCGCCCGAGCCGATCGAGGTGCCGGCCACCGAAATGCCGGAAGGCCCGCCTTTGAACTTCCGCTGGCGGCGCGCGCTCTATCGGGTCGCGCGCGCCGAAGGGCCGGAGCGCATCGCGCCGGAATGGTGGCGAGGGGCGGCGGGACGAGAAGATGAGCCGACCCGGGATTATTTCCGCATCGAGGATGCCGATGGCCGCCGTTACTGGCTCTATCGCCAGGGCCTCTACGGCGCCTCGCAGCCTTCGCCGCGCTGGTTCATGCATGGGGTCTTCGCATGAATGCGCTGACGGCCATCCCCTATGCCGAATTCGGCATCCAGTCGAACTTCTCGTTCCTGCGCGGCGCCTCGAAACCGGAGGAGCTGGTGGTCGCGGCAAAATTCATGGGATTTTCGGCGATCGGGCTCGCCGACCGCAACACGGTGGCGGGCGTTGTGCGCGCCTGGCAGCAGGCCAAAGTGGAAGGTGTTTCCTATCATCCCGGCTGCCGCCTGGTGTTTTGCGACGGCACGCCGGACATCCTCGCCTACCCGCGGGACCGCAAGGGCTGGGGTCATCTCTGCCGCATGCTGACGCAGGCCAATCTGCGTGACGAAAACGAAAAAGGGGCAACGCTTCTCAAACAGAACGACCTTCTCGAATGGGGCGATCGCCTGTCGCTGGCCATCCTGCCGGATCTGTCGGCGGACGCGAACGATAGCCTCGCTTTGCTTAGCCGGCTCAGGGATCGCTTCGGCGAAAGGCTGCGGCTGGCTGTTTCGCCGGATTACCGCGGCAACGACCGCTTCCGGATCGAGCAGGCGGCGGCGATGGCCGAACTGGCCGGCATCCCGCTGATGGCGACCAACGATGTGCTCTACCATACGGCGGAACGGCGCCCGCTGCAGGACGTGCTGACGGCGATCCGCCTCAATGTGCCCGTCGCCGAGGTGGGGCTGGAACTGGCGGCCAATGCCGAGCGTCACTTAAAGCTGCCGCTGGAGATGGCACGGCTTTTCCGCAGGCACCCGCAAGCGCTGGCGGAAACGCTGCGTTTTGCCGGCGAGCTGACCTTCTCGCTCAGTGACCTGCAATACAACTATCCCGATGAGCCGACGGAATCGGGCCTCGGGCCGCAGGCCGAGCTGGAAAGGCTGGCCAAGGAGGGAGCCGCCATCCGCTACCCCTCGGGCGTGCCCGCTTTTGTGACGCAGCGCATCGAGGAGGAACTCGCTCTGATCGAGCGCCTGAACTACGCGCGCTATTTCCTGACCGTCTACGACATCGTCAAATTCGCCCGCAGCCAGAACATTCTCTGCCAGGGGCGCGGCTCCGCCGCCAACTCGATCGTCTGCTTCTGCATCGGCATCACCGAAGTTGGCCCGGACAAGATCGACACGCTTTTCGAGCGCTTCATTTCCGAGGAAAGAAACGAACCGCCCGACATCGACGTCGATTTCGAGCATGAAAAGCGCGAGGAGGTCATCCAGTACATCTATTCCAAATACAGCACCAAGCGCACCGCGCTGGCCGCCGCCGTCGTCAGCTACCGGAGCCGCTCGGCAATGCGCGAAGTGGCCAAGGCGATGGGCCTGTCGGACGACGTCCGGAGCGCGCTGTCCAGCTCGATCTGGGGCTGGTCGACCTCAGAGCTCGGCGAAAAGGAGACAAAGGCCGGCGGCCTCGATCAGACCGATCCATCGACAAGGCATGTGATCGAATGCGCCAACGAGATCATGGGCTTTCCCCGTCATTTGTCGCAACATGTCGGCGGTTTCGTCATCACCAGGGACCGACTCGACGAGATCGTGCCCATCGTCAAGACGGCGATGGACGAGCGCAAGATGGTCGAGTGGGACAAGGACGACCTCGACGCGGTGAAAATCCTTAAAGTGGACGTGCTGGCGCTCGGCATGCTGACCTGCCTGCAGCGCGCCTTCACCCTGCTTCAGGATCACTATCCGAACGCGCGGGACGAGTACGGCCGGCCTTATGTGCTGGCCACCCTCCCGGCCGAGGACAAACATGTCTACGACATGATCTGCCGCGCCGACACGATCGGCGTCTTCCAGATCGAATCCCGCGCGCAGATGTCGATGCTGCCGCGGCTGCGGCCGAAAAGCTTTTACGACCTCGTCATCGAGGTGGCGATCGTGCGGCCCGGCCCGATCCAGGGCGACATGGTCCACCCCTATCTGCGCCGCCGGCAAGGCAAGGAAAAACCCGAATATCCCAAGCCGGAACTGGAAAAAATACTCGGCAGGACGCTGGGCGTGCCGCTGTTCCAGGAGCAGGCGATGAAGATCGCCATCGTCGCCGGCGGCTTCAGGCCGGGCGAGGCCGATGAACTGCGCCGCGCCATGGCGACATTCAAGCGCACCGGTACGATCGGCAATTATCGCAAGAGAATGGTCGACGGCATGGTCGCCAAGGGTTACGAAAGAGACTTCGCCGAGCGCTGCTTCAAGCAGATCGAGGGTTTTGGCGAATACGGCTTTCCCGAAAGCCACGCCGCCTCCTTCGCCCTGCTGGTCTATGCCTCCTGCTGGTTCAAGACCTTCTATCCCGACGTGTTCTGCGCCGCGATCCTGAATTCCCAGCCGATGGGTTTTTACCAGCCTGCCCAGCTTGTCCGCGACGCGCGTGACCACGGCGTCGAGATCCGCGAGGTCGACGTCAATTTTTCCGGCTGGGATTGCGCCTTGGAGAAATCGCCTTTCGATCCGGATCGTATCCTTGACCGCCATGCCCAGATGCGCGGCGTCATCCGGACCAGCCATGCCGTCCTGCTTGGCTTTCGCCAGGTCAAGGGCCTGTCGAAGGAGCGCATGGAAGCGTTTGTGTCGAGGCGAGGCGCCGGCTATGCATCCGTGCGCGACGTCTGGCTGCGCTCGGGCCTCAACGTCGACGAGATCGAGAAACTGGCACAGGCCGATGCTTTCCGCTCGCTTGGGTTGAACCGTCGCGACGCTCTATGGGCGGTCCGCGCGCTCGACGGCAAGAGTGCCGCCGAAAAGCTGCCGCTGTTCGACCAGCCGGCGATCCGCTTGCGCGATCTGGAGCCCGAAACCAGGCTCCCGACAATGCCGCTCGGCGAGCACGTCGTCCACGATTACCGCTCGCTCGGCCTGTCGCTGAAGGCGCACCCGGTCGCCTTCCTGCGTGAAAGGCTGGATCGGTCCGGCGTCACGCCCAATGCGCGCCTCGGCCAGGTGCGGGACGGCCGGCGCGTTTCGGTCGCCGGCCTCGTGCTGGTGCGGCAGCGGCCGGGCAATGGCAAGGCGATTTTCCTGACGCTGGAAGACGAGAATGCGGTCGCCAACATCATTTTCTGGGAAAGGACCTTCGACCGCTTCCGCCCCATCGTCATGGGCGCGCGTCTCATCCGCGTCACCGGCAAGCTGCAATCGGAATCGGACGTCATCCATATCGTCGCCGAGAAGGTCGAGGATCTGACGCCGTGGCTGTCGGTGCTGCTGGAAGAGGCAAGACCTGCGGATGAGCCTTCGAGCAGTGCAGACGAGGTTCGGCCGGGCAGCATCGCGCAAACGGAACTATTGGGAAAGGCAGAGAAGGTCATGCCCAAGGGGCGCAATTTTCAATAGGCCTCATCCTTCGTCGGAGCGCTGCTGCGGTGCTGAACTTTGATGCCGGCGGGACAGAGGGGGGTGCGAAAGATCGCTATAGACCGGCCTTATCCCGAGCCACCCAGGCGCGGCGGCGGTGGCATGGCATCATCTATGGCGATGACACGCGCCTCCGAGGGCAGCATGATCGGAATGCCGTCCCGCACCGGATAGGCAAGCTTTGCCACCCGCGAGATAAGCTCGCCGCGCTCCGGATCCCAGGCAAGCGGCCCCTTGGTCAGCGGGCAGGCCAGCAGTTCCAGCAGCTTGGGATCGACAGTCCTGTTCCCGTCACGTCCATCCGCCATTCGATCCATCCTTCCACAAGGCAATCGGTTAAGGTTTCGAGCGCGGACGTCCTTCTCCCCTTGTGGGAGAAGGAGGGCCAACCTACTGCAAACTCGAACCGAAATCCTCATTGTCGCGCGCCAGCGCCATTTCTGTGATGGCGATCAGCGTTTCGGCGCGTGTCTTCAGATCGGCCGCTTCGAGCAGCGCCTGTTTCTCGGCCGGCCCGTAAGGCGCCATCATCGACAGCGCGTTGACCAGCATGGCGTTTTCGGCGCGGCTGACGCTTTCCCAGTCGGCCTCCAGATCGTTGGCCTGCAGATAGGCGCGAAAAGCTTTGAGCAGCGCCGGCCGATCGATCTCGGCTTCTGCCTGGTCGTCGTCGAGATCGGTGAGAAAGGGTGCCAACCGGCACTGGCGGAACGGCGTCTTGACCGTGAGTTCCTGGACAATGCGGAACCGGCACACGCCCTGCAGCGAAATCAGGTAACGGCCGTCGCCGCTCTCGGACAGCGCAATGATGCGCCCGGCACAGCCGACATTGCAGAGCTCCGGCTCGCCGCCGGGACGCAGCGCACCGTCAAGGCTGGGCTGGATCATGCCGATCAGCCGCGGCCCGGCGATCGCCTCGTCGACCATCTGCAGATAGCGCGGCTCGAAGATGTTGAGCGGCATGCGGCCTCCCGGCAGCAGCAATGCGCCTTCAAGCGGAAAGATCGGCATGGTCGACGGTAAGTCCGCAGCGAGCCGGTAATGCGCGTTTCCCGCCTGCACCTCAATCCTCCGATCGCTTTGTCAGGAAGCGCACCAAATCCGTCTCCTCCCGGCCGGCACAAGGCGCAACACCGGAAACCTGAAATCGAACGCCGTCCGAAAACCTAATCTGGCGCAGCCGCCGCCCACCGCAAGGCCGCGCGACAAAACAGTCTGCGCCGGCTCAGGAAAAGAGCAGCGACGACAGTTTGCGCCGTGCCGACAGCGTTGCTTCGTCGGTCATGCCCCATGCCTCGAAGAGCTGCAGCAACTGGGTTCTGGCGCCGTCGTCGTTCCACGAGCGGTCGGCCTTGATGATCGCCAGCAGATTGTCGGCCGCCGCCATGCGATCACCCTTGGCGTTCTGGATCATGGCAAGCTCGAACCGTGCCTGGTGATCCCCGGGATTTTCGGCCAGTCGCCGTTCCAGTTCCGCCGGATTGCCGAGTGCCGCGGCTTGCGCTGCGAGCGCCATCTTGGCCCGCAGCGCGGCGAGCTGGGGCGCATCCTTCTTCGCTTCCGGCGCCCGCGCCAGCACCGCCTCGGCACCTTCGGCATCGCCGGCCTCGAACAGCAGATCGCCCAAGCCGGCGATCGCCTCGATCGTCGCCGGCGCCTGTTCCAGGATGGCATCGTAAATGTCGGCCGCCGTCTGCACATCCCCGGCGTCGCGCGCCTCGGCAGCCGCGGCCAGCGCTTCGGCCACTTGCGGCGCGCCACCGTTCTTGCCGCCAACCTTCTGGATGAATTGCGTGATCTGGCTCTCGGGAATGGCGCCCATGAAGCCGTCGACCGGCTGGCCGTCCTTGAAGGCAATGACCGCCGGTATCGACTGGATGCCAAGCTGGCCTGCGATCGATGGATGGTCGTCGATATTCATCTTGACCAGCTTGACCTTGCCGCCGGCGGCTTTCACCGCCTTCTCCAGCAGCGGCGTCAATTGCTTGCAGGGGCCGCACCATGGCGCCCAGAAATCGACCAGCACCGGTTGGCGGCGCGATTCCTGGATCACGTCGGCGGCAAATCCAGCGGTCGTTGTGTCCTTGATGACGTCGGCCGGCGCCTCCGCAAGCGCGACCTTCTCACGCGCGGCATCGGTGCCGCCATATTGCACGGTGGTGGCATACTGGCCGCCATTGCTGCCAAATGGGCCGCCAAAGGGGTTGCTATCGCTCATCTCATCGCCTTTCAGTCGCGCCGCCGGCCAAGGGACGGGCGCAACATCCGTCTTTAGAACCCGGTTTCAGTCACCCATGTGGCGATCATGCCGAGACTTTCAAGATAACAGCATCATGTCCGGTTGCCTCGACGAATTTGACCAGGTCCGCGGCAGCGATGGACGTCGTCGCTTCGTTGGTCAGCGGGTGGGCATTGACCACCGCATGGCCCATCAGCTCCTCGTCCAAAACGACCTTGACCCTTCGCTCGGTATCGTTGATCAGCCCGAACACCGTGACCGCGCCCGGGACGACGCCGAGAAGCTCCATCAGCATCTCCGGCCGGCCGAAAGACACGCGCCCCGCAGCGCCGATCAGATGGTGGATCTGCTTGAGATCGACCACCGCCTCCTCGTCGACGCTGACCAGGAAGAAATTGTCCTTCTTGTCCTTGAGGAACAGGTTCTTGGTGTGGCCGCCGGCAATCTCGCCGCGCAGCGCCTGCGAATCGGCAACCGTGAACAGCGGCGGATGCCGCCGCGTCGATACCTCGATCCCGAGTCCGGCAAGAAAGGCGAAAAGTTCGGCTTTGGTCTTCGGCATCGGTCTTTCTTCTGATGGCCCGCTTTCAACGGCTTGTTCGGCTAACGCCGTTTACGGCCAATGATGCGGCCAAGACAAGCCCGTCGCGCAACGCGGGGGCGATTGCCTTGCGACGTCTCGCAAGCATGGCTTGTCCGCATTGCCGGCGAAGCAAAAAGCCTGCGAATTCCCTGTTGCAATCGCCGCGCTCTTCAGCCATATAGGCGCGGCTTGCGGCCCAAAAGCCGCGCGAGCGGGTGTAGCTCAGGGGTAGAGCACAACCTTGCCAAGGTTGGGGTCGAGCGTTCGAATCGCTTCACCCGCTCCATTTCTCTCAAGGGAAATCAAGCATCGAAAAGCCGCGGTCCGCCGCGGCTTTTTCGTTTCAGGCGGTTGAGGTCGCGGCGATTTCAAGCCTGCTAAAATGGCCGACATAGCCCGATCACCTCGCCCCTGTGGGATCGTACGCCAGCTTTGGCTGCTTAGGCGAAGCGAGTCTGTCGCTTTGCCACCTTTGACCAGCAGGCGTCTCCTTGCGGGAAGTAAGCTCCTGGGATTTCAGACTTTTGCGCGTCGATCCCGGACCAAGGTCCGTCTTGCAGAATGCTGTGTTTGAACAAAGCTTGTTAGATAGCGGGCTTCCACTTTGGAAAGTCCTGACGTTTTTCATCTGGAACCCATCCTGGCGGGAGGGCGACTCGAAGGAGGAACTATGAAAACGCGCACCTGTCTATTCGCGACTGTAGCCGCTCTCACCCTTGTCGCGTCTCCGGTCCTCGCTGCTCCCGGCGGCAATGGCAATGGCAACGGCAATGGCGGCAGCAACGGTAACGGCGGAAACTCGGCCGGGGCCGGCTCGCAGGGACACGGAGCCGCCACCTCCGCCGCAGCCAAGGACAAGTCGACGACCGGAGTTGCTCATGCAATGGCGGTCGTTGCAACGACACCGGCCTCACCGCGGGCTACGCTGGCCTTGCAGGCAGCGCTGGATAGGAAGGCCGCGAAAGACGCGGCAGACACTGCCGACGACACTTCCGACGAAACCGAATAAGCTTTCGAAGCCGACAATTGTCGCGTTGAAAAGCCGCGGTTCGCCGCGGCTTTTTCGTTTCCCGTCCTGGCGTCGAACTCTCAAGGTGAACAGCGCTTCCAGAAAAAAGCTGCTCCACCGCGGCACTGAAGCTACGCTAAGGCCAAATGCCGCCGCGTCGGCATCGAATTCGATCGCACTGGAGGGAACCCATGACCGGCTTTGTCGACCGCGAGCGCGCAACAGACCTGATGCAGCGCGCCGGCATCGAGGCGCTGGTGCTTTGCGAGCCCGAGGCGTTCCAGTACGCCACCGGCGCCTGGATCGGCCCGGCCGGCCTGTTCCGCCGCGCCGGCGCCGGTTTCGTGGTCATCCCCAAGCGAAACGACCTGCCGATCGGCATCGTGGTGGCGGATTTCCAGGCTGCCCAGCTCCGGGCGGCGATGGCCGGCGCCGTGGTGCGCACGCATCCGATCTGGATCGAATCGGCGTCGTTTGAGCCGGCGACGGCCGACCGGCCCGTTGCGCAGCGCATCGAGGCCGGCCTGGTTGGCCGCGCGCCCGGTTTTTCCCGCCCGGCGACCTTCGAGCTTGCCCGCTCCGTCCGCGAGCTGAAGAGGATGCTTGCCGAATTCGGGCTGGAGCGTGCAACGCTCGGCATCGAGCTGGATTTTGTCCCGGCCAGCGATTTGTCCGCAATGCAGGCGATGTTGACGGGGACTGCCCTGGTCAACGGCTCGCAGATCCTCGACAGGCTGCGGGCAGTCAAATCGCAGAGCGAGATCGACCTCCTGCAGCAAGGCATCGTCCTGTCGGAAGCCGGCCTGTCGCGGCTGCAGCAGCATGCGGCGACCGGCATGCGTCAGTCGGAGCTGATCGCGCTCTACCGGCAAGGCGTCGCCGATGCAGCCGCCGGGTCATCGCAGCAAATCTCGACGGCGGAATACGTCACGCTGGGCGCTCGCCCCAAAAGGGCCGATGCGGTCGCCGCCGCCGGCGATCCGCTCAAGGCCGACATGGTGTGCAGCGTGAACGGCTATGCCTCGGACATGTCGCGGAATTTCACCTTCGGGCCACCGTCGCCCGAACAGGCCGAATTGCATGCGATAGCCGAACGCGCCTTCGCCGACGGGCTTGCCGCGCTTATGCCCGGAAAGCCGTTCGCCGGCGTGCATCACGCCGCCAGCGAAAGCCTGGCGCGCCAGGGCCTGCATTCCTATCGCCGCGGCCATTTCGGCCACAGCGTCGGCCATTCCGTGTTTTCCGAGCAATGGCCGTTCATTTCGGCCGACAGCGATGTCGTGATCGAAGCCGGCATGGTGCTGGCATTCGAGATCCCGCTCTACATCGACGGTCTCGCCAGCTTCAATCTCGAGGACCAGTTCCTGATCACCGCCAACGGGCCGCTGCCAATGAACCGCCTGCCGAGAAGCCTGGCTACTTTCGGCTGAATCCAGCCGTCACCTGGCGCCCGCCACGCCCCTGCGGAAATCCGACGGCGACATGCCGGCAAGCTTGCGGAACGACTTGTTGAAGGCGCTGAGCGAACCGAAGCCCGATTCCATGGCGACGCGCAGCACATTGGCATCCTGATGCATCAGCAGCGCCTGCGCGTAGCTGAGGCGCAGCAAATTCACATATTCGTTGAGCGTCATGCCGGTCGATTTCTTGAAGATGCTCATGGCGTATTTGGGATGGATATCGGCCGCCGCGGCGATATCGACGCAATCGATCTCGTAGAGGAAATTCTCGGCGATGAAGTCGCACATGCGCCCGACATTGCGCAACGATTGCTGATCGAAGGGACTGCCTATCTCCTGTTCGACCAGGGTTTCGGGCACGAGCCGGTAAGGCTCGAAGCGCACCCGCTCCAGCCGCAGCAAAAGCTCGTTGACGGCATGCTCGGCCTTGACCGGGTCGCCGGAGCGGGCATAGCGGTTCCAGCGTTCGAAATTGTGGTCGTCCGACCGGTCGGTGGCGTCGGTCACCAGCGTCGCCCCCGTCATCAGCCTGTTGCGGACATCGACGGGCAAATGCAGCCGGAAGAAATGCACCAGCGGCAGATGCGCGCCGGCATAGATGGCATCGTCGGAGGCTTCGTCCATCTGGTGCGGCAGGCCGCCCCAGAACAGGCACATGTCGCCGGCAGAGAGCGAAAGCCCGTGTCCATCCATGCGGTAATGCACGGCGCCGCGCACGATGAAATTCACCTCGACCTGGGCATGCCAATGCGGCTTGAGCATCACCAGGGGCTGGGTGTGGAACATCTGCAGCAGCAGCGGCAGGCCCTCCACGCTGCTGGCGCCGGGCTGGTAAAACGGCCTTTCCGGCATCTTACTTTCCGCTCATTTCTTATTCCCTTTGTCGCGGACAAGGCGTTCCCGAGGCCTAGTCTAGCCACGCTCGCAAACAGAGAGCAACTGAAATGGGAGGATTTCAATGCGCATAAAATTGACCTGCGCCGCGCTCGCGCTTGCCTTGGGCTCCAGCCCGGCCTTTGCGCAGTCCGGTGAAATCACGATCTGGAGCTGGAATATCGCGGCTTCGTCGCTGAAGGCCACCATAGCGGGCTTCAACAAGCAGTATCCCGACATCAAGGTCACGGTCGAGGACCTCGGCAACCAGCCGACTTACGACAAATCGATCGCCGGCTGTGCCGCCGGCGGCGAGGGGCTGCCTGACATCGTTACGATCGAGAACGGGGAAGCGGAAAACTACTGGAGCCAGTTCCCGGATTGCTTCGTCGACCTGCACACGCTCGGCTACACCGCGGAAGACCAGGCAAAATTCCCCGACTTCAAGCGCACCGAGCTCGAGGTTGACGACAAGGCCTATGCGATGCCGTGGGATTCGGGCCCGGTGGCGATGTTCTACCGCCGTGATTTCTACGAGAAGGCCGGCGTCGACCCGTCCTCGATCAAGACCTGGGACGATTTCATCGCCGCCGCCAAGAAGATCCAGGCCGCCAATCCCGGCGTCACGATGACCAACGCCGATTTCAACGGCGATTCCGAATTCTTCCGCATGATCTCCAACGAGCAGGGCTGCGCCTATTTCTCGGCCGATGGTCAATCCATCACCGTCAACCAGCCCAAATGCGTCGATGCCATGACCAAGATCAAGGAGATGAAGGACGCCGGCATCATTTCCTCGGCCGACTGGAGCACCAAGATCACCAACAACACCGCCGGCAAGGTCGCCACGCAGATGTATGGCGGCTGGTATGAAGGCACCGTGCGCACCGAATCGCCCGATGGGGCAGGCAAATGGGGCGTCTATTTGATGCCGAGCCTGACCGCCGACGGTCCGCGCGCCGCCAATCTCGGCGGCTCCTCGCTCGCCATCACCTCGGTGTCGAAGAACAAGGAAGCCGCCTACGCCTATCTGAAATACACGCTTGCGACGAATGAGGGCCAGATCACCATGCTGAAAGGCTTCGGCCTGGTGCCATCGCTGATTTCGGCGCTCAACGACCCTTATGTCTCCGAAGGCCTGCCCTATTGGGGTGGCCAAGCGGTGTGGAAGGACATCCTCGGCACCTTGCCCAAGGTCGTACCCAGCCGCGGCACGCCGTTCCAGAGCGACGCCGAAATCATCATCCGCGCGGTGCAGACCAAATATCTGGCCGGCGGCTATCCCGACGCCAAGGCAGCGCTCGACGATGCCGCAAGCCAGATCGCCGCGGCGACCGGCCTGCCGGTCAAGTCGTGATCTGAACGAGGCGGCTCCGAGCGCACGGCTCCCCTTCTCCCCTTGTGGGAGAAGGTGTCGCCGAAGGCGACTGATGAGGGGCGCTCCAGCTTGGCGCCGGCGGCACTCCGGCCATCACCCCTCAACCGTCTCGGCGCTACGCGCCGATCCACCTTCTCCCACAAGGGGAGAAGGCAAGAGACTTGAAAAGCAGAAAGGAGGAAAACGATGCGCTACCAGAACGCCACGGCGTATCGCTTTCTCGCGCCTTATCTGCTGATCTTTTCGATCTTCTGGCTGTGGCCGATCATCGATTCCTTCCTGATCTCGTTCCAGGCGACGCGCACCGTGCCATGGCGTTTCGCGCCGACCTTCAACTGGGGCCGGCTGATCGGCGATCCGGCCTTCTTCAATGCCTTGAAGAACACATTGCTGATCCTTGTCATCCAGGTGCCGGTGATGATTTCGCTGGCGATTGTGATGGCGGTGCTTTTGAATTCGCCGCTGCTCAAGGCCCGTGGCCTGTTCCGCTTTGCCTTCTTCGCGCCGGTCGTGGTCGGCGAGGTCGCCTATTCGGCGGTTTTCCGGCTGATGTTCAATCTCGACTACGGCATCATCAACAAATTGCTGAACAGCATCGGCCTGCCCAGTGTCGACTGGTTTACCAACGTCACCCCGGCGATGGCGGTGATCATGATGGCGGTGACGTGGCGCTGGGCCGGCTACAACGCCATCATCCTGCTCGCCGGCCTGCAGTCGATTCCCGAGGATGTCTACGAGGCGGCGACCCTGGACCGGGTCAGCAAGGTCAAACAGTTCTTCTACATCACGCTGCCGCTGCTCAAGCCGATCATCGTGTTCTGCGCCGTGCTGTCGATCATCGGCACCATGCAGCTGTTCACCGAGCCCTTCCTGATCACCGAGCGCGGCGGGCCGGGCGGCGGCACCGAAACGCTCGGGCTGCTGCTTTACCGCCAGGGCTTCCGGTCGCTCAATTTCGGCTACGCTTCGGCCATCGCCTACACCATGGCCGGGCTGGCGATTGCCATTTCGCTGGTGCAGATATGGCTGACGAGGGAACCGAAATGACCTCGCGCTCCCCAATTGGCCATTCCCGGGTCAGCCGTTCCCAGGCCAGATTGGGCCGCAGCATCGCGCTGCATCTCTTCCTGACGCCGCTGGCGCTAGTCTGGCTGTTTCCGCTGTGGATGATGGTGGTTTTTTCGACGATGCCCGACAACGGCATCTTCAGCCCCGACATCGAGCTTTTGCCGCATGGCAATTTCCTCGACAATGTCAGCAATCTGCAGCGCGGCACCAATTTCATCGGCGCCATCGGCATCTCCGTCTCGGTGGCGGTGACCTATACCTTCCTGTCGGTGATGCTGACCTCGATGGCCGGCTGGGCGCTGGCGCGTTACAACTTCTTCGGCAAGGGCATGGTCGTCGCCATCATATTCGGCACCATCACGCTGCCCTATGCGGTCGTGCTGATCCCGCAATTCATCATGGTGGCGCGCGACTTCAAGCTCGCCAACACCTGGGTGGCGCTGATCGTACCGCCGCTGTTCAACTCGCTGGGCGTGCTGTTCATGCGGCAGAGTTTTTCGATGATGCCGCACGAGCTGTTCGACGCCGCCAAGGTCGAGGGCGTCAAGGAATGGCGGATATTCCTGTTCGTCGCCCTGCCTCTGGCACGGCCGATGCTGGCAGCGCTCGCCATCATCCTGTTCCTCGCCTCCTGGAACAACTATCTCTGGCCGCTGCTGATCAATTCCAAGCCGGGCGCAATGACCGCGCCGGTGGCGCTCGGCACACTGATCGGTCTCACCAAGGTGTCCTGGGGCGGCATCATGGCGGGCGCGGTGATGCTGACGGCGCCAATGCTCGTCGTGTTCGTGCTTCTGCAGCGCCATTTCGTCGCCGGCATCGCCGCCGGCGCCATCAAGTAAGGATCAGCATGGCGGCAGTCACACTCAAAAACGTCATCAAGCGCTTCGGCGTCTTCGAGATCGTCCACGGCGCCAACATCGACATCGACGACGGCGAATTCGTCGTCTTCGTCGGCCCTTCCGGCTGCGGCAAGTCCACGCTGCTCCGGATGATCGCCGGGCTCGAGGACATCAGCGACGGCGAGATCGCCATTGGCGGCAAGGTGGTGAACGACGTCGAGGCGGCCGATCGCGGCATCGCCATGGTGTTCCAGTCCTACGCGCTCTATCCGCATATGACGGTCGAGCAGAATCTAAGCTTCGGCCTGAGAATGACCGGCAACCCCAAGGCAGATACCGAGCGGCGGGTGAAGCGGGCTTCCGAGATCCTGCGCATTGCCGAGCTGATGAAGCGGCGGCCGCGGCAATTGTCGGGCGGCCAGCGCCAGCGCGTCGCCATCGGCCGCGCCATCGTGCGCGAGCCGCAAGTGTTCCTGTTCGACGAACCGCTCAGCAATCTCGATGCCGAGCTCCGGGTGCAGATGCGCGTCGAGATATCGCGCCTTCACAAGGAGCTTGGCGTTACCATGGTCTATGTGACGCACGACCAGACCGAGGCGATGACGCTGGCCGACAGGATCGTCGTGCTCAACGCCGGCAATATCGAGCAGATCGGCGCGCCGCTCGATCTCTACGACGACCCGGCCAACCGCTTCGTTGCCGGCTTCGTCGGCTCGCCGAAGATGAACTTTCTGGCGGCGAAAATGGTTGGCGCCGAAAACGGCGCTGCGGTCGTCGAACTGGTCAACCATCGCGGCGCGCGACTGCGCAAGCCGCTTTCGGATGCCTTGCCTGCGATAGGCGGCGATGTCGTGCTCGGCGTGCGGCCGGAGCATTTCTTCGACGCCGGCCAGGGCGATTGCGACCTTACCCTCAAGGCCGACGTCGCCGAGCACTTGGGATCGGTGAGCTATGTCTATGCCAATTCCGGGACCGGGGGCGGGCGCGAGGAACTGATCATCGAGCGCGAGGCCTCGCGGCATCGCGCGAATGGCGACGACCTGGTGGTGTCGATCAAGGCCGACCGCTCGCTTCTCTTCGACGCCACTGGCGCACGCATTCGCTAACCCATCTTTCTTTTGTCCGATCGCGATTGCTCGCGGCCACCCCACGGAGATTTGACATGACTTCCAAACCAGAAAAAGTTCGCTGGGGCATTCTCGGGCCCGGCAACATCGCCAAGGCTTTTGCCGGCGGCGTCGCCCATTCGCGCACCGGCACATTGGTCGCCTTAGGGGCGCGCAATCCGGGCAAGGCCGGGCTCACCGAGGCTTTCCCCGGCGCCCGCATTCTCGACGGCTACGAGGCTTTGCTTGGCGACCCGGATGTCGACGCGATCTATATTTCGACGCCGCATCCAAGTCATGCCGAATGGGCGATCAAGGCGGCCGAGGCCGGAAAGCATGTGCTTTGCGAAAAGCCGCTTGGCCTGACCGCCTTCGAGGCCGACGCCATGATCCATGCCGCGCGCAAGGCCGGCACCTTTCTCGGCGAAGCCTTCATGTACCGGCTGCATCCGCAGACGGCCAAGCTGGTCGAGCTGATCAGGGCCGGCGCGATCGGCGACATCAAGATGATCAAATCCAGCTTCGGCTTCGCCATGCCGGGCTTCATGCCGGAGCACCGGCTTTACGCCAAGGATCTCGCCGGCGGCGGCATTCTCGATGTCGGCGGCTATCCCGTCTCGATGGCGCGGCTGATTGCCGGCGCCGAGGCCGGAAAGCCCTTCGCCGAGCCGGACAAAGTGGTGGGCACTGCGCATCTCGGCCAATCCGGCGTCGACGAATGGGCGTCGGCGCTGTTGCATTTTCCGGGCGGCATCGTCGCGGAAGTGTCCTGCAGCATCTCCCTCGCTCAAGACAATGTGTTGCGCATTCTTGGCAGCAAAGGCCGTATCGAGGTGGCGGATTTCTGGTATGCCGGCGGCCACCAAGGCGGCACCGGCGAAATTCGCATCATCCGTCCGGGTGATACCGAGGTGGTCGAGGTCAAGGAGGACGGCTGGCTTTACGCGTTCGAGGTCGACGCCGCCGGCGAGGCCATTCTCGGCGGGAAGCAGGAGTTCGCGTGGCCCGGCATGGGCTGGGCCGACAGTCTCGGCAATCTGCGCGTGCTCGACAAATGGCGAGCCGCAATCGGGCTCGAATACGACATCGAGAAACCGGCAAAGCGCGTCAACACGATCTCCGGACGGAAGATGCGCTCCGGCGGGACCGCCATTTCCAAGCGCAGCATTCCGGGCCTGCCGCGGCCCGCCTCGTGCCTGGCGCTCGGCTTCGAGGATTTTCGCACCTTTTCGTCGGGCGCCATCCTGCTCGACGCCTATTTCGAGGCCGGCGGCAATCTGTTCGACACCGCCTTCGTCTACGGTTCCGGCTATACCGAGACGCTGCTCGGCCAGTGGCTGAAGAACCGCGGCGTGCGCGAGCAATCGGTGGTCATCGGCAAGGGTGCGCACTCGCCGCTCTGCTATCCCGACGTCATCGGCAAGCAGCTCACCCAGTCGCTCGAGCGGCTGCAAACAGACCATATCGACGTCTATTTCATGCATCGCGACAATCCGGATGTGCCGGTCGACGAATTCGTCGATGCGATGGACCGCGAGGTCAAGGCCGGCCGCATTCGCGGTCCGTTCGGCGGCTCGAACTGGACGATGGAACGCATGGACGAGGCGATTGCCTATGCCGAGCGCACCGGCAAGCAGAAGCCCGGCGCGCTTTCCAACAATTTCTCATTGGCCGAGATGCTGGAGCCGATCTGGGCAGGCTGCGTCACCTCCTCCAGCGACGCGTGGAAGGCCTGGCTCACCGCCCGGCAGATGCCGAACTTCGCCTGGTCGAGCCAGGGCCGCGGCTTCTTCACCGACCGCGCCGGCCGCGACCGGCGCGACAACGAGGAGTTGGTCCGGGTCTGGTACTCGGACAAGAATTTCGGCCGTCGCGACCGTGCCATCGAGCTCGCCAAGCGGCTGGGCAAAAGCCCGATCCACGTCGCGCTCGCCTACGTCCTGGCGCAGCCCTTCCCGTCCGTCCCGCTGATCGGGCCGCGCTCCCTCGACGAATTGGAAGACAGCCTCCAGGCGCTCGACATCTCACTTTCGCCGGACGATCTTGCATGGCTGGATAGCGGTTCGGATCAGGCCCGCGCGCGGGCCTGACAGCAGCGGCAGTCGCTTCCTTACGCTGCGCCCTTAGCTTCCGGACTGTTTGCGCTGCCCTCACCCTCTCCCGCAAAGAACCGGGAAAGGCTAAGAATGAGGGCAGCGCCACCGTCTCTGGAAGTTAGGGAAGACAGATGCTCGACATCGCACCATCGAAACAGGCTACCAGCTGGCTCGGTTCCTTTGCCAGGGCGCTCGAAGCGGGCGACGTCGAGGCCGCAACCAGCCTGTTCGTCGAGGACTGCTACTGGCGCGATCTTTTGACCTTCACCTGGAACATCAAGACGATGGAAGGCCGCGCGGCAATCCGCGACATGCTTGAGGCGACGCTGGCAAACACGAGGCCTACTCAGTGGCAGCTCAGCGGCGAAGCGACTTCGGACGAAGGCACCATCGAGGCCTGGTTTTCTTTCGAGACGTCATCGGCATGGGGGCAAGGCATCATGCGCCTCAGGGACGGCAAATGCCGGACGCTGTTTACGGCAATGACCGATCTCAAGGGGTTTGAGGAGCGCAAGGGCCCGGCGCGACCACTGGGCGTCCGCCACAAGGCGGATCCGGAACGCGAAACCTGGCTGGAGGCGAGGCGCCGCGAGGCACGTGACCTCGGCGCCAGCCAGCAGCCCTACTGCCTGGTCATCGGCGGCGGCCAGGGCGGCATCATGCTGGGGGCGCGGCTCAGGCAATTGGGCGTGCCGGCCATCGTCATCGAGAAGAACGCCCAGGCCGGCGATTCCTGGCGCAATCGCTACCGCTCGCTCGTGCTGCACGACCCGGTCTGGTACGATCACCTGCCCTACATCCCGTTTCCCGAGAACTGGCCGGTGTTCACGCCCAAGGACAAGATGGGCGACTGGCTGGAGATGTATACGCGCGTCATGGAGCTCAACTACTGGACCTCCACGACATGCGTGAGCGCCTCCTACGACGAGACCGAAAAGGTCTGGACGGTCGAGCTCGACCGCGCCGGCGAGCGCATCTCACTGAACCCGAAGCACATCGTCTTTGCAACCGGTGCTTATGGCCCGCCCAGGAGCATCGACTTGCCGGGCGCCGAGGTCTTCCAGGGCGAGATCCTGCATTCCAGCCAGTATTCCAGCGGCGAGAAATTCCGCTGCAAAAAGGTCGCCGTCATCGGCGCGGCAAGTTCCGGCCATGACGTCAGCGTCGACCTCTGGGAGAGCGGCGCCGAGGTGACCATGGTCCAGCGCTCGCCGACGACGGTGGTCAAGTCGGACACGCTGATGGAGATCGGTTTCGAGATCTTTTCGGAAAAGGCGCTGGCCCGCGGCATCACCACTGAGAAGGCCGACATGATCGTCGCCTCGACGCCGTTCGCGCTACTGCCGCAAGGCCAGCGGGCGCTTTACGACATCATCAAGGCGCGAGACGCGGCCTTCTACGACCGCTTGCGCAGCGCCGGCTTCGCCATCGATTTCGGCGACGACGAGACCGGGCTCCTGATGAAGGCCTACCGCACCGGCTCGGGCTTCTACATCGACGTCGGCGCCTGCGATCTGATCATCGACGGCGAGATCGGCATCCGTAGCGGCGTCGGGATCAAGTCGCTGACGCCGACAGGCATCCTCTTCGACGACGGCACCGAACTGGCGGCCGACGCAATCATCGCCTGCACCGGCTATCTCTCGATGAACGAAACCGTGGCGGCGATCGTTTCGCGCGAAGTCGCCGACAAGGTCGGGCCGTGCTGGGGGATTGGCTCAGGCGTGGAAGGCGACCCGGGTCCGTGGCAAGGCGAATTGCGCAACATGTGGAAGACGACGGCGCAGCAAGCGCTGTGGTTCCACGGCGGCAATCTGGCGCTGTCCCGCTTCTATTCGAAGTACGTGGCGCTGCAGATCAAGGCGCGCATGGAAGGCGTTGCGACGCCGGTCTATGGAGCGCCGGGGCGAAGCTGTGATCTCCCCCCTTGAGGGGGAGATGGCCGGCAGGCCAGAGGGGGTCGCCGCGCGTCGAGCGCCAACCTCCATCCGTTGCAGGAAGGCGAGCCCGGTCGAACCGACCCCCTCTGTCGCCTTCGGCGACATCTCCCCCTCGAGGGGGGAGATCACCCACGCCCGAAATGCCGGCTCACAACATCGACATGCGTGTCGTGCGCATGCGCTTCGAAGCGCTCGGTTTCGCCGAGATCGTCCACCGCCTCGTTCGGCCACCAGCTGCCGCCGACCACGATGCCGTCCGAGACCAACCTTTGCTCGGCGACCAGCGTGGCGCCGACCGAATCGACAAAGGTGAAGCGGCCCGGACGCAGCCGCAGCACCGCGATGTCCCCGACCGCACCAACCGCAAGCCTGCCGAGATCGGGCCTGGCGATCGCCTCGGCCGGCCGCTGTGTTGCGGCGCGCAGCACTTCGACCAGCGGCATGGCGAGCGCCAGCAGCTTCGACATGCAGACCAGAATGTCGAAGGCGGGACCATCGACACAATAGAGATGCACGTCACTGCTGATCACGTCCGGCGCCAATCCTTCGCTCAGCATCGCTTTGGCCACTTCGAAATCGAACGAGCCCATGCCGTGGCCGATATCGAAGATGACGCCGCGCTCGCGCGCCAGCCGCATGTCCGGCCGCACCGCCCCCGAGGCGAAGACCGGCGCGTTGGGAAACGGCCGGAAGCAGTGGGTGAGGATGTCGCCCTTGCGCAGCCGCGGCAGCACTTCCGAGCGGCCGGGCGGCGGCTCGTCTATATGCGCCATCAGCGGCAGGCCGGCTTTGTCGGCGGCCTCGAGCGCGAGATCGACCGGCGCGATGCCGCTGGTGCCACCGGCGTGGCGACCCGAGCGAACCTTGACGCCGACAACCACGTCCGCGTGCTCGCGCGCCGCCGCCACCGTTTCCCGCGGTTCGCAGAGCCGGAGGTCGCTACACTCGCCGACCGCCACGGTCTGCGAGAAGCCGAAAATGCCGGCAAAGGAAATGTTCACATAGGCCAGGATGCGGACCTTCGAGCGCTCGATGACGTGGCGGCGAAAGCCGAGGAAATTGCCGGCGCCGGCACTTCCGGCATCGATGAAGGTGGTGGTGCCGCTCTTTGCGGCGAGCTGGTCGGCATCGACGCCGAGCGAGGTGCCGCCCCAATAGACATGGCTGTGCAGGTCGATCAGGCCCGGCGCGACGATGGAGCCCGTGGCGTCGATGACGCGCGCGGCACGTTCGAAGGGGATTTCGGCGTCGATCGCGGCGATACGGCCGTCGGCAATCGCCAGATCGCGTTGCGCGTCGAGGCCGGACGCCGGATCGATGAGGCGGCCGCCTTTTATCAGCAGATCGAATTGCATCGCGCCTGTCTCCGCTTGCCCGTCAGGCCGGCCTGTAGGCAACGGCCTCGACCTCGATCTTGATGTCGATCATCAGCCGCGACTCCACTGTCGTGCGCGCCGGCGGGTCTTTCGGGAAATGCCTGGCATAGACGGTGTTGAAAATGCCGAAATCGCGCGCGTCCTCCAGCCAGACCGTCGTCTTGACCACGTCGTCGAGGGTACAGCCGGCCAGCGCCAGTGCCCCCTTGACGTTCGACAGCACCTGCTCGGTCTGTTCGGCGATGCCGCCCTTGACCACCAGCCCGTCGCTGCCGACCGGTACCTGGCCTGAGACATAGACGAAATCGCCGGCCCTGACCGCCGGAGACAACGGCACATGGGATTTTCCAAAACACTGCTTGGGCAAGAAGGCCTCCTGTCTAGGTTCTTTGGATGAACGCGCGATGCTGCGAGAGATAGGGGGCGGTTGCACGCCATCGATCCACATTTTGAAAGCCTATATCGCTTTGCTGCGGTAACGCCAGAACGATCACCGCCCTTGGTGATCCTTCGCGCCCCCCTCTGTCCCGCCAGCGTCTGGACCCGCGACACCAGCCGGCTCAGCGGTCGATCCGCGTCGACAGGATGATCGACGACGACGTGCGCTCGACCCCGTCCATGGCGCCGATCTGGTCGAGAAGAGTGTCGAGATCCCTGATCGACGGCGCCTCGACGATGACGATCATGTCGAAATTGCCGCTGACCGAGTGCAGCCTGCGAACCGGCGCCAGCGCCTGCAGGCTGCGCACCACCTTGTCGGCAAGCTTGGGGGTGACGGTGAGCAGGACATGCGCCCTGACCAGCCCCTGTTCGTAATCCGGCGAAAGCCTGACGCCGTAGCCGGCGATGATGCCGCGCTGTTCCAGCCGCTCGATCCGGCTTTGCACCGTCGTTCGTGAGACGCCGAGCCGCCGCGCCAGTTCGGCGGTCGAGGCGCGCGCATTGATGCGCAGCAGGGAAAGCAGCGCCTGGTCGGCATCGCTGAGCATTTCGACGAACCTTGTCGGCATATTGTGTAAAGAGAGACTGCGTTTAGTACAATCCTACGCTTCCTTTCGACAGGCAAGCTGCGATTCTAACCGTGAATTTAGCATTGGTGCGAGGGACCGGTCATGAAGGAAATCATTGTCGTCGGCGCCGGCAAGATCGGCTCGACCATTGCCGAGATGCTGGCTTCCACGGGCAACTACCATGTCACGCTCGTCGACCGCTCGGCGGCGCAGCTTGGCGCGGCCGAACTGCCTGAAACGGTCGAGACGCTGGAACTCGACATCGAGGCCGCCGGCACCCTCGAAGCGGCCTTGGCCGGCAAGTTCGCCGTGCTCAGCGCCGCGCCCTTCCATCTGACGACGCGCATCGCCGAGGCGGCGGCCAGCGCCGGGGTGCACTATCTCGATCTGACCGAGGACGTCGTCAGCACCAGGCGGGTCAAGGAGCTGGCGCGTTCCGGCAGCAGCGCCTTCATCCCGCAATGCGGGCTGGCGCCGGGCTTCATCTCGATCGTCGCCAACGATCTCGCCAGCCGCTTCGACACGCTGGAAAGCGTGCGCATGCGGGTCGGCGCTCTGCCGCAATACCCGTCGAATGCGCTGAACTACAACCTGACCTGGAGCACCGACGGCGTCATCAACGAATATTGCGAGCCTTGCGAGGCGATCGTCGAAGGCGAGCTGGTCGAAGTGCCGCCGCTCGAGGAGCGCGAGGAGTTCTCGCTCGACGGCGTCACCTACGAGGCGTTCAACACCTCGGGCGGGCTGGGCACGCTGGCCGAAACGCTGAAAGGCAAGGTGCGGACGCTGAACTACCGCACCATCCGCTATCCCGGCCATGCCGCGATCATGAAGGCGCTGCTCAACGATCTCGGCCTGCGCCACCGCCGCGACGTGCTGAAGGACATTTTCGAAAGCGCCCTGCCGGCGACGCTGCAGGACGTGGTCATCGTCTTCGTCACCGTCAGCGGCCGCAAGAACGGCCGTCTGCTGCAGGAAACCTACGCCAACAAGATCTACGCCAGGCGTGTCGGCGAAACGGTGCGCAGCGCCATCCAAATCACCACGGCGTCCGCCATCTGCGCCGTGCTCGACATGCTCGCCGACGGCACCTTGCCGGCAAAGGGCTTCATCAAGCAGGAGGACATCGCGCTCGACGCGTTTCTAGCCAACCGATTCGGCCGCGCCTATGCGCAGCACGAGATGGTTAGCCGGCTTGCGGGGTGAGCTGCGTAATCTCCCCTTGAGGGGGAGATGTCGCCGAAGGCGACAGAGGGGGTCGCCTCGCGTAAAGCGCTAACCTCCATCTGTCGCAAGGGACGTCGCATCCAGTCGAACCGACCCCCTCTGGCCTGCCGGCCATCTCCCCCTCAAGGGGGGAGATCACCTGCCCTCAGACGTGCACCGCCCGCCCCAGCGCCTTCAGCGCCGCCTCCTGAAAACCCTCGCCCTGTGTCGGATGGGCATGGATGGTGCCCGCAATGTCCTCCAGCGTCGCGCCCATCTCCAGCGCCAGCCCAAACGCCGTCGACAGTTCCGACACGCCCTGGCCGACCGCCTGGATGCCGAGCACCAGATGGTTGTCGGCGCGGGCAACGACCCGGACGAATCCGTCCTCGCCCAACTTCGTCATCGCCCGGCCATTGGCGGTGAAGGGAAACAGTCCGACCTTGATCTCGCCACTGGTCTTGGCCTCCTCCGGCGACAGGCCTGCGGTGACCAGCTCCGGATCGGTGAAGCAGACAGCCGGGATCGCTCGTCTGTCCCAGCTGCGCTTGTGGCCGGCGACGATCTCGGCGACCATTTCACCCTGCGCCATCGCCCGGTGCGCCAGCATCGGCTCGCCGGTGACGTCGCCAATGGCAAAGATGCCACGCATCGAGCTGCGGCACTGGTCATCGATGCGGATGAAGGGTCCGGCCATGTCGAGGTCGATCTGCTCCAACCCCCAGCCTTCGGTCACCGGCTTCCGACCGACCGTGACCAGGACCTTGTCGGCAGCAATCTTGCCGTTCTTGCCGCCATTCGTCTCGACCAGCAGCGCGTCGCGCTTAGTGGACAGCCCCTTGGCCTTGGCGTTCACGAGCACCTCGATGCCGAGTTCGGCCAGCCGCTTCACCACCGGCCGGGTCAGTTCCGCATCGTATTGCGCCAGCACGCGCGGCAACGCCTCGACCACGGTCACCTTGGCGCCCAGCTTGGCAAAGGCGATGCCGAGTTCCAGCCCGATATAGCCGCCGCCGACCACCGCCAGCCTCTCCGGAACTTCGCTCAGCGCCAGCGCCTCGGTCGACGAAATCACCGGCCCACCGAATGGCAGCGATGGCAGTTCGACCGGCGCCGAGCCGGTCGCGATCACCACCGTTTCGGCGCGGATCACCTGCATGCCGATCTCGGTCTCGACGGCAACGGTCTTGCCGTCGCGAAATGTCGTCCAGCCATGCACCGTCTTCACGCCCGCTTTCTTCAGCAGACCGGCGACACCGTTGTTCAGCCGGCTAACGATGCCATCTTTCCAGGCAATGGTCGCGGCGAGATCAAGCGATGGTGCTGCGACCGTTATGCCGAGTGGACTTTTGCCGCCGGCCATGTGCGAGAGCTTCTCGAACTCTTCGGCCGCATGGATCAGCGCCTTGGACGGGATGCAGCCGACATTGAGGCAAGTGCCGCCGGGCTTGCCGGCCTCGACAATCACCGTGTCGATGCCAAGTTGCCCGGCGCGGATGGCGCAGACATAGCCGCCGGGACCGGCGCCGATGACGAGCAGCTTGCAGGAGATTTCCTTCATCATGTCGCTCTAGCTCCTCGGCAAGCTGGAGGGACAGCACCCCCCTCTGCCCTGCCGGGCATCTCCCCCGCAAGGGGGGAGATCAGCAGCTTCGACGCCCCGCTTACTCCTGCGACATTGGAGATTGGCGAAGGCCGGGAAGGCAGCCAATCTCCCCCCTTGCGGGGGAGATGCCCGGTAGGGCAGAGGGGGGTGGGAAGGATCGCTACTGTTCTCATTCTGCGCTGCTGCCCATTACCTCAATCCACAAAAATCAGCGCCGGCGTCTCCAGCAACGCCTTGATCCGCTGGATGAACACCGCCGCGTCCCAGCCGTCGACGACGCGGTGGTCGAAGCTGGAGGACAGGTTCATCATCTTGCGCGGGATGAACTGGGTGCCATCCCATACCGGCCGCACCATCATCTTGTTGACGCCGACGATCGCCACTTCCGGGTGGTTGATCACGGGTGTCGTCGCCACGCCGCCCATGGCGCCGAGCGAGGTGATGGTGATGGTCGAGCCCGAGAGCTCGTCGCGCGTCGCCGTTCCGGACTTTGCCGCTTCGGCCAGCCTGACAACCTCGGCTGCGCAATCCCAGATGTCGCGCGCCTCGGCGTGCTTGACCACCGGCACCATCAGCCCCGAAGCCGTCTGCGCGGCGATGCCGATATGGACGCCGCCATGCTGGTGGACGATGCCGGCTTCGTCGTCGAACAGCGCGTTGACATTGGGCTGGTCGGCGATTGCCTTGACCATCGCCCGCATCAGGAACGGCAGCAGCGTCAGCTTCGGCCTGTCCCCGCCCGGCCGCTTCTCCTTGTTGAGCGCGGCGCGCAAATCCTCGAGCGCGGTGACGTCGATCTCCTCGACATAGGTGATGTGCGGGATGCGCGACTTGGCCAGCGTCATCTTTTCGGCGATCTTTCGCCTGAGCCCGACTATCTTGATGTCCTCGACCGCCTCGTTGCGGGCGAGGCCAAGGGCCTTCGCGAGCTGCGGTCCGCGTGCCAGGAACGCGTCGATGTCCTCGTGCTGGATACGGCCGGCCGGGCCGGTTCCCGGGACCTGCCGAAGGTCGATGCCGGCCTCTTTCGCCCTGAGGCGGACGGCCGGCGAGGCCAGTGGCTTTTCGCCCTCTGGGCGCGCCGCTCCGGACGTCGCAGTACCCCCACCCCTAACCCCTCCCCACAAGGGGGAGGGGGATTCTGTCCGCGCCACACCTGCGTTCCCGTTTCTTGGAGCAAGCTCAGGCGAGAGCGAGGGGCGCGGGGCATCGGCTTTGGCGGCCGTGACGCGTCCCCCTCCCCCTTGTGGGGTGGAGTCAGGGGTGGGGGTACGCTTGGCGCCCGCCTCAACGTCCCGTGGCGGCTTGACGTTACCCTCGCCCGCCACCTTCAACCTGACAATCGGTGAGCCGATCGCCACCGTGTCGCCGATCTCGGCGCCCAACCAGACGATTTCGCCATCGACGGGCGAAGGAATCTCGACCGTCGCCTTGTCGGTCATGACAGCGGCAAGCACGGCATCCTCGCGCACGAGATCGCCGACCTTGACCTGCCATTCGACGAGCTCGGCCTCGGCGACGCCTTCGCCGACATCGGGCAGCTTGATGACATATTCGCCCATCGTCTTCCCCCTTAGGCTTCCATCGTTTCGACGAGCGCGCGGCCTAGCCGGGCCGGACCGGGAAAATAGTCCCACTCCTGCGCATGCGGATAGGGCGTGTCCCAGCCGGTGACCCGCGCCACCGGCGCTTCCAGATGGTAGAAGCAGTTCTCCTGCACCAGCGCCGAAAGTTCGGCGCCGAAGCCGGATGTCAGCGTCGCCTCATGCACGATCACACAGCGCCCGGTCTTGTTGACCGAGGCGACGATCGTCTCGAGATCCAGCGGCAGCAGCGTCCTCAGATCGATGATCTCGGCATCGATGCCGGTCTCCTCGGCGGCCGCCTGGGCGACATAGACCATCGTGCCATAGGCAAGCACGGTGACCGCAGCGCCCGGCCGCCGGATCACGGCCTTGCCGAGCGGCACGGTGTAATGGCCATCGGCGACTTCGCCGAGCTCATGTTTCGACCATGGCGTTACCGGCCGCTCGTGATGACCATCGAAGGGGCCGTTGTAGAGCCGCTTCGGTTCCAGGAAGATCACCGGGTCGGGATCCTCGATCGCCGCGATCAGCAGGCCCTTGGCGTCGTGCGGATTGGACGGAACCACGACTTTCAGCCCAGAGACGTGGGTGAACAGCGCCTCCGGGCTCTGGCTGTGGGTCTGGCCGCCGAAGATACCGCCGCCGGTCGGCATTCTCACGACGATCGGGCAGGTGAAATCACCGTTCGACCGGTAGCGCAGCCGCGCCGCTTCCGAGACGATCTGGTCATAGGCCGGATAAACATAGTCGGCAAACTGCACCTCGACGCAAGGCTTCAGCCCGTAGGCCGCCATGCCGATCGCCGCGCCGACAATCCCGGATTCGCTGATCGGCGCATCGAAGCAGCGGCTCTTGCCGTATTTCGCCTGCAGGCCTTGCGTGCAGCGGAAAACGCCGCCGAAGAAACCGACATCCTCGCCGAACACGATGACGCGTTCGTCGCGCGCCATCGACACGTCCATGGCGTCGCGGATCGCCTCGATCATGGTCCGCCGCGGCATGGTCAGACCCCGGCCTGTTGGCGCTGGCGCCGGAGATGCGGCGGCATCTCGGCATAGACGCCCTCGAACATGTCGCGGGCCGAGGGCTTGCCGCCGGCATGCAGCGTGCCATGGCGCTCGGCCTCCCGCTGCGCCGAAATCACCGTGTCGAGGATTTCCGCCTCGGCCTGGGCGTGGCGTTCATCCGACCAGACGCCGCGCTGGATGAGATGGTTCTTCAGCCTGACGATCGGGTCGCCGAGCGGCCAGGCATCGGACTCTGCCTTCGGCCGGTAAGCGGACGGGTCGTCGGAGCTCGAATGGGCGCCGACGCGGTAGGTGACGTATTCGATCAGCGTCGGCCCGAGATTGCTGCGCGCCCGTTCCGCGGCCCATTTGGCCACCGCGTGGACGGCGAGATAGTCGTTGCCGTCGACGCGCAGCGACGGAATGCCGAAGCCGAGCCCGCGCGCGGCGAACGTGCCGGAGCCGCCGCGGGCGATGCCCTGGAACGTCGAAATCGCCCACTGGTTGTTGACGACATTGAGCACGACCGGCGCCTTGTAGGTCGAGGCGAAGACCAGCGCCGAATGGAAGTCGGACTCGGCGGTCGAGCCGTCGCCGATCCAGGCGGCGGCGATCTTTGAATCGTTGCTGATTGCCGAGGCCATCGCCCAGCCGACCGCCTGGATATACTGCGTCGCCAGATTGCCGGAGATCGAGAAGAAGCCGTGCTCCTTCGACGAATACATGATCGGCAATTGCCGCCCTTTCAGCGGATCGGCCTCGTTCGAATAGATCTGGTTCATCATCGTGACCATCGGGTAGCCGTCGGCGATGAGCAGGCCGGCCTGCCGATAGGTCGGAAAATTCATGTCGCCCCGCGACAGCGCCTTGCGGAAGGCGCAGCTCACCGCCTCTTCGCCGAGATGCTGCATGTAGAAAGAGGTCTTGCCCTGGCGCTGCGCCATCTGCATGCGCGCATCGAAGCTGCGCAGCGTCACCATATGACGTAGCCCCTCCAGCAGCTCTTCATCGGAAAGCAGGCCGGCCCATGGCCCGACGGCCTCGCCAGCGCGGTTCAGCACGCGAATGATCGAGAACGCCAGATCGCGGATGGTACGCGGATCGACGTCGATCTCGGGACGCGGCACTGAGCCGGCCTTGGGGATGGTCACGTCTGAAAAATCCGGCGTTCCGCCCGGCCGCACCTCCGGCTCCGGAACATGGAAACGCAACATTCCGGCATCGGCCATGATCTCGGTTCCTCCACTGTTGCCTGGCCAGGATATTTGCACATCCACGCCGCCAGACCAGTGCGAATTCGTCGGGGAAGCCTTCGGTCCTTCGGACCCGGCCGATGCAGCCTCCCGCGCACAAGATGAAGATATGTCTGCGAAATTTCTTGTCGATGTTGGACGGCAGCACGCAACTTAGCAGAAATTTGCCGACGATTGCCGCAACAGACGATATGTCCCGGGGTGAGCTTGCCTTTGACGAGCCCGCTTCCAGCGATTCAAGTTGCGCCCACCATCCAGGACCCTATCCTGACAGGATCGTTTTGAGAGAGGTGGGAATGCAAGGCAGATCGAGGGCCGTCGTCGCTTTGGCGATTGTAGCTTTTCTGGTTGGATCCGGTCGACCAACTTTCGCTCAGTCGGACGATTGCATCGGCACGTACCATCGCACGAGGGATGCTGCCTGCATTGACCGGCTCATCACAACCTTGGATCAAGCTCCGTCCGGCGCTGAAAACGGAACGATAACCGGTTTTTTCGCTGCATTGTTCGACGGCTCGCCGGAGATGCGACGAAAACTGCTGGATGGCGTGCCCTCCGATCGCGCGGCTGACCTTTATCTGGCCGCTCTGCACAAGGCTGGTCTCACGGACGAAGCGCGGCGTTTCGCGTCGAGCCGAAAGCTGGATGATGCAGCATCCGCCGGTGCCATCCCTTTGAAAACGTTGACACCTCTCTTTGTCCCGTTGGACAATGATCTGCTGCTTGGCGCCTATATGGCGACAGGAGACTTGTCCTACATAGATCATATTCTGGAAAATCTTCGAACCAGCCGTGACGGCATCGCGGCGGACGCAATCCGTATCGGCCTTGTTATGGGGAAATTCGGGGGTGTGGTGGCTCCAGGTCGCCCCGAGAATATCATGATTGTCGCTGCGTGCCGGAAATATGGGTGTCCCAAGAGCCAGGCATCAAAGATATGATGCGTGTGATGACGGTGGCATCGGCTGTATGGGCTATACGGTCGCTGGCGAAGAATGACGTTGCAATCAAACAGGAACTCGATCGCTTTTTCCAAAACGACTCGCGTTTGGCCGCCATTTTCGCAAGAGAGCAGAACGCCTTCACAAATTATCTGGCCTCAGTGACTTTGTGGTCAGTCGAGAAAGACAAATCGCTTGACGCGGCAATGACGGACTACGAACGCCTCGGTGATGCCGATAGCTCGTTCAAGCCTGATAGTCCCGAGAACAAGAACTAGCAGGCCGGCGCCCGTGGTTCACCTCGCGCCCGCGTCATGCTAATCAGCGCCAATGGCACAGAAGAAAGCATACGAGGTCGATTCATGGCTCGCGAAGCCGGATCCGCGCGTCTCGATCGTGTTGCTTTACGGTCCCGATCGCGGGCTGGTTGCCGAGCGGGCAAAGGCCTTTGCCGGCAAGACCGGCCTGCCGCTTGACGATCCGTTCTCGGTGGTCAGGCTGGACGGTTCGGAGGTCGAACGCGACGAGGGCCGCCTGCTCGACGAGGCCCGCACCGTGCCGATGTTTTCGGAGCGGCGCCTGCTATGGGTGCGCAATGCCGGCGCCCAGAAGGCGCTTGCTGACGACGTCAAGGCGCTGACGTCGGAGCCCGCGCGGGATGCCATCATCCTCATCGAGGCCGGCGACCTGAAGAAGGGCGTCGGCCTGCGCGCCGTGGTGGAGGCGGCGGACAATGCCATGGCATTGCCTTGCTATGCCGATGAAGCCAGGGATATCGATACGGTCATCGACGACGAATTGCGCAAGGCCGGCATGTCGATGACACTGGAGGCGCGGCAGGCGCTGCGCCGCAATCTCGGCGGCGACCGGCTGGCCTCGCGCGGCGAGATCGAAAAGCTGGTGCTTTATGCGCATGGCCAGCCCGAAATCGGCCTCGATGACGTCAAGGCGACGTCTGGCGATGTCTCCGGCCTCTCCTTCGACGCGGCGGTCGACGCCCTGCTCGAAGGCAGGATCGCCGACTTCGACAGCGCCTTCACCCGCCATTGCCAGTCTGGCGGCCAGCCCTTCCTGGTGCTTTCATCGGCGATGCGGCAGTTGCAGGCGATCCAGGCCATGCGCGGCCAGATGGACGCCGGCGGCCGCAATGCCGCTTCGGTCGTTGCCGCGGCGCGCCCGCCGGTTTTTTTCTCGCGGCGCAAGCTGGTGGAGAAAGCCCTCGAACGGTGGAGCAGCGAAGGGCTCGGCCGCGCACTCAACCGTCTGCAGACGGCGATCCTGCAGACACGCCGGCGGCCGGATCTGTCGGTCGCGCTGGCACGCCAGGCGCTGCTCGGCATTGCCGTGGAGAGCGCAAGGCTGGCGCAGCGCACCTGATCTCCCCCCTTGAGGGGGAGATGTCGCCGAAGGCGACAGAGGGGGTCGCAGCGCGTGGAACACCAGCCCCTTCCGCGACGACAGACGACGTGGGCGCTTGATGTGAGACGACCCCTTCTGGCCTGCCGGCCATCTCCCCCTCAAGGGGGGAGATTAATTACTTCGACGATTTCGCCAATGACCGGCGCCTTAGAAAAAACGTTACTTGCCGGCTAAAGACCTCGACGTTTTGGCAACCCTACTCCCGCTTCAGCCTTCGGCAAAGCTCGTCGAGCTGCTCCAGCGTCCGATAGGCGACGCTGATCACGCCGCCGCGCTGGTTGTGCTCGATCGTGACGATCATGCCGATAGTATTGGTCATCAGCTTTTCCAGCGCCAGCGTGTCGGCATCCTTTTGCGGCGGGGGCGCAGGCTGGCGCTTTGCCGTCGGCGCGCCGACCGGCATCTGCGCCAAAGCTTCGGCCTGGCGCACCGAAAGCCCCTCGTCGATGATCCGCTTGGCAAGCCCGGCCGGGTCGTCGGCCGTCACCAGGGTGCGGGCATGGCCGGCCGAGAGCGCGCCGTCGACCAGCATGTCGCGAATGACGTCGGGCAGCTTGAGCAGTCTCAGTGTATTGGCGACATGGCTGCGGCTCTTGCCGATCACCTGGCCGAGATCGGCCTGCGTATAGCCGTGGTCGTCGATCAGCTGCTGGTAGCCCAATGCTTCCTCGACCGGGTTGAGGTCGGTGCGCTGGACGTTTTCGATGATCGCAAGCTCTAGCGCCGTGCGATCGTTGACGTCGCGTACGATGATCGGGATTTCGGTCAGCCCGGCGCGTTGCGCCGCACGCCAGCGACGCTCGCCGGCGATGATCTCGTAGCGGCCTGTTTGGGTTTTCGACGGCCGCGCCACCACCGGCTGCACCACGCCATGCTCGCGGATCGACTGGGCGAGGTCGGTCAGGTCGGCGTCGCCAAAATGCCGGCGCGGGTTCTTCGGGTTGGGGCTGAGGAACTCGATCGGCACCTTGCCGTCGGCCGTCAGCCCGGGCTTTTCCGGAGCCGCCGGGCGATCGATTTCGCCGATCAGCGCCGCCAGTCCCCGTCCCAATCTTTTTCTCGAAGGGTCTTCGTTCATCGTCCGTCCAGATCGTTTCGGTATCGAATTCGGCTTATCGTTCAGGCGGCCCGCAATTTGCGCTCGCGACGGATCACTTCCGAAGCAAGCTGCAGATAGGCCTGGCTGCCCGAGCATTTGAGGTCGTAGAGAATCGCCGGCTTGCCATAGGACGGCGCCTCGGAAACACGGACATTGCGCGGGATGACGGTCTGGTAGACCTTGTCGCCCATATGCGCCCGGACATCCTGCACCACCTGGTTGGCGAGATTGTTGCGCCCGTCGAACATGGTCAGCACGATGCCCTGGATCGTCAGGTCGGGGTTGATCGAACGGCGCACCTGCTCGACCGTCTCCAAAAGCTGGCTCAGGCCCTCCAGCGCGAAAAACTCGCACTGCAGCGGCACCAGCACCGAATCGGCCGCAGCCATCGAATTCAGTGTCAACAGGTTGAGCGAGGGCGGGCAGTCGATCAGCACATAGCCGAATTTGGCCGAGCGCTCGGCCGAAGCCCGTAGCGCGTTGCGCAGCCGCAGAACCCGATCCGGCGCCGAGGCGATTTCCATCTCGATGCCGAGCAGGTCGAGCGTCGACGGCACGATCGACAGGCCTGGCACCGCCGTCGGGATCGCGGCTGCTTCGAGATCGAGCTCGCCGGTCAGCACATCATAGGAGGATACGGTGCGGTCGCGCCGGTCGATGCCAAGCCCGGTGCTGGCATTGCCCTGCGGGTCGAGATCGACGATCAGCACCTGTTCGCCTATGGCTGCCAGCGCGGTGGCCAGATTGATGGCGGTTGTCGTCTTGCCGACGCCGCCCTTCTGGTTGGCGACGGTGATGATTCGGGGGCCGTTCTTCATCATGGGTCTATGCCAGAAATTCATTTGGGTCGCCGGTCACAAGCCAGGGAGCTGTCGCAAGTCGGATACTTCGAGAATGACGCCCTGCGCGTCGGTTGCACTGGCATGTTCTACCAGATCGAAAGACCATCGTTGAGCGCTTTCTGCCACTTCGGCGCGGTAATCCCGGCCTTTGTGAAACAGGCCGCGTGCGCCCTTCGTCAGCCATGGGGCAGCCAGGTCGAGCAAGGCCGGCAGCGAAGCAAGCGCCCTGGCCGTGACGATTTGCGGTGCAGGAACAAGACGATAGCTGTCGTCTATGCGTCGCGCGATGACCTTGGCGGGCAGGCTGAACTGGCCGACGACCGCTTGCTGGAACGATGCTTTTTTGCGGTTGCTTTCAACCAGGTCGATGCCGGCGCCTTCCCGCTCGACCAGCAGAAAGGCCAGCACGAGGCCGGGAAACCCGCCGCCGGAGCCGAGATCGACCCAGCGCTTCGCCTCTGGTTTGATTCGCGCCAGCTGCGCGCTGTCGAGGATGTGGCGGCCCCAGACATCGTCCTGCGTCGATTGCGCGGCCAGATTGATCCGGCGATTCCATTTCTGGAAGACGGCCTCGAACTCGACCAGACGATCGAATGTTTCACGTGAAACCGGGCCCGCTGCCGCTTGCAGGTTTGCCCAGGACGCAGCGCTCACGCGACCTGCTTTCGCGCGGCCGCCTCGGCATTGCGCACATGCGCGACAATAATCGCCAGCGCCGCCGGCGTCATGCCTTCCATGCGTTGCGCGTCGGCAATGGAGCGAGGCTGGCGTGCCAGCATCTTCTGCTTCAACTCGTTCGACAGGCCGGGAACAGAAGCAAAGTCGAGCGACTCGGGAATAAGCCGGCTCTCCTCATGCCTGATCTGCGCTACGTCGGCCTGCTGGCGGTCGAGATAGACAGAATATTTGGCTTCCGTTTCAAGACGTTCGGCCGTTTTGACGTCGATCGCCGCGAACGCTGGTTCGATGCGGGCCAGCCAGGCGATATCGACACCGGGATGGGCCAGCAACTCATATGCCGAGCGACGGACGCCGTCCCGATTGATCTCGAGCCCATGGCGCGCCGCCTCATTGGGGGTCATCGTGATGCCGAGGGCGAGCTGTCGCACTTTCTCAAGGTCTTGCATGACATTGCTGAACCGCTGCATTCGCTCGGGCGAGGCGATCCCCAGTCTCATCGCCAGCGGCGTCAGCCGCTCATCGGCATTGTCGGCCCGCAACGACAGCCGGAACTCGGCCCGCGAGGTGAACATGCGGTACGGTTCGGCGATGCCGCGGCTGGTCAAATCGTCGACCATCACGCCGATATAGGCTTCGGTGCGGCTCAGCACGATTTCATCGCTCGCCGACGCCTTGCGCGCTGCATTCAAGCCGGCAAGCAACCCTTGCGCGCCGGCCTCCTCATAGCCGGTTGTGCCGTTGATCTGGCCGGCGAGGAAAAGCCCGCCTATCCGCCTGGTTTCCAACGTTGGCTTGAGCTCGCGCGGGTCGACATGGTCATATTCGATGGCATAGCCCGGCTGCAGCATGGTTGCCCGCTCCAGCCCCGGAATGGTCTTCAGGATGTCCAGTTGCACATCTTCCGGCAGCGAGGTCGAGATGCCGTTCGGGTAGACCGTGTCGTCGTCCAGCCCTTCCGGCTCCAGAAAAATCTGGTGGCCCTCGCGGTCGCCGAACTTGACGATCTTGTCTTCGATCGACGGGCAATAACGCGGCCCGACGCCTTCGATTGACCCCGAATACATGGCCGAGCGGCCGAGATTGGCGCGAATCAGCTCATGCGTGGCATTGGTCGTTCGGGTAATGCCGCAATCGATCTGCGGGTTTTGAATGCGCTCGGTGAGCAGCGAGAACGGCACGGGGTCTTCGTCCGCCGCCTGGCTCTCCAGTGACGCCCAATCGATCGTCCTGCCGTCCAGCCGCGGCGGCGTGCCGGTCTTCAGCCGCCCGAGCTTGAAGCCGGCGCGGCTCATCGTCGCCGACAGACCGATGCTCGCCTGCTCGTTCATGCGGCCGGCGACGATCTTCTTTTCGCCGATATGGATCAGCCCGCGCAAAAAAGTGCCGGTCGTCAGCACCACAGCGCCGCAGGCGAGCCGGCTTCCGTCCGCCAACAGCACCGCCGCGATGCGCCCATCGTCGATTTCCCCGTCATAGATTTCGAAATCCAGCACCTCGCCTTCGACAACCTCGAGACCGGTCTGTTGGCGAATCGCCGCTTGCATGGCGAGCCGATAGAGCTTTCTGTCGGCTTGCGTGCGGGGACCACGCACCGCCGGCCCTTTGCGGCGGTTGAGCAGCCGGAACTGGATGCCGGCCGCATCGGCGACGCGCCCCATCAGCCCGTCCATGGCATCGATCTCGCGAACAAGATGGCCCTTGCCGAGGCCGCCAATCGCCGGATTGCAGGACATCACACCGATCGTGTCGAAGCGCAGCGTCACCAGCGCCGTTCTGGCGCCAGCCCGCGCGGCAGCACTGGCCGCCTCGCACCCAGCATGGCCGCCGCCCACCACAACCACATCATAGTGATTGGTCATTTCAGAATCCCGAATTCAAGTGGACCGACACATGTCCCCGGAGGCACGCGCTGTCAAGGACAGGGGACTGTTCGTTTCACGTGAAACAATCCCATCTGCGTGGGTTGGGAGTTGTTTCACGTGAATCACGGCCCCGGTTCCTTCGCCAGAGGATCTGATTTTGTCCGACACTTTAGATTAGAAGAATGTCCGCGTTGGTTGCCAGCTTTACTTCACCGAAGCGAAGCGGACCACAGTCCCTGCGATCTGCAGCGCGAGGAACCTAGCAGACGTTGGAGGGGACAGCGCCAGCGTTCCGTCTCCATCGCTGTGTGCTCCTTCCCCAATGTTTCACGTGAGTCATTTCCCAATACAGAACTGCGAAAAAATCACATCGAGCATATCCTCCACATCGACCGCCCCAACGATTCGTCCGAGCCGATCCGCCGCCAGGCGCAGTTCCTCGGCCCGCAGCTCCTGCCCGCGCTCGCCCCCCGTGACAGCCGCAACCAGGAACCGTTTCGTCTCATTGAGCAGCTCGACGTGCCGCAGCCGAGACGGCAGGATATCGCCGGCCTTGCCGATCTGCGCTGCGGCACGACGCCCGATCTCGTCCAGCAGTTCGGCCAAACCCGTGCCGTCCCGCGTCGAGATAGCGAAATCATAGTGCGCCGAGGGCGAGGGCGATTTGGTCCCAAACAGGTCAATTTTTGTTCCGACCCTCAGCGCCGGCATGTCGCCCGGCAGCACACCGATCGCGACTGGCTCCGCCAGATTCTCCAGCAGCAACAGCAGATCCGCACTGTGCGCCTTGGTCCTGGCCTTCTCGATGCCGATCGCCTCGATCATGCCTGGCGCTTCGCGCAGACCGGCGGTGTCGGTTACCCTGACCCGCATCCCTTCAAGGTCCAGTACCACCTCGAGCAGGTCGCGGGTCGTGCCCGGCTCGTCGGTCACGATCGCCGCTTCGCGCCGCGCCAAGGCGTTGAACAGGCTGGATTTGCCGGCATTCGGCGCGCCGAGGATCACGACTTCGAACCCGTCGCGAATGATTTCGGCTGCGCGGAAGCCGGCGACATGGCGCTCTATTTCCTCGATCATCGCCCGGACATCCGACCAGACCGTATCGGCGACCGAGCCCGGCACGTCATCCTCGTCGGCAAAGTCGATCTCGGCCTCGATCATCGCGCGGGCGTGGATCAGCCGTCGGCGCCAGCCCAGATAGAGGTCGCTCTGCACGCCTTCGGCGTTGTGCACGGCAAAGCGCCGCTGCGCCTCTGTCTCGGCGTTGATGAGATCGGCCAGCGCCTCGGTCTCGACCAGGTCGAGCTTGCCGTTGAGAAAGGCGCGGCGGGTGAATTCGCCAGGCTCGGCATGCCTGACGCCATCGAAGGAGGCGATGGTTTCCAGCATCCTCGCCACGACGGCGCGCCCGCCATGCACATGGAACTCTGCAACGTCCTCGCCGGTAAAACTGTCGGGACCGGCAAAGAAGACGACCAGGCCGCTGTCCAGCACCGATCCGTCGGGCGCCCGGAGCTTGCGATAGGTGGCAACGCGGTTCGGCACCGTCGATCCGGCAATCGTTTCGATAGCGAATCGACTCTGCGATCCTGAAATCCGGATCACTGCAATGCCGGCCGGCAGGCGCCCGCTCGACAGCGCCACGATGGAGTCTTTTGAAATCATTTGCCCGCTCTGCCGAAGCGCCCTAGTTATGCCTGTTCAATCCGCCATCGAGTAGCGCCGTTGACATTGCCTGCACAAAACCTGCTCGCCGAAGAGGCCAGCCCCTATCTGCAGCAGCACAGCGGCAATCCGGTGCACTGGCGGCCATGGTCGCCCGCCGCTTTGGCCGAAGCAAAGGCGCTGCAGCGTCCGATCCTGCTCTCTGTCGGCTACGCCGCCTGCCACTGGTGCCACGTCATGGCGCATGAGAGCTTCGAGAACGACGACGTCGCCGCCGTCATGAACCGTCTCTTCGTCAATATCAAGGTCGACCGCGAGGAGCGCCCCGACATCGACCAGATCTACATGGCGGCGCTGTCCTCGATGGGCGAGCAGGGCGGCTGGCCGCTGACCATGTTCCTGACCCCGGACGGCAAGCCGTTCTGGGGCGGCACTTACTTTCCGCGCGAGGCCCGCTACGGCCGGCCGGGCTTCGTCCAGGTGCTGGAGGCGGTAGACAAGGCTTGGCGGGAGAAGAAAGAAAGCCTTAACCAAAGTGCCGACGGTTTGACTACGCATGTCGAGACGCGGCTGGCGGGCAGCCATGGCAAGGCCGTGCTCGACCGCGGCATGCTGGCAAAGCTCGCCAACGGCATTGACGGCATGATCGACCGCGATTTGGGCGGCCTGCGCGGCGCGCCGAAATTCCCCAACGCGCCGTTCATGCAGAGCCTCTGGCTGTCCTGGCTGCGCGACGGCGCAGCTTCCCACCGCGACGCCGTTCTCCTCAGCCTCGAAAAGATGCTGGCCGGCGGCATCTACGACCATATTGGCGGCGGTCTCAGCCGCTACTCGACCGACGCCGAATGGCTGGTGCCGCATTTCGAAAAAATGCTCTACGACAATGCCCAGCTCATCCGCTTGTGCAATTGGGCCTATGCGTCAACCGGCAAGGAATTGTTCCGGCTGCGAATCGAAGAGACGATTGCCTGGCTGTTGCGCGAAATGCGGGTCGAGGGCGGCGCTTTTGCCGCCAGCCTCGATGCCGATAGCGAGGGCGAGGAGGGGTTGTTCTACACCTGGAGCAGGGATGAGCTCGAAGCCGCCCTCCGCGACGATTCAGCCTTGTTTTTCAAATACTTCACGCTTGCCGGTCCGCATGGCTGGGAGGGCAAGCCGATCATTTGCCAGACTGATGCTCAACAGGCGCAAAGCGTCGTCGATCGTGCCCTTCTGGTTCCGCTCAAGCAAAGGCTGCTGGCGGCAAGGGAACAGCGCGTTCGGCCCGGGCGTGACGGCAAGGCCCTGACCGACTGGAACGGCTTGATGATCGCAGTCCTTGCCGAGGCCGGGCGGTCGCTTGGCCGATCCGACTGGATCGAAGTGGCGGCAGCGGCCTTTGCCGCAATTGCGGGCGCCGGACGTGATAATCGCCTGCCGCATTCGATGCTCGGCGCAAAGAGGCTGTTCCCGGCTCTATCGAGCGACTATGCCGCCATGGCCAATGCCGCCTTCTCGCTGTTCGAGGCGACAGGCAGTCCGGATTACATCGCCCAAGGCAGGAAATTCATTGAGCAACTCGATCTCTGGCACCGCGACAGCGACAAGACCGGCTACTATCTGACCGCGTCCGACAGCGGGGATGTGCCGATCCGCATCCGCGGCGATGTCGACGAAGCCATTCCTTCCGCTACCGGCCAGATCATCGAAGCCCTGGTCCGATTGTCGTCGCTTTCGGGCGATCTCGAACTCTGGGAGAAAGCCTGGACAGTCGCAGAGCACGCGGGCGGGCGGGCGGAGCACCAGGGCTACGGCCAGGCGGGAATAGTCAATGCCTGTGCCCTGGCGCTGGAGCCGCTGAAACTGGTGATCGTGGATAGACCGGAGAATCCAAGGCTTGTTCCGGTTGCGAATCGAAATCCAGACCCCCGTCGGGTGGACATCGTCGTGCCTGTTGGCTCGGCGACAAATCTGCCGGCCTTGCCAGGTGGCGTCCTGCCGCCAACGGCCGAGCCCGGCGCCTGGCTGTGCACCGGGCAGGTTTGCCTGCCGGTGATAATGGAAGCTGAAGAGCTGGAAGGGTTATTGCGGCGAAGATAGAATTCGTCATCCTATGGCGAAGCAAGGAGCGAAGCGACGCAGCGCAGACCATAGGATCCATGCCGTGACTTTCGCGCGCTGCAACGGCGCAGATTCTGCCCCGCTGCTTTCTCCGGTAGACCTCACGGCATGGATCCTCGGGTCAAGCCCGAGGATGACGAAGGCAACGGCCAGCCCGCAACCTTACGTATTCATCGAATCGAAGAAATCCGCGTTGGTCTTGGTCTGCTTGAGCTTGTCGATGAGGAACTCGATGGCGTCGGTCGTTCCCATAGGCGCCAGGATGCGGCGCAGCACGAAGATCTTCTGCAGGTCCTGGCGCGGAACCAGCAGGTCTTCCTTACGGGTGCCGGACTTGAGGATGTCCATGGCCGGATAGATGCGCTTGTCCGCCACCTTGCGGTCGAGCACGATTTCCGAATTGCCGGTGCCTTTGAACTCTTCGAAGATGACCTCGTCCATGCGGCTGCCGGTATCGATTAGCGCCGTGGCGATGATGGTCAGTGAACCGCCTTCCTCGATATTGCGGGCAGCACCGAAGAAGCGCTTCGGCCGCTGCAGCGCGTTGGCGTCGACACCACCGGTCAGCACCTTGCCGGATGACGGCACGACGGTGTTGTAGGCGCGGCCTAGGCGGGTGATCGAATCCAGCAGGATGACGACGTCGCGGCCGTGCTCGACCAGGCGCTTGGCTTTTTCGATGACCATTTCGGCAACCTGGACGTGGCGCACCGCCGGCTCGTCGAAGGTCGAGGAGACAACCTCGCCCTTCACCGAGCGCTGCATGTCGGTGACTTCCTCCGGCCGCTCGTCGATCAGAAGCACGATCAGGTAGCATTCCGGATGGTTGGTGGTAATCGAATGGGCGATGTTCTGCAGCAGCACCGTCTTGCCGGTGCGCGGCTGCGCCACGATCAGCGCGCGCTGGCCCTTGCCGAGCGGCGCCACCAGGTCGATGACGCGCGCCGAAATGTCCTTGGAGGTCGGAACCTCCATTTCCATCTTCAGCCGCGAGGTCGGATAAAGCGGCGTCAGATTGTCGAAATGGATCTTGTGGCGGATTTTTTCCGGGTCGTCGAAATTGATCGTGTTGACCTTGAGCAGCGCGAAATAGCGCTCGCCCTCTTTCGGGCTGCGGATCGGGCCTTCGACCGTATCGCCGGTCTTCAGCGAGAACCGCCGGATCTGCGAGGGTGAAATATAGATGTCGTCGGGACCTGGCAAATAGTTGGCATTGGCAGAGCGCAGGAAACCAAAACCGTCCTGCAGCACTTCGACGACGCCGTCGCCGATGATCTCGATATCCTGGGTCGCCAGCCTCTTCAGGATCGCGAACATCAGCTCCTGCTTGCGCATGACGCTGGCGTTCTCGACCTCGAGCGATTCCGCATAAGCGATCAGCTCTGGTGGCTTCTTGTTCTTGAACTCTGTGAGTTTCATTTCTTGCATCATTAGACGGACTCTGAGTAAGCTTTGGGAAAAATATCGGCGGGATGCGACAAATGCCGGGCGCGGCCGAAGCGATAAATGGGCGGCGCATGACGGGAAGGAAGACCCGTCTTTTATCGTCGGTCGGTTGAAAGAGCAAGCCGCCTTTTGCGGGCAACCGAAGACGTCAGAACGGTTTCACGATAACCAGGACGACGATGACGATCATCAGCAATGTAGGGATCTCATTGACGATCCGCCAGTGCCTTGCCGGTTTTTCATTGCGGTCTTCGGAAAATTTCCGGACGGCGCCGGCGAGATAGCCATGCACGGCCGACAGGCCAACCACCGCAGCGATCTTGGCATGCAGCCAGCCGCCCTGAAAACCAAAGCCTTTCCAGGCAAGCCACAGGCCGAACGCCCAGGTGATCACCATTGCCGGATTGATGATGCCGCGCAGCACGCGGCGCTCCATCACCTTGAAAGTCTCCGACTGGACGGAGCCTTTTTCGGCATCGGCATGATAGACCAGCAAGCGCGGCAGATAGAGCATGCCCGCCACCCAGGAGATGACGGCAATCACATGGATCGCCTTCGCCCAGGGATAGAAATCATCGGGCCCGAAGAGAAACAGCAGCCCGGCCAGCACGAGAAAAATGGCGATCGCAATTGCCGCGCGGCGCATCGCGCCCTTGCCGGTGTTGGTGCCGTTCGCATTGTCTGCGCCCATCATCGTCACGACGCGCTCCGCACCAGCTTGACCATCTGCTCGACATGCGCGAGCGGCGTCTCCGGTGTGATGCCGTGGCCGAGGTTGAAGATCAGCGGCCCGTCGCCCAGCGCCTTCAGGATCGCCGCTACGCCGTCGCCAAGTGCCTTGCCGCCGGCTACGAGCCGCAGCGGATCGAGATTGCCCTGCACGGCGCCGTCACGCTGCAATTCCTTTGCCGTCGACAAGGGCACGGTCCAGTCGAGGCCCAGCCCCGCCACGCCGGTCTTCTGGCGATAGCTTCGATAGTGATCTCCGGCACCCTTGGGAAAGCCGATGATCGGAACGTCGGGATGGGCAGCCTTCACTTGCCGGACGATCTCGGCCACCGGCTGGACACAGAACAACTCGAACGACGCTTCGTCGAGCACGCCGGACCACGAATCAAAGATCTGCACCGCGTCGGCGCCGGCATCGATCTGGCGGATCAGATAGGCAGCCGAATGATCGGCGAGCACCTTCAGCAGCCTAAGGAAGGCCGCCGGCTCGCGATAGGCGAACAGCCTGGCCGGCGCCTGGTCGGGCGTGCCGTGGCCGGCAATCATATAGGTCGCCACCGTCCAGGGCGCACCGCAGAAGCCGATCAGCGTCGTTTCATCAGGCAGTCTGGCGCGCAATCGCCGCACCGTCTCGTAGACCGGCTCGAGATTCACGTGAAACGTTTCGCCTTCGAGAGCAGCAATTTCCGCAGCCGTGATCGGCGTCAGCAGCGGGCCGCGTCCTTCCTCGAAGCGCACGTCGCGGCCGAGCGCATGCGGCACCACAAGGATATCGGAAAACAGGATCGATGCGTCGAAGCCGAAGCGTTCGATCGGCTGCAACGTCACTTCGACGGCGAGATCCGGGTCGTAGCAAAGATCGAGGAACGATCCTGCCCGTCTCCTCGTCTCCCGGTATTCCGGCAGATAGCGGCCAGCCTGGCGCATCATCCAGAGCGGCGGCGGAAACGCCGCCTTGCCTCTCAACACGTCCAGCACGATCCGGTCTTGAGGCATTGAGCGCTCGCCTTTCCAGGCTTCCCTATAATTAAATATTCTATTTTTAGGAATCTTATGATTCTAAGAGTCTGTTGGTTGTGGTGGTTGTCTCCTGTCCCGCTTTGCCCTCGAAAAGACCAGCCAGCATATTGTCGCGCGCTTCTCCAACGGGATTGCAGGACTTTGTGGAAAGTCGGGAATTTACGACTGGAGTCAATGCGTTGCCGCCAGGCCAGGGAAATTGCCCCTGTGGATGACGCGAAGGTAAAAAGCTCCGTCCCCGGACTTGTCCCCAACCGCCCTGAGAAGCCGACAGCACATCGAATTGTGGACAAACCGGCATCTGATACAGTCGCTTCGCGGTGGCCGAGTTTTCCGCCCGGCTTATCCACATCGGCCCACAGCCTGGAATGTATCCTGTGAACAAACCGCAGAGCTTCTTTCACCTTCATCTGATTTCCGACGCCACCGGCGAAACGCTGCTGGCCGCCGGCCGCGCGGCTTCCGCGCAGTACAAGGACGCGCGCGCCATCGAACATATCTACCCGCTCATCCGCACCGAAAAGCAGGTGACGAAGGTGTTCGAGGACATCGAGGAGGAGCCGGGCATCATCCTCTACACGGTGGTCGACCAGAAGCTTGCCCGTGGCATCGACGAACGCTGCGCGGCGATGGGCCTACCTTGCGTCTCGGTGCTCGAGCCGGTGCTGACGGTGTTCCAGTCCTATCTCGGCACGCCGGCCGGCCGCCGCGTCGGAGCCCAGCATGTGCTGGACGCTGAATATTTTCGCCGCATCGACGCGCTCAATTTCACCATGGAGCATGATGACGGCCAGCTGCCGGCCAATATGGACGATGCCGACATCGTGCTTGTCGGCATCTCCCGCACCTCAAAGACGCCGACCAGCATCTATCTCGCCAATCGCGGCATCAAGACCGCCAACATTCCGATCGTGCTCGGCGTGCCGGTGCCCGAAAGCCTGGTCGATGCCAGGAGGCCGCTGATCGTCGGCCTGGTCGCCACCGCCGAACGCATATCGCAAGTCCGGCAGAACCGCATTCTCGGCACCAGCGCCTATGAGCCGACCGATTATGTCGACCGCGCTGCGATCGCCGAAGAGCTCGCCTATGCCCGCCAGATATGCACGCGGCATGGCTGGCCGATGATCGACGTCAGCCGCCGTTCGATTGAGGAGACGGCGGCGGCGATCGTTGCCCTGCGCGGCAAGACGCGGTAGGGCATGTCGATATTCAGGTGATGCCGGCCTGCGAACGGCGGTTTCCTGCGCTTCCGGTACTCACGGACCCAAATGTCCGCTCCGTTCCGGTTCTCGGAACCCACCATTCTCGACTCGGCCTGACCTGAATCTCGACACACCCTAGCGAGCGCCAGGAAACGGGCGAAAAAAATGGCCGAAAAAATCATCCTTGCCTCGGGCAGTCCGTTCCGCAAGGCGCTGCTCGTCAATGCCGGCGTTACGGTCGAAGCGGTTCCGGCTTCTGTCGACGAACGCGCGCTCGAGGCGCCGCTGCAAAATAGTGGCGTGTCGCCGGAGGATGTCGCCCTGGTGCTTGCCGAAGCCAAGGCCACCGAAGTCAGCGAGCGCAAGCCCGGCGCCCTGGTGCTCGGCTGCGACCAGACGCTGTCGCTCGGCGACGAACTGTTCCACAAGCCGGCCACTATGGAAGACGCGCGCCGTCATCTGCTGGCACTGTCGGGCAAGACGCATCAGCTCAACAGCGCCGTCGTGCTGGCCCGTGACGGCCAGGTTCTGTGGCGGCATGTTGGCATCGCCAACCTGACCATGCGCAAGCTCGATCCGGCCTTCATCGGCCGCCATCTGGCGCGCGTCGGCGCCAAGGCGTCGTCCAGCGTCGGCGCCTACCAGATCGAAGGCGAGGGCATCCAGCTGTTCGAAAAAATCGAAGGCGACTATTTTACCATTGTCGGCCTGCCGCTTTTGCCGGTGCTGGCCAAGCTGCGTGAGTTCGGGGCGATCGATGGCTGAGGCCCCGAAAAAAGCCTTCGTCACCGGCCACCCGATCGCACATTCCAGGTCCCCGAAGATCCACGGCTACTGGCTGGCGAACTACGGCATCGACGGCCTCTATCAGGCCATCGACGTTGCACCGGAAGCGTTTGCGGAATTCCTGCGAACGCTGCAGGCACAAGACTATCGTGGCGGCAACGTCACCATCCCGCACAAGGAAGCCGCCTTCGCTCTGGCCAAGCGGCGGGACGCCGACGCCGAACAGATCGGTGCGGTCAACACACTGTGGTTCGAGGATCGCGAATTGTGGGGCGGCAATACCGATGCCCATGGCTTTGCCGCCAATCTGGACGAGTATGCACCGGGCTGGGCGGCCAACGGCCCCGCCGTGGTGCTCGGTGCCGGCGGCGCCGCTCGCGCGGTCATCCATGCGCTGAAGCAGCGCGGCGTCAGCGACATCCGCATCGTCAACCGGACGCTTGCGAGGGCGCAGGAGCTGCGCGACCGCTTCGGTGCCGGCGTCTCCGCCCACAACATCGCGGCAACCGGCGAATTGCTCGAGGATGCCGGCCTGCTGGTCAACACCTCAGCGCTCGGCATGCATGGCAATGAAGGCCTGTCCGCCGATCCGGGCAGACTGCCGGACCGCGCCATCGTCACCGACATCGTCTACGTGCCGCTGGAGACGCCGCTGCTTGCCGCAGCCAAGGCGCGCGGCCTGAGAACCGTCGATGGGCTCGGCATGCTGCTACACCAGGCGGTGCCCGGCTTCGAGCGCTGGTTCGGCATCAGGCCGCAGGTCTCCGCCGAGCTGCGGCAAATGATCATTGCCGATATCGGCGCGATAAAATGATTGTACTCGGCCTCACCGGATCGATCGGCATGGGCAAGTCGACCACAGCCAAGATGTTTGCCGAGGCCGGCGTGCCGGTCCATGATTCCGACGAGGCGGTGCATCGGCTTTATGCCGGCAAGGCCGCGCCCTTGGTCGAGGCGGCCTTTCCCGGGACCACCAGATCCGGTGCGGTCGACCGCGCGGCACTGGCGGAGCGGGTGCTCGGCGACGCCGCCGCGCTGAAACGGCTCGAAGCGATCATCCATCCGCTGGTCCGTGCCGATGCCGATGCGTTCCTGGCTGAAAATCGTGCCGCCGGCGCACCGCTTGCCGTGCTCGATATACCGCTGCTGTTCGAGACCGGCGGCCGGAACCGTGTCGACAAGGTCGTGGTCGTCACCGCGCCGCCTGAAGTCCAGCGCGCCCGCGTGCTGGCACGCCCGGGCATGAGCGAGGAAAAGTTTGCGTCGATCCTGGCCAGGCAGGTTCCCGACGCCGAAAAGCGCCGGCGCGCCGACTTCGTCATCGACACCGGCCAGGGCTTTGACGCCGCTCGCGCTGCCGTCAAGGCCATCATCGCCGAACTAGTCGGGGATAAGGCAGCCAGGCCTGGTTAAGAGGCTTGCAGCCCACATTACTCGTTGCCATTTTGTTCCGGGTGTGATTCGGCTAGAATGACACCGGAACCAATGGACTGATTCGATGCGTGAGATCATCTTCGATACGGAAACCACCGGGCTCGACACGCGCGAGGACCGCGTCATCGAGCTTGGCGGCGTCGAGTTGGTCAACCGCTTCCCGACCGGCCGAACCTTCCACAAATACATCAACCCGCAAGGCCGCCAGATCCATCACGAGGCGCAGGCCGTGCACGGCATCAGCGCCGCCGATCTTCAGGGCAAGCCGACTTTCATGGAGATCGCCGAGGAGTTTCTGGCCTTCATCGACGGCGCCAAGCTGGTCGCGCACAATGCCGGCTTCGACATCGGCTTCCTCAATCTCGAATTCGGCCGGCTTGGTCATCCGGCCATCGATCCTGGACGGATCGTCGACACGCTGGCGCTGGCGCGCCGCAAGCATCCGATGGGCCCCAATTCGCTCGACGCGCTTTGCCGCCGCTACGGCATCGACAACGGCCGCCGCACCAAGCACGGCGCGCTGCTCGATTCGGAATTGCTAGCCGAGGTCTATATCGAGCTTATCGGCGGCAAGCAGGCAAGCCTTATCCTCGACAGCATCCTGACTCCGGCGGGCGGGAGGCAGAATGTCGACGACATCGACATTTCGATCGGTGTGCGGCCGATCGCGTTGCCCCCGCGCCTGACCGATGCCGAGCGCACAGCACACGCAAGCATGGTTGGTACATTGGGCGAAAAGGCGCTCTGGCTGCGCGTCGCCCCGGAAGCGAGTTCCGCGGCATAGTGATTTTGAGCGGAGTGATCCGTCGCACCCCCCTCTGTCCTGCCGGACATCTCCCCCTCAAGGGGGGAGATTGGGCAGTCCCAGCGCTTGGCTCATTCCTGCGACGATGAAGGATTGGCGAAGGCTGACGTGAAGTCCGATCTCCCCACTTGAGGGGGAGATGGCTGGCAGGCCAGAGGGGGGTACTGTCCCGCCAGCGGGTATACAAAAAACCCGGCGCAAGGCCGGGTTTTTCAAACGCTAGCGAGACAGCCGCGTTCAGCTCACCTTGACCTTGGCGGCGGCAGCCTGGTCCTCGGCCAGCTTCTGCTGGAACATCTGCGCGAAATCGATCGGGTCTAGCATCAGCGGCGGGAAGCCGCCATTGCGTGTTGCCTCGGCAATGATCTGCCGGGCGAACGGGAACAGCAGCCGTGGGCATTCGATGAACAGGATCGGCAGCATGTGCTCCTGCGGGAAGCCGCTGATGGCAAAGACGCCGCCATAGACCAGCTCGACGTTGAACAGCACTTCCTGGTCGAACGACGCTTTTGCGTTCAGCGTCAAATTGACGTCGAACTGCTTGTCCGAAAGCGGGTTGGCGTTGACGTTGACATTAATGGCGATGCCGGGGGCCTTGTCGCGGCCGCGCAACGAGTTCGGTGCGCCGGGGCTTTCGAAGGAAAGGTCCTTCACATATTGCGCAAGCACGTTGAGCGAAGGCTGCGCCGCATTTCCATTACCGTTGGCTGCGCCGGTCGGCGCGTCGTCGTTGCTGGCCATAAGCTGTGGTCCTTTTGCCTGGGCAGCGTTGCTGACCGGATTGAAATTCGGGGTTCGCTATCATGGCCGGCCCGACAAGACAAGGTTTGCAAAAGACGCTGGTTGCCTTGCGGCTACTCGTCCTTGAGGCGGCGCCAGGGAGAATCCGGTCCGCGCGTATGGTCGTCGGCGCGCGAATAGTCGCCGTCGTCGAGATCGATGGTCTTGCCGCGTTGCCTTGCCCGCAAACCACTGCTGAAATCGGTTGCCAGCACGATGCGGCCTTTCAGCATCCGCCAGGCAAGATCGCGCACTGGCGGCAGGAACAGCAGAATGCCGAAAATATCCGAGATGAAGCCGGGGATGATCAAAAGGATCGCGGCCAGCACGATCATGGCGCCATGCGCAAGCTGGCCGCTCGGGTCACGCCCGGCATCCATTTCGGCACGCACCCTGGCCATGACGCCAAAACCCTGGTGCCGCAGCAGCAGGGCGCCGGCGACGCTTGAGGCCAGCACCAGCCCGACCGTCGCCAGCGCGCCGACCTGGCGGCCGACAATGACGAAACCGGCTATCTCCAGCAGCGGAAGCGCGAGAATGAACAGGGGAAGCAGCGAGATACGCAAATCTTGACCGATCGTTTCGATGTTTTGCCGGCCGGCGAGCAATCGCCGCTGGCACCAGAGCTGTTAGATAGGTATGGCTGCCTTTGATTTGAATGATTGCGCCATGCGTTCTATATGCTTTGGATACTGAACGCTATGTGATCGCGGCCCTTGCTTGGCCGCGGTCCGGCCAAAGCAGGGATTGATTGGCGCAAGATATGGGCTTCTTCGACTTCGGCACGATTTTCTTTCTGATTGCGGCGGTGGTGATCTTCTTTCAGCTGCGCAACGTGCTTGGCCGACGCACGGGCAACGAGCGCCCGCCCTTCGATCCATATACGGCAGCGCGCAAGAACGACAAGGATGCCGCCCAGAAACCCGAGAACGTGGTTTCGCTGCCGCGCAAGCGGCTGGCGGGAGAGCCGGCGGCCGACACCTATGTGGCGATTGATGCCTTTGCCAAGCCCGACACCGATCTCAACCGGGGTCTGCGGGCGATCAAGGACAATGATCCGACCTTCGACCCGAAGACCTTCGTCGACGGCGCCAAGATGGCTTATGAGATGATCGTCATGGCCTACGCCGATGGCGACCGCAAAACCTTGAAGAACCTTTTGTCGCGCGAGGTCTATGACGGCTTCGTCGCGGCCATCGGCGACCGTGAGGCGAAAGCCGAGAAGATCCAGTCCTCCTTCGTCGGCATCGACAAGGCCGACATCGTTTCGGCCGAAATGAAGGGCAGCGAGGCGCACATCACGCTGCGCATCGTCAGCGAACTGATCTCGGCGACCCGCGACAAGGCCGGCGCCGTCATCGACGGCGATCCGGAGACCGTCGCCGAGGTCAAGGACGTCTGGACCTTCGCCCGCGACGCGCGCTCGCGCGATCCGAACTGGAAGCTCGTCGCCACCGAAGAAGAAGACTGAACTGGACGGCGGCGGGGGCTGTCGTGTCGCTCTCTAGAGCCTTCAGCGAAAAATCCTTTGGCGAATTGCCGGGCTGGGGCGAGGACGACCATCTCCCTGCCTTTGACGCCTTTCGCCGCTCGGCCTTTCATATCCTGACCAAACCCTACCGCTCCGGCGCACTCGGCGTCGATTACAATGGCTTTGCCGATGCCTATACCGAAGCGCGTACCGTTTCGCCGGCGAATCGGTTGGAGGCCCGAAGCTTTTTCGAGCGCCATTTCGTTCCGGCTCGTATCGATGCCGAAGATGGTGGTCCCGGCCTGGTCACCGGCTTTTATGAACCGGAGGTCGAAGCCTCGCCCGTGCGCACGCAACGATTTTCGGTGCCGTTGCTGTCGCGCCCGGCCGACCTTGTCGACATCGACGACGGCAATCGTCCTTTCGGCTTGGATCCTTATGTCGCCTTCGCTCGTGCGGCGCCGAACGGCCCGGTCGAATATTTCGACCGCGGCGAGATCGAACGCGGCGTGCTTGCCGGAAAAGGGCTGGAAATCGCCTGGCTCGCCGACAAGGTCGATGCCTTCTTCATCCACGTGCAGGGCGCGGCACGGCTCAACATGACCGACGGCAGGCTTCGCCGCATCACCTACGCCGCCAAATCCGGCCAGCGCTTTACCGGACCGGGCACGATCCTGAGCGACGAAGGCGAGATCCCGCTGGAGAAAGTGACGATGCAGTCGATCCGTGCCTGGTTCAAGGCGCATCCGGAGCGCGTCGACGAGATCCTTTGGCGCAACCGCTCCTATATCTTCTTCCGCGAGATGGGCGTCGACGACCCAGAGCTCGGCCCGATCGCTGCCGCCAAGGTACCGCTGACACCCGGCCGCTCGATCGCCGTCGACCGGCTGCTGCACACTTTCGGCACGCCCTTCCATATCGATGCGCCGTCGCTGACCGCCTTCGACGGAAAACCGTTCCGGCGGCTGATGATCGCGCAGGACACCGGCTCGGCGATCACCGGGCCGGCCCGCGGTGATCTGTTTGCCGGGTCGGGCGATGCGGCCGGCGAGATCGCCGGCGTTATCCGCAACGCCGCCGATTTTTATGCGCTGATCCCCCGGTCGCTGGTTTCAGGAGCAGGCCGATGACCCGGCGCATCGACAGGCTGAGCGAGGACGACCGGGTGCTGTGGAACCTGGTGGCGCGCACGGCAAAGCCGCTGAAGGGCAAAATCGCCGTCGACATTCCTGACATTGGGCCGGAGATCGACCAAACCAGGCAGCCGCCGCCGGCACAGGTCGCGGGCAATCCTGCCACGGCCGCAAAGCCGAAGGCGCAGCATGTTTCCCACGCACTCGACGAACCGACGCTGGACAAGCTGTCGAAGGGCCGGCTGCCGATCGAGGGCCGTGTCGACCTGCATGGCCTGACCCAGGACGAAGCCTATTCGCTGCTGTTTTCCTTCCTGCGCCGGGCGCATGCCGGCGGCATCCGCTATGTCCTGGTGATCACCGGCAAGGGTTCCTCGTCGGGCGGCGATGGCGTCTTGCGGCGCGCCGTGCCGTCATGGCTGTCGACACCCGCCTTCCGGCCCCTCGTCTCCAGCCACGACCATGCCGCCCGCAACCATGGCGGCTCGGGCGCGCTCTATGTCCGCTTGCGGCGTGCGCGCTCATGAGGATGTGCCCATGAGGATGTGCTTGTGACTCCGTTCGGCGAAAGGCTCAGGGTGCTGCGAAACGAGCGCGGCGTCAGCCAGAAGGACATGGCCAAGGCGATCGGCGTCAGCGCAGCCTATCTCTCGGCGCTGGAGCACGGCCGCCGCGGTGCGCCGAGCTGGACGCTGATCCAGAAGATCATCGGCTATTTCAACATCATTTGGGACGACGCCGAGGAACTGGCGCGATTGGCCGAAACCTCGCATCCGCGTGTCAAGCTCGACACGTCGGGCCTTAGTCCGGCGGCGACCGAACTTGCGAATCTCCTGGCCGACAACATCGAAAAGCTCGACGAAGTGGAGCTTCGCCGCATCATTGCGTCGATCCGCGCCGCGCTGAACCGGCCGAAATGAGTTGCTTTGTTACTGGACCGAGCCGACCAGAACCTGCTGGCCGCCGCGGATCGAGACCCAGCGGCCGGTATTGTCGATCGCCTGCCGCTTGAGGAAACGATAGCCGGTCTGGTCCCAGGAACGGACCTGGTCGGTCAGATTGTCGAGGATGTAGTCGCCCTTGTCGGTGCGCACCGTCAGCACAGCGTGGCCTTCGCCATCCGGCTTGCGGACGACGGTCATCAGCAGATCGGCAAACGAGACGCCCAGCCGGTTCAGCTCACGGCGCTTTTCCAGGACATAGTCCTCGCAATCGCCGACGCCCTTGTCGGGATAGGCCCAGACCTCGTCCTTGCCGTAGATGTCGAAGTCGCTCTCCGGCTTGACGGCGGCGTTGACCTTTGTCGTGACGCTGAGCAGCTTGCGCCACAGCGAGCCGGTCAGGCTGGCGGGCGACAGATCCTTCGGGCGGATCGAGCATTCGGACGCGTAGCTCTTGCAGAAATCATAATGGCCGATCGGCTGCGAGGTCGGGCCACCTGTTATCATCGGGCTGGCTGCCGAGGCCGAACTGGCCCAACCTGCCGCCACAGTAAGTCCAGCCAGCGCGCACAGGCGCAGCGTTCTCGCCATTGGTGAGGAAATCATTGTCCCCGCTTGTCCCTTGTTATTAACGAAACGTTAAGGGGTATTTACAGTCCGTGTCAATTATGAGGATGGATTGATTTTTGCGGCATGGTTACCCGCGTGGCGCCAACGCGACTATTGTGCAACAGGTTGACCGGCCGCACGGCCGCCAACCGATGATCTTGGCATTGACCGACCTGATGCGGATTGGCGGGCATCATCACTGGTCGCCTATTTCTTGCCGGTCCTCACCAGCTTGGGCTTCACCGCAACCCGGTTCTGACGGCCGTAGCTGGTAATGAAATCGACGATGCGCGGCACGATTTCGGAGCGGAAGCGCGAGCCGTTGAACACACCATAATGGCCGACCGCCGGCTGCATGTAATGGGCGTGCCTGTCGGCCGGGATGTTGATGCAAAGGTCGTGCGCGGCCTTGGTCTGGCCGAGGCCGGAGATGTCGTCGTTCTCGCCCTCGACCGTGAACAGGGCGACATTGCTGATCGCCAAAGGGTCGACCGCCACGCCGCGGTGCGTCATCGTGCCCTTGGGCAAGGCCTGGCGGACAAACACGGTGTCGACGGTCTGCAGGTAGAATTCCGCCGTCAGATCCATCACCGCCAGATATTCGTCGTAGAACTCGCGGTGCTTCTCGGCATTGTCGCCGTCATGCTTCACCAGATGCATGAAGAAGTCCTTGTGGGCGATGATGTGGCGGTCGAGGTTCATGCTCATGAACCCCGAAAGCTGCAGGAAGCCGGGATAGACCTCGCGGCCGAAGCCCGGCACCGGCCAGGGCGCGCGCATGATGACGTTGTCGCGGAACCAGTCGATGCCCTTTTCCTGGGCCAGTAGATTGACCGCCGTCGGGCTGCGGCGGGTGTCGATCGGGCCGCCCATCAGCGTCATCGTCGAGGGCACGAACGGATCACCCTTGGCTTCCATCAGTGCCACCGCCGCCAGCACCGGCACCGAAGGCTGGCACACCGCCATCACATGGGTGTCGGGGCCTAGCGCATGCAGCATGTCGACGATGTAGTCGATATAGTCGTCGAGATCGAAGCTGCCGTCGGCCAGCGGCACCATGCGCGCGTCGACCCAGTCGGTGATATGCACGTCGGCATAGGGCAGCATCGCCTCCACCGTGCCGCGCAGCAGCGTCGCGTAGTGGCCCGACATCGGCGCGACGATCAACAGCTTCGGATCGGGCCGGCGCCCGGCCGGAACTGCGCGCTCGAAGTGAACCAGGTTGCAGAATGGCCGCGACCAGACGGTGCGTTCGCTGACCTCGACGTTTTTCCAGTCGACCACGGTCTTGGTCAGGCCGAATTGCGGCTTGCCGTAGCGGCGCGTCGTGCGCTCGAACAGTTCGGCCGTTGCCGCAACCGAGCGGCCCCAGGACGTGTGTGAGACCGGATTGAGCGGATTGGAGTAGAACAGGCGCACCGCATCGGCATAGAGGCGCGCCGGCTGCAAGGCGGCGTGGTTCAGTTCGTAGAGCTGGTAGAACATCGAGAACCCCGCTGCCGACTGCGATCGAAGGGCCGACGAGCAGCGCCGAGCCTTGAATGCCTTGCGGGAAGTTAGCAACAATCTGCTGCGATGCAATACGTCAACTTGCGTGATTTATGCTCGTTCTTTCGTCCAAGGCGTTGAGAATCCGCCTAGAACGGCAACAGCCGGCTCAATGTGCATCTGCGAAGGCTATTGGGACGATCGTTGGACGAGGTGTCCGGCCGCGGCGACGGGCCGAGCAGTTAGACCCGTGCCATGCAGACAGCGGTATGGCCCGAGCTGATGAAGCCAAGCTGGCTGGCGGCGCCCTTCGACAGATCGAGCATGCGGCCCCTGATAAACGGGCCGCGGTCATTGATGCGCACGACGACGCTGCGGCCATTGTTGCGGTTGGTCACCTTCAGCTTGGTGCCGAACGGCAGGCTGCGGTGCGCGGCGGTCAGCGCCGACGGGTTCATGCGCTCGCCGGAAGCGGTTCTGGAATGCAGTGAATACCAGGAGGCACGGCCACACTGCGCGGCGGCGCTGGCAGTCGATGCGCCGACCATCAGGCCAGCCGCGATCGTGGCCGCGACAAGCGCGGTCTGGTTGCTTTTGTTCATGTGTTGGGGACTGGCTCCGTTGACAGACCCGCAGCGGTTAGGGACGAATGAGGCAGCAAATGCGGCAATGATCTGTCGGTTCCATGGCAATGTTACACGTTTGGAGTCGGCGCGAAACAATTTGTCAGAGACTTTCCGCAGCGCAGCGCAGCTTCCTTGATGATATTTGCGCCGATCTCCGCATGTCTTGCGCAAGATCAGAGGTTAGCATCTAAGTAGAAGTTGGTGTATTCGAGCGGCTTCTTTTCGCTGTTCCATTCCGGCCGGAGCCGGGCTGATGATCGACTTGGAACGGAGTTTTAGAAATGAGATTGATCAAAAATCTGCTGGCCTTGATTGTGCTCGCCATCGGCATGCTGTGGACGTTGCAAGGCATCGGCTTCATCGGGGGCAGCTTCATGACCGGCCAGTCGCAATGGCTCTATGTCGGCATCGTGACGGTGCTGGTCGGCCTGGTCGGCTTGGCTTGGGCGAACCGTTCACGCGTTTGAGCAGGCGTTCATCGTCAAGTTCCCTCCAGAGCAGCGCACAGCGGACCGTGGCGGTCGGTCACCGCGACCAGTATTGCCAGCCCCAGTAGAAACTTTCGTCGCGCGGCGGCAGGCGGTTGCGCTCCGCGTCCAGCTGCACCGGCGTCGGCGTTTTGCGTTCGTCCCCAGGCAGCAGTTTGTCTCCGGCCTTGATCAGGCGGAGCCAATGGCCGAAATGCGCAAACAATACAGCGATGGAATGGGGCATTGTCGGTCACTCCCGCCCTGCCCACGGGACGAGCACCCGCTCGATCCTGCGGATGATGAATTCAAGCACGAAGGCAATGGCCGCGATCACCAGTATGCCCATCACCACCACGTCGGTGACGAGGAACTGGGCAGCGGACTGGATCATGAATCCGAGCCCGCGCGTCGCTGCCACCAGCTCGGCGGCAACCAGCGTCGACCAGCCGGCGCCAAGCGCGATGCGCAGACCGGTCAGGATCGAGGGCAGCGCGCTGGGCAGGATAACGTGCCTGATCACTTGGCGCTGCGTGGCGCCAAGCGAGCGCGCTGCATTGATGCGTTCCTGCGAGACGCCGCGAACACCCGATGCCGTCGACAGCGCGACCGGCGCCAGCATGGCGATGGCAATCACCAGGATCTTGGACGGCTCGCCAATGCCGAACCAGATAATGATCAGTGGCAGATAGGCGAGCGGCGGGATCGGCCGCAGGAATTCGAGCAGCGGATCGAAGATGCCCCGCCCGATCGTGCTGACGCCGATCGCCAGCCCGATGGGAACGCCGAGGACAAGGGCGACGATCAACGCCGCAAACACGCGCCACAGGCTGGCGGCAATATGCTGGAGCAGCGTCGCGTCGACAAAGCCGTCACGGGCGACGACGACAAATTTGTTCCAGACTGCCACAGGCGACGGCAGGAAAACCGGCGACACCAGTTGCAGGCGGGCCGATACCGTCCACACTGCCAGCACCATCAGAATGGTGATCGCGCTAACCACGCGGGCCGAAACGCGGCTGCGTCTCGGCCGCGGCCGCGACCATGGCACCGACAGCGCGTCGGCTCCATCGTCGACCTTGGAGCGCTGCGGCCGCTCGGTATAGGAGGTAACGGTCATGCTGCCTCCCCTTCGAAGATCGCATCGGTCAGCTCGCCGCGCGCCGCGGCGAAGGCGGGATCGGCCTTGATGCTGCGAATGGCCTCGCCGGCTGCATAGCGCCGGCTGAAGCCGGCCTCGAAACTCCGCACCACCCGCCCCGGCCCCGGAGCGAGCACAATGATACGGGTTGCCAGCACCAGCGCTTCCTCGATGCTGTGCGTGACCATCAGCACGCCGACCTGGCTTGCCGTCCACAGATCGAGCAGCGTTGTCTGCATGCGTTCGCGTGTCAGCGCATCGAGTGCGCCCAGCGGTTCGTCGAGCAGCAGGAATTGCGGCTCGGCCGCCAGCGCCCGGGCCAGGCCGACGCGCTGGCGCATGCCGCCGGAAAGCTCCCAGATGCGCTTGTCGCCGGCGCCGTCGAGCTTCACCAGCGCCAGAAGGTCGTCGGCGCGCCGCGCCCGTTCACTTGGCCCGACACCGCGCAGCCTGAGAGCAAAGGCGACATTTTCCCGCGCGGTCAGCCACGGAAACAGCGCGTCGTTCTGGAACACGACGGCGCGGTCCGAGCCTGGCGCCGAGATCGGCCTGCCGCCAATCGTGGCGCGTCCGCGCACAGGCTCGACCAGGCCCGCAGCGACATTGAGCAACGAGGTCTTGCCGCAGCCGGAGCGGCCGACCAGGACAACGAAGTCATCCTTGGCGATGTCAATCGACACGCGTTCTACGGCCGGCGCCGGCTGGCCGTCATAATGAATCGAGACTTGGTCGAGCACGAGATGCGTCATGTGGGGTCGCCGATATTCTGAATCTGCCTGCCCCGAAGTCGTTCCTCGTCAGCGGCTCCGGGGCAGGCAACGCGCGCGTCAGGGAAGGGAGGAAGCGCGCATTGAGCAGCCGCTAATTCGAGGCCAGCGCCTCGCCGACATATTTCGACGACACGTATTTCGAATAATCCGGCAACACGGCGTCAATCTTGCCCTGCTCCTTGAGGAAGGCCGATGTCGCCTCGACCGCCTTGACCGTGCCGCCACCGAGGAACTTGTCCGAGGCCTGCTCCTCGAGCGTTGGGAAGACATAGCCCCTCAGCAGTTGCGGCACGTCTTCGAGCTTGGCCCCGGTGATCCTGGCGATCTTGGCCGCTTGTGACGAGGACACCGACCATTGGTCCGGCTTGGCCAGGAAGTCGGCATAGGCAGCGCCCGTCACTTTGACGAAGTCGCGCACCGCTTCCGGGTTCCTTTCAGCGAAGTCGGTTCGCACGATCCAGGCGTCGAAGGTCGGCGCGCCCCAGGCGGCGACTTGGGAGGAATCCAGCACGACCTTGCCCGTCGTCTTGATCTGGCCGAGTGCCGGATCCCAGACATAGGCGGCGTCGATGTCGCCGCGCGCCCATGCCGCCGCGATCTCCGGTGGACGCAGATTGAGAATATCGACCGACTTCGGGTCGACACCCTCATGCTTCAGCGCCGCAAGCAGGCTGTAATGCGTCGTCGAGACGAAGGGCACCGCCACCTTCTTGCCGGCAAGGTCGGCGACCTTCTCGATGCCGGCGCCGCTGCGGGCGACAAGGGCCTCGGATTCGCCGATCAGCCCGACAATGAAGATTGTCTGGATGGGAAGCTCGCGGCTCGCCGCCGCCGCCAGCGGGCTCGAGCCGACATAACCGATGTCGACCGAACCGGAAGCGATGGCGGCGATCACGTCGGCGCCGGAATCGAATTTCCGCCAGTCGATTGCTGCCTTGGTCGCGCTCTCATAGGCGCCGTCGGCCTGCGGCACCTTCGAGGGTTCGACGACCGTCTGGTAGCCGATAGTGATCTTGAGGTCCTGCGCATCGGCTGGGCCGAGAAAGGCGGCACCAGCCAAGGCCGCCGAGGACAAGAGAACGATACGTCGCGAAATGGTGGACATGAAAGGCTCCTTGGAAACGAGAAAAACCCGGATTGCGTTTCATAGTCACCTAACTCTATCGTTCTTGTAGAGTTAAATCCTTCCAATCGATTCGGTCTTGTTAGAAAAAGTCATCTGGCTATGGCGGTTGCCCATTCGCACGCTTCTGCGATGGCCTGGGTAAGAACCATCGTCAGTGCCCCGGAACCTCTTTCACGTTCCCACGCTCAACAACAATTTCCCGTTTTCGCCCCTGCACCGGCAACCCCATGCTGTGGATAGGCAAGAAATTGGAAACAAGTTCCCTGTGTTCGCCGTTAAGTCTAGTATCCTTATCGACATGAAGGATTGGAGAGGACGATGAACGACGCCACCCTCCTTGTTGCCGCGCGCGGCATGCTTTGGCCTTCAAATTCAGGGGCAGAAGCTGCTGTCGGCATTCTCGCCGGTCGGGACATTTCTGTCCCCGGCCAGTTTGGCGGTGTGCCATTGGCGGCGGCTTCTGTGCCCCCGAGGGCACAAGCCCCGGCCAAAATGGCCATTGCGGCTTGAAAACGAAGCAAAATCAACGTTTCTCGGCTTGTATATCATGTCACTAGAATTTATCTGTAGTGACAGCTTGGACGCGGCGGGGAGGCACGCCAGGCGTTTCGCAACCGGTGGCCATGCGCCATCGCATGACAGAGAAACGTTCGGGTTATGCTCACGAAAAAAGGTAAATACGGCCTCAAGGCGCTCGTCCATCTGGCGCGCCTGCCGGTTGGACAGCTCGCCTTCGTCAACGACATCGCCACAGGAAACAATATTCCGAAGAAGTTCCTCGATGCCATTCTTGGCGAATTGCGCAATGCCGGTTTCGTCCAGAGCCGCAAGGGCAAGGAGGGCGGCTACCGGCTGGCACGCCCGGCGGACGAGATCAAGGTCGGCCACGTCGTGCGCGTGCTCGACGGGCCGCTTGCCCCCATTCCCTGCGCCAGCCGCACCCAGTATCAGCGCTGCGAAGATTGCAACGAGGCGACATGCCAAGTCCGACATCTGATGCTGGAGGTCCGGCAGGCCATCGCCGAGGTGCTGGACCAGCGCAGCCTCGCCGAAATGCGCGACATCGCCGGCGACGAGGACCTTTCGGCGGCGTTGAAAGTGCAGGCCTGAACCACGCTCCCTTGAGCCGGCGACGATCGCCAGGACAGCTGGTGTGCGCATGACCGGGCGCGCTACGCCAAGTTCCATCATCATTGTCGGTGGCGGCGCCAGCGGCGTCGTGCTTGCCGCGCATCTGCTGAAGTCGCCCAATCCCGATCTCCGCGTCAGCCTGATCGAAAAACGCCCGCATTTCGGGCAAGGCATGGCCTATTCAACGCTGCTGTCGGCGCATGTGCTGAATGTCAGCGCGGCCGGCATGAGCGCTTATGCGGACGATCCCGGCAATTTCTCGCGCTGGCTGCTTGGACGCGGCCTGGCGACGCCAGAGCAGGCGCCGGTCTACGCGCCGCGCAGCGTCTACGCCCGCTATCTCAAGGAGCTGCTCGACGAGCTCGAGGCGCGTGAGCAGCAGACGGGCCGGCTACGCCTGATCCGCGAGGAGAGCCTGTCGATCTCGCCGACCGCGTCAGGCGTCGAAGTGGCGCTGGCCAACGGCACCAGCGTGGTTGCGCACCTTGCCGTGCTCGCCACCGGCCATGACGAGGAGCCGGGCGCCGGTCAGGGCCACGCGATCAGGATGGGCTCGGAGGCCGACACCGCGCTCGACCCCGAAGCCCCAGTCCTGGTGCTGGGCACCGGTCTGAGCATGGTCGATGCCTTCCTGTCGCTCGAGCAGCGCGGTCATCGCGGCGCGATCGTCGCGGTGTCGCGGCGCGGCCTGCTGCCGTCACCGCATCGCAAGGGCAATCCGATCAAGCTCGACGTCGCCGACATTCCGCTCGGCACCCAGCTTTCCTATTTCGTCGGCTGGTTCCGCGACCTGATCCGGGAAAACCAGAAGGCCGGCATCGACTGGCGCGACGTGGTCGACGGTCTGAGACCCTTCAACCAGAAGATCTGGCAGAACTGGCCGTCCTCGGCCAAGCGCCGCTTCGTCGAACACACCAAGGCGTGGTGGGACATCCACCGCCATCGCATGGCGCCTGAAGTCTACGCCCGCGTTGCCGAGGCGGTGCAAGCGGGCCGCATCCGCCTTGTCGCCGGGCGCGTCGTTGACATCGCCGCCGGCGACGGCTTCAGCGTCCAGGTCCAGTCGCGTCACACGCAGCAGCTCGAAAGGTTCGACGTCGTGCGCATCTATGATTGCACAGGCATAGCCAGGGACATCTCGACCACCTCGAACAGCGTGGTACGGTCGCTGGTCGACCGTGGGCTGGCAAGGCCGGATCCGCTGCGGCTCGGCCTCGATGTAACCGCCAACTGCGAGGTCATCGCCAGCGACGGCACTGTATCGGCCAAGATCCTCGCCGTCGGGCCACTGACGCGCGGCACTTTCTTCGAAATCGACGCCATTCCCGATATTCGCGTACAGTGCGCACGGCTCAGCAAGCGATGGCTCGGATGAGAATCTCTTTGTCTTGACGCAATTCCGGATGCAACACCGCCGCCGTTGGGTGAAAAGATCTCGACCGCATAACCTCGCTCGGTGAAGGCGAACCAGGGATGCGTGAGCTCGCTCCACCAAAAGCCGACCGGCCAGCCTCTGGTGGTCGAGACAGCCGGGTTGGCGATGACGATCGCCACCCGTTTCGGCTGTTTCGCGTTGACCGGATTGGCGTCGCGTACGCTCATCTCCGTTCTCCTCCATGAATTTTATAGCCGGCCAGACAGCAGGCCGCGACCCTGGCCAGATGACCGGGCAAATTCTGCTTCCGTCGCCACCGTGCCTTGCCTACCATGGCGCATGACCCAACGCGGAAGACTCTACGGCTGCCCGGTCGAGTTCGCGCTCGACGCGCTCGGCGGCAAATGGAAGACAGTGATCCTGGCGCGCATCAAGGAACAGCCGATGCGCTATTCCGAACTGCGCCGGCTGATCCCCTCGCTCTCCGACAAGATGCTGACGCAACGCCTGGCCGAGCTTGTCGAGATCGGCTTCGTCACGCTCGAGACGTCGCCGGACGGCAAGGGACGCTACGCCTTGACCGGGCGCGGTGAAGATCTCGCCGCCGCGCTCCAGGCGCTCTACGACTGGGGCAGCGTGCATGGCCGCGCCGAAGGTGTGCGTTTTCGTACCGACAGCGCAGCCACCACCTAGATCAATTCCGGGAAAGCGCGAAGCGGTTTTCCGTCCGCAATTGCGTATTGCGTGAAGACAAAGCGATGGAGCGGTTCGGCGTTTCCGTGAAACGGTGGATCGCTCTGGCAAGCCGATTGTCCTCAACCCGCACCGGCAAGCGCGCTGCAGAAGCTTGCGACATCGGTGACAACGGCTTCGCCGAGGAAGCGCAGCGTCGCCGTCGAGCGGTCGCGCGCTTCGCGGTTGCCGAAGCCACAGGCATCCTCGATTACCATGGCGACAAAGCCATTGTCGGTCGCCTGGCGAACGGTCGGCTCGATGCCGATCTCCATGGCAATGCCTGCGAGCGCTATCGTGCGCACGCCGCAATCGCGCAAGGCAAAGCCGAGCGCGGTGGAATCGAAGGCCGACATCGTGAGCTTGTCGAACACCGCCTCGTCCGCGCGGGGTTCCAGCTCGGGCACGATCCGCGTCGCTTCGGCGTCGCGCGGGAACCACGGCTCAACCATGTCGGGGCTGTCGCGCCGCTGCCAGGCCATGGCGGTGCGCAGCTGCGTCGCGCCCATCCATTTGCGCGGCAGCGACAGATGGCGCGTGAACGCCACCCGCATTCCGGCCACGCGCGCCGCTTCCAGCACCGTGCCGGTGCGCTCGATGATGGTGGCGGCGCCGGCCACCTGGCGGCAGATGCCGATCTGCATGTCGTAGACCACCAGCGCGGTACGGCGCGGATCGCACCACTCAGCCAGGCTGGCCGGGATTTCGATCCCGTCGCTCGACCGGATCATGCTGCAGTCCGGTCCCACGGCTTGGCGATGTCGACGGTCGGGTCGAACAGGAATTCCAGCGGCAATGGCGCGTCGAAGGCGATGAAGTGCCATTCCAGCAGCCCGGCCTTGGACAGCGGGAAGTCCTCGGTGTAGCGCCGCGCTTCCGCAACGCTGTCGAGCTCGAAGACGATGATGACGCCGCCAATATCGCCGCGCGCATAATTCTCGCGCACGATCCCCGCCTTCCAGAGCCGCCAGACGTTCGACACTTCGTCGCGCAGATAAGGCCGCAGGTCGTCGAGCGTGACGCCGGGCCTGAAATTGTCATAGGCAAGAATCTTCATCGGCCGTTCCTTGCATTGCTGTTCGCCCAGCGCCGGGTAGCATGGCTGAATCGGCGGCGGCAACGAACGAGATGGTGCGTTGAAACGGCCGCACGATTGCCGTTCTGTGCCGCGCGATCCCTATGGGCGGCCGGGCGGCCGCGGGATAATTTTTGCTGAAGAGGAGGAAAAGCGCGGTGACCATCGAAAGGCTGAACCCCGAGGGCATGCACAGCAATCCGGCCTATTCGCAAGGCGTGTCGCTACCGGCATCCGCGCGCATCGTGCTGGTCGGCGGCCAGAATGGCGTCGACGCGCAAGGGCGGATCGTCGCCAGGGACGATCTCGCTGCACAGACCGCTCAGGCGCTTTCCAACCTGGCAAAGGTGCTCGAAGCCGGTAGGGCAAAGCCTGAAGACCTCATCAGCCTCTCGGTCTATATCGCCGGCGACCTGGACATAGGGCCGGCCTTCGGCGCCTGGATGGCCTTCTGGGCAAACCGTGGCGCGCCGCCGATCATCAAGGTGCTGCGCGTCGCTGGCCTCGGCAATCCGGATTTTCTGATCGAGATGGAAGCCCAGGCGGCGATCGCCTGAGCCCTAAACAGGTTCTGCAAATCTTTTGCCCTGCCTGGAGGCCGGCGAAGCTTTTGCGAAATTCCATTCCCCTGCTGGCGGCCGGATTGGCACGATCTATCTTCTTTCCAACTGCAAACGGCTGGAAAAGACGGTAGGTTGCCGTCTTCCAGGGCGGTTGCTCATTCTGGCAACGGAGCATCTGACATGAGCAAGCACAAGATCGTGGCACCGGACGATGCATCGTCCCGCCTGCGCCCGCCCTATGCCTCGGTTCTCGACCTGATCGGGCAGACGCCGGTCGTCGAGCTGACCAAATTCGACATCGGCAAGTGCCGGCTGTTCATCAAGCTCGAAAGCCAGAATCCCGGCGGCTCGATCAAGGACCGCATCGCGCTGTCGATGATTGCCGCCGCCGAAAAACAGGGCAGACTGAAGCCCGGCGGCACCATCGTCGAGGCGACCGCCGGCAATACCGGTCTTGGCCTCGCCCAGGTCGGTATCCCGAAGGGCTACCGCATCATCCTCGTCGTGCCCGACAAGATGTCGCGCGAAAAAATCCAGCATCTGCGCGCGCTCGGCGCGGAAGTGCGCATGACGCGTTCCGACGTCGGCAAGGGCCACGCCGAATATTACCAGGACATGGCCGAAAAGATCGCCGCCGAGCTGCCCGGCGCCTTCTATGCCAACCAGTTTGCCAACCCGGCCAATCCGCACGCCCACGAAACCACGACCGGGCCGGAAATCTTTCAACAGCTCGGAGGCGATGTCGATGCGGTGGTCGTCGGCGTCGGCTCCGGCGGCACGCTGACCGGGCTCGGCCGCTACTTTGCGAAAGTCTCGCCGAAGACCGAGATGATTTTGGCCGATCCGGTCGGCTCGGTGCTGGCGCCGCTGATCAAGACCGGCAAGATGGTAGAGGCCGGAAGCTGGACCGTCGAAGGCATCGGCGAGGATTTCGTGCCGCCCAATGCCGATCTGTCGCTGGTCAGGAAGGCCTATTCCATTCCCGACAAGCAGAGCATGCTTGCGGTACGCGACCTGCTTTCCAAGGAAGGCATTCTCGCCGGCTCGTCGTCCGGCACGCTGCTTTCGGCGGCACTCCGCTATTGCCGCGAGCAGACCGTGCCGAAGCGCGTCGTTACCTTCGTCTGCGACAGCGGCAACAAGTACCTGTCGAAAGTCTTCGACGATTTCTGGCTGGTCGAGCAGGGCCTGGCCGAGCAGGAGCAGCATGGCGATCTGCGCGACCTGGTCATGCGCACGCTTCGCACCGGCGATGTCGTGTCGGTCGGCCCCGACGAAAGCCTGCTCAACGCCTATGGCCGCATGCGCCGCTCGGATGTCTCGCAACTGCCGGTGCTGGACGACGGCAAGCTCGTCGGCATCATCGACGAAAGCGATATCCTCGCCAAGGTCGAAGGCCCCTATGACAGCCGCTGGGACCGCTTCAAGGCCCCGGTCAGGACGGCCATGACCTCTAACCTGCACACGCTGCAGGCCAGCCAGACGCTGGACGCGCTGCTGCCGGTGTTCGACCGCAACGAGGTTGCCATCGTCTTCGATGGCGACGAATTTATTGGCCTGATAACCCGCATCGACCTGATCAACCATCTGAGGCGCGCCCGATGACCGTCAAAGCCACCGTATCGGGCAAAAACCGCCTCGCCTTCTCGACCCGCACCATCCATGGCGGCCAGAGCCACGACCCGACGACGGGCGCGGTGATGGTACCGATCTATGCCACCTCGACCTACGGCCAGCAGAGCCCGGGCGTGCACAAGGGTTTTGAATATGCCCGCAGCCAGAACCCGACCCGCTTCGCCTTCGAGCGCGCGGTGGCCGACCTCGAAAGCGGCGCAGCCGCCTTCGCCTTCGCTTCGGGGCTGGCAGCGATCGCAACCATTTTCGAACTGCTCGATTCAGGCGCGCATATCGTCGCCACCGACGACATCTATGGCGGCACGTTCCGATTGCTGGAACGGGTGCGCAAGCGCTCGGCCAACCTCCAGGTCGACTTCGTCGACTTCACCGATCTTGCCGCGGTCGAGGCGGCGATCCGCCCGGAGACCAAGCTGCTTTGGGTCGAGACGCCGACCAATCCGCTGCTGCGCGTCGTCGATCTCGAAGGCGTCGCCGCACTGGCCAGACGGAAGGGCGTGATGTCGGTGGCCGACAACACTTTTTGCAGCCCCTATCTGCAGCGGCCGCTGGAGCTCGGCATCGATATCGTTGTTCACTCGACGACGAAATACCTCAACGGCCATTCCGACATGGTCGGCGGCGTCGCCGTGGTCGGCGACAATAAGGATCTCACTGAGCGGCTAAAATTCCTGCAGAACGCCATCGGCGCCATTTCAGGGCCGTTCGACAGTTTCCTGGCGCTGCGCGGACTGAAGACGCTGGCGCTGAGGATGGAGCGTCATTCGTCGAACGGCCAGAAGATTGCGCACTGGCTGGAAAGCCGCCCCGACATCCGCCGTGTTATCTATCCCGGCCTGCCCAGCCACCCGCAGCACGCCATCGCCAGGCGGCAGATGCACGCCTTCGGCGGCATGATCACGGTCGAGCTCGACCGCGACCTCGCCGGCACCAAACGCTTCCTCGAACACACGCAGCTGTTCACGCTGGCCGAAAGCCTCGGCGGCGTCGAAAGCCTGATCGAGCACCCGGCACTGATGACGCACGGCTCGATCCCGGCGAAAAAACGCGCCGAGATCGGGATATCCGATTCGCTGGTGCGGTTGTCGGCCGGGATCGAGGACGGCGACGATCTGATCGCGGATCTGGATCAGGCGTTGGCGAGTTGAGGGGGAGCAGTCGTGTCGGAGGACTCGTGCTGAGACGGACAATTGCCAATGTCGGCGCCGCCCCTCACCTGCCTGCCGGCATCCTCTCCCCGTATAGCGACGGGGAGAGGGACGCCTTTGCCTGTGGTTTCGCAAGTCTTCTGCGCAGCAGAACTAGCGCCGAGGTCGCGACGGCCCCTTTCTCCCCGTCACTATACGGGGAGAAATGCCCGGCAGGGCAATGAGGGGCGGTGCCATCCGTCCCGCAATGTAATTGACTAAGTGGCATCTGGCAGAATTGTAATGCACACCATGAACAACCGACAACGCAACCAACCGACGGCAAACGACACCCCGCTCACCTTCGCCATCCTGGTCTTCCCCGGCTTTCCGATGATGGCGTTCAGCTCGGTGATCGAGCCGCTGCGCGCCGCCAACGTGCTGGCCAAGCGGGACTGCTATCGCTGGATCATCGTCGGCGCCACCGAAGGTCCGGTGGAGGCCTCGAACGGCGTCGTCATCCAGCCCGGCTTTGCCGCCCATGACGCGCCGAAGGTCGATCGCGTCGTCGTCTGCTCGGGCGGCGATGCCGATCATCTCGTCGCGCAAGATGCCGTGAGCTGGATCCGCAAGAGCCTGCGCGGCGGCGCCCATATCGGTGCGGTGGCTGACGCGGCGTTCTTTCTCGCCCGCGCGGGCCTGCTCGACGGTCATGCCTGCACCTTGCACTGGACCAGCCAGGCGGCTTTCATCGAAGCGTTTCCGGATATCGAGCTGAGGCGCGATCTCTATGTCATCGACCGCAAGCGCTTCACTTCGGCCGGTGGCGTCGGCAGCCTCGACATGATGCTGGAGATCATCACCAGCGATTATGGCGCCGAACTTGCCGCCGGCGTCGCCGAATGGTTCGTGCACAGCCCGCTGCGCTCCAGCGTCGACCGCAAGCTGATGCCGCTGCGCCTACGCACCGGCGTGCAGAACGAATTGGTGCTGTCGGCCATCGCCATCATGGAGGATGCGGTGGAGGAGCGGCTCGGCATGGCGGAACTGGCGGGGCGGCTTGGTGTCTCCTCCGACAAGCTCGAACGCAATTTCCGCTCCGAACTCAGCATCTCGCCCAACGGCTATTACCGCCGCCTGCGGTTGAAGCGCGCCGCCGACCTCCTGGCGCATTCGACGCTGATGGTGCGCGACGTCGCGCTGGCCTGTGGCTTTGCTTCGATGTCGAGCTTTGCCCGGGCGTTCCGGGAGGAGCACGGCCACGCGCCGAAGGTGTTGCGGCGGCATTAGGGGCGTCTGCAAGGCGCAAACCTCGGAGATTAGCCGAACCACCCTTCCGCTTCGTCATCCCAGGGCGGAGCAAGGAGCGAAGCGACGCGGCGCAGACCCTGGGATCCATGCCGTTCCCTCGCGGCAGTGCTCCAGCGGGACCAGAACCGAGTTCTTCTTCGCACCGATGGGCCGAGCCTGGGATGATGCGGAGGCCAAGATCATTGGTGGCACCGATGCAGATCGGGCCGCGCTTCTGGCTTGCAGTCATGTAGGCATAGCCGATCCATGGTGGAAGGGTAGCTGGCGCCGTTGCGGATACAAGCGCCCCTTCTGAGCCGCTGCATTCCTCGGCTGATGTAACGGCATGGATCCCAGGGTCTCCGCGACGTCGCTTCGCTCCTGCTCCGCCCTGGGATGACGAAAGTGTGGTGGCTTACGGCTAATCACCGAGGCTGCCGACAAGCTCCTGCGGCATTCAGCACGACATCTGCGGGATTCCGCATAAGCTCTTGGCGCCGCGCCGCTATGTTCAGGGCCTTCCAGGAGGCACCCATGAGCATCGTCGTTTTTGACCCCGACAGCACCGAGGATGTCGACTTCAAGGACCGCATGCGCCATCCGGCTGCGGCCGATCCGGCCGGCGGCATGTGGTTGTCGGATACCGAGCCGTCCTTCATCGACGCCGACGCGCTGCGCAAGGGCCGGCTGGCCAGGCTGCGCGCCTGGATGCGCGAGGCCGGCTATGGCGGCGTGGTTTTGTTCGACCCCTACAACCAGCGCTACGCCACCGGCTCCCGCAACATGTTCGGCTATTTCCTGCGCAACTCGACCCGCTACTTCTTCATCCCGACAGAAGGGCCGATCGTGTTGTTCGAATATCCGCAGAGCTACCATGTCTCGATGGTGCTCGACACGATCGACGAGGCGCGGCCGTCCAAGCTGGTCTGGTCTTCAGTGTCGGGCCGTGACGACGAAACCGCCGGCCCGTTCGCCGATGAGATCGCCGAATTGCTCAAGGCGCATGGCGGCGGCTCGATGAAACTCGGGCTCGACCGCTGCAGCCATCTGCAGGCACTGGCGCTGGAAAAGCGCGGCTGCGACGTCCGCGATTGCCAGGGCGAGGTTTTGGCGGTGCGCGCGGTTAAGACGCCTGAGGAAGTAAAATGCCTGCAGGTGTCGATGGCTGGCGCCGAGGCTGCGGTCTATGCGGTGCGCGAGGCGATCAAGCCCGGCGTTTCCGAAAACGAGCTGTTCGCCATCATGTATGGTGAGGTGATCCGGCAAGGCGGCGAGTTCATCGAAACCCGGCTGCTGACCTCGGGCCAGCGCACCAATCCGTGGTTCAACGAGGCGAGCGGCCGCAAGATCAGGCCGGGCGAACTCTTGGCGCTCGATACCGACACGATCGGCTGCTACGGCTACTATTCGGACTTTTCGCGCACCTTCCGTTGCGGCCCGGGCAAGCCGACGGATTACCAGAAATCGCTCTACCGCATGGCGCACGACCAGGTTCAGCACAATATCTCGATCGTCAGACCCGGCATGGCGTTTCGCAAGATTGCCGAAAAGGCCTGGAAGATCCCGGACCGCTTCGTCGACCAGCGCTATACCTCGGTCATGCACGGCGTCGGCATGCATGGCGAGACGCCGTTCATCGCACATGCCATGGATTATGAAACCTATGGCCGCGACGGTGTCATCGTGCCCGGCATGGTGGTCAGCGTCGAAAGCTATATAGGCGAGAAGGGCGGCCGCGAGGGCGTCAAGCTGGAGGACGAGATCCTGATCACCGAGACCGGCACCGAGCTCCTGTCGCGCTTTCCCTATGAGGACGATTTCCTGGAGAAGCAGGTTTGACGCTCGTACTTTGGCGACTGTCGGAAACACCGTTCGCTTCGTCATCCTGGGGCGGAGCAAGGAGCGCAGCGACGCGGCGCAGACCCCAGGATCCATGCCGTGACTTCAGAGCGCTGCTGCCGTGCAGAATTCTGCTCCGCTGCACTCTTCGGCTAAGGTCACGGCATGGATCCCAGGGTCTCCGCGACGGAGCTTCGCTCCTGCTTCGCCCTGGGATGACGAAGCTGGCTAGGAGTCAGCCAATCTCCACGGCTTGCGGTAGCCCACGGAAAGGAACAGCGTTGGCCGGGAAGGCAGGCGTATCCGCATGAAAAGCCCGATCTCGATCAAGCGCGGCAAGGTGGCGGCGGTGTTCATCGATCTCCAGGAGGAGCATCGGCGGGACAAGCGCTATCTGGTCGAAGGCTATGGCGACATCCTCGCCAACGTCCAGCGGCTGCAGGAGGCGGCGCGGGCCAACAATGTGCCCCTTTACCACTGGGCCTATATCGTCGATCTCGCCACGGCGCGGCCGTTCCACCCGGTCGAGGCCAACGGCAAGTCGGCGTTTTCCGACAAGGACGATCCGCTGACTGCAATCTGCGCGGAAGTGGGCCCGGCGCCGGGCGAGACGATGCTGGTCAAGACCGACGCCAGCGCCTTCCGCGCAGGGCCTGCCGCCCAGCGGCTGAAGGCCGAGGGCATCGAGTGGCTGGTCGTTGCCGGCGTCTGGACCGAGGCCTGCATCGACGCCACCGTCAAGGATGCGGTGGCGCTCGGGTTTCGCGTGCTCTTGGTCAAGGATGCCTGCGGCAGCGGCAGCACGGCGATGCACCAGACGGCCATTCTCAATCTCGCCAACCGGCTCTATGGCGGCGCCGTCACCACCACCGACGGCGCCTGCCGGCTGCTGGCCGGCGAGACGGTCGAAGCCTGGCAGGTCGAGGGCTCGGTGCCGCTGCGCTTCAGCTATGAAAATGCTGCCCGGCTCTACGGCGAGCTCTGAGCGGGATCGCGCAGCGATGATCACCGAGGCCGATCGACCCGAAACGAGAGAGCGCGGAAAATACCAAACGCTGCTCGATTTGGAGCTGTGGGCCCATATCGACCGGGTCAACGAGTGGTATCCGCCCGAGATCGTCTACATGCCAATCGACAGGCAGCGGGCGGTCTATGATGCCATGTGCCGGGCGTTTCGCGAGCAATATCCGCCCCGTGTCAAGGCAAACGACAGCAGCGTCGGCGACCGTGCGATCCCCGTGCGGCGCTACCAGTTGGCGGGAACGGCGCCGCAGGCAGCGGTCGTCTATTATCACGGCGGCGGCTTCGTCCTTGGCGGGCTCGACAGCCATGACGACATCTGCGCCGAGATATGCGCCGGCACCGGATTTGCCGTGCTGTCCGTCGATTACCGGCTGGCGCCCGAGCATCTGCATCCGGCGGCTTTCGACGATGCGCTGGCGGTATTCGAATGGGCTGCGGCGACGACGGAACTGCCCATCGTGCTCTGCGGCGAAAGCGCCGGCGGCAACCTGGCCGCTGCGGTGGCACAGGCGACACGCCGCCATCCTCGCCATGCGATCGGCCAGGTGCTGATCTATCCCGAGCTCGGCGGTGACGAGCTAGACGGCCCAGAGCTGGATGGCAAAGCGCGCACCGGCTCCTATATCGAGCACGCCGAGGCGCCACTGCTGACATTGCGCGACGTCGAATTCTATCGCCATGTCCGCGCAGGCCCGGCGCAGTCGCCGGACGACCCGACATTTTCGCCGCTCGGCGATAGCGACTTCTCCGGCCTGCCGCCGACGGCCATCATCACTGCCGAATGCGACCCGCTGTCGTCGGACGGCCAGGGCTATCGCGACCGCATCCTTGCCGCCGGCGGCATGGCATGGTGGCGCGAAGAACCGCGCCTGGTGCACAGCTTCCTGCGCGCCCGCAAGACCGTGCCGCGCGCCGGCGAGGCCTTCGAGCGCATAATCGCGGCAATAGCCGCGCTGGGCGGGGTGACTGGCCGGAGTGACGCGGAGCGTCCTCCAAGCTCCACTGTCGCGGAACAGCGCACAACAACTGCGGAAACCCGAACACTGCTTCGGTCAGGCCAGCCCTATCATCACACCACGTAAGGAGCCCGCATCCGCGATGCGCCGGCCCGACAGGGAGGATTTACGATGAAGTTCATGCTGACCGACCGGAAATTGCATCCGCAGGCCGAGCCCGTCGCCGACGGCTTCAAGAAAGGCCAGATGAACCGGCGCGAATATCTCGCCACCATGGCCGCGTTCGGCGTCAGTGCGGCCGGCGCGCTGGCGCTTGGCGGGCTTGCGCCGTCGCCGGCCAGGGCCGAGGAGCCGAAGCGCGGCGGCGTTCTGCGCGTCGCCATGAACGTCAAGGGCTGGAAGGATCCGCGCACCTTCGACGGCGTCGAGATGTCCAACGTCGCCCGCCAGTGCAACGAATATCTGGTGCGCTGGAGCCGCGACTTCACCTTCGAGCCCTGGCTGCTCGAGAGCTGGGAGACCAGCGACGACGCCCGCGTGATCACGCTGCATGTCCGCAAGGGCATCACCTGGTCGAACGGCGACACCTTCAATGCCGACGATGTCATTCACAATCTGACGCGCTGGTGCGATGCGTCCGTCGCCGGCAATTCGGTCGCCGCGCGCATGGGCGCACTGGTCAACGCCGATACCAAGAAGGCCGTCGACGGCGGCATCGAGCGCGTCGACGATTTCACCGTCCGGCTCAATTTGCCTAAGCCCGACATTTCGCTGATCGCCGGCATGGCCGACTATCCGGCGCTGATCATGCACCGCAGCTATGAAGGCGACGGCGATCCGCTGAAGGCATTGGCGATCACTACCGGGCCTTGCGAACTCGTCGCATGGGACGCCGAGGTCGGCGCCGAAGTCCGCCGCAAGGACAAGCCATGGTGGAAGGGCGAGTTCTATCTCGACGGCATCAAATGGGTCGACTACGGCTCCGATCCCAACGCCATGCTGTCGGCATTCGAATCGGGCGAGGTCGACACCGACCACGAAACCGCCTCCGACACGGTTGCGCAGACCGACTCCATGGGCCTGAGCAATTCGGAAATCGCCACCGGCTCGACCATCGTCGCGCGTTTCAACATCGGCAACCCGCCCTATGACGACATCAAGGTGCGGCGCGCCGCACAACTGGCTGTCGACAACGCCGCGGTGCTGAAGATCGGCATGGACAACCGCGGCAAGCCTGCCGAGAACCATCCTGTCGGGCCGATGCATCCCGAATATGCCGATATCGGCCCGGCCGTCCGCAACACCGATCAAGCCAAGGCCCTGCTCGCCGAGGCCGGCAAGGCCGACCACGAATACGAACTCATCTCGGTCGACGTCGACTGGCAGAAGAGCACCGGCGACGCCATCGCCGCGCAGATGCGCGAGGCAGGGCTGAAGATCAAGCGCACAGTGCTGCCGGCCGCGACCTTCTGGAACGATTGGAGCAAATATCCCTTCTCCTGCACGGAATGGCTCGGCCGGCCGCTGGGCGTGCAGGTGCTGGCGCTCGCTTATAAGTCTGGCGCCGCCTGGAACGAGAGCGCCTATGCCGATCCGGAATTCGACAGTCTGCTCGACAAGGCGCTGGCGATGCCCGACCCCGGCGCCCGCAAAGAGCTCATGGCCAAGATCGAACAGAATTTGCGCGATTCCGGCGTCATCATCCAGCCCTACTGGCGCTCGGTCTATCGCACCTATCGCAAGGGCGTGCATGGCTGCGAGCAACACCAGTCGCTCGAGCAGCATTTCGAGAAGGTCTGGCTTGACGCGTGAGCTTTGTCGCAGGTTCGATCGGTCGGCATCGGGGCGAGGAACCCACGCTGGAATGAAGCCGCGTCGTCGATCTTCGCGCCACACGGATCAGCCGGCGACGCCAGCCTTCGAAATCTCTCCTCCGAGCCGCACTGTTTCCTGAATCAGCAGGTCCAGATCGTTGCGCCGGGTGCGGTGGTTGTTGATCGCCACCCTGAGGCAATGCTGGCCATGCACCGTCGTGTCGGAAATGGCGGCGATGCCTTCTTCCTGCAGCCTCAGCATGATCTCGGTATTGAGCGCTTTCAGGCGCTCAGCGTCCAACCCATCGGCGCGGTAGCGAAAGCAGACGATGTTGATGTTCACCGGCGCCACCAGTTCGAGCGCCGGTTCGGCCTCGATCAGCGCACCGAGATAATGCCCTTGCGCGATGTTCTGGTCGATCAGCCGGCCGAATTTTTCGATGCCGTGCTCCCGCAGTGCCATCCACACCTTCAGCGCGCGAAAACCGCGTGACGTCTGCAGGCCGTAATCGTGCAGCCATTGGCCGGAGGCCAGGCCGCGCGGCGTCGATTCCAGATATTCCGGCGTCACCGCGAACGTGCCGCGATGCGCGGAGGCATCCCGGATCAGCGCGCAGCCGACCTCGAAGGGCGCGTGCAGCCATTTATGCGGATCGAGCGCGATCGAGTGGGCGTGCTCGATGCCGGCAACGCGATGCGAATTGTCCGGCGCAATCGCAAGCAGAGCGCCGATGCAGCCGTCGACGTGAAACCACAGATCTTCTTTTGCCGCCAGGTCAGCCAGCGCTTGCAGATCGTCGATTGCGCCGGTGTTCACCGTGCCGGCCGTACCGATTACGCAGGCCGGCTTGAAGCCGGCGTCGCGATCCTCGGCGATCGCCTCCCGCAATGCAGCGATATCGATCCGCAGCCCGGCATCGCTCGGGATGCGACGCAGCGCCCGGTTGCCGAGGCCGAGCGCCTCCATCGCCTTGCGGTGACAGGAATGAAGTTGGTCGGAGCCGTAGAAGCGCAGCGGCTTGTCGATGCCGGCAACGCCATGCTCGCGTATGTCGATACCCGCTGTGGCGTTGCGCGCCACGGTCAGCCCGATGATGTTGGCCATCGAGCCGCCGCTGACCAGCGTACCGCTGGCCGATTGCGGAAAGCCCATCATTTCCTTGCACCAGTCGACGACCTGGTTGTCCATCAACGCGGCGGCATGGTTGCCGCCGCCGAGGTTGGAGCCTTGGATCGCTGCCAGGAAATCGCCGAGCGCGCCGGTGAAATTGCTCGAGCCCATATACCAGGACCAGAAGCGCGGATGGATGTTGCCCATCGCATAGGGCATCAAGCTCCTGGTGACGTCGCCATAGATTTCTGCTAGGGGCGCCGGCGAACGCGGCAGCGGCGATGTGAAGAAGGTCCTCACATCAACCGGCATCTCCTGCCACACCGGACGCTCTCTGACATCGCGCAGGTAAGCGACGGCATCGTCGACGATCCGATGCGACAAGACCTGCACGTCGGCCCAGTTCGAGGGGTCAAGCGTTTCCTCGGTGGCCGTGACGGCCAGTCCAGGCTTCGTGTCCATGCAGGCCGCTCCCGATGCGCCGCCGTCACGCCGGAAACTGGCAGCCGGGCGTCGACTGCGAAAGCGCAGTCTCCTCGGCGTCCATCTCCGCTTCGATGCCGTCGAACAGCGGCGTCGTCATGTAGCGCTCGCCGGTGTCGGGCAGCATGCACAGGATCACCGACCCGGGCGCCGCCTTTTCCGCGATCTGCCGCGCGACAGCAAATGTCGCTCCGCCGGAGATGCCGGTGAAAATGCCTTCCTTCTGCGCCAGCGCCTTGGCCCATTTCGTGCCTTCGGGCCCGGCAATAGGCACCACCTCGTCATAGAGGCCGGCGTCGATCGCCTCCTGCAGCACGTCCGGAATGAAGTCGGGCGTCCAGCCCTGGATCGGATGCGGCTCGAACGCCGGATGGCTTGCGGCAGGCGCGCCGCCGGTGCCGCGCTGCTGCGGCTTGCCGCTGCCGATCAGCTGCGCATTGGCCGGTTCGGCGAGCACGATCCGGGTCTCCGGCCGCTCGCGGCGCAGCACGCGTCCGACGCCGGCGACGGTGCCGCCCGTGCCGTACCCGGTGACGAAGCAGTCGAGCCGCGAGCCGGCGAAATCGTTGATGATCTCGCGCGCCGTCGTCGCTTCGTGAATGGCGGCATTGGCCTTGGTCTCGAACTGGCGGGCAAGGAACCAGCCATTGGCTTCGGCGAGCTCCACTGCCTTCTTGTACATGCCAAAACCCTTCTGTGCGCGCGGCGTCAGCACCACCTTGGCGCCCAGCATGCGCATCAGCCTGCGGCGTTCGATGGAAAAACTGTCGGCCATCGTCACCACCAGCGGATAGCCCTTCTGGGCGCAGACCATGGCAAGGCCGATGCCGGTGTTGCCGCTGGTCGCCTCGACGACGGTCTGGCCCGGCTTCAAGGCGCCGCTGCGCTCGCCCTCCTCGATGATGTTGAGCGCCAGCCTGTCCTTTACCGAGGCGGCGGGATTGAAGAACTCGGCCTTCACATAGATCGTGGCATGGTCCGGTCCGAGATTATTGATGCGGATCGCCGGCGTATCGCCGACCGTGTCGAGAATGCTGTCGAACAGACGGCCGCGCCCGGCGGTGGTTCTGATTTTCTGTTGATGCAACACGTCGATCTCCTCGCTTTGTCGTTGTCTCTTGTGGTCACGGGCCGGTTACAGACCGGTGGCTTGGGCGGCGAGGTTTCGAGACCTTGCCGCGCTACATTTGCCTCCCGGCAATGCCAGCATCCGGCGCGGGAATTCGCTGCCGGATGCACCGTGTCGCGTTTGGTGATAAAACAAAGGCCGACTGGCCAGCGTGGGAGCAGGCGTGGAAACGTACGTGGAATCCGCCCGATCGAGCCTCGGCGGCGAGATGGCCGGTCTTTCCGTGCGTCTGCTCGGACTGCTGACGATTATCCGCAACGGCACCTTCGTCGAGCTTCCGAAGTCGCGCAAACTGTGTGCGCTGCTCGCCTATCTGGCGCTGGCGCCGCATCCGGTCGGCCGCAGCCGCCTCTGCGAGCTTTTGTGGGATGTGCCGAACGACCCGCGCGGCGAGCTTCGCTGGTGCCTGAGCAAGCTTAGAGGCATCCTCGATGAACCGCATCATCGCAGGGTCGAGACACCAGGCGACACGATCGCGCTTGATCTGAGAGGTGCTTCCGTCGACGCTGTCGACATAGCCTCGGCCGCCGCCAAGGGCGTTGAGACGCTCGATCTAGAGCGGCTGCGGGCTCTTTCCGGAATGTTTGCCGGCGACTTTCTCGATGGGCTGGAGATCGACCGCAGCCCGCATTTCAACAGCTGGCTGAACGCTCAGCGCCGCCGCTTCAGCTCTTGGCACGCCGCCATCCTGGAACGCCTCGTCAACAAGCTTCCGGCGGATGCCGACGAAATGTCTTCGCATCTGGACAAATGGCTGGAACTCGCTCCGTTCGACGGGCGCGCACATGTGGCTCTTCTGACCAGGCTGGCGCAGCGCGGCCAGTTTGACGCGGGCGAGGAACATCTCGCTTCCGCGGCGCAGCTGTTTGCTTCGGAGGATCTGGATTTCGGAGCCGTTCGTGAGGCATGGCGGACGATCCGCGGCGAACGACCTGCAGCAACGCTCTGGGCCCGACCTTCAGTCGTACCCGCGGCACCGCACGCGTCAATTATGCTTTCCCGTTCCGATACCGCTGCGTCACAGAAGGCTTCGCTCGCGGTGATGCCGTTTGCCGAAGAGGCGGCTGTCGGCGGCCCGCGCGGTGGATTGGCCGACGGCCTCACCCACGACATCATCACCCGCCTGGCCAAGCTCAGGGATTTCTTCGTCATCGCGCGCGGTTCGGTGTTTGCGCTCGCCGAAAGAAACATTGCGCCGGAAGATGCCGGCCGGCGGCTCAACGTCGACTATGTCGCCGCCGGCACGGTGCGCGGCCAGGCGGGCCGCGTCATCGTCGCGGTCGAGCTGGTCGAAGTGCGCACGGCCAGGATCGTCTGGGCCGAGACGTTCGAGCGCAAGCCGGACGACATCTTTGCCGTGCTCGACGACATCGGCAACAGCATCGTCTCGTCGATCTCGACCGAGATCGAGACCGTCGAGCGCAATCGCGCCGTGCTGAAGGCGCCCAATTCGCTGAACGCCTGGGAAGCCTACCACCGCGGCCTCTGGCACATGTATCGCTTCACCCGCACGGAAAACGAGCAGGCCCGGCATTTCTTCGACATAGCCTTGAAGCTCGATCCGACCTTCGCCCGCGCCTATGCCGGGCTCTCCTTCACCCATTGGCAAAATGCCTTCCAGCGCTGGGGCGACCGCGACCAGGAAAGCGCCCTGGCCTTCGAGGCAGCCGGCCAGAGCCTGCTCGTCGACGATCACAATCCGGCCGCTCACTGGGCCATGGGGCGGGCGCTGTGGCTGCGCGGCGAGCAGGACGGCTCCCTCATCGAGCTGGAACGCGCCGTAGACCTCAGCCCGAATTTCGCGCTCGGCCACTATGCGCTCTCGTTCGTCCATTCGCAGTCCGGCGATCCGCAGGCCGCGATCGGCTCGTCTGACCATTCCAGGCATCTGAGTCCCTTCGATCCGCTGCTGTTCGGCATGCTGGGCGCCAGGGCGATGTCGCATGTCCGGCTCGGCCAGTTCGACGAGGCCGCCGAATGGGCGCTGAAAGCAGCCGCGCGTCCTAACGCCCATGCCATCATCCTGGCGATTGCCGCGCATTGCCTTGCGCTGGCAGGACGGCTGGAGGAGGCACGAAGTTTCGCCGCTGCGCTGCGCAAGATGCTGCCGAACTACTGCGCCGACGATTTCATCGGCACCTTCCGCTTCGAGCCGGACGCCGAGGCGCTGTTCCGGCAAGGCGCCAAGCGGATCGGGCTGGGGTGAGGCCGCGCCGTTAGCCAGGTTCTCCAAACCGCTCATCGCTGCTGGCCGCCCCAAACATCGTCATATCCGCAGCCAAGGCGCATCGTCAGATTGGTTGCGAATTCATCGACCAGAGCGGATCAGACAGGCTCAACCGATTTGACTTTGCCGTCGGTGTCCACGAGGCAGCTTGTCTTCTTGCCACTGGCATCGAGTTCGACCTGATAGGTCTTGGAATCGAGCTTGCTCGATGAAACCGGAAGTATCTTCGTGCTGTCGACGCCGCTCGCCTTGGCGACCGCATTGGCGCAAAGCAGCTGAAGGTCCGCCGGGGCCGTCTCGACCTTGGTCCTGGACATCTGGTCCTGAGGCGGCGGCGGTGGCGCGCTGACGCAAGCGCTGAGGGCTCCAGCCAGGAGTGCGATTGCTGTCGCCCGGATTGAAGTTCTCACTGCATTTTTTGCCGACATTGCTTGTCCCTCTCCGAATGCCGCTCACACACCCTTGTAAAGTGCCGCCCCTTGCATGAGAACGATGACCTTGGCCCCAACTTTGACGCGGGATGCGAGATCGACGATGTCGTCGTTCTCATACGGATGCATCCCGATGACACATCGAGCCCGATCGTCCATGGCTCCGGGGTCCCGTGTATCCGGTAGATCGTGTCCTGGTCGCGCTCATAGAGGTAGAACGCCCTCGCGCCGAGCGGGTTGTCGGGCCCTCCCTTCATGCCTCCGGCGTATTTCACCGCCTTCGGATCGCGAGCGACCATTTCGGCCGGAGGCGTCCAGGTCGGCCACTCCGCCATGCGGCCGACGCGCACGATGCCGGCCCAGCCAAACCCCTCCCGGCCCACGCCGATGCCGTAGCGCATGGCCTGCTGACCCGGCTGCACAAGGTAGAGAAAGTGCTGGTTGCCATCGATAATGATCGTGCCTGGCGCTTCCGCGGTGCGGAATTTGACCATCTGCGGACGAAATGCCTCGGGCACCTCATTATGCGCGGCGTAGTATTTGCGCCTTGGTGCGATCGTAGTCCACCCATTTGTGGGTTTTCGGGTCGAAAACCTGTGTTCCCGCAGCCAGCGCTCTTCCCCCTCGCTTCGGTGCTGAAATGAACCGGGACGGGAACAATCTGTCGCGGCAAGCACCGGGTTGTGACACCAGCCCCATCTTCCGACGGGCAACGGCTGAAGGTGCAGCAGTGCGTCCGCCAAAGAGAGCGCCTTCACGTGCCGCCCCTGCAGGCTACCCGATGACAATCCGACTGGGAAGATGCTCACAACGCGGCCGCGGCGCCCTCCACTGCGCCTCTATGCGGCACGCCGCAGCGTTGAAAGTCCGGTAAACGGGCGGCGTTTCTTTCGGCCTGCGCAACTGCTGGCTGGGTTCGAAAAAATACCACAATAGATCGCGATTAGGGCGATCATATAAGATGCAGTCTCGTCGCGCCTTTTTTGTAAAGCTGGCGCAAAATTCACAGCAACGTAGAATATTACTTGTACTAACTCGGATTAATGAGAACAGAACTAAGGGAGTATTCCGGAATCTTGCTACTGGTCACATTTCAGTATCTGCTAAGATAGCCAGTGCTGATTCCGAATTATTAAGCATTTGCAAAATTCAATCCTGCGATATTGGGATTTGTCCTTGTCATAGGCTGACTCGGACGCAATTTCTTGGAAGCACAGCCGCGTCAGCGGATTGTTGAAACATGCTTGGGCGGATGGGGCACTAAGCATGGAGAGGAATATTGACATTCGCTAATGCGGCGGCCCCCGCCGGGAGCGTTTCCTCCTACGTAAGAGATTACGGCAACCGTCGGCTAAGTCGTCGAATGCATCGCCCACAGCCCGGCTCTCGTTCGATGGCCGGCGAAGCTTTGCCGTCCTCCGATTGGCGCCAGACTTCGCGGCAAGAGCGGGGATCGCCGCCTGCAATGGCCTTCCGATATGGACGATGTCCGCCGCCAACCAGTCGGAGGAATGAGTCATGAAATTCGTAATCTGTGCGGCCTTGGCCACTGCTTTGATGGCGATCTCCGGTTGTACCATCGACGACTACGATGGTTGCCGCGGAAGGACCTGCCTGGTTGATCGGTTCCATAAAGGGAGCCGGAAGATAGACGACCGGCCGCAGTTCGACAGGAACGGCAATCCCAACTTCGATACCAGGGGCCGTTACATCGGCTGCCATGGGCTCGGATGTAAGGTCGACGATCCTGATGACGGGGATCAAAGCATCGACGACAGGCCGCAGTACGATAAGGAAGGCAATCCGAACTTCGATACGCAAGGCAACTACCAAGGCTGCCGCGGCATCGGCTGCGAGGTCGATACACCGGACGATGACAATTCATCGGACGACGACGATTCCGATTAGTGGACCCTCCAACACGAACGAAGAGAATGCCCTCATGTCTGAATCCAACGGTCTTATCCCGCGATGTGCCAAAATCGTGATGATCGGCCTCATGGGGCTGGCAACGACGCTGACCTTCGCTTTCGCCGCGAATGGTGCCTGCGACGGCGTAAAGGTCGATGTGACGAAGGCGCGCAAGCAGGAATATGCCCCCCTCGTTGCCTCGGCGTTGGACAACAAGGTCAAGCCCGCTCGGGTGAAGTTCATCACGATCATGGAGAACGGCAACTGGAGCGCTGCCTACGTCTCCACGCCGGTGAGCGACGACGGCGTGATGTTCTTCCAGACAGTCGACGGAAAAAAGCAATTTCGCGACGTGTGGGGCGGCTATGCCGACCCGTCGGAAAAACCTGAACTGGTATCCTGGGCGAAGAAGCTCGGAGCGCCGCAAGATCTGGCAAAGTGTTTTGCCGAGGAAGTTACGGAATGACGGTGATGATCGCTGGAAATTGCCGCTGACCGTTGGTGCAGGGGGAGAATGATTTGGGAGCACCCGGGGCGCCGGGCCTCTGAGATCGGTTCCAATCATCAGCTGCAGGATGTGCAAAATGCAAACTGTTCGAAAATCCAGACTGATAATTCAGTTCGCCCATGCATTGGCAACTTCAGTGAAAATGACGGCTGTTGTGAGTGTAGCCATCCCGCACACGATCAATGTTGCGTATGCCAGCAAATATGATCTGCCGAAACCCTATGTTTCCCGGGCTCTTAACGCGGTTTTGATACCCATCAACCACGCCTCTCGGCACCGCTACCAGATCCCGCCCAAGCTTCGCGGGGTGTATGTCTTGGCCGTTGCACCCCATGGCGTTGCCGCGCGGCAAGGCATCCGGCCGGGTGACGTGCTTGCCACAGTGCGGCATCAACCGATTTCGACGCCGACCGATGTCGACCGACTCGTTTGGGCCGCTCTTGCCGTGAGCGCTACCAGTTTTCTGTTTGGCGTGAACCGCGGAACAGAAGTCGCAGATGTCGTCGAGGTCAATACCAACATCACCGTCAACAACTTCAATACCAACATCTCGGTCAACAATATCTCGCAATGGACGAGCGTCGATAACCATGAGGAGTGGACGCAGATCGTCGATCAGTACGACGACGAGATGGAGACAAGCCTCGAAGACACCAGCTATCGCGAAGACGACTCGCTGCCCGGCGACGCCAGTCCAGACGCCAACGCGCCTTCTGCCGATGCTGACGACGATTCCAACGACACCAGCGCGGACACCGATGGCGATAGCTCGGACGAGAGCACCGATGACAGTTCAAATGATCAGGACGATTCAAGCGATCAGAATGACGATGAGCAGCAGTCGGACGACACTGATGACGACGACAACACCGACGACGATAGCTCGGATGACAACACCGACGACAATAGTTCCGATGATCAGGACAATTCTGGCGATCAGAACGACGATGAAGATTCAGCGGGCGGTGACGATGACCAAAACAGCACCGACACCGACGATGACAGCACGGATGGCGATGCGTCGGATGACAGTAGCGACGACAGTAATGGATCGGATGATGACGATTCCAACTAGTGGCTGGCCCTGGCGGCGACGGATATCTGAAGTGAACGGCGGGATAAACCACCGCCCGTCAATCGGTGGAATCTAAACGGAGGACAATCGATGAAAACCGCAATACTGACTGCCGTGGTTCTGGCCATGCCGACGTTCGCCTCTGCCCAGGACAAGTGCTACGACGCCGCCAAGGATCAGGCCTCGCTGAATGCGTGCGCCGATGCCGCGTTCAAGAAATCCGACAAGAAGCTCAATGAGCTTTACAAGCAGATCGAAGCCCGCCTGAAGGACGACGCGGATACCAGGAAGCTTCTTGTCCAAGCACAACGGGATTGGGACAAATTTCGCGACGCCGAGTGCAGTTTCCAGACTTCAGGAGCGGCCGGAGGAAGCGTAATGCCGATGCTCACCGCGCAGTGCATGGACAGCCTGGCGCAATCCCGTGTCAAAGCCTTCGAGGGTTACCTGAAATGCGGCAAGCAGGGCGATCCGATGAGTTGCCCCGTTCCGGCCGCGAATTGACACGTCGGTGCCGGGATGAGGACCTTCATCGTATCTGCAGTGCACTTGATAGCTGGGCTCTTGCTGGCGGCAATTGTTACGGTCGCAAGTGCCGCTGAGATCCCCGAAGGGGACTATTACATCGTCGCGAAGCATTCCTACAAAGCGCTCACCGCCTTTGAAGGCAGGCATGGCGAGATCGTGCTTGGTCAGTCCGCTCGCAAACCCAAGGATGGTCCCGCGCAGCTGTGGACCATCACCAGGGCGACCGGGGAAACGAACGGCGCAACCTATCAGATCCGGTCTCTACGATACGGAACGTATCTCGCCGGCGGCGACGAAGACGAAAACGGGGATACGAGTGTCGTCCTCGAGGATGAGCAGTCCGCTGGAGGGTGGCGCTTCAAGCCGCATCTGAACGGCTATGGCATCGAGCTGGATGACAGCGGCACGACGCTCAACGTCAGGGCCAATGAACGTGCGGACGACGCTCGGATCATCGTCTATGACGCCAGCCTGGACGACAATGCCCAGTGGTTGCTTTATCCGGCCGGCAATGGCGACCGACCGGCAGCGGCGTCGGCAGTGGTGTCGGAATTCGACAATCTGAACAAGCGCTATCGCCTTGCTCCGATGCCTGCAGCCACACCCGACGCCAATAGGCTGAGACGCACGAAGCTGATGGACGATCAGCCAAGCGGTGTGTTCGTGAAAAAGGGAGAAGCGGTATCGGTTACGGCCGAAGGCCTGCCGCCTTCCCCCGACGGCTTGATGATCATGATCGGCCCGATGAACAGCTTCTATGACGAAAGACCCCAGGATGACCCGCAATTGGTCATTGCCAAGGAAGGGCGCACCGACTTCACGGCGAAGCGCGACGGGCTGATCTATTTCCGCTACGCCGAGAGCGGCTTCAGTGCGGCTCTGCCTCCGATCGACGTGGCAATTGCGCGTGGCGGCAGTTCGATCCCCCTCTACGTCAAGGGAAAAACAAGCTTCGAAGACTGGCGTAAAATGCTCACCGACATGCCCGGTGCGCCATTCGTCGAGATGATAAGCGAGCGTGTTGCCATTACCGCGACCCGCAAAGTCTATATGAGGGCGCCTCAGGACGACCCTGCGGAAATTCTCGACACCCTCGAGCAAATTCTAGGCTGGTACGATGCACTATCTGGTCTCGACGGTTCGTCCAAACTTCATCGGGCATCCCATTTGCGCATGCACTATCAGCAGGACACGGTGACACCGGCGAAGGTCTTCGAAGACGGCATATACATGTACGCAGGCAACTATTTCATAGGTGTCCCCGGCAGCAACATGGGTGATTTGCTGAACGTGAAGAAGCTGCGGCAAGCGTGGTCGATCTGGCATGAAACCGGCCATATGTACCAGCAGCAAGATTGGACCTGGGGCGAGATTGTAGAAACTACGGTCAATATCTACTCGCTCAACGCCCAGGCACATTTTGGCCATCCGTCCCGCTTGAAAGAGCGCGATGACTCTACTGGCAAGACGCCGCTGGATCTGGCGGCGCGATATCTGGCGCGGAAGACGCGCGATTTCGACAATGAAAAACAGATGCGTGTCAGCGCGGATGACGACGATGAGCTTTGGGCGCGGCTGGTCATGTTCGATCAATTGCGCCGGGGTCTCGGCGAGGATTTCTATCCGAAGCTTCACCGATATTATCGCGAGCATCCACTGGATGATGCCAATGAGCAGGATGCGGTCAAGGTACAAACCTTCATCCTGCGTGCCAGTACGGTCGCAAATCAGGACCTGACCCAGTTCTTTTCCGATTGGGGGCTGCACATCGAGCAGGAAACCGCCGACAGATTGAAGCGTTTGAACCTGCCTCCAGCAGATTCTCAACTGTCGCGCGTTGGTCTGAATGTCGCTTCACGGTGAAGCCGGCGGCGAGCGTCATGCCGGCGCCAGACACGAAAGGATGCGGGGGCATCGGCATTGCGTGAGGGGCCTTAAAGGAGGTGGATTGTGAAACGCTATAGATCACTGCCCGCAGTGACGATTGCAGCATCTGCGCTGTTGGCATGTGTTGCGTCGGCAACAGCCCAGGGCGATATGGGCTTCGACGTCAACGTCACGCTTTCCAAAAAGGCAGCCGCCAGGCTCGTGGCTAAAAAGGAAGGGATCGTTGTCCTCGCCTCCTATTACGGTGACCCGAAGCGGAGCGCCGAGAAGCACGCCAACGAAGTCGGCCAGATCGATCTCACGCCGCAGGACGAAGAGGTCGAGATAGCGGGCACAGCGGGCCACGCTCACATCAGCGGCACAAAGGTCGACACGAAGCGTCTCGACTGGCTTGCCGGCCCTCCCGAGGTCAACGTCAACGTTGCGTCGGCGCGCAAGAGCAGTCCGGACAATCTGCTCAGCTGCGATTTCATCGACGGTCCACTAAGCGATGTTCAAAGGAAGCCTGTGACGCTTCATTGCGGATTGATCGAAGAAAATGTGGACACGAAGTTGAGGCCATAAGGCTTACAAAAATCATGCCGCCTCGTTACCGGCGCCAACGCAGATTATCGGCGGCATGACCTGCTTTGCTCAAGGGAGGTGAAGGTTCTCATGCGCCCATTGTTCGCTATCTGTTTCTGCCTGGCCATCATGTCCTTGCCTGCCGCCGCCTATGCCGAGCGTCGTTGTGGCTGGTACTCCAGCCCGACACTCGGCAACCTCGTCCTGACCGACAGTGACGGGGATTGGTGGATCCAGATGCAGGGACGGCCGGATCCCAAAGGCATCGACAATGTGCCGGCCTTTAACGAGCGACAATTCGTCGAGACCAATGTGCCTGGTTCGGGCCACGGCTACGGATGCGCGTGCATGACCGTCGTAACCAACGCCAAGCAACAGAAGATCACCAGAGTGATCTCGGGCCAAATCCTTCCGCTGCTGCGCTGTCGCAACGACAGGTCGCTGCCTAACCCGGACGGATAATTGTTAGATATCTTGTGGATGCCATGGACGACGGCGGACGCCTAGGCATCAGCTCCAGAAAAAAAGCCCGGCAAAACCGGGCTTTTTCTTGGGGTTTCTGAACCCTATCAAAAAGTTCGAAACGGGAATTTGGTGCCCAGAAGAGGACTCGAACCTCCACTCCTTGCGGAACACGGACCTGAACCGTGCGCGTCTACCAATTCCGCCATCTGGGCTGGTGCGCGCTCATTAAGCGGGCGAGGGATGAGTGTCAACGCGCTTTTTTGAAAGCCGCGTTCCTTCTCCGGCTCAATGCTCCAGCACTTCCTTCGACGCCACCGTGGAATCGGCGTTGAGCGTGTAGATGACCGGCACGCCGGTGCCGAGTTCGAGCTTGACGATCTCCTCGCCCGATTTGCCGTCCAGCGCCATGATCAGCGCGCGCAGCGAATTGCCGTGTGCCGCCACCAGCACGGTGCCGCCGCGCAGAACATGCGGCTGCAGATCGTGCAGGTAATAGGGCCAGACGCGCGCGCCGGTGTCCTTCAGGCTTTCCCCGCCGGGCGGCGGCACGTCATAGGAGCGGCGCCAGACATGCACCTGCTCCTCGCCCCATTTCTTGCGCGCATCATCCTTGTTGAGGCCGGACAGATCGCCATAGTCGCGCTCGTTCAGCGCCTGGTCGCGTACGGTTTCGAGCTCGCTCTGGCCGAGGGCATCGAGAATATGCTGGCAGGTCTTCTGCGCCCGGATCAGCGACGACGTGAACGCGATGTCGAATTTCATGCCACGCGCCCTGAGCTTGGCGCCGGCCGCCTTGGCCTCGGCATGACCCAGTTCGGTCAGGTCGACGTCGCGCCAGCCGGTAAAAAGGTTCTTCAGGTTCCATTCGCTCTGGCCATGGCGCACGAGCACGAGAGTTCTCGACATATTTGCTCCTTCAAATTTTGTGGATCGGCCAAATTTTGTGGATCAGCCAAATCTGTGGATCAGCTTGTCAGGCCGAGCACGTCCCGCATCGAATATAGGCCCGGCTTGCGGCCGCGCGCCCACAGGGCTGCCTTGACCGCGCCGCGGGCAAAGATCGCCCGGTCCTCGGCATGATGGGCGAGCGTGATGCGCTCGCCGGTACCGGCCAGCACCACACTGTGATCGCCGACCACCGAGCCGCCACGCAAGCTGGCGAAACCGATCGAGCCTGCCTTGCGCACGCCGGTATGGCCGTCGCGCACGCGAACATCGTTGCCGGCAAGTGCTACGCCGCGCCCAGCGGCGGCGGCCTCGCCGAGCAGCAGCGCCGTGCCCGACGGCGCATCGACCTTGTGCCGGTGGTGCATTTCCAGGATCTCGATGTCGAAATCGTCAGCATCGAGCGCGCGCGCCGCCTGCTCAACCAGCACCGCCAGCAGATTGACGCCGAGGCTCATATTGCCTGACTTGACCACCGTCGCGTGGCGCGCCGCCGCCGCGATCCTGGCATTGTCTTCGGCCGAGCAGCCGGTGGTGCCGATGACATGGACGATGCGCGCCTGCGCGGCATAGCCGGCGAATTCGACAGTTGCTGCCGGCGTGGTGAAATCGAGCACGCCGTCGGCCTTGGCGAAGGCCGGCAGCGGATCGTCGCCGATCGCCACCTCGAGCCTGCCGACGCCGGCCAGCTCGCCGGCATCCTTGCCGATATGGGGCGAACCGGCCCGCTCGATCGCGCCGGCAACGCGGGCGCCCGGTATCGTGTGGATGGCGCGGATCAGCGCCTGGCCCATGCGGCCGGCCGCGCCCACCACCACCAGGCCCATTTCACTAACGGTCGAAGTGTCACTCATGAATGTCTCCCGGCCGCCTTTTTCGCGTGACCATGTTGCGCCGCAGTCTGGATTGGCTTGCCGTCATCGACAAGCCCCAGCCCTTTCCTGCCCTGCACCCGGTGGAACCGCGCATAGACGCTGTGCGGGTCGGCCATCAGCGAGGCATGCGTGCCCTGTTCGACCAGCCGGCCCTGCTCCAGCACGATGATATGGTCGGCATTGACCACCGTCGACAACCGGTGCGCGATGACGATGGTGGTGCGCCCTTCCATGACATGGGTCAGCGCCTGCTGGACGCGGGCCTCGGCCTCGTTGTCGAGCGCCGAGGTGGCTTCATCGAGCAGCAGGATCGGCGCCTGCCGCACGATGGCGCGGGCAATCGATACGCGCTGGCGCTGGCCGCCCGACAGCGTCACGCCGTTCTCGCCGACGGGCGTGTCATAGCCTTGCGGCTGCTGGCGGATGAAATCGTCTGCCGCGGCCTGTTGCGCGGCGCGTTCAATCTCGGCGTCGGTGGCGCTCAGTCGCCCGTAGCGGATGTTGTCGCGGATGGTGCCTTCGAACAGATAAGGCTGCTGCGATACATAGGCAATCGAGCCGCGCAGCGAATGCTTGGTGACCTTTGAAATGTCCTGGCCGTCGATTTCGATGCTCCCCGACTCGACGTCGTAGAAGCGCTGCAGCAGCGCAACCAGCGTCGTCTTGCCGGCGCCCGAGGCGCCGACGATGGCGGTCACCTTGCCGGCGGCGGCGACAAAGCTCAGATCCTGCAGGACCGGCGCCTCCTCGACGTAGCGGAAGGACACATTGTTGAAGCGCACTTCGCCAGAGGTGAATTTCGCCTCGGCGGCTGCCGGCACGTCACCCTGCTGCGGCTCGAGGTCGAGAAGCTCGTAAATCATGCGCGCATTGACCAGCGACTTTTCCATGCCGACCTGCATGCGCGCCAGCCGCCTGGCGGGGTCATAGGCAAGCAGCAGGGCGGTGATGAAGGCAAACACCGCGCCCGGCGGCTGGCCGCCGACGGTCGCCCGGTAGCCGGAATAGGCGATGACGCCGGCGACGGCGAAGCCGGCCAGCATCTCGGAGATCGGCGTCAGCCGTTCCGAGACGCGGGCGATCTTGTTTGCCCGCTGCTCGGCGCCCGCGACGAGGCCGCCGATGCGGCGCGACAGCTCGTCTTCCAGGGTGAAGGCCTTGACGATGGCGATGCCCTGGGTTGCTTCCTGCATGGCGCCGATCAGCCGCGAGTTGATCTGCACCGATTCACGGGTGATGCGACGCACCCGGCGCATCAGATAGGTGACACTGTAGATCAAGGGCGGGCCGATCAGCAGCGACATCGCCGAGAGCATCGGGTCCTGCCAGATCATGACGCCGACCAGCGCGACAAGCGACACGGCATCGCGCGCCAGCGATGTCAGCGTCATCGACAGGAGATCGCGGATGCCGTTGACGTTCTCGTTGATCTGCGCGGCGAGCCGGCCCGAACGGGTGTCGTTGAAGAAGCTGACGCCGAGCTTCATCAGATGGTCGAAGATGCGGCGTTGATAGCGCGCCACCAGATTGTTGCCGATTTTGGCCAGCGTCACTGCCTGGCCGTAGCTGGCCAGCCCGCGAAGCATGAAGGCGGCCAGGATCGACACGCTGATCAGCGCGATAAGATCGCCGCGCTGTTGGTAGAAGATCTGATCGATGACATCCTTCATGATCCAGGCTGTGAAGGCGGTCGTCACCGCGATCGTCACCAGGCACAGCACGGCAAGAGCATAGTACCAGCGATAATCGCGGCTGTTCTCGGCGATGATGCGGCGGATCACCGCCACGATCTCGCTGGGACGGACTTTCCCTTTGGTTGGTGCTGGAAGTGTCAAGTTGGAGCGCTTTGTGGTTTCGGTTCGGCCGGGCTGCAATTCGGCAACCTCTTACCGCCCCAATGGCGGCTTGCCTATGGCTGGGGACGGCGAAACTTCGTCGCGGCGCAGCTTGTGTCCTAGACCCGCCAGCGCCGCCCCGCCGTCTGCACGCCGAACAGCGACGGATTTCTGGCATAGGCGGCCAGTCCTAAAAGCGCCGCCAGCGGATGGGTGATGACATAGACCGGCATGCTGCGCATCAGGGCGCTGTGCGGCGCCTTGTCCTCGAAGGCGGCGCGAAAATTGCCGGTGCGCAGTGCCGGCAGGATTTTTTGCGCGATGCCGCCGGTGAGAAACACGCCGCCGCGGCTCATGAACACCAGAGCTAGGTCGCCGGCGGTGCGCCCCAGGCAAGTGACGAAGATCGACAGCGCCTCTTCGGCCACCGGATCGTTCTTTGCCAGCGCCGCGGCGGTTACCTCGGCAGGCGTGGTAAAGGGCGACGGCTTGCCGTCCGCCTTGGCCACCGCCCGGTAGGCATTGACCAGGCCGCGCCCGGACAGGATCTGTTCGCCGGAGATGCGGCCCTCGAGCTTCTCGATATGCGGAAACACCTGGAAATCGCGCGGCGAGCGCGGCCCAATATCCATATGGCCCCCCTCGCCGGGCACCGGGATCCAGTGATGCAGCGCATAGACCAGCCCGGCGACGCCGAGCCCCGTTCCCGGGCCGAGCACCACCCGCCCGGAATTCGGTTCCGGCGCGTCACCGCCGATCTTTTCCATATGCTCTTCGCCGAGCGCGACGACAGCCAGCGCCTGTGCCTCGAAGTCGTTGAGCACGACGACGTCGCTGAGACCGAGACTGGCGAACATCTGTCTCGGCTTGACGATCCATGGGCAATTGGTAAGCGGGATCTCGTCGCTTTCGACAGGACCGGCTACCGCCAGCACAGCCGAATTCGGCCGGACCGACGAGCGGTCGAGCACGGCCGACTGGATCGCCTCGTCTATCGTATTGAAGTTGGCGGTCTGGACGATCGTCGGCTCGCCGGCTTCGGAATTCGCGTCAAGCACGATCGAGAAGCGCGCATTGGTGCCGCCTATGTCGCCGATCAGGATCGGAAATCGCAACAGAGTGTCGTCGTCGCTTACGCCTGGCATGCTCTCGTCCGTTCCCGACGCGTATCGCCGTTCTCTCGTTGACTAGCGCATGACCGCAAAAAGGGAAATCGGTTTTCGAAGTGGAGATGCACGGATGCAGACAGCGAGCACGCCGCCCCCATCAGTGCCCCGGTCGTGGACGCGGCAGTGGAATGCGGATCTCGGGGGTCGCCACAAAGGCGTTCGCCGAGGCCGGAAGCGCTGCCGCGCCGGCTGCGACCGTCGGCGGCGGCGAAGGCTCTGTCGCGGGAGCAGGTACGGCCGCGATCGGCACGCCGTCGCCATGGTAGGTGACTGCTTCCGCCGAGGCCGGAGCCGGCGCGTCGAGCACGAACTGGCATTGCCTGGGCAGGTTCGCCATCGTCATCACGTCGCGTGCCTTCGGCTTGTCCGGGTTCTTGTTGGGGCGCCACGGCTCCTCGGTGAACCACCACGCCAGCGCCTGGTCGCAGCCATCGCCCGGCACCGTCGCTTCCTGCGCCTTGCAGTCGGGTGATCCAGCCTGGCAGCCGATGCGAATGTGGAAGTGGTAGTCGTGGCCCCAGAACGGCCTGACCTTGCGCAACCAGCTGCGGTCGCCTTTGACCGTGTCGCAGAGCTTCTTCTTGATCCCTGGATTGACCAGGATGCGCTCTACTTCAGGATAGCTCGCAGCGCGCTTCAACAGCCGCGTATGCATCGGCGTCCACAGCCCGTCCTTCACCAGATGGGTCTTTTCATCGACCATCAAGGTAGCGCTGATGTTTTCGCGCTCTTCGGTAGAAAGCTTGCGGTCGGGCATCGGCGTCAGCCAGATGTCGGCGTCGAGGCCGATCTGGTGCGAGGCATGGCCGGTCAGCATCGGACCGCCGCGCGGTTGCGAGATGTCGCCGATCAGCAGGCCCGGCCAGCCGTCGGCCGCGGCATCGCGCGACAGTTTCTCGATCAGCGCGATCATTGCCGGATGGCCCCAGCGGCGATTGCGCGACGGCCGCATCACCTCCCAATGCCGGCCGTCCAGGGGCAGGGCGACGCCGCCGGAAAAACAGCCTTTGGAATAAAAGCCGATCGATTGCGCTGCTGCGAGTGCCGGCAGCTTTTTGGCGCCGAACAGGTCTTTTGCTCGTTCCTCGGCGCTCGTCGTCTGCGCTGCAAGCGCCGTCAAGCCGGCGACGGCCAGTGCTGCCGAAAGCAGCAGCGTTTTGCCGGGCAACGCTCGCTTTAACGTCTTCCCCAAGCTGGACCCCTCCGCGATTTGAACCGCATCATACTACGCCCCGCGCAACATATCGATCACGACCGTTTCATCGGGCTGCGCGCCTCGCCGTCGCGCCAGTCGCCGCTCGCCCACATGGCGTCGAGAGCCGAGCGGTAGTCGGGGAAGCGAAAGCCATAGCCGGCCGCCTTGATCGCTGCATTGGCGACACGCTTATTTTCGCCATAGAAGGACCGCGCCATGGGCGAAAGTTGGGCGGTCTCGAACGGAATTTCGGGTGGCGGCTCGATGCCCATCAACCTGGCGGCATAGGCGACGACGTTCTGCGGCGGCGCCGGCAGGTCGTCGGTGACGTTGAAGATGCCGCCGCGATTGCCTTCGGCGAGATGCCAGAGCGTGCCGGCAATATCGTCGCAATGGATGCGGTTGAACACCTGGCCCGGCTTGACCAACCGCCGGGCGGTGCCGTTTTCCAGATTGACCAGGGCGTTGCGGCCTGGCCCATAAATGCCGGAAAGCCGCAGGATCGCCACCGGCCGGCCGACGTCGTGGCCCAGTTTCAGCCAATCCTGCTCGGCGGCAACCCTCATCACTGATCGCTTCGATACTGGCCGGCATTCGGCGGCCTCGTCCACCCAATTGCCGCCATGGTCGCCATAGACGCCGACGGTGGAGAGATAGGCGATCCATTCGAGCTCCGGCATGTTGGCTGCGATCACCTCGCGAGCCGCGCCCAGCACCGGGTCGCCGGCCTCGTCCGGCGCGACCGAAACGACGAGATGGGTTGTCTTCCCAAGCGCATCGCCGATTTCGGAGGTCAGCGTGCCATCGAAACGCAGCGGCACGATACCGGCTTGCCGCAGCGCCGCGAATTTTTCCGGCGACCGTGTTGTACCGAAGATCGTTGTGTCGGCATCCCTGTTGGCGCGGGCGAAGGCCTTGCCCGAATAACCGGCGCCGAAGATGAAAACCTGCTTTTTGGTCATGTATGCGCCTCGATCGGCTTTGGCAGGGCCAGAAGCCATTCGCCTCTCACAGCCTCGTCATCTTCTGCTTGCAAAGCGGTTGCGGCACGTTCGGCAAACTCCCGACCCGGCACCAGCCGCGATAGCGCCCATACCGCGGCTCCGCGAACCAGGGGCGAGGCGTCGTCGAGCAGCGCGCGGACGGCGCCGGCAAGCGACAAATCCTGAGAATTGCCGGCGGCGATCAGCACGTTGCGGATGAAACGATCGCGACCGATGCGCTTGATCGGCGAGCCCGAAAAAAGCGCGCGGAAGGCAGCGTCGTCGAGGCGCAGCAACTCGGCGAGCGACGGTTCGCGCAAGTCCGCGCGGGCGGCAAGCTTTGCCTCCGAAGCAGCTTGGGCGAACTTGTTCCACGGACAGGCGGCCAGGCAGTCGTCGCAGCCATAGATGCGATTGCCGATCTTTTCCCGGAACTCATGTGGGATCGGCCCTTTGTTCTCGATGGTGAGGTAGGAAATGCAGCGCCGCGCATCGAGCCGATAGGGCGCCGGAAAGGCATCGGTCGGGCAGGCGTCGAGGCAGGCCCGGCAGGAGCCGCAATGATCGTCCTCCGCCGCGTCCGGCACCAGTTCGGCCGTCGTGAAGATGGTGCCGAGGAACAGCCAGGAGCCATGCGCGCGGCTGACCAGGTTGGTGTGCTTGCCTTGCCAGCCGAGGCCGGCCGCCTCGGCCAGCGGCTTTTCCATCACCGGCGCGGTGTCGACAAACACTTTCACGTCACCGCCGGCGCGCGCCACGATCTTGCCGGCGATCTCCTTCAGTCGGCCTTTCATCACGTCATGGTAGTCGCGGTTCTGCGCATAGGCCGAGATCGCGCCGCGGTCGCGCTTCGCCAGCACCTCGCGTGGATCGTGGTCGGGGCCGTAATTCATCGCCAGCACGATGATCGAGCGGACCTCCGGCCAAAGCGTCGTCGGTTTGCCTCGCCGCTCGAGTGTTTCGGCAATCCAGCCCATCGAGCCGTGAAAGCCGTCGGCAACGAATTCGGCCAGCCGTTTCGGCGCCTGCGGAATCGCATCGGGCGTTGTGACGGCAACGGCGTCAAAGCCGGCGTTCCGCGCCTCGCGGTCGATCAGCGCGCGCAGCTTTGCCGTATCAGAAATCGAGGTCCGCATAGTGTGACACCGGCGACAGGCCACGCACCCGGTCGGACAGAAGCGGCCGGAACGAAGGCCGTGATTTCACCCTTGTATACCATTCGCGCGCGGCGCTGTGTTCGCGCCAGTCGATCTCGCCGAGATAGTCGAGCACCGACAGTGCTGCTGCCGCCGCGAGATCGGCATAGGTGACCTTGTTGCCGGCCAGCCAATGACGGGTTCCGGCCAGCCAGTTGGTGTATTTCATGTGCTGGCGGATATTGGCGCGGGCGGCGCGGATCGCCGCCGAATCGGGCGAGCCGCCGCCTGCCGTTTCCGGCATGACCGGCTTCAGAACGCGCTCGCGCACCAGATGCCGGGTAACCTCGCTTTCCGCCTTGTTGAGGTACCAGTCGGTCAGCCGGCGGATTTCGGCGCGCTCCATCGGATCCTCGGCGAACAGCCGCTTGTCGCGCTTGAGTACGCCGCGCGTCTCGTCGAGATATTCGGCAATGACCATCGCGCCGACGATCGGCACGTCGCCTTCGGCGAGCAGGATCGGCAGCGTGCCGGCCGGGTTCAGTGCCAGGAACTCCTTGCGCCGCGTCCACGGCTTCTCTTCGATCAGCGCCAGTTCCTCGCCATACTCGCCAAAGGCGAGGCGGACGAAGCGGCAGCTGGCGAACATCGGATGGTGGAAAAGCGTCAGCATGGTCCCGCGATAATAAAGCGCACTGGCAAATCGCCGGCTGCGCCGGTAAGTCTTGGCCGCCCGATTCAGGGGCTGTCAGGGTGCTGGGACCTATAGGGGGAGTTCCGCGCCGTGACAAGCAAGCCGTTTCTCAAGACCTCACTCCAACGCCGAGGTAGCCATGGAAAGCCAGACCGTCGTCGAAGCGCTGCTGCTCGGCATGCTCGAGGGCCTGACCGAGTTTATTCCGGTGTCTTCGACCGGTCATATCCTGCTCGCCGGCCATTTCCTCGGCTTTCATTCGACCGGAAAGGCCTTCGAAATCCTGATCCAGCTCGGCGCCATATTGGCGATCCTCAGCGTCTACTTCCGCCGTCTCTGGAAGATGCTGCTCGAGCTGCCCTACGACCGGCTGACGCGGCATTTCGTCCTTGGCATCCTCATCGCATTCCTGCCGGCGGCAATCATAGGCGCGCTGGCGCATGATTTCATCAAGACGGTGCTGTTCGAATCGCCGCGGCTGATCTGCATCATGCTGATCATCGGCGGTGTCATCCTGTTGCTGGTCGATCGCATGAAGCCGAAGCCGTATTACCACGATGTCGAGCGGTTTCCGACCAGGCTTTATCTGCAGATCGGGCTGTTTCAGTGCTTGTCGCTGATCCCCGGCACGTCGCGCTCGGGCTCGACGATCGTCGGCGCGCTGCTGCTCGGCGTCGACAAACGGGCGGCGGCGGAATTCTCCTTCTTCCTTGCCATCCCGACGATGGTCGGCGCTTTCGCCTTCGACCTGTTCAAGAACCGCAATGTACTGAGCAGCGCCGACCTGCCCATAATCGCCGTCGGCTTCGTCGCCGCCTTCGTCACCGCGCTAATCGTCGTGCGCTTCCTGCTCGACTACGTCTCGCGCCACGGCTATGCGCTGTTCGGCTGGTGGCGGCTGGTCGTCGGCATCGTCGGCCTGACGGGGCTGGCCATCTGGGGGTGAGCCGGCGCGGATAGCGCAATCCCAGCCGGAACTCTATTCTTGCCCCACGCCGAGCCATACGATCTTGTGGACGTATGGTTGGCAGGGGGAATGCATGAGCGAAGTTCTTGACGCCCTCGTTATTGGCGCCGGGCCGGCGGGGCTCGGCGTCAGCTATTTCTTGAAACGGCGGGGCCGCAACCACCGTGTGCTCGATCGAGGCCGGATCGGCGAAACGTGGCGAACGCAGCGATGGAACTCGTTTCGACTGAATTCGCCGACCATTCGCTCCATCTTACCCGGTGATTCCTACGAGGGGCCCGAGCCGTGGGGCGCGATAACCCACCACGAGTTTGTCGCGTATCTCGAAGGCTATGCCGAGCGGCACCGTCTGCCGGTAAGCACCCAAAATCCAGTACATGAGCTGACGAGAGACGATGGGATCTTTCGTATCACCACGACGGACGGGGCGTTTCTGGCGCGCAATGTGGTGATCGCCACTGGCGACCAAAATCGGCAGGTTCGGCCACCAGGATCGACTGACTTGCCAACCGCAATTCGCCAAGTCGATTCCTCGGCTTATCGCAACCCGGCCGAGTTCGAGAGTGGCGCGGTGCTGGTGGTCGGCAGCGGCCAGTCGGGCGGCCAGATCGCCGAGGATCTGGCGCTGGCCGGACGTGTGGTCTTTTTGGCGACCAGCCGCAACGGCCGTTGGGTGCGGCGATACCGCGGGGGCAACATACTTAAATGGCTGACGCTATCCGGGTTTCTCGACGTCCCGCGCAAGGAACTCGTCCTTCCCTCCGGCAAGCTGCAGGCCCGCGCGCTGGTCGGCGCGACCCACACGATCAGCCTGCAATCGCTGAGCGCGCAGGGCGTGGTGCTGCTAGGCCGCTTCAGGGGTGTGGAGAATGGCAACCTCGTCTTCGGCGACGAGCTCGACGACCATATGCGATTTGCCGACGAGGTTTCGGCGGATGCCAAGCGCCTGGTTGACGAGTACATAGAGCGCGCCGGCCTCGATGCGCCACTGGCCGAGGACGATCAGGATGAGACGATCGAACCGCGCCTGCCCGATCCGCCGATCCGCTCCCTCGACTGGACGGCGAGCGGCATCAGATCGGTGGTCTGGTGCACGGGCTTCACCGGCGATTTCTCATGGGTTCGGCTTCCCGGCGCGCTCGATGCAGCCGGCCAGCCCGTCCACGAGGATGGCGTCAGCGCTGTTAAAGGCCTCTTTTTCGCCGGCCTCGATTTCGGATCGACGCGGAAGTCGGGCACCATACCAGCCATTCCAGAGGAGGCGGCCGCCGTTGTGGAGCGACTTGTCCAAGGTGGAGCCGACTTGCCACGGAACGACGTCTAACCGATCCGTCGAGCGCGGGTTGTTGAACGTGCAAGAACATGACAGCTCTGGCGCGATCAAGACGACGCACGCTGCCTTTGTCGAAGCGCACCGATAATTTTCCGCAATCGGATTGGCGCGACAGCCAGAAATCGGCGGCGCCTTCGATGCGGCGCTCCGATTCGCGGCCGACTGCATCCATTGCCTCCATCAGCGTGCGGTGCGCCTTGACCTCGGCTGGTCGTCTTCGGGCTGACAGCACTGGCCATCTGGGGTGAGCCGGCGCAGTCATTCGGAATGGTCGCCCTGGAGACGCCAAAGGAGGTGCATCAAGGCGCGCGATCGGTCAGCGCGCTCGCACCTTCCTCCGCGGCGCAATGTGCGCAGCAGTAGATGATGTCATCCTGTTCGACGCCATGTCCGATGATCCGGCATCCGCAATGCGGACACGTCGGAGCAAGTTTCTGGACCGCGCATTCGAAGCTGTCGAACGTGTAGGTCTCGTCGGCCATCGTCACTTTGAAAGCCTTGTCGTAGTCATTCCCGCATTGATCGCATCTGGCCATAGTTCTTTTCCTTCTTTCATTGGCTTCAAGCTCGACCAACCTGTCGCGCGGCGATAGGTTCCCGCCGGGATCAGGGGGCCGTCCTAAGGCGGAGACGAGCGCGAGCCTACGCCACGGCGCTGTTCGATCACGCGGATCACCTCGTCGATATCCCGCGGCTCGATGTCGAGTTCCTTCAGGCCCGGCGCGTCATTTGCTGCCACATTATCCTGACGCATAAGATCGATCTGGTTGCGCGTTATGGGGGCAGCCGGGAGGAGTTCCGCGACGCCAGCCAAGGCGTTCCATACCGCAAACGGCACCGGCATCAGCTTGACGTGCGTATCGAGCTGTCGGGCGATCTCCCGAAGCAGTTCCTTATAGGTATAGATACGCGGGCCACCGAATTCGAATATGGATGAACCCATGTGGCTCCGCCCGTCGATCAGCCGGCTCACTGCTTCCGCGACGTCTGCCACATAGACCGGCTGAAGCCGTGTGCCACCATCGCCGAACAGCGGATAAACCGGCAGGAGGCGTATCATCCTCACAATGGTCGTGAGGAAAGCGTCGTCAGGTCCTGTCATGACGGCGGGACGCACAATGAAAGCGCCGGGAAATGCGCTTTCCACGGCAACTTCTCCGCGTCCACGTGCCCTTATATAATTCGAATCCGATTGAGGATCGGAGCCGATCCCTGAAATCTGGACGAACTGATCGATCTCGCCGTTGCGCGACGCGGCAGCGAGATCGGCCGCGGCTTTCACATGGACGCGTTCAAAGGTCTGGACGCCCTGCTCGACGTAAAGACTGACAGCATTCACGATCACCTGTGATCCGGTAATGGCCGACCCGATCGAGGACGCATCCAATATATCCGCCTCGACTGCTTCGGGCATCCTTGTACTCGAGGAAAAGACCAGGGCCACGCGAGCCGGATGGCGAGATGCGGCACGGACCGTGAAACCCCTTTCCAGGAGCCGCTTCACGATCCTGCGCCCGAGAAAGCCGGTTCCGCCGAACACGGTGACGATCCGTTCCGGGTTGAGATCGTCAGGATCCATTTGCCTCGCCATCCCTAGTCCTCGCGTAGCTGCGACGAGGACTGCCCTGGCTGGCATTTGAACCAGCCCGTCGAACATCAGGACGATTGGAGAACAACGCAGGAACGCTTTTGTTCCAGTCAGATAGACAAACCGAACGATTGAGCGAACGCAGGTGAGCGCCGGCACATGATCGAGGCTGCCGACGAAAAACCCCGAATGCCTCCTACCGGACGTCCGCTTTTGCGCGGCGCATCGAAGGTCAGCAAATGGCGCGACTTCCTTGTTCCCATCGACGAGACGACAGGCAACATAATCTGAACCGGAGATCGCAGCAAAACCGACCCCACTTCGGGAATAGCCTAGCTCCGCCCGTAGAAAACGTTCTCGACATGCACCGGCCAGCGCCACGGCAGTACCGCCACCATGTCGAAGCGCACCGATAATTTTCCGTAGTCGGATTGGCGCGACAGCCAGAAATCGGCGGCGCCTTCGATGCGGCGCTCCGATTCGCGGCCGACTGCTTCCATTGCCTCCATCAGGGTGCGGCGCGCCTTGACCTCGACGATCAGCACCAGATCGCCGCGCCGCGCGATCAGGTCGATCTCGCCGCACCTGGTACGGTGTCGGCGAGCCAAAATCCGGTAACCCTTCAGCATCAGCGCCGCCGCCGCCAGCCATTCGCCGTGATGGCCGCGCCGGTAGGCCTTTTGCCGGCTGGCGCTCGGCCGTTCAGCCATCGCCGTCTCCGCCGGCCCTGAGGTCAAGCAGCCGCCGGTAGAGCGCCTGTTTCTGGCCACCCGTCATCTTGGCGGCTTCCGCCGCTGCCTTGGAGGCCGGCATCTCGGCGGCGAGCGAAAGCAGAAGCCGGTCGATGTCTTCAGGCTCATCAGCGACCACATCCGCCGGGCCGACGCAGATGACGATTTCGCCTTTCGGCGTATCGGCTGCGGCGTAATGGCTGGCGAGCGACTGGAGGGTGCCGGTCCGCATCTCCTCGAAAGTCTTGGTCAGCTCGCGGCCGATCGCCGCCTTGCGGTCACCGCCCAGTGCCTCGACCATGGCATTGAGCGTCTCGGCCAGCCGGCGCGGCGATTCGAAGAAGATCAACGTTGCCGGCACCGCCTTCAAAGCTTCCAGCCGCGTCAGCCGCTGCCCGGTCTTCACCGGCAGGAAGCCGGCAAACAGAAAGGCGTCCGAGGGCAGGCCGGATGCCGTCAGAGCGGCAAGTGGCGCCGACGGTCCGGGGATCGGCACGACACGAATGCCGCGTTCCAGCGCCTCACCGACCAGCCGGTATCCGGGGTCGGAGATGAGCGGCGTGCCGGCATCCGAGATCAGCGCGACGCTCTGCCCGGCCTCGAGTGCCGCGATCAGCTTCGGCCCGGCCTCGCCGGCATTGTGTTCGTGGTAGGCGGTGGTGCGGCGGCGGATGCCGTAGCGGTCGAGCAGCACGCGGCTGACACGTGTGTCCTCGCAGGCGACGATATCGGCGGCGGCGAGCGTTTCCAGCGCGCGCAGCGTGATGTCGGCGAGATTGCCGATAGGCGTCGCCACCAGATAGAGCGCCGGCTCGAGCGGCCGGGCGGCAATCTCGGTCTGCCCGACCACATAACTGCGTTTGGCCGATTCGCCGGTCACCTGCACAACTCCGTTCGACCCTGTTTGGCACGGCTCACGCTTGGTTGCAAAAGCCTGGGTTGCAACGGCCCGGGTTCCAGAAGGGATGCCGACGTGAACCAGCCGCCATGCCTTCGCCATAGTAGGGAACGAAACCGTTGCCGGCGAATTTTACACCTGATCTCGGGAGGAGCAGGATGGACAGCCTGACGATACAGGACGTTTTCGAACCCTATTATGCCGGCCGCAAACGCTTCGCTGCGCCATGCGACAAAGGCCTGCCTGCCGAAGCCGCAGATGGCAGAGCCAAGAAGCCGCTTGCACGCCAGCGATCGGCAGAGAGTAAGCCCGCAAACGAAACCGACCGCACGATGGAGCACTGACCGGACGATGCCCAATCGCTTCGACATTTTCATCACCCGCCTCGAAACAAAAAGCGCCCGCGATGGCGCAGCATCACATCCCACAGCCGACCAGCACCGTGCCTCGCGCGACAAAAGCGAGATCAAGCCGGCGCGCTCCGGAGAGACCAGCGAAAAAGATCGCGCCAAACACCGCCACAAGCACGAGGCTTGACCACCGCAGACCTTCGCGATTGGTCGAGACAGCTCTCGAAAGCGCGGTTGCGCATGCTCCGCGATGTATCATTCAACCCAGATACTTCGAGACGCGCGCCTCCAGCAGGCCCACCAGAGCCGGGTCCATGAATTCATAGTCGTCGGGAATATCGAGGCAGATTACTCGAGCCTTTTTCAGGCTTGTCTTGAATTTCTGCTGCAGTTTGGCGCGGTGCGGTTTTTCCATCACGAAGATGATGTCGGCCCAGGCAACGAGTTCATGCGTCAACGGAGTGTCGGCATCGTGATTGGTGCCCGCTGATGCGACCTCGATGTCCCGCCGCTTGGAAAACAGCTGCTCCGCCGTCGGGCTGCGCAAGCGATTCTGGCTGCAGACGAAGAGAACGTTCTTCAACGTGCTATCTGGCCAGATCCGCCACGACCGCATCGAGCACGATCATGCCGGCCGGCGTGGCGCGCAGGCGGGCATTGCCGATCGGCGCCACCAGGCCTTCGTCCTGCAGCACCGACAGCCGTGCCGTCGACAGGCCGCGCCCTGAAAATGCCTCGTAGCGGGAAAGGTCGATGCCTTCCGCCAGCCTCAGCCCCATCAGCAGGAACTCGTCGGCCTCTTCCGACCGCGTGAGGATCTCGCCGCCGGTAACGCCATGGCCCTTGGCCTCGACCAGATTGGCCCAGGTCTCCGGCATTTTCTCGGCGATCGTCACCACGCGCCGCCCGCTCTCGACGAAGCGGCCATGCGCACCGGGACCGACGCCGACATATTCGCCATAGCGCCAATAGGTGAGATTGTGCCGGCTTTCGGCGCCGGGCCTGGCGTGGTTAGAAATTTCGTAGGCCGGCAGTCCGCGTGCGGCGGTGATCTCTTGCGTCAACGCGTAGAGATCGGCGGCAACCTCATTGTCTGGAATGATGAATTTCCTTGCCGCATGCAGTGCATGGAACGGCGTGCCTTCCTCGATGGTCAGCTGATAGAGAGACAGATGGTCTGCGGCGTGGCCGATCGCCTGCTCGAGTTCCGTCTGCCACGCTTCAGGCGTCTGGTCCGGCCGCGCGTAGATCAGGTCGAAGGACAACCGTGGGAAAATCTCGCGCGCCAGGCCGATCGCATGCAGGGCCTCATCGACATTGTGCAAACGGCCGAGAAAGCGCAGATCCTTGTCGTTCAGCGCCTGCACGCCAAGCGACACCCGGTTGACGCCCGCCGCGCGATAGCCGCGAAAGCGCTCGGCCTCGACGGAGGAAGGATTGGCCTCCAGCGTCACCTCGATGCCACCAGGCACCGTCCAGTTCTTCGCCACTGCATCCAGCACCGCCGCCACGGTCTGCGGCTTCATCAGCGACGGCGTGCCGCCGCCAAGAAAGATGCTTGTCACCTCGCGCGGTCCCGTGCGGCCGCGCATGGTCGCCAGCTCGGTCTCGAAGGCGCGGGCAAAACGCTCCTGGTCGACCGGCTGGTGGCGGACATGGCTGTTGAAGTCGCAATAGGGGCATTTGGCCGCGCAGAACGGCCAGTGGACGTAGACGCCGAAACCAGGGCTGCGGTCGAGCAGCATGGTCATGCGGCGGCCAATCGGGCTTGGGCGAATTTCTGAAAGGCGCGGGCACGGTGTGACAATGCGGTTGGCTGGCCGGGCTTCCAGCCATGCTTTTCCTCCGCGCTCATCTCGCCGAAGGTCTTTTCGAATCCGTTGGGCAAGAACACCGGATCGTAGCCGAAGCCGAGCTCGCCGCGCGGCGGCCATACCAGCATGCCCTCGACCTCGCCGCGAAAATATTCCGCCTGGCCGTCGGGAAAGGCCAGGCAGATCACCGCGACAAAGCGGCCCTTGCGCTGGGCAGGCGTGATCGCGCCAACTTCCTGCAAAGCCACTTCCGTGCGCTGCATGGCCATGCCGAAGTCGCGGGAGCCGTCCGGCGTCTCGGCCCAGTTGGCGGTGTAGACGCCGGGTGCGCCGTCAAGCGCATCGACACATAGGCCGGAATCGTCCGACAGCGCCGGCAATCCAGTGGCCTTGGCGGCGGCCAAGGCTTTTATGAGGGCGTTCTCCTCGAAAGTGCTGCCGGTCTCGTCCGGTTCCGGCAAGCCGTATTCCTTGGCGGACTTCGCTTCTATGCCGAACGGCGCCATCAGATCGGCGAATTCCCGCAATTTGCCGGCGTTATGGCTGGCGACGACGATCTTATGCCCGTCAAGCGAGTGAACAGTTGGCGAATGCATCAGATGCCCCAGATTCTTGGCTCGGCGAATTCGATCGAATTGCCCGAGGGGTCGCGAATATAGATCGAGCGGCCGCCCTGCGGCCATTCGAACTCGCTTTCGATGGCGATTTTCTTCGCCTCAAGATGGGCTTTCCAGCGCGGGATTTCATCCGCGCTTGCGGCGAAGCAAAGATGCCCCTCGCCGACGGCGCCATGCGGCGGCACTTTGAGCTTGGCATCGGACGCCGGCGGCACCTTGGTCGCCTCGGCATTGAAGATGAGCAGCACGCCGTCGCCGCAGCGGAAGAAGAGATGCCTGCCGTCGACTTTGCCGAGCGGATCGAGCCCGAGCACGCCCGAATAGAACCGTTCCGCGGCAGCAAGATCCGTCACGTAGAGTGCTGATTCCAGGATTGCGGAAGGGGTCACAGGATCGTCAACCTCATCGTCATAAACTGAAGATCAGTCCACGGCCATCTGCTGCAGGCTGACCAGGCGCTGAATGCCCTTCTTGGCCAATACCATCAGCGCCGCGAACTGCTCTTCCGAGAACGGCTCGCCCTCGGCCGTGCCCTGGATCTCGACGATACCGCCCTTGCCGGTCATGACGAAATTGGCGTCGGTGCCGGCCGAGGAATCCTCGATGTAGTCGAGATCGATGACCGGCTGGCCATCATGGATGCCGCAGGAGATCGCCGCAACGTGATCCTTCAGCACCTTGCCAAGGCTCGCCATCTGGCGGACTTCCATCCAGCGCAGGCAATCGTAAAGCGCCACCCAGCCGCCGGTGATCGAAGCGGTGCGCGTGCCGCCGTCGGCCTGGATCACGTCGCAGTCGACGGTGATCTGCTGCTCGCCGAGCGCCTGCAGATCGACCACGGCGCGCAGGGAGCGGCCGATCAGCCGCTGGATTTCCAGCGTGCGGCCGCCTTGTTTGCCGGCCGAAGCCTCGCGGCGCATGCGCTCGCCGGTCGAGCGCGGCAGCATGCCATATTCCGCCGTCACCCAGCCCTTGCCGGAATTGCGCATCCAGCCCGGCACCTTTTCCTCCAGGCTGGCCGTACACAGCACATGCGTGTCGCCAAACTTCACCAGGCACGAGCCTTCCGCATGCTTGGAGACGCCGCGCTCGAAGGAGATGGGGCGCATTTCGTCGAATTGGCGTTTGGAAGGGCGCATTCAGGCTTCTTTCTTTCTTCGGAATCTTGGCCGGGCTTGTAGCCGCACGGGGCGCTAGGCGCAAAGGAAAATGGACCGGTTGCGCCGCCGCCGCGGAAGTCTATATCTTCGGGCCGGAGGTTTTTGGCTCGAATGACCAAGGCAGTCGATCCCGGTTCGCAATCGCACGTGCTTCCGTCGCACGCGCTGCAATCGCCCGCGCTTCAATCGCTCGACATGCGTTCGCGCGACATCTTTCGGCGCATCGTCGATTCCTATTTGAAGGATGGCGAGCCGGTCGGTTCGCGCAGCCTGTCGCGCATCCTGCCGTCGTCGCTGTCGCCGGCCACCATCCGCAACGTGATGAGCGACCTTGAGCATCTCGGCCTGATCTATGCGCCGCACATTTCGGCTGGCCGGCTGCCGACCCAGGCAGGCCTGCGTTTCTTCGTCGATGCTTTCATGGAACTCGGTGACCTCTCCGACGAGGAGCGCCGCACCATCGAGGCGCAGGTGCGCGCCTCCGGCTCGGGCGCGACGCTGGAGCATATGCTGACCGAGGCCAGCCAGATGCTGTCCGGCATGTCGCGCGGCGCCGGCCTCGTGCTCGCCGCCAAGAACGAGGTGGCGCTGAAGCACATCGAATTCATCCAGCTCGAGCCGACCAAGGCGCTGGCCGTGCTCGTCTCGCAGAACGGCGACGTCGAAAATCGCGTCATCGATCTGCCCGCCGGCATCACCGTCTCGCAATTGCACGAAGCCTCCAACTTCCTCAACGCCCATATCCGCGGCCGCACCCTGGCCGAGGCGCGGGTCGAGATCGCACGCATCAAGGAAGAGACCAGGGCAGCCCTCGACACGCTGTCGCAGGATCTGGTCGAGAAGGGCCTGGCGGTCTGGGCAGGCGCCGAAAGCGGCGTGCCTGGGCGGCTTATCGTGCGCGGCCGCGCCAATCTCCTGGAAAACGTCACTGCCCAGGCCGACATAGAATTGCTGCGGCATCTGTTCGAGGATCTGGAGACGCAGGATGGGCTGATCCAGCTCCTCGACCTCGCCGAGGAAGGTCCGGGGGTGCGCATCTTCATCGGTTCGGAAAACAAGCTGTTTTCGCTGTCTGGCTCCTCGCTGGTGGTGGCACCCTATCGCGACAAGGACGCGCGCGTCGTCGGTGCGCTCGGCGTCATCGGGCCGACGCGGCTGAACTATGCCCGCATAGTACCGATGGTCGACTATACCGCGCAGCTGATTTCGCGCATGCTGCGCTAGGAGCCGCCGCGGCCTGCCGCAAGGAGAAAAAGAATGGCGCTGGAATCGTTCAAGGCCCAGATTAGCCTGCTGCTCGAGGAAATGGTCAATCAGCCTGAGGATCAGCACGAGGTGCAAGAGCAGTTGCGTGAGAAGCTGCAAGAGATGCGGGCCATGGGCCTGCCGCTGCCGGCCGATCTGGTCGCGCTGGAAAAGCGCCTTGATGACGATTTCTACGCCTCTGGCAACTGAAGGGGTTCGGCTTCAAATCCTCGTGTTCCGGACGACCGCTTGGAACGACCAATGCCTGATCCCGTTTGTCCTCTTCGAGGCGAATCCCGGAGGACGTTGATGACCCGATCTGGCGGCTTTGCGGCCATTGCCGCGGCTCTCCTTGTCGCGACACCGGCATCCGCCCGGCAGTCGGATCAGAAGGTGCTCAAAGGCGAAGCCGCTTTTGGCGATTGGCACGCCGACAGGCCTGGCGTCCGCCGCCTGATCGGGCCGCAAGACATGCCGCCAGCCGATCCCGCCCAATCCGCTTCGAACGGCGCCGGCGTGACGGAGCGGCCCGAAAGCGCCAAGCCAGAATTGCCGCCGGGCTTTTCGGCCGAAATAATCGCCTCCGGACTCTATAATCCGCGCGTCGTTCGCGTCGCTCCGAACGGCGACCTGTTCATCGCCAACGGCCATGCCGACCAAATACGTGTCTACCGTCTGGCCGAGGGCCGCGCCAAACCCATCGAGAAAGCGATTTTCGCCAAGGGCCTCAACTATCCATATGGCATCGCCTTCTATCCGCCAGGCGACAAGCCGCAATGGGTCTATGTCGCAAGCAGCGACAGCATCGTCCGCTTCCCCTATCGCGACGGTGACCTAAAGGCGTCCGCTAAACCAGAAACCATTGTCGCCAAAATCCCGTCGGGCGGTCACTCGACCCGTGACATCGCCTTCTCGCCTGACGGCAAGACGCTTTTTTTATCGGTTGGCTCGGACTCGAATGTCGCCGAGGACATGGACAAGCAACCCGATGGCGGCGTCGACGCGTGGGCGAAATCAAAGCCGCTCGGCGCAACGTGGGGCTCCGAGGAAGGCCGTGCAGATGTGCTCGCCTTTGACCCGGATGGGAAAAATCCCCGAACTGTCGCCACCGGCCTGCGCAACTGCACGGGCATGACGGTGCAGCCCGCCACCGGCGCATTGTGGTGCGTCGTCAACGAGCGGGACGAACTCGGCGACAACGTGCCGTTCGAATTTGCAACTGCGGTCAAGGACGGCGGATTCTATGGTTGGCCTTGGTACTACATCGGCAATAACGAGGATCCGCGCCATCAGGGCGAGCGGGCAGACCTGGCCGGCAAGGCCACTGTCCCCGATGTATTGATGCAGGCGCATTCGGCGCCGATGAACATAGCCTTCTACGACGGCAAGAACTTCCCGGCGGATTATCAGGGTGACGCCTTCGTCACCATGCATGGTTCGTGGAACCGTGGCGCCAGGACCGGCTACAAGGTGGTGAGGCTCAAATTCAGGGATGGCAAGCCGACCGGCGAGTATGAGGACTTCATGACCGGCTTCGTCATCTCGAACGACGCCGTCTGGGGCCGCCCGGTCGGTGTCGCGATGGCCAAGGACGGCTCGCTGATCGTCACAGAGGACGGTAACGGCACCATCTGGCGCGTTACCTACGAAGACGGCCGCTCCTGAACGGCGGTGTCGCCTGCTGCGCTGGCGCAATCGAATCCGGCCCGAGGGAATTCACCCAACTTCAACATTGTGCGACAAGCGCGAATCATGACGCTCACCGGGTTCCTCGCCTACAGCGCCGCCCTCGGCATCGCCGCAGCCATCCCCGGCCCAGGCGTCACCGCGCTCGTTGCGCGTGCACTGGGCTCCGGCTTCCGCTCGTCGCTGGCCATGTCGTTCGGGCTGATGCTCGGCGACCTGACCTATTTGACTGCCGTGGTGCTCGGCCTCGCTTTCGTCGCACAAACTTTCGGCATGGTCTTCCTGGCCATCAAATGGCTGGGCGTCGCTTACCTCGCTTTTCTTGGCTGGCGTTTCTGGACGAGCGGCATCACGCCCGAAACGGTGGAGGCAAAGAAAGGCAAGGGCGGCTTGGCATCCAGCTTTGTAGCCGGCCTTGCCGTCACGCTCGGCAATCCGAAGACGATGATCTTCTATCTCGCCATCACCCCGACCATCGTCGATCTGAAGGCGATCACGCTGGTCGACTACGGGATCCTTGTCGCGCTCACCATCGTCGTCCTGCTCGTGGTGCTGGTGCCCTATCTGGCGCTGGCGGCCAAGGCGCGCTGGTTCCTGAAGTCGCCGCGGGCGCTGAGGGCACTCAACCGCACCGCCGCCGGATTCATGGTCGGTGCGGCGGCGGCAATTGCCGCCCGCCAATAGACCTCTTTCGCCAATCCGCCCAGGGATTGTCACGCCTTGCAAGGGCGGGGGTATTCAGCACGAACTTCACTCGGATATTTTTCGATCGACAGCCTATCTTGCGCGGTGGATGGCTCTATCCTATGCCGCTTGACCTCTGGGAGGAAAATCAATGAACAAGCCCGCCACCCCCACACACGTGCCCGGCCGCGGCCGCATCTACAATTCGATCACCGAGACGATCGGCGACACGCCGCTGGTGCGGCTTGATAAATTCGCCAGGGAGAAGGGTGTCGTCGCCAATCTGCTGGCCAAACTCGAATTCTTCAACCCGATCGCCTCGGTCAAGGACCGCATCGGCGTGTCGATGATCGAGGCATTGGAGGCTTCGGGCAGGATTACGCCCGGCAAGACCACGCTGATCGAGCCGACCTCGGGCAATACCGGCATCGCGCTCGCCTTTGCCGCCGCCGCCAAGGGCTACAAGCTGATCCTGACCATGCCGGAAACCATGTCCGTCGAACGCCGCAAGATGCTGGCGCTGCTCGGTGCCGAACTGGTGCTGACCGAAGGGCCGAAAGGCATGAAGGGCGCCATCGCCAAGGCGGACGAGCTGGCGGCAACGCTGCCCGACGCCGTCATTCCGCAGCAATTCGAGAATCCGGCCAATCCGGAAATCCATCGCCGCACTACGGCCGAGGAAATCTGGAACGACACCCATGGCGAAGTCGATATCTTCGTTGCCGGCATCGGAACCGGCGGCACCATCACCGGCGTCGGCCAGGTGCTGAAGAAGCGCAAGCCCTCGGTGCATGTCGTCGCCGTCGAACCGGAAGCCTCGCCGGTGCTGTCGGGCGGCCAGCCAGGCCCGCACAAGATCCAGGGCATTGGCGCCGGCTTCGCGCCAAAAATCCTCGACACGACGATCTATGACGAGATCGTCAAGGTCTCGAACGAGGATTCGGTTGCCAATGCACGGCTCGTCGCTCGGCTCGAAGGTGTGCCGGTCGGCATCTCGTCGGGTGCCGCCCTGCAAGCGGCAATCGTCGTCGGCTCGCGGCCCGAGAACAAGGGCAAGAACCTCGTCGTCGTCATCCCCTCCTTCGCCGAGCGCTATCTCTCGACGATCCTGTTCGAGGGATTGGGCGCGTAGAGTCTGGACACCTCGTCATCCCAGGGCGGAGCGAACGCGAAGCGGAGCGCAGACCCTGGGATCCATTCCGTGAGCGTGGCCAACGAATACCGCGGTGCAGATGTGAAAGCCGTTGCAACATCGGCAGCATGCACGCTGTCCTCCGACATCTAAAGGCTCTGCACCGTCGCGACGCTCAGAAGTTACGGCATGGACCAGGGTCTCGGCGACGTCGCTTCGCTCCTGCTCCGCCCCATACATGACGAAGGTAGGTGGGCTTCAGCCAATCTCGAAGGTTTGCGCTAGACTAGTTCACCTAGGGCAACAGGCTCCAACCCGTGCGCCGAGGACCCAGATAACAGCACTGGCCCGCTGAAAAAACACCTGTGGCGGCTCCCGCTCGCTTGAGTAAAGCGGCGCTTCGGTTCAGATCGTCGCCGGCCTTGCACCGGCTGGCGGAGGACTTCATGTACAAGCTCTATACGCGTGCCAATACCGGCGGCTTTGTCGTCGAGGCGGCGCTCGCTTTGGTGGGTGTGCCTTTCGACCAGATCGACGTTCCGAAGGGCCGACTCGATCAGGCCTTTTTAGACATCAGCCCCTTGAACCAGGTGCCGGTCCTGATCATGCCGGACGGACGCTCGATGACCGAATCGGCGGCGATCTGCATCCTGCTGGCCGAGCGCCACCCGGAAGCAGGACTGGCGCCCGCAGCAAGTTCGCCGGACCGTGCCGACTTCCTGCGCTGGATGTTTTTCATGTCCTCCGTCATCTATTCGGCTGACCTGCGGTTCTTCTACGCGCATCGCTACACGACCGATCCCCGCGGCGTGGACGCTGTCAAACAGGCGGCGGTCTCGGAAATGGATCGCAGCTTCGCCATTCTCGATGCCGCCCTCGAAGGCCGTGACTGGCTGGCCGGCGACCGGCTCTCGCTGGCCGACGTCTATCTCGTCATGTTGGTGGCCTGGCATCCGGAGGTCGCGAAGGTTCCAACCGCTTGGCCGAACATCGAACGCCTGTGGGCCAATTTGCGGGAACATCGGGTGATGAAGAGGCTGAATGCTGCCCACGACATGTGGCCGGCCTAAGCACTCCGCCTTGTCTCAGTGTCTTTCCGCGCGGCCGAGCCCTGCCCGTCGTTCCTGCAGGAACCGGCGCACGGCCGGATCGCGTTCGAGGCCGATAGCCCGGTCATAGGCCTCGCTCGCCTCCCGAATGTTGCCGAGTCTGGCCAGCAGGCCCGCGCGGGCGGCCCAGTAAGGTTGATAGTCGTACAGCCGTTTGTCGCCGCTGAATTGATCAAGCGCGCTCAATCCTGCCGAAGCACCTTCGGCCTCGGCAATGGCCACCGCGCGATTGATCGACACCACCGGCGAGCCGGCGATTACCGACAGCGCGTCATAGAGCTCCTTGATCGCGACCCAGTCGGTAGAACCGGTCAGCCGCCGTGTCGTATGGGCGGACTGCACCGCGGCCTCGAGCTGGTAGCGGCCGACAACGCCTTCGGCTGCGGCGCGCCTGAGCAGCGTCTCCGCTTCATCGATCATTGCGTCGTCCCATAGTGCAAGATCCTGCTCGGCCAGCGGTACGTAATCACCCGCCGCATTGCGCCGGGCTGCACGCCGCGCCTCGGCGAACAGCATCAGCGCCAGCAGGCCGAGCGCCTCCGGCTCGTCCGGCATCAGCGTGGCCATCAGACGGCCTAGCCAGATGGCTTCGGTCGCGAGATTGCGGCGCCGCGTTTCGGTGCCGGCCGGGTCGGACCAGCCTTCGGCAAACGCCGCGTAGATTGCTTCCAGAACGGTGCCCAGCCGCTCACCGAGCTCGGCCCGCTCCGGCACGCGGAACGGAATGCCTGTCTCGCGAATTCGCGTCTTGGCGCGCACCAGGCGCTGGCTCATCGTGGCTGGCGATATAAGAAAAGCCGAGGCGATCGTCGCTGCGTCGAAGCCCAGGACCGTCTGCAGGATCAGTGGCGCGCGGACGCCGGCCTCGATCGCCGGATGGGCGCAGGCAAACATCAGCCTGAGCCGCTCGTCCGGCAGGTCTTCCTCGGCCATGCGTGCCTCCATCTCCTCGGCGATCAGCCTGAGGTGGTCGCGGCCCGCCTCGCTTGTCAGCCGCCGTCTGACCGCATCGACGCGGCGCCTGCGCGCCACCGCCAGCAGCCAGGCTTCCGGCTTGTCGGGCACCCCCGCCTTTGGCCAACGCTCGAGCGCCGCTGCAAAGGCATCAGCCAATGCGTCCTCGGCAGCGGCCACGTCGCGCGTGCGTGCGGCGAGATAGGCGACCAGCTTGCCGTAGCTTTGCCGGGCGGCCGCTTCCGCCGCCGCCCGCGCGGTATCGGGCAGTTCCGGCATCACATGGTGAGTTCCCAGATCGGCCGCACCTCTACGGTGCCGGTGCTGGCGCCCGGGCAGCGCGCCGCCCAGGCAATGGCCGCGTCGACGTCCTCCGCTTCGATCATATAGAAGCCGGCAAGCTGCTCCTTGGTGTCGGCATAGGGGCCGTCGAGCACGTTGGTCTTGCCATTGGCCATCCGCACCGAGGTAGCGGATTGCGTCGGCTTCAGCCGGTCGCCGGCGAGCCAGGCGCCAGATTTCTTCAACGCTTCGGTATAGGCGACATAGGCGCTCGACATCTGTGTCACCGCGTCTGCCGGCGCGGCTGCCATCCCCGCTTCGTTTCCGTAGATCAAAAGCATATATCGCATGGTCTTCTCCCGTTTCTAAGGCCGCATCGTTGCGAGCCGGACGTATGTCGCGCGGCCCTGCCCGATTTCGACAGGCGCTGGAAAAATCTTTCGGCCGCGATGCGACCTCGCGCAAGCGCCGATGTGCTGGGGCACTGCTTAGCCGTTCGTCTAATCGCTGCTATTGCGGGTTGGCATTTCCCGCCCGCTGTCTAAACTCGCCTCGCTTCGTGCCGCAGAGGAGGGCACGGGCCGAATTTTCAGGGAGGAAATCGCATGCCCAATTTCAGGACGAAATTTATTGCGGCGGGCGTGCTGGCGCTGTCGCTTGGCCTTGGCGCGGTATCAGTCAAGGCACAGGAATTCATCAACGTGCTGACCGGCGGCACGTCCGGCGTCTACTATCCGCTCGGCGTCGCGCTGTCGGAAATCTACGGCAAGGGCATCGAAGGCGCGCGCACCCAGGTGCAGGCGACGAAGGCCTCGGTCGAAAACCTCAATCTCTTGCAGCAGGGCAAGGGCGAGATCGCTTTCGCGCTGGGCGATTCTGTCAAGCTGGCCGCCGAAGGCAATACCGAAGCCGGCTTCCCAGGCAAGCTCGATAAGCTGCGCGGCATCGCCGCCATCTATCCCAACTACATCCAGATCGTCGTCAGCAAGGAATCCGGCATCAAGACGCTCGCCGATCTCAAGGGCAAGAGCTTATCTGTCGGCGCGCCGGCCTCGGGCACCGAGCTCAACGCCCGCACGATATTTGCCGCTGCCGGGCTGAAATACGAAGACCTCGGGCGGATCGAATATCTGCCCTTCGCCGAATCGGTGGAACTGATCAAGAACCGCCAGCTCGACGCCACGCTGCAATCGGCTGGCCTTGGGGTCGCGTCGATCCGTGACCTCGCCACCTCAGTGCCGGTAAACATCGTTGCCGTGCCGGCGGAGGACGTCGCCAAGATCGGCTCGCCCTATCTTTCCGTGGTCATCCCCAAGGGCACCTATGAGGGCCAGACCGAGGATGTCGCGACCGCCGCCGTCGGCAATTTCCTGATCACCAGCGCCGATGTCTCCGACGAGACCGCCTACCAGATGACCAAACTGCTGTTCGAGCATCTCGACCAGCTCACCGCTGCCCACGCCGCCGCCAAGGCGATCGACCCGGCCAAGGCGCTCGACGGCATGCCGGTGCCGCTGCATCCAGGCGCCGAGAGGTATTACAAGGAAAAGGGGCTCATCAAGTAAAGCGTCCCCTCCCCCTTGAGGGGAGGGTGGCCCGCAGGGCCGGGAGGGGTCCTCGGCGACGCGCTCCCTCGTTCAGGCAAAGGTCGAGGCAGTTGAGGTTATCCCACACGTCCATCCGCCTTCGGCGGCTGTCCACCCTCCCCCCAAGGGGGAGGGGAGCGCCCCGCCAGGAACCCCGCTAATGACCGAAACCCCGACGATTCTTTCCCCCACCGCCGAAATCCCTGTCGAAGGATTGCCGCCTGGCTTCGGCGAAGGCATCGCCGGCAAGGCGGCGTTTTTTATCGCCATCGCGTTCTCTATCTTCCAGATCTACATCGCCGCCTATGGCAGCCTGCCGAGCCAGGTCGTACGCGCCATGCATGTCGGCTTCCTGCTGCTGCTCGGCTTTGCCCTAATCGCCAATCTGCGCGCCAAAGGCGTCCCGGCGAAAGCAGTGTTCTGGACGCTCGGCCTGCTTGGCTTCGCCACCGGTCTGTACAATTGGGTGTTCTATGCCGACCTCATCCGCCGCTCCGGCTTTCTCACCACGCCTGACCTGATCGTCGGCGCGGTGCTGGTCGTGCTGGTCTTCGAGGCGGCGCGGCGATTGATGGGGCTGCCGCTCGCCGTCATTGCCTTCATCTTTCTCGCCTACGCATTTGCCGGCAATCATCTGCCGCCGCCTTTCATCCATCGCGGCTATGATTTCGCCCAGCTCGTCGACACCTTCGCCTATGGCACCGAAGGCATCTACGGCACCCCGATCTATGTCTCGGCCGCCTACATCTTCATCTTCGTCGTCTTCGCCGCCTTTCTTGAGCGCGCCGGCATGATCGCGCTGTTCAACGATTTTGCGCTTGGCCTGGTCGGCTCATGGCGCGGCGGCCCGGCGCAGGTCTGCGTGCTGTCCTCGGCGCTGATGGGCACCATTTCGGGTTCCGGCGTCGCCAATGTGGTGGCCAGCGGCCAGTTCACCATCCCGCTGATGAAGCGCTTCGGCTTCCGCTCGGCCTTCGCCGGAGCTGTCGAGGCGACCTCGTCGATGGGCGGCCAGATCATGCCGCCGGTGATGGGAGCGGTTGCCTTCATCATGGCCGAGACCCTGAACATCCCCTATGCCGCGGTGGTCAAGGCGGCGATCATTCCGGCGCTGCTCTATTTCGGCGCGTGTTTCTGGCAGGTGCACCTGGAAGCCGGCAAGGCCGGGCTGCACGGCATGGCCAAGGCCGACCTGCCGAATCCGTGGGATGCAGTGAGACAACATTGGCCGCTGGTACTGCCTCTCGCCGCACTGATCTACCTGCTGTTTGCCGGCTACACACCGGTCTTCGCCGGCACCATGGGCCTGGCGTTGACCATTGTGCTCATCCTCGGCACGCCGCTGGCAGCATCGATCGGGCCGCTCGCCTTCCGCGTCGTCTTCTGGCTGGCGCTCGGGCTTGCCGCCGCCTCCTTCATGAAGTTTGGCGTCAACATCCTCAGCGTGGTCATCGCCGTGCTGGTCGCAGCCTGCCTCACCTTCAAGGGCGGGCGCGAGACGCTGCGCATATGCGTGGATTCCCTTGCCGAGGGAGCAAAGAACGCGCTGCCGGTCGGCATTGCCTGCGCCATCGTCGGCATCGTCATTGGCACGTTGACGCTTACCGGCATCGCCTCGACCTTCATCGGCTGGATCATCTCGATCGGCGAGAACAATCTGTTCCTGTCGCTGCTTTTGACCATGCTCACCTGCCTGGTGCTCGGCATGGGCATACCGACCATTCCCAACTACATCATCACTTCGTCGCTGGCCGGGCCAGCGCTGCTGTCGCTCGGCGTGCCGTTGGTGGTCAGCCATATGTTCGTCTTCTATTTCGGCATCATGGCCGATCTCACCCCGCCTGTGGCGCTGGCCGCCTTCGCCGCCGCACCCATGGCCAAGGAAAGCGGCCTCAAGATCGGCATCCAGGCAACCAAGCTTGCCATTGCCGGCTTCGTGGTGCCGTTCATGGCGGTCTATACCCCGGCGCTGATGCTGCAGGATCCCGGCCCGATCGCCGCCCAGTTCGGCTATCCCGTCGAGGTCGCTTATATCGTCATCAAAGCCTGCATGGGTATCGTCCTGTGGGGCGCCGCGGCCGTCGGATTTCTCGCCCGGCGCATGGCCTGGTGGGAACGCCTCGTCGCGTTCGCCGCCGGCGTGCTGCTGGTTGCGGCGCTGCCGCTCACCGACGAGGCGGGCTGGGCGCTGTCCGTTGCCTGGATCGGCTGGCACTGCTGGCGCGCGCGGCAGGCTTCGCTGGCCAATTCAGCATGAGCCTCTGCATCGTCGCGGCCGGCAAGACGGTGACGCTCGCGGTCGCTGCCTTCACGCTCTCCTGGGTGCATTCGGTGGAGAAGACCCAGTGGCAGGAAGACTGGAAGGTGCTGCCGTTCGGCCTGGAGCTGGTCGAGGCCCGCATCAAGGGATCGGGCGCCGGGATGGAGCCGCCGCAGGGCTCGGCGCTGCGCGACGGCTGGTGGGTCTATGCGCCCAAGGTCGGGCCAAAGCGGCGCCTCGTGCTCGCCGCCTCGGGCGCTACGGGTCAGGGCTGGACACTGTGCACGGCGCAGGACTGCCGCGAATTGGCCAAGGTGGCAGGCGACACGATCTCGCTGGAGCCGTGCGCACCGGAGGGCTCCAGCCAACCGCGGTAGCGAGCGATCATGCCGGCAAGCGGATGCGAGATATCGACATGGAAGCGGAAGCGGCCATCCTCCACCGTTTCGTGGGAAGTCGAGCGTGGACCGAGCCACATCGGCAGCGGCAGGCCAAAAAAGCTCCAGCGGCGCAAGACCAGTGCCAGCCGGCCGTCCTCGGCAACCAGTGCCATCGCGAAGGTCAGCGGGCCGAAGCGTTCGCACAGCAGGCGTTGCGATCGACCCCGGCCTGCGAACTGTAGGCTCGAAAAACTGTGCTTGCCGAATGTCCGCGTCCAGGTCTCGCCGTCCTTGTCGGTGTCGAAGCGGACATGAACCGGGATGTCCTCGCTTGCCCCGGGGAAGCCGACCATCCAGGCCATTAGCCGGCCAAGAACATTGCGCCCGCGTTCGACGCGCGCGCGGCCTGCGGCGGTGATCGTACGGTCATGCATTGACCGAATTGCCTCGGGAAGGCCTTGCCAGGCGGCACCGAGCAGCTCGGCATAAAGCGGCTTGTCCTCGTCCGCGGCCCCGTTCCCGAAGCCGGTGTAGATCGTCCGCCCGGCGAACAGGGCCTCATAATCCCGGAGCTCCAAATCGCGCACCGCCGCCCGTGCGCCCGGCGCCGGCTGATGTCCGGCCAGCACTTTGCGGACCAGCGCTTCGACCGCCATAGACGGGATCAGCGGCCCATCATTGCCCTCGGCCAAGAGATGCCACGAGCGCTTGACGATGGCGCCCGTGCGGTCCGATCCCTCCACCTCGACGAACATGCCGCCGCGATGCTCGCCCCAGCGCAGCCGGTTCGTTGCCTGATGCATCAGCGGCGCCAGTGGCGAAAGCGAACTGATCAATCCGGCGCGCACCAGCCAGGCGAGGCAGATCAGGGCGCGGTGCAGCACCTCGGGTACCGGCCCGGCTCCCATCCAGATGGTCCTCGCCTCCGGCCAAAGCGCGGCCAAGGCGCGCAGGTCTGGAACGTCGACCAGCGAAAACAGCGTGTTTCGAAGCGGCAGCCGGCCCGGCGGCGCGATCGTGTAGCGCAGCTGCTCGATAAACAGACGGCCTTGTTCGGGACGGCCATTACGAACAAGGCGCACCGGCTGACCGGCGTAACCGGCGATGGCGCGAATGACGTTTCCGCCGACACCGGCGAAGGGCGACGGCGCGATGCCGTCGCGAATGCCGTCAACCCGCGTCAGGTCCGAAGACAGGCGACGCACCACCGCCGCCGTCAGCACCGGAAAGCTCGAGACGCCGGACAGCACGAAGACGCCGGCGTTTCGCGCCGCCTCGTCGAACGCAGAGACACCGGCGACGAAATCCGAGCCGTCGGCAAGATCGAGATAGTTGACGCGCCGGGCGATGCATGCCTCGATCAGGCGATAGCGTCCCTCGCCATAGGCCTGGAACGGACCGCTCGCGTCGACCACAATATCAGGCTCAAATGCAGCGAGTTGCGCGGCGAGATCGCCGTCACGGTCGAACAGTGCCGGCACCAGCCGGGCTGCTGTCGGGGCGCGCCTCTTGCAATACGCGTCAGCCTTGGCGAGCGAGCGCCCGGCGACGAACAGGATCAGACGCGGCTCGCCCTCCAAAAGCTCGACGGTGCGACCGCCAAAGGTGCCATAGCCGCCGACGACAAGAACCTTCATCCGCAGTTCCCCCAAAATGCCCAGCGCCGCTCCGGCCACGGCAATGAGCCTAGCCGATCAATCTTGTCCTCACCTCGGCGGAAGGGATTTCACAATTGTCCTTCTTGCCGAACAGGGCGTAGCGGTTCTTTGCGATGCGGTCGTAGAGCCAGTCGCGAAGCGGGCGCGGCAACAGCAGCAGGATCTGCGCCGCCCGCCACGGCCAGCCGAGTTCGGCCATGACGGCAACGAAACTGTCCAGGCGGGTGAAAGCGGCGCCATCGACGATGACGAGATTGGTCTCGTAGCGATCCGTCCGCAGCCCGTATTTCTTGAACAGCATCTCGCCGAAGGGCGACTGCGCCGTTACGAAATGGAAGCGGCCCTTGCGGTCGAGCTTCACCACCATGCGCACAAAGCCCGAGCACAATACGCAAATACCGTCGAACACGATCAACGGGCGACTCGATTCGAATTCTGGCGGCTCAGGAGAATGGTTCGGCTTGACGATCACGTGGCGCCCGGCAGCTGGTGTCAGGCGACACTAAGCCTGCCGGCGGCTGGATCAAAGCCCGGAATGTTAGAAGCTTGGCGGTGTCGCACGCCGTCTGTCGGTCAGCGCAGGGCGCTCGGCGCGATAGGTCGTTGACCGATTGTCGGCGTCGGGCCGGCAGATACGGCTGTCGTGACGGCTCTCCATGCTCATCATCAGTGCACGCTGATCCCAAGCGTGTTGCCACGGCGCGCGCAGGCGGGGCCTGGGCCGCGCATGTAATAGCGCTCGGGTCGATAGGTCGGCGCGACGAATTCGCGGATGGCGGCGGCATAGCCGGCGATTTGATTCCAGAAGCTCATTTTACTCGGTCCCTGTCCCGTTTCGGATGTCCCTTCCGAATTGCGGGGATCATAGCGTCCAGGCGTGAATAGTCGGTGAACGCGATGTTAATCTCTGGTCGAAAATGCCTTTGTTCATGGCTGGAATGCGGCTGATTCGCGGTGTTTCCATGCAGTCCGTCGGCATTTCGTCCAGTGTGACTTTTGCATCACATATGTTTCGCCTGAATGTCGCAGAAGCGCGGTTTTGTTTCAGGTTCTTGCTGGACCGCGAAATTTCCGTGCACGTGGTCGAAAAACCAGGAACCGGCCCGTCAGCCGCACGTTGATTTCCCAGTGCCGGGACGAACCGGTTCCGCAAGCTGTGGTGCTCGGTTGAGCCGCAGCCAAAAATCTGAAAACCGCAAGAGCAATGGAAAGGCAAAGGCCATGGGCTTCTTTTCGAAGGATATCAAAACACTCGACGACCTCTTCGTGCACACGCTGCGCGACATTTACTACGCGGAAAAACAGATCGAGAAATCGCTGCCGAAGATGATCGACAAGGCGAGTGATCCGCAGCTGAAAGCCGGCTTTGAGAAACATCTCGCCCAGACCAAGGGTCATATCCAGCGTGTCGAGCAGGTGTTCGAACTGCACGGCGTGAAGGCCAAGCAGGTCGACTGCCCGGCCATCGACGGCATTCTCGAAGAGGCCGACGACGTCAGCGGCGACATCGCCGACAAGGAGGTCCTCGACGCTGCGCTGATCGCGTCCGCCCAGGCGGTCGAGCATTATGAGATGACCCGTTACGGCACCTTGATTGCCTGGGCCAAGCAACTGGGCCGCAGTGACTGCGCCAATGTGTTGGCCAACAATCTCAAGGAGGAGCAGGCAACCGACCGCAAGCTTACCGAGATGGCGGAAAGCAAGATCAACCTGCAAGCCGCCGAGTAGGGCAGCGATAGAGAATTGAGTTCAAGGCAAGGCTGGGCCGAAACCCCGGACTTGCCTTTTGCGCCGCCGGAACCGGAACGGGCTTTGCCCGTTCTCGGTTGAACATTGTCGCGCAGGGAGTTTGTCATGGCGCCGCGCCCCGCCTGGAGAGGGTATCTCAAGCTTTCGCTGGTCACTTGCGCCGTCGAACTGACCAATGTCGTCACCCAGGCCGAGAAAGTCTCGTTCCGCGTGCTCAACCGCAAGACCGGCAATACCGTCAAGCGCGTCTATGTCGATTCGGCAAGCGGCAAGCCGCTCGATGAAGGCGACGAGATCAAAGGCTACGAGATCGGCGACGGCGACTTCGTCCAAATCGAGGAGGAGGAGATCGAAGCCGTGCAGATCGAATCCTCGCATACGATGAGCCTCGATGGTTTCATCGAAAAATCCTCGATTCAGCAGATCTATCTCGATACCCCCTATTATTTGACGCCTGCGGACGAGGTCTCGGAAGAGGCCTTCGCAGTCATCCGCGAGGCCATGGCCGCCAAGAAGACGGCGGGGCTAGCCCGCATCGTGCTCTATCGCCGCGAACGTCCGGTGGTCATCGAGCCGTTGGGCAAGGGTCTGCTGCTGACGACCCTACGCTATGGCGATACGGTTCGCAGGCCCGAGATGGTGTTCGGCGACATCAAGCCGGTGAAGACCGACGCCGAGATGATCAGGCTGGCCGAACACATCGTCAATGAGAAACAGGCGAAGTTCGATCCTTCCGAATTCGAGGACAAATACGAAAACGCGCTGATCGAGCTGGTCCGCGCCAAGAAGGCCGGCAAGAAGGCACCGAAGACAAAGGCAGAACCACGGCCCTCCAACGTCGTCAATCTCTTCGATGCACTGAAGAAGAGCCTTTCGTCGGAAGCCGGTGCGCCGACAAAGACCGGACGCCCGGCAAAAGGCGCCAAGCCCAAAGCCGCTCGGCGCAAATCTGCTTAGGATCAGACCATGGCCAGCCTCGAGCAGTATCACGCCAAGCGCAATTTCAAGAAGACCGCCGAACCGGCCGGCAAGCTCTCGCGCGGCAAGAAAGCCGAGCCGGGTGGCATTTTCGTCATCCACAAGCATGCCGCCACCCGGCTCCACTACGACCTGCGCCTTGAGCATGGCGGTGTGCTGTGGAGCTGGGCGGTGACGCGAGGCCCGAGCCTCGACCCGCACGAAAAGCGGCTCGCCGTCCACGTCGAGGACCACCCGATCGACTATGCGCCGTTTGAAGGCACTATCCCCAAGGGCCAATATGGCGGCGGCTCGGTCATCGTCTGGGACGAGGGAACTTGGGTCCCCGATGGCGACCCGGCAAAGGCAATGAAGAAAGGCCACATCAACTTCGAATTGCACGGCCACAAATTGCATGGCGCCTGGCATCTGGTGCGGCTGAAGCCGCGTCCGGGCGAAAAGCGTGACAACTGGTTGCTGATCAAATCCGACGATGCCGCCGCGCGTCCGGGCGAGGACATTTTGCAGGAGGCGCCGCAATCGGTGAAATCCGGCCTGACCATCGAGGAGGTCGGCGAAGGCAAGACCGCCGACGGCAAGAAGCCAAGGGTCTGGCAGTCCGACAGGCCGGCTACCGGCAAGAAGGCAGTCGCGGCAAGGCGGCTCGAATTCATCGAACCGGCGCTCGCAACGCTGGAGCGGGACGCTCCGCCCGGCAAGGACTGGCTGCATGAGGTGAAGTTCGACGGCTATCGCATGCAGGCGCAGCTTGCCGGCACCGAGGTGCGGCTTTTGACACGCACCGGCCTCGACTGGACCGACAAATTCGGTGGCGCAATTGTCGCGGCACTTGGCGGCCTGAAATGCACCGATGCGATCATCGACGGCGAAATCGTCGTGCTGGCGGATAACGGTGTCTCGTCATTCTCGCTGCTGCAGCAAGATCTGTCGGCGGGCCGTACGGACCGTTTCATCTACTATGTCTTCGACCTGTTGCGTCTCAACGGTGAGGATATCCGTTCCGAGCCGCTGGTCGAGCGCAAGGAAAGGCTGCGCACCTTGCTCGCCGGACAGGCCGAGGATCAGGCCGTGCGCTTCAGCGACCACTTTGCCGAGCCCGGCAAGATCATGCTGGAGCACGCTTGCCGCCTGGGCCTCGAAGGCGTCGTCTCCAAGCGCGCCGATGCGCCCTACCGCAGCGGCCGTGTTCCCTCGTGGGTGAAGTCGAAATGCACGGCACGCCAGGAATTCGTCATCGGCGGCTACATGCCGTCGGACAAGACCGGGCGCGGCCTGCGCTCGCTGCTGGTCGGCTATCACGAGGGCGGCAAGCTGCGCTATGCCGGCCGCGTCGGCACCGGCTTCACGGCCAAAAGCACCAACGAACTGAAGAAGAGGCTTGATGCGCTGAAGACGACAACCTCGCCCTTCGACAGGGCGGTGCCAAGGGGCAAGGGGCTGGTCTGGGTCAAGCCCGAACTTGTCGGCGAAGTGGAGTTTCGCAGTTGGACGTCGGACCGTATAATACGCCACGCCTCGTTCCAGGGATTGCGCGAGGACAAGCCGGCGGAGGAAGTCGTGCAGGAGAAACCGAAAGCACGCTCAGCCGCGGCAGAGCCGAAGCCAAAGCCCGCCAAACCCGCAGGCGCGGCGAAAACCTCGGTTACACTGTCCCGCCCCGACAAGCTTCTGTGGCCCGAGGAGAACGTCTCGAAGCAGCATCTGGTCGATCACTACGCGCTGGTCTGGCCGCGCATGAAGCAATTCGTCATCAACCGGCCGCTCAGCCTCGTGCGGGCGCCGGACGGGGTCGGCGGCCAACGGTTCTTCCAAAAACATGCCTCGGCCGGCATGCACGACAAGATCGCCGTGATGAAGGATCCCACCGACGGCGAGGAGATATTGTTCATCCGCGATTTCGACGGTGTCGTGGCCCTGGTGCAGCTCGGCGTCGTCGAGATCCACATCTGGGGCTCGACCACGGACGAGCTGGAAAAACCCGACCAGATCATCTTCGATCTCGATCCCGACGAGGGTGTCGACGTGAAGGCGGTGCGTGCCGCGGCGCTCGATATCCGCAGCCGGCTCGACGAACTGTCCCTGCCTAATTTCGTCAAGACCTCGGGCGGCAAGGGCTATCATGTCCTCGTGCCGCTGAAGCCGTCGGCGGACTGGGACGAGGTCAAAGGCTTCGCCCATGAGTTCGCCCGAGCGCTCGAACAGGGCGCACCCGACCGCTACACGGCGACGCTGTCGAAGAAGGCGCGCACGGGCAAGATTTTCGTCGATTATCTACGCAATGGCCGCGGCGCCACCACGGTTGCGCCTTATTCGTCGCGCGCCAAGAAAGGCGCCACGGTTTCGATGCCGGTGACGTGGGCGGAAATCGAGGCTGGATTGCCGCCGAACGCCTTTCCGATCGGCGACAAGACGACGCTGAAGCGGCTCGGGCAAGCCGATCCCTGGGCTGATTTTTTCAGGCAGGCCAAGCCGCTCAAGCGCGGCTAATGCATGTCGCGCAAAAGTGTGCAGCGGTTTTGCGATAACGACATGCATCAAAACAAGAACCTAAAGCGCATCGCATGAGGCCGGTCGAACGCGACGCGCTTTAGAGCAATTCCAGGAAAAGTGTGAAACGGTTTTCCGTCCGGAATTGCGCCAAAACAAAAAAGCTAGAGCGGTTCGGCGTTTCCTTGAAACGACGAACGCGTTCTAGCGCATCGAAGGGCGCCGTCAGGCGAGAAACGTCTTCTCGAAGGCCTGCTTGCCTACCGGTGAAAAGATCACAGCACGGCTGTCCTTCTCGCGCCGCGCCCATTTCTCGGCGAGGATCTTGTCTAGAATGGCGGCGCCCAGCGTGCCGGCAAGGTGCGAACGCCGCACGCTCCAGTCGAGGCAGGCCCGGCACACCGGTCGCCGCGCTTTGGTATGGACGTCGATGCCGATCGCGGCGAAATGCGAGTCGGCCGACGGCCCAAGCTGAATCTCCTCGTCGTCGCGCAGGAGCACTTGTCGAGCGACAAGACGGTCCAGCATCGCCACCGCCTGCTCGCCGGCGAGGTGGTCGTAGCAGACCCGCGCCACGCGCATGGCTGCGTCGCGAGGGCCGGGTCGCACCCTCTGTGGCCCGACAGCAGCAGCGACGCCGGTGATCGCCTCGATCATTCCAGCCACCTGCGGGCCGGCGAGGCCGTAATAGCGGTGCCGTCCCTGGCTCGCCAGCGTCAGCAGCCCGCCTTCCATCAGCTTCGACAGATGCGAGCTCGCTGTCGGCAGCGACACGCCGGCTTCGAGTGCCAATTCGCTCGCCGTCAGTGCCGTGCCGCCCATCAGTGCGGACAGCATGTTTGCCCGCGCCGGATCGCCCACCAGGCTGGCAATGCGGGCTATGTCAGGTCCTTCGCGCATAGTTCGTTCCTCATCGAAGCATCCTCGTCAGATAAGCATTAATCTCGATGCAAATCAAGGAGACGACGATGCCTGCAAGGACCATTCTCAGCGCCGTGCCTGCTCGCCGGCCGTTCCCGTTCTTTGTCTTGCGCCGCTTGCGGCTGCGGCTCCTGAAGCGGTGGTACGACCGCTATTCGCAGCGTCTCGACCTCGCCGAGATCGACGATCATCTGCTGCGTGACCTTGGTCTGACACTCGAAGACGTCCACCGCGAATGCGCGAAATCGTTCTGGCAGGCATGATCAGCGAGGGATTTGCCTAGCATATCGATCTTCGGAACGTTTCGACCTGGCTCGAACTGTGACCGCAAGAAAACATCTACCGCCAAGGAGGCGAAAAATGACCATCACCTGCTTCATCCGCTACGAGATCGATCCGTTCGGCAAGGCTGCGTTCGAGGAATATGCCCGCAATTGGGGGCAGGCGATCCCGCGCTGCGGCGCCGATCTGATCGGCTATTTCGCGCCGCACGAAGGCTCGGCCACCACAGCTTATGCCGCCTACAACATCGACAGTCTTGCGGCCTACGAAGCCTACCGCGCCCGGCTCGCCGCCGATCCCGCCGGCAAGGCGAATTACGAGTTCGCCCGGCGGGAAAAATTCATCCTGAAGGAGGACCGCATCTTCCTCAAGCTAGCCTCTGGGCCGCATGCTCCTTTGGTGAAGCCATGATCGCCGTCATCTTCGAGGTTGAGCCGGCGGCGGGCATGCGCGATGCCTATCTCAGCATCGCCGCCGACCTGCGGCCGCTGCTCGACGGCATCGACGGTTTCCTGTCGATCGAGCGCTTCCAGAGCCTTGCCGATCCGAACCGCATCCTGTCGCTGTCCTTCTGGCGCGACGAGGACGCGGTGAAGGCCTGGCGCAACACGCAGGAACATCGGCAGGCGCAGAAGGCCGGGCGCGGCGGTATCTTTGCGGACTATCGTTTGCGCATCGCCCATGTCGTGCGCGATTACGGCCTGACCGAACGCGCCGAGGCGCCAGCAGATAGCCGGGTAGTGATCGGATAGGGACTGCTATGCATTCCCGATCAGCACCCCTGCCGCAAACACCAGTGCGCCACCCAGCACCACCTGGAAGGCGGCGCGCCAGAACGGCGTCTGCATATAGCGGTTCTGCACGAAGGCGATCGCCCACAGCTCGAAGAAAACCACCACGGCGGCGACAATGGTCGCCGTCCAGAAAAGCGGGATGAGATAGGGCAGCGCATGGCCGAGCCCGCCCAGCGTCGTCATGACGCCGACGGTCAGCCCGCGTTTTGCCGGCGAGCCGCGGCCAGATAATTTGCCGTCGTCGGAAGCCACCTCGGTGAAACCCATCGAGATGCCAGCGCCAATCGAGGCGGCAAGCCCGACCAGAAAGGTCTGGAACGTATCATGCGTGGCAAAGGCGGCGGCAAAGATCGGCGCCAGCGTCGACACCGACCCATCCATCAGCCCGGCCAGCCCCGGTTGCACATAGGTCAGGATGAACTGGCGCTGCTCGGCTGCCGCCTCTTCGTCCTTGACCGCGCCCGGCACATGCTTTTGCTCCAGCCGCTGCGCCAGTGTCTCGTGGCCCTGTTCTGCGATCGCCAGGTCGTCGAGCAGCTTTCGCGTCGACGCATCGCCTGTGCGTTTGGCCGCCTCGATATAGAACAGGTAGGCCTGCCGCTCCATGGCCTCGGCTTGGCTGCGCACATGATCGACGCCGAGCGGCCTCACCAGCCAGTCCGGCTTGCGCTCGTAATAGCCCTTCACATGTTCGCGCCGGATCAGCGGTATGCGCTCGCCGAAACGCTTGCGGTAAAGCTCGATCAGCGAATCGCGATGGCCGTCCTCCTCCTCCGCCATCTCCTCGAACACCTTGGCCGATTGCGGAAAGCTCTCCGCCAGCCCGTCGGCATAGGCGCGATAGATGCGCCCGTCATCCTCCTCGGACGAGATGGCGAGCGCCAGGATCTCCTGTTCCGAGAGGGATTCAAAGGGACGGCGGCCGATGCCGAAAACGCGGGAAAGCATGAGAAATTCACCCTAGTTTAGAATAGTTCTAAACTATGACCTCGCACGTCGCCGGTCAATCGTGTGCGCTCCACTCATGCTCAAAAGGTACGGGCTTCAAAATCCCGAACAGGTTGCCGTTTGCTATCGGCAAACGTTCACTTATATAACCGAATCTCAACCAAGAGAAAGGAACCCGCAGATGCCGGAAAAACAGCAGCCGTTTGATCCCAAACCGGTTCTCGACCTGATCGCTAATATTGAGGCGGATCTGCAGCGCCTGAAAGGACTGGTCGAGCAGCAGGTCGAAAAATTCGATCCCGCCAATCCGCACAACAAGGCTCCGGACGGCAAGTTGACCGAGGAGGGCGTCGAGTGCTGCTACCGGCTGTTCGACGAGGGCAAGTCGCGCTATTCGGTCGCCCAGCAGATGAAGATCTCCTTCGCCGCCGCCACCCACCGCTTCAACACCTGGCGCAAGATGGGCGGCCCCAAACGGCAAAAGACGCTGTTGGGGTGAGGAGCGGCCGGCCAAGCCGGTCAATCGGCAACGATTTGTCGATTGAAGCGACGAATGCATGGCGGAGGGTCGAGGACGCGGCAGATGACAGGCACGCCCTACCCCCTGCCTCCAGGACGAATTGTAACGGTCACATTTTTTCATTGGTGCGCGGCCTTCCTTTCCGTGCACCATAGGCGGTCTCATCTCTTGCAGGACCCAGCCATGACCACCCCTCCCGGCATCGCCGATATTCACAGCGCAGCAGTGCGATTGTCCGGGCTGATCGTCGAAACGCCGCTGATCGAATCGCCGGAGTTGAACAAGCGCTTCGGCGCCAGGATCCTGTTCAAGCCGGAGACGTTGCAGCGCACCGGCTCGTTCAAGTTCCGCGGTGCTTACAACAAGCTCTCCTCGCTCTCGGCGGAAGAACGCGCCCGCGGCGTCGTCGCCTTCTCGTCGGGTAATCACGCGCAAGGCGTCGCCGCCGCCGCGGCAATGTTCGGCGTCAAGGCCGTCATCGCCATGCCCACCGATGCGCCGGCGATGAAGGTCGGCAATGTCAGGAAGATGGGCGCAGAAGTGATCACCTTCGACCGGGTCCGCGACGATCGCACTGCCGTCGTCCGTTTTTACGTGGAAAAGGGCATGGTCCTGGTGCCGCCCTACGACCATCCGGCCATCATCGCCGGCCAAGGCACGATCGGCCTCGAATTGATGCGCCAAGCAAGCGCGCTTGGCGTCAGCCTCGATGCGGTAGTGGTTCCCTGTGGCGGCGGCGGGTTGAGCAGCGGCATTTCGATCGCGGTCAAGGACGCCTCGCCGGGCACCGCCGTCTGGGCCGTGGAACCCGAGCATTTCGACGACACACGCCGCTCGCTGATCAAAGGCGCCAGGGTGTCGAACGCGCCCGGCCACACCTCGATCTGCGATGCCCTTCTCGTCGCCGAGCCTGGCGCGATCACTTTCGAGATCAACCGCAAGAATCTCGCCGGCGCCATCGCCGTTTCCGACAAGGCGGTGGCACAGGCGATGCGCGATGCGATGGCTTGCCTGAAGCTGGTGGTCGAACCTGGCGGTTGCGTCGGCTTGGCCGCGCTGTCGTCAGGCGAGATCGACCTTGCCGGGAAATCCATTGCCGTGGTGCTCTCCGGCGGCAATGTCGATCTTAGCACCTATGCCGAGATCATTGCTGCGAGCTAAGATAGCAACCAATTCCAGGTCATGTGCCGGTTCGAGGTGCTTGAGCGTCCGTTGCGCCCGGTCGAACCGGTATCCTCCAAAGACTGAGATCGATGAAACTGTTCTTCAGCCGCAATCCCAATCCTCGCCTCGCGGTCGCGGTGGCACGGTATCTCAAAGCCAAGGTAGAGTTCGAATTCGCCTCTCCCTTCGCTCCGGGGCAGGCCAAGCGCTTTCGGCCGCTCAATCCAAATCTTTCATTGCCCATCCTTGTAGGCCTGGGAAAAAGCCTCTGGGAGGCCGACGCCATAGCCTGCCGGCTTTCACGCGACACGCATTCGCATTTCTGGCGCGCTGGCGACGACGAGCCCGAGATGATCAGATGGCTGAGTTGGGGGAAAGAGAACTTCGCAAGAGCCTGCGATGTCGTGCATTTCGAGCGCGGGACCAAACAGCGCTATGGGCTCGGCCCGATCGATCAGGCGCGGGTTGAGGAGGGCCTGAGGGACTTCAGTACCGCCGCTGTAATACTTGATGCCGAGCTTTCCCAGCGAGAATGGCTGGTCGGAAATTCGGTCTCCTACGCCGACTTTCGAATGGCGACGTTTCTGCCCTTCAACGACGTCGCCCGATTGCCTCTCGATGATTATCCTTCTGTCGGCCGCTGGTATCGGCAGCTTGAAGAAATCGACGCCTGGCGCGATCCATTCGAAGGGCTCAATGCACCTGAATTGACACCGGTCCCGGGCTAGGCCAAGGCCGTGTGAATCTCGATCATTTGACCCTAATCCAGCGTCCGGCGGAATCGCACCAGCGCAATGCCGGCGAACAGCGCCACGAACACCACCAGCCAGCCGATTTCCGTTGCCACCGCCGGCAGCTCGGCGCCCTTCAGCATCACTGCGCGGATGATGCGCAGGAAATGCGTCAGCGGCAGCACCTCGCCGAAGACCTGCGCCCAGTCCGGCATGCCGCGATAGGGGAACATGAAGCCGGACAGCATGATCGACGGCAGGAAGAAGAAGAAGGTGAGCTGCAGGGCCTGCATTTGCGTGCGGGCGATCGTCGAGATCGTGTAGCCGAGCAGCACCAGCGCCAAGACGAAGATCAGGACCGCCGTCAATAGCAGCGACATCGACCCGGTGAAGGGGATGGCAAACAGAAGCTTCGAGGCCGCCAGCACCACCAGCACCTGCACGGCGCCGACCGCCAGATAGGGCAGCACCTTGCCCAGCATGATCTCGAGCGGGCTGGACGGCATCGCCAGAAGGTTCTCCATTGTGCCGCGCTCGGTCTCGCGCGTCAGCGCGATCGAGGTCATCATCACCATCGTCATTTGCAGGATGACGCCCAGCAGGCCGGGCACGATGTTGTATTGCGAGACGGCTTCCGGATTATAGCGCCGGTGCACCACCACCTGGAGCTGGCCCCGGGCAGCTTCGGCCGCCGTCTCCTGCATGCCGCGTGCCCTGAGCAGCGCCTGGTTGGCAACTGTGCCGAGCGTCGAGATGGCGCCGCTGGCGACGGCCGGGTCGGTCGCATCCGCCTCGATCAGGATCTGCGGACTATCGCCGCGCTCGACCCGTCGGGCAAAATCGGCGGGAATGGTGACGACGAAGGCGACGTCGCCGCGCGCCATCAGGAATTCGGCTTCGGCGGCACTTTGCGCGACATGGTCGAAGCGGTAATAGCCGGTGGTCTGCAGCGCCGAAACCATGGCCCGCGTGTAAGGATCGCTGCTCATCACCACCAGCGCTGCCGGCAGGCTCTTCGGGTCGTTGTTGATGGCATAGCCGAACAGCACCAGCTGCATCAGCGGCACCCCCAGCATCATGGCGAAGGTGATGCGGTCGCGCCGCATCTGGATGAACTCCTTGATCAGCAGCGCGCCGAGCCTGGCAAAGGAAAAGACGCTGTTTATCCCATTTTTCATCCCATGTTGTCCTTCGAACCGGACATGAACTGGATGAACACATCCTCCAGGCTGGTCTCGCCAGGCGATACCGTGACGCCCTTGTGCTCTTTCTCGACATCGGCGAGCGCTGCCTGAAGCGCCTTCCTGTCGGAGCCGACGACATGCAGCGTCGCGCCGAACGGCGCCACTTGATCGACGCCGGGGCGGCCACTGAGTGCGGTCGCGACCTGGTCGAGGCGCGGCCCTTGCAGGACGAAGGTGGTCAGGCCAGCGTTCCTCACCACGTCCTCGACCGTGCCGGTAGCCAGCATCTTGCCATAGGAGATGTAGCTGATGCGATGGCAGCGCTCGGCCTCGTCCATGTAATGGGTGGAGACCAGCACGGTCAGCCCGCCGCTCGCCAGCCGGTGGATCTCGTCCCAGAATTCGCGCCTGGCCTTCGGATCGACGCCAGCCGTCGGTTCGTCGAGCAGCAGCAGTTTCGGCTTGTGCATGATGCAGGCGGCCAGCGCCAGCCGCTGCTTCCAGCCGCCGGACAAGGTGCCGGCCAGCTGGTTCCTGCGCGATGTCAGGCCGAGCTCCTCAAGCGTCTTAGCCACATGCTCGTCGAGCGGCTTCAGCCGGTAGAGCCGCGCCACGAATTCGAGATTCTCGCCGATCGTCAGGTCTTCGTAGAACGAGAATCTCTGCGTCATGTAGCCGACTTCGCGCTTGATCCGCAGGCTGTCGGTGCGGATGTCGAAGCCCAGGACCGTGCCTTCACCCTCATCCGGCGTCAGCAAGCCGCACATGATGCGGATGGTCGTCGTCTTGCCTGAGCCGTTCGGCCCGAGGAAGCCGACGATCTCGCCCTCGGCCACCGTCATCGTCACATGGTCGACAACGGTCTTGTCGCCGAAGCGTTTGACCAGGCCGTGCACGTCGATGACGTTCATTTTCCGATGTCCGCCAGATCGACGTCGACGATCTGCCCGGGCTGCAATGCGCTGGCGTCGCCCTCCGGCCGCGCTTCGACCAGATAGACCAGCTTTTGCCGGGTCTCGAGCGAGTAGATCACCGGCGGCGTGAATTCCGGATCCGGCGACACATAGCTGACGCGAGCCTTCACGCCCGATCCGCAACCGTCGCAATGGACGTTGAGTAGCGTGCCGACCTCGACCGACGAGAACGCGCTTTCCGGCACATAGACGCTAAGCTTCACCGCGCCGTCCGGCAGCATGGAGATGACCGGCGCGGTCGGACCGGCCGTGTCGCCTGGATAGCGGATGACATCGTTGACCCGGCCGGGCGAGGGCGCCGTCAGCACACGCTTCGACAGCCGCCATTGCGCTTGCTCCAGGGCCGATTGCGCCTGCCTGACCTGATTGTCGGCGGCCTTGATCGTCTCCGGCCGTGCCGGCAGGCCGCCGACGGCGAGATTGGCCTCCGCCTGACCGACCTGTGCGTTGGCCGTCTCCAGCGTCGCGGAAGCCGTATCATAGTCGGCCTGTGTGCCGGTGCCGCGTTTGAACAGATCGCTGGCGCGGATGTATCGGCGTTTGGCATCGGCGGCTTGCGCCTTGGCCATGTCGACCTGCGCCTTGAGCACCGCGATCTCTTCCGGCCGTTTGCCGACCTGCAGGTCGGCAAGTTGCGCCTGGGCCTGCGCAAGGGCCGCCTCGGCTTGTGCGATGGCGATCTTGGCGTCGGCGTTTTCCAGCGTCACCACCGGCGTGCCGGGCGCGACGCGGTCGCCGCGCTTGACCGCAATCGTCTCGACCTGCGCCACCTCGATCGGCGCCAGCAGCACATAATCGCCCTCGACGTAGCCGACGGCGAGCGGTGCTGCCGGCGCGCAGGCGCTGAAAAGCTGGGCGGCAAGCGGCAAAGAACAGAGCAGGCTCATGATCCACGATCCTTCCGTACAACCAAATCGCGCCGAGCTAAAATCGCGCTGAGATTGTCGGTTACTGTCGCCGCGATCTTGCCGGCCTCGTCATCGCCGATCTCGCGCCAGCCCATCCGGCGCATAACCGCCTCGCGACCGATGCGGAAGTAGACGACCTGGCCGATCAGCGTGAATACGGTGAGTTTTGTGCGCTCGCTCTCGGCCGGCTCGCCCGTCGCCTGTTCCCAGATCAGGCAGAGCCGGTGATGCGCCGGTTCGAACACGCCATCATAGATACGGTCGAGCGCGGCGGTTGGATGCGACAGCTCACGCAGGACGAACTGCACAATCTCGCCGGCTTCCGGCCTTGCCGCGATGAAGGCGACCATCCGCTCCAGCGCGACGGCTAAATGTGCCCGCGCGGCCTCGGTATCCGCCAATGCCGCGGGCGGCGCCTGCAGATTGCCGATCGCCTGGCCGGCAACGGTCTGGATGGTGTCGACGATGTAGTCGGCCGCCGCGTTGCGGAGCCCTTCCTTGCCGCCGAAATGATAGGCGATCGAGCCGATATTGGCCTTGGCCTCAGCCGCGATCTGGCGCGTCGACGTGCCGTCGAAACCCTGGCGTCCGAACAGCTTCAGCGCCGCGCGCACGAGTGCCGTCCGCGTCATATCTGCGGCGGTCTTGGGCGCCTCATGAGGAAGGCCGCTGGCGTTGGGCGATTTGATCATGGCCGGCAATTTAATCAATCGAATGATTAAAGTCAAGTGCGGTCAAGCGGCTTGCCAACTCTGGCCGTGCGCGCTTTAGTGCCTGACCATGGGCAAGGAAATCGAGCGTAAATTCCTGGTCTCAGGTGAGGAATGGCGGGCAATCGTCGAGGCGGACATTCATATCCGTCAATTCTATCTTGTCGCCGAACCCAGCCGTACGGTGCGTGTGCGCATCAGCAATGATGCCGCCGCCAAGCTGACGCTCAAGTTCGGCAGCCAGGCACGCGAGCGCGATGAATTCGAATATCCGGTGCCTTTGGCGGAGGCGCAGGAGATGCAAGCCTTTGCCATCGGACGTGTCATCGAGAAGACACGCCACCATGTTAGACACCGCGGCTATCTCTACGAAGTCGATGTCTTCGGCGGGACGCTTGCGGGGTTGGTGATCGCCGAGCTCGAGACGCCGGAGGATGTACCGGACGAAATGCTGCCAGATTGGCTCGGCCGTGAAGTCACCGGCGAGCCGAGATATTACAACGCGTCGCTCGCCCTTGGGGGGATTCCGGAGATCGTCGCATGAGCTTTCGTATCGATCCGCGCACGTCGCTGACCGGCGAGGTCAGGCGCATCCTCGCCGATGAGATCGGCAAGGCGATCGACCATCTGAACGCGGCGCGTGACAGGCCCGAACAGGGGCTGCACAAATGCCGCAAACGGCTGAAGAACGTCCGCGCGTTGCTGCGCCTTGTCCGTTCCGGAGACGAAACATTCTGCGTGACCGAGAATCAGTGCTACCGCCAGGTGGCGGCCCTGCTTGCTGGTCCGCGCGAGGCGACCGCGCTGGTCGAAACAATTGACCGGCTGGCGGCAAGCTTTCCCGAGCAAATTGCCGGCGGTGGCCTCGATGCCGTGCGTGACAGGCTCGTCGCGCGCCAGCATGAACTGCATGGCGGAGCAGGCCTCGATGCCGCGATAGGCGCGGCGATCGCCGCATGCGAGGAAGGTGTCGCAAGGATCGACAAGCTCGCTCTGCCCGACCAGCCGGAGCAGGCTGCCGACGTGCTCGCCGAAGGCGCGCGCACCACTTTGCGCCGCGCCAGGAAAGCGCTGGACAAGGCGGCTTCGCGCGGCGAAGCCGATGACTTTCACGATCTGCGCAAGGCGGCCAAGACGCATGGCATGCACCTGTCGCTGCTCGGCCGGCTGTGGCCGACGCCGATCAAAGCCCGGCGCAAGGCCGTCGACGAATTGGGCGAGCGGCTCGGCGAACTGCACGATGTGTTCGTCATGCGCGCGCTTCTCGATGCCGAGGACCAGCCGCTTGGCCCCCCTGAGGAGACGCGGTTGCTTGCCAAGCTGCTGAAGCGCTCGGAAAAGAGCCTGAAAAAGACCTGCCTCGCCGAGGCGGCCGGGCTTTTCGGCGACAGTCCGAAGCGCTCGACGAGGAAGCTTGCCCGCAAGGTGCGCGACGATCTCACAGCGGTACCGCAGCACGAAGACGCCGGCGCGCCTGGCGTGGGCTGATCATGGTCTAATTTGCCGCCCTGTGGTAATCGCCGTCTGGCATGACCGAGCCCGGCGACACGCTTCTGGACCGACTTGGCCGCTGGCTTGCCGGCCGGCTGCAGGAGGAATCGTCCGGCTACGAGCCTTACACGCCGTCGGACGCCGAAACGCTGCGCCGCACGCTCGAGCCCGGCGACATCCTGCTCATCGAAGGCAACCAGAAGATCTCGGCGGCGATCAAATACCTCACCCAGTCGACCTGGTCGCATGCCGCCTTCTATGTCGGCGATGCATTACCTGAGCCGGAGGACGGATCGGAACGGCGGCGCCTGATCGAGGTCACGCTCGGCGATGGCTGCATCGCCGTGCCGTTGTCGCGCTACCGCAGCTACAACACTCGCATCTGCCGGGCGAGCGGCCTGGCTCCCGAAGATCGCGAAGCGGTCGTCGCCTTCATGATCGGCAGGCTCGGTCTCAGATACGATCTCAAGAACATATTCGACATGCTGCGCTACTTCTTGCCGACGCCGCCGGTACCGGTACGTTGGCGCCGCCGCATGCTGGCTTTCGGTTCCGGCGACCCGACGCGCGCCATCTGCTCGTCGCTGATCGCGGAGGCTTACGGCCAGATCCGCTACCCGATCCTACCCGAGATTACCCGGGCGCCCGGCCGTGCTTCGGCCCAATCGAGCTATTCGCGCAAGGAAATCCTGCACATCCGCCACCACTCGCTCTACACGCCGCGCGACTTCGACCTGTCGCCCTATTTCCGCATCGTCAAGCCGACGCTGGAATACGGCTTCGACTACCGGCAGATGGTCTGGGATGACAAGGTGGCGGCGAACAAGACCGCCGAATAGCCGCTCGATCTTGTGTTTGGGCAAGGGACGCTCTGAGAACCGGTTTCCGGCCGATACTCAGGGGTAAGAAGCTCAGTCAGACTGGCTGCCGCCAAGAGTCCGAACTCGGTCGTTCAGTGATTGTGTTTTGACCTAGGCCGGCAGACGCCGTCCGTTTGCGGCGGCCGCAACTCGATCGTCCGTCTGCGCGCCTGCGTCGCGCGGATGTGGCCCGATTGGCATGATCACCGGGAACGGCGTTGCGCCGAACGCAAACGTCCATTTGTAGCCGACCAGTCCGTCTTCGGGCGTCGTGTGCTGGTCGTGATGAGCAAGCAATTTGGCGCGCTCCGCCAATTCCTCCGCCTCGCGCCTGACCATTTCCGCCGTTTCCGGCCGCATTCGCCTGGAGAAGCTGACGAATGTCGCCTCGCGCTCAAAATGGGTGATGGCCCAGCCGACGAAATTCTTGTTGGTCATCTCGAACAGCGGCCGCAATGGCCCGTCGAAATTCCACTGGATCGGCGCCTCGACCAGCAGCCTTGCCGACAGGCCGCGACCGAGCGCGATCAGGCCGAGTTCCTCGAGGTCGCGCAGATAGAGGAACATCGAAGCCTCGCTCAGTCCTTGTGAGCGCATGATGCCTTCGGGCGTAAATTTCTCGGAAAGCATGACGAAGACGAACAGCAGTGCCGGCCGCCCGGCGAGCTTGCGCTCGATCTCCGGCGCGATCTGGTTGGCGGGTCCTGGTCCTCTGTTCATAGAGCCGAGCACGTTCTCCAACTCCACGCCGGCGGCAGTGCAGATCTCCATCAGCCGGTCGAGCTTGCAGTTGCGCTCATGAAAGATGCGTTTCACCGTCGGCTCGGAAACACCCATGCGCTCGGCAAGGACGCGGTAGGTGATGCCCTTTGCCTTAAGCGTCCGCTTCAGCGCTTCGAAGATCAGGCCGTTCATGGGATGCACCTCTTTTGCACGATTTGGTATCAGCCTTCGGTACTAGTCCAGATAGATCTTCCCGAAAAGTATCGAAATGCCTAGCTCTCCGCCAGTCCATTACAGGAGACTAGCCATGAAAAGCCTCTTCACACCGATACTTCTCGCCATCGTCGGCATCGCGACTGCGCCGGCAGTTCAGGCCGCTGAACTCTGGCGCGCCGGCGGCCTCGAGCAACCTGAATCGGCGCTGTTCGACGCCGCCGGCCAGCGCGTTATCGTCTCGAATATCGTCGGTAATCCCAGCGAAGCCGACGGCAACGGCTATCTGTCGATCCTGTCGATGGACGGCAAGCTACTCACGCAACACTGGACCGACGGCATGGACGCGCCCAAGGGCATGTCGATTGCCGGCGGCAAACTCTACGTCGCCGACCTCACCCATGTGCGCGTCGTCGATCTCGCTAGCGGCAAGCTAGCGTCGACGATCGACGTGCCGAACGCCGTCTTCCTCAACGACATGACCGCTGATGCATCCGGCAAGATCTACGTCACCGATATGCTTGCGGATACGATCTATCGCATCGACGGCGACCGGCCGGAACTGTTCGTCAAGGATGCTTCGCTCGCTTCGCCGAATGGCATCTTCGCCGATGGCGGTCGGCTGATCGTCGCTTCCTGGGGCAAGGGCATCAAGCCCGACTTCAGCACCGCGGAGCCGGGCGGCCTGCTCTCGGTCGATCTTGCTACCAAGGCCGTTTCGCCACTGCCCGGCGCGGAAAAGTTTGCCAACCTCGATGGCGTCGTTGCCATCGGCGGCAGCATCTACGCCACCGCGTATATGACCGGCACGCTCTACCGCTACAAAGCCGGCGGCACGCCGCAAGTGGTTGCGACGTTCAAGCCGGGCAGCGCCGACATCGGCACCGACGGCAGGTCGACAATCTTCGTGCCGCTGATGAATGACGGCGAAGTCGCAGCGTTGGGCCTCGACTAAGCCGGCAACTGCCAGCTCAGACGGCGGGCGCGGCTTTCTTCAGCTGCGCCCGCGCATCCGTGATCGAGGCGGCATAAGTCACCAGCGGCCGCTTGACGCCGTGGTTGATCAGCATGCGGCGTGTCTGCGGTGAAGCGCCTGATATAATGAAGCGAACGCCGGCGCGGCTCGCCTTGTGGGCCGCGCCCTCGATGACATTGGCCGCCGTCGAATCGAAGAACGGCACCGCCGAACAGTCGAGGATGAAGTTCTTGCGCTGGTCGGCGATGCGGTCCAGCACGGTGCCGACGGTCGAGGCGGCGCCGAAGAAAAAGGCGCCCGATATCCGGTAGACAACGGTGTCGGCATCGCTCGCCTCGCTGGAATCATAGGCGCTGGCGCGGTCGGCGACGTCTTCCTGCACCAAGGATTGATGGTCCGCCTCCACCGCGATGCTTTTGGCCATGCGGTCGATGAACAGGATCGAGCCCAGCGCAAAACCGACGACGATGCCTTCGGTCAGGTCGCGGAAGATGACGATCAGGAACGTCGCCATCAGCACCAGCGCATCGCCGCGCGAGGCGCGCAGCAACGTGGCGAAGGCCTGTTTCTCGAACATGTTCCAGCACACCACCGCCAGCACGCCGGCAAGTGCTGCAAGCGGGATATAGCTGGCCAGCGGTGCTGCCACCAGCATCAGGGCAAGCAGGATGGCCGAGTGCATCATGCCTGAAACCGGTCCATGCGCGCCGGCCCGCACATTGGTCGCGGTGCGGGCAATGGTTCCGGTAGTGCAGATGCCGCCGAACAGAGCGGAGGCGACATTGGCGAAGCCTTGCGCCACCAACTCGCAATTGGAGCGATGCCGCCTTCCGGTCATGCCGTCGGCGACGACGGCCGACAGCAGCGATTCGATCGCCCCGAGCAGCGCAAAGGCGATGGCGTCCGGCAGCACGTCGATTATCCTGTCGAGGCTAAGCGGCGGGAAGGCCGGCCATTGCAGGCTGCGCGGGATGCCGCCGAAACGCGTGCCGATCGTCTCGGCCGGCATGGCGAGCAATGCAACGACGAGGGATGCCAGTCCGATGGCAATCAGCATGGCCGGCCACTTCGGCCGAAACCGCTTCAACATCGCAATGGTGATGATGGTCAGTGCCGCCACCGCGGTTGCGGCGAGGTTGATCGTTCCGGCCGCCTCGCCGATGGCCATCAGCTTCGGCACCAGCGGCCCCGGTTCCTTGCCGGCGAGCTTCAGCCCGAACAGTTCGACGATCTGGCCGGAGAAGATGATGACGGCGATGCCGGCGGTGAAGCCGACGGTCACTGGATAGGGGATGAACTTGATGTAGGTGCCAAGCCTGAGATAGCCGATGGCAAGCAGGAACAGGCCGGCCATCATCGTCGCCAGCAGCAAGCCGTCGACGCCAACCCGCGCCACTGTCGCAGCCACCAGCACAATGAAGGCGCCGGCCGGGCCGCCGATCTGGAAACGGCTGCCGCCAAGCGCCGAGACCAGGAAGCCGCCGATGATCGAGGTGTAGAGCCCGCGTTCCGGCGTCACGCCTGAAGCAATGGCAATTGCCATCGACAGCGGCAGCGCTACGATGGCGACAGTCAGCCCGGCAATGGCATCGGCCTTGAAGTGCGCGAGCGTATAGCCCTCGCGCAGCACCGTCACCAGCTTCGGCGTGAACAGTTCGGAAAATGTCGGGCGTGCCGGTTGATGCGCTGCCCGCCGGGTCTGATCCATCGAGTGCCTTCCCCATGAAACCAAGGAGGCGGCGGGATCGTCGGCAGGACTGTCGGCGGTCGCCGTCGCGACTTGGAGCGGCGTGCGTCCAAATGGGCGCACAGATACGCTCCAACACTTTTGAACGGCGCATCGGACTATCCGAAAATCGAATTTGATTTTCGGCGATGCGGCAGTACCATCAGCCCTGCGGGTTCTGCGGCGTGACAGGCTTGAGGCGAACGCCCCTGCCGCCACGCTCGCTCGCCTGGTTCTCGCCGATCAGCTCGACCCCGGCCTCTTCAAGGGCCTGGATGACCTTCATCAGCGTATCGACCACGCCCCGGACCACGCCGTCGCTCGCTTCCATGCGCTGAATGGTTGGAAGCGAAACCCCGGCGCGCTCGGCGAGCGTCTTCTGATCGATGCCGGCCAGCGCCCTCGCGGCACGCATCTGCGCGGCAGTGATCATCGGCCAAAACCCCCGTCTGAATCTGCGGTATCACGTATAATACCTTCATTATGATGGTTCAAGCATCATCTTGCATATGTGAAACATGCAGCACTCTTTGCCAGCCGATGCGCTAGCATGCTACGGCATCGTTTGGCGGGACATCCATTGCGATCCCGATTTCACAGGCGACGACTCAAAAAGGATGAGCAGGTGAAGATATTCAAAGCGTTGGCGACCTCGACAGCCTTGCTGTCGATGGTTTTCCTGCTGGCAGGCTGCGGCCATGGCCTGATCAACAGGCTGATTTGACCGCAAATCGACTGACATGAGTCAGGTGCCGCCGGCCCGCCCGAGCCGTCGCTGCAGGAACCGGGCCGCAAGCCAGCACAGCATCGCCCAGGCAAAGCCGGCGCACCAGCCGGCCAATACGTCGGACGGCCAGTGGACGCCGAGATAGATGCGGCTGATGCCGACCACCACCGTCGTCAGCACCGCCAGCCCGAGCACATAGATCTTCGTTGTCCGCCCGGGCAAAAACCGCGCCGCCATGCTGCCCAGCGTCAAATATGTCACCGCCGACAGCATGGCGTGGCCGCTCGGAAACGAAAGCGATGCCACGTCGGCGAGATGCGAGACCAGATCGGGGCGCGGCCGGTCTATATCGAACTTGAGCACGCTTGACAGGACCTGGCCACCCGCTACCGCGACGAACATGAGAAGCGCCGCGCCTGGCCTGCGTATGAGGAGCAGATAGACGATCATTGCCGCGGTAATCAGGACCAACACGCTGGCGCTGCCGAGGCTGGTGATGTCGCGCATCGCTCCTTCCAGCCACGCCGGTCCGATCGGATTGTCGGGCTGGCCGGCCTTGCGGAAGGCGAGCAGGATTTCGGTATCGAAGGCATGCGGCGTGGTGGCCCGCGCCATCTCCATCAGCTCCTCGAACCCCCACAGCCCGCCGGCAATGATCAGCCCGGCCAGCAGAACCGGGAACTCCAGCCAGTTGCGCAGTCTGCTTGCGGTCTTCTTCATCGGCCCGATCGCAGTTACAGCCTTTGCAGATAGGGCCCGAGCGTGATCAGCGCCACAGCTGCGATGGCAAGCACAATGCCGGTCGCCTGCAAGGCATTGACGCGCTCGCCGAAGAAGACCAGCGCCACCACATTCACCGACACCAGCTGGATCACCGCTGACAGGCTGAACGACACCGACATGCCGAATTCACGGATCAGCCTCAGCATGATCAGATTGCCGAGCGAATAGAGCGCCAACGTCAGCACGATCTTGCCGAGGCTCGGCGCCAGCCCCCACTGTTTGGCAGCCATCGCCGCCAGCAGGAAGATCACCGTCGAAACGCAGAGCTGCCCAAGTCCCCAGAAACTCACTTTTTGTTCCTCCCGATGCGGTCCTACGCCCACCGCAGCTCTTGTTTCCGAAGCGCCGGTCGCGGTCAAGCGGGGCCGATGCTGGATACAAAATCGCAGTGGTAATTAGCCGGCATGTCATCAAACTGTGACCTGCCGGCGATACCGGACTGGCCAGGCAACACGCTCCAGCAATCCATCCAGCCAGAGGCATGCCCCTATGACCGAACATCGCTCCCCTGACGCCCATTTCCGCACCAGCCTGCTCGAGGAAAACGACGGGCCAGGAGCCAATCCCACCGACAACCGCACCATGGGTGAAATCATCGCCGCGCGGTTCTCGCGCCGCGGCTTCCTCAAGGGCTCGCTTGCCGTCTCGGCCATAGCCGCTACCGTCAGCCCGCTGGCGCTGATCACCGCCGACAACGCCCGCGCCGCCGAAGGCTCCGCCTTCGCTTTCGACGAGCTCGAGGCCGGCATCGACGACAAGCATCACGTCGCACCCGGCTATGACGCCGATGTGCTGCTGCGCTGGGGCGATCCGCTGTTCGCCGATTCGCCGGAATTCGATCCGACAAAACAGTCGGCGGAGGCCCAGGCCAGACAATTCGGCTACAACAACGACTATGTCGGCTATATCCCGATCGACGGCTCGGCCGAGCACGGCCTGCTGGTGGTCAACCACGAATACACCAATCCGCACCTGATGTTTTCGGGCCTCGTCACCATCGTCGACGGCAAAGCCAAGCAGGCGCCTCTCAGCAAGGAACAAGTCGACGTCGAGATGACCGCGCATGGCGGCACCATTGTCGAGATCCGCAAGATATCAGGCAAATGGCAGGTCGTTCGCGACGGCAAGCTCAACCGCCGCATCACCTCCAACACCGAGATCGAGCTCTCCGGCCCCGTCGCCGGCCACGACCGCGTCAAGACCAGCGCCGACCCGAGCGGCACCAAAGTCATCGGCACTGTCAACAACTGCGCCGGCGGCGTCACGCCATGGGGCACCTATGTCATGGCCGAGGAGAACATCCACGGCTATTTCTCGGGCGAGCTGCCGCAGAGCCATAAGGAAGCCGCCAATTACAAGCGCCTCGGCATTCCCGAAGGTGCCTATGAATGGGCAGCGCATTACGACCGTTTCGACATCGGCAAGGAGCCAAACGAGCCGAACCGCTTCGGCTGGATCGTCGAGGTCGACGTTCAGGATCCGACTTCGGTGCCGAGGAAGCGCACCGCGATGGGCCGCTTCAAGCATGAGGGCGCCGAGTCGATCGTCGCCAAGGATGGCCGTGTCGTCTTCTATCTCGGCGACGATGAGCGCTTCGACTACGTCTATAAGTTCGTCACCACAGGCAAATTCAATCCGGACGACCGCGCTGGAAACAAGGATTTGCTCGACGATGGCACCTTGCATGTCGGCAAGTTTGCCGAGGACGGTTCGGTCGAATGGTTGCCGATCGTCTTCGGCCAAGGGCCGCTGACGGCGGAGAACGGCTTTGCCAGCCAGGCCGACGTGCTGATCGAAACGCGCCGCGCCGCCGACCTGCTCGGCGCCACCAAGATGGACCGTCCGGAAGACATCCAGCCCAATGCCGCCAACGGCAAGGTCTATGTCATGCTGACCAACAATTCGAAGCGCAAGGCCGATCAGGTCGACGCCGCCAACCCGCGTGCCGAAAATGCCTTTGGCCACATCATCGAGATCGTCGAGGACGGCGGCGATTTCACTGCCACCAAGGGCAAGTGGGAGGTGCTCTTGAAATGCGGTGATCCCTCGGTTGCCGCTGTCGGCGCCACCTTCTCGACCGCAACCACGGCCAATGGCTGGTTCGGCATGCCGGACAATTGCGCGGTCGATTCGGCCGGCCGCCTCTGGGTTGCTACCGACGGCCAGGGCCCGAAGGCCACTGGCCGCACCGACGGTCTGTGGGCGGTCGACACGGAAGGGCCGGCAAGGGCCACATCAAAGCTGTTCTTCCGTGTGCCGATAGGCGCCGAAATGTGCGGCCCGTTGTTTGCGCCGGACGACCAGACCGCCTTCGTTGCCGTCCAGCATCCGGGCGACGGCGGCGAGGACTGGGAGGCTTTCGGCCGTCCATCCTATTATGAGGATTTGTCGACCCGCTGGCCCGACTTCAAGCCGGACATCCCGGTGCGCCCGGCGGTCGTTGCCATCACCAGGCAAGGTGGCGGCAAGATCGCGGTCTGACGCGCAGCCAGGTCTTGCAGTCTCAAGGAAGGATTTCGGCGATACGAAATCCTTCCTTTCCTGATACACGCATCCATGCTGCCCATCATGCGCCGACGAATTATTCGGTGCGCTGAACCACGGCCACATTCATTGTGCTTCGCAACCTGAAGCCAATGGACTTGTATAGTCCTATGGCCGTGGCGTTGCTGGCATAGGCGTGGAGATAGGGAACTTCGCCGCGCGCCACTATCCGGTTTGCCACGAACAGGGACAGCAGCTTGCCCAGGCCGCCGCCCCGAAATTCCGGATGTGAGCATACCCCGCTGAGTTCGGTATAGCCGGGTTGCTTCATGCGCTCGCCGGCCATCGCCGCAAGCCTGCCCTCGATTTTCACACCCCAAAAATCGCCCAGGCTCAAGGCTTCGAGCGTGAATGGGCCAGGCTTGGTGAGCAATGCCAGGGCGAGCATCTCAGCGGCATCGTCTCGCGTCAGACGTTGCACGCGTTTGTCAGACACGGTTTGCAACGGCTGCTCGGCAATCATCTGAACCCCGGCTGCGGTCGAAGTCGCGGAAAGCCCCGCGGGCAGATCAATGGCGTCCGACTGAAGCAGAATGACACTCTCGCCTGGGGGAACAAGCTTTCCGAGCGCCTGCAAGTTATCCGCGTCGTCCGCCCCGGTGGCGGCGAAAGGGACGATTGACGGCCGGTATCGCATGGCGAGGTTGTCACCCTCCGCGAAGGCCCGATGTCGCGTCTGAAGCGCGCTCCAGATAGGGCGGTCAAGCAGGTGCCTCATTGTACCGCATCCTTCGGTTTTTTTACTCGATGGTCGAGGGGAGCCGCGGCGAGGCCGTCCTCGATGGCAGCCAGCTGATCAAGAAGAGGCCCCGAAAGATCCGCGCACAAATCCGCGACGGCGTTCTCGATGCGCGGCCAGACCTCGCGCTTTGCGATATCGACCAGCCGCCGGCCGTCCCGAGTAAGCGAGACAATCCTGCGCCGCTGGTCATCGGTCGACGGACTGACCTCGAGCAGTCCCAATTCGGCCAGAAGCGAGACGCTTCGCGTTACGCCTGGCTGCGCGATGCCAAGGGATTGCGCCAGTTCCCCGACAGACAGCGGACCCAGCCTGTCGAGCGCGGCCAACAGCGGGTACTGGCTCGCCTGAACCGGGACATCCAGCCGGTCGAGCAGGCGCTGCGCCTCCGCTTGCAGTTGTTCGCCTATACGCTTCATCCTGCTGCCCAGGCACAGGAAACCAAGCGATCGTATGACGTCTTCCATAGGTCACTTCGTCTCGTGCGAAAATCGATAACATGATATATAACAATGCATAAAAAGCAAGATCGAGCGTTCAAGCGCCGGCTCCAGGCACGGGCGCAGGCCTATATCGCCTTCGGAAAGGAAACGTTGACCGATAAGGCTGCTTTGCCTGGCACGGCCAGTCGATCAGTTGCGCAGCCGGTAGCCGGTCCTGAAGATCCAGGCGACGATTGCTATGCAGACGAGCAGGAAGACCACCGTCATGCCAAGGCTGACGCCGACCGAAACGTCGGATTTGCCGTAGAAGCTCCAGCGGAAGCCGCTAACCAGGTACACCACAGGGTTGAACAGCGTCACCGTGCGCCAGATGCCGGGCAGCATATTGATCGAATAGAAGCTGCCGCCGAGAAAGGTCAGCGGCGTGATGATCAGCAGCGGCACCAGCTGCAGCTGCTCGAAGCTCTTCGCCCAGATGCCGATGATAAAGCCGAACAGGCTGAAGGTCACCGCCGTCAGCACCAGGAAGGCGAGCATCCAGAACGGGTGCTCGATCGTCAGCGGCACGAACAGCGAGGCCGTCGCCAGGATAATCAGGCCAAGCACGATCGACTTTGTCGCCGCACCCCCGACATAGGCGATGACGATCTCCAGATAGGACACCGGCGCCGACAGCAATTCGTAGATCGAGCCGACGAATTTCGGAAAGTATATGGCGAAAGACGCATTGGAGATCGACTGCGTCAGCAGCGACAGCATGATCAGCCCCGGCACGATGAAGGCGCCGTAGCTGATGCCGTCGATCTCGGTGATGCGTGAGCCGATCGCCGAGCCGAAGACGACAAAATAGAGCGATGTCGAAATGACCGGCGAAACGATGCTCTGCAGCACGGTGCGAAGAGCGCGCGCCATCTCCATCCGATAGATCGCCCATACCGCATGAAGATTCATGACCGCGCGCGGGTTCATGCCTGTTTCCTCACCAGATTGACGAAGATCTCCTCGAGCGAGCTGTTTTCCGTGTCGATGTCGCGGAACTGGATGCCGGCCGCCTCGAGCTCGCGGATCAGCGAGGCGACGCCCGGCCGTTCGCTCTGGTTGTCATAGGTATAGGTCAGCTGCCCGCCATCCGGCGAAAGTTCCAGCGCGTAGCGCGAAAATGCGTCGGGAACGGTGGCCAGCGGGCTGCGCAGTTCCAGCACAAGCCGCTTGCGGCCGAGCTTGCGCATCAGCTCGGCCTTGTCCTCGACCAGCACGATCTCGCCGCGGTTGATGACGCCGACGCGGTCGGCCATCGCCTCGGCTTCTTCGATGTAGTGCGTGGTCAGGATGATGGTGACGCCGTCTTCGCGCAGCCGGCGCACCATCGCCCACATGTCCTGGCGCAGCTCGACGTCGACGCCGGCGGTCGGTTCGTCGAGGAACAGGATGCGCGGCTCATGCGACAGCGCCTTGGCGATCATCAGCCGGCGCTTCATGCCGCCGGACAGCGTGATCGCCTTGGCGTCCTTCTTGTCCCAGAGCGACAGGTCGCGCAGCACTTTTTCGACGAACGCCTTGTCCGCCGGCTTGCCGAACAGCCCGCGGCTGTAATTGACCGTCGCCCACACGCTCTCGAAGGCGTCGATGGTCAGTTCCTGCGGCACCAGCCCGATCAGACTGCGCGCGGCGCGGTAGTCGCGGTTGATGTCATGGCCGTCGACTGTGACGCTGCCCGACGAGCGGTTGACGATGCCGCAGACGATCGAGATCAGCGTCGTCTTGCCGGCGCCGTTCGGCCCGAGCAGCGCAAATATCTCGCCGCGCACAATATCGAGATTTATCTCCTTCAGCGCCTGGAAGCCGGTGGCGTAGGTCTTGGTGACCCCGGAAATCGAGATGATCGGCTGCATGGCTGAAAACGGCTGCTTGAAACAGAGTTGTTGATTTAATCCGCTGAATGTCGGTTCGCAAATCCGTATGTCAATGGCGCTCCTGACAGTTCTGGACATCGAGGTTCGCCGGAATAAGCAACACCCGCCTGGTCGTCCAGCAAAATTCCACGCAAAAGCAGATTAACCGGCACTGCGGCGTTCCGCCTCGCGGCGGGACGCCGCTTTGACCGTCCGGCGCATCAAGCCTATCCTTGTACAAACAAGCAGCAGCCGGAGCCGCCATGGACCCGCTCATCCTGTCGCGCATACAGTTCGGCGCGAACATCTCGTTCCACATCCTGTTCCCGGCGATCACCATCGCGCTCGGCTGGGTGCTGCTGTTCTTCAAGCTCCGCTACAACGCGACAAACGATTCCGCCTGGATGCGCGCTTATTTCACCTGGGTTAAGGTATTCGCGCTGTCCTTCGCCATGGGTGTGGTTTCCGGCGTCACCATGAGTTTTCAGTTCGGCACCAACTGGCCGGGCTATATGGAGACGGTCGGCAACATTGCCGGCCCGCTGCTGGCCTACGAGATACTCACCGCCTTCTTCCTCGAGGCAGCGTTCCTCGGCATCATGCTGTTCGGCTTCCGTCGCGTCTCAAACCGCGTCCATACACTGGCGACGGTGCTGGTGGCCGGCGGCACCACATTGTCCGCCTTCTGGATCATCGCGCTCAATTCGTGGATGCAGACGCCGGCCGGCTTCGAGATGCGCGATGGTGTCGCCCACGCCACCGACTGGTGGGCCGTTGTCTTCAATCCGTCCATGCCCTACCGGCTCGTCCATATGCTGCTTGCTTCGGGGCTGACCGTCTCGTTCCTGATCGCCGGCCTGTCGGCGCTGCGCTATCTCTACGGCGATCGCTCGGAATCGATGTGGAAGGCCTTGCGCACCGGCGTCTTCACCGCCGCGATCCTGATCCCGATCCAGATCTTTGCCGGCGACCAGCACGGCCTCAACACGCTTGAACATCAGCCGCAGAAGATCGCTGCGATGGAGGCCAACTGGAACACCGGTCCCAACGTTCCGCTGGTGCTGTTTGCGCTTCCCGATGAAGCGGCCAAGGAGAACAGGTTCGAGCTCACCATTCCCGATGGCGCCAGCCTTATCCTCAGGCACAGCGCCGGCGGCATCGTACCGGGGCTGAACGACTATACCGGCAACCGTCCCCCGGTATTTCCGGTGTTCTGGGGCTTTCGCATCATGGTCGGCACCGGCCTCCTGATGCTCGCTGTCTCCTGGTCGGCGGCCTTCTTCCTCAAGCGCCGCCACAGCCTGCCTAAGCCGCTGGCGCTTGTCATGGTGCCGATGGCGCTGTCCGGCTGGCTGGCGACGCTGGCCGGCTGGTACACCACCGAGATCGGCCGCCAGCCCTGGTTGGTCACCGGCGTGCTGCGTACCGCCGATGCTGTCGGCCCGGTCGCCGGCAGCCATGTCGCGCTGTCGCTCGCGGTCTATCTCATCCTCTACGCGCTGCTGCTGATCGCCTATCTCGGCGTGCTGGTGCATCTGGCATTGAAGGCGGCGAAGGATGGTGACACCTCGCCGCTGCCGGGCGTCATGAACAGGCCGCTGTCGCAGCCGGTTGCGCAACCGGGAGAAACATCATGAGCTTCGACTGGCCGACCCTGTTGCCTCTGATCTTCGCCGGCCTGATGGGCCTCGCCATCCTGATCTACGTCATCCTCGACGGCTTCGATCTCGGCATCGGCATCCTGTTCGCCGCAGCCGAAGATACCGAGCAGGATACGATGATCGCCGCCATCGGCCCGTTCTGGGACGCCAACGAGACCTGGCTGGTTCTGGCGGTCGGCCTGCTGCTGGTCGCCTTCCCATTGGCGCACGGCACCATCCTGACGGCGCTCTACATTCCGGTCTTCGTGCTGCTGGTCGGCTTGATCCTGCGCGGCGTCGCCTTCGATTTCCGCGCCAAGGTGCCTGCCGGCAGGAAGCACCGCTGGAACCGCATCTTCTTTCTCGGTTCGGTCATCGCATCGCTGGCGCAAGGCTATATGCTCGGCGTCTATGTGCTCGGCCTCGACGTCGGCGCTGGCGGCATCGCCTTCGGCGCGCTGGTGGCGCTCTGCCTTGCCGCCGCCTACGCGGCGATGGGAGCGGCGTGGGTCATCTACAAGACGGAAGGCGACCTGCAGAGGAAGGCGGTGCTGTGGCTGCGCACGGCACTGGTGCTGACCGCGCTCGGCATGGTCGCGGTATCGCTGGCCACGCCCTTTGCCAGCGCGCGCATCTTCGACAAATGGTTCGTCTGGCCGGCCATGCTCTATTTGTCGCCGTTGCCGATCCTGTCGGCAGTGCTGTTCCTGTGGCTATGGCGCCAGACCTTCCATCTGCCGAAGCCCGGCGACCGCCACGCGCTGCTCCCGTTCCTGACATTGGCCGCGATCTTCACACTCGGCTTTGCCGGCCTCGCCTGGTCGTTCTACCCTTTCGTGGTGCCCGACCGGCTGACCATCTGGCAGGCTGCTTCGGCACCCGAAAGCCTGGCCGTCATCCTGGTCGGGACGGTCGTCGTGCTGCCGATCATCATCTTCTATTCGTTCTTTGCCTACCGGGTGTTCGCCGGCAAGGCGACGGATCTGACCTATGACTGACCGGCATCGCCGTCGCCGCCTGAAACAGAATATTCATCTTCAAGCGGAATAACCTTCTCTGGCCGGCCCAGCAGAATCGCCGGCAGAAGAAGGGCAACAGAATGACCCCCTTTTTTGCGGCAAGGCAGGATCGGCTGTTGCTTATGCTGATCCGGACGGTCGCGCTGATCGGCGCATTCGCGCTTGCCGGCCTGCTGCCGGCCATACCGCAGGCGCATGCCCAGGACGCGGCCAACTGGACCGGTGTGTGGGACACGAAGTGGCGCGGCGGCGGCGCCCAGATCAAGTTCGAGCAGACCGGCGCTGACGTAAAGGGCGTGTACCCGCTTTATAACGGCCGCATCGAGGCCAAGGCCGACGGCGACAAGCTTGTCGGCCACTGGTTCGAAGGCGACCGCCAGGGCGCCTTCACCTTCGTCCAGTCGCCCGACGGCGGCAGCTTCATGGGTCGTTTCGATGCCGCCACCGCCGAATGGTGGACAGGGGTGCGCGTCAGCGCCGTCGAGGACGTCCGTGTCGACCAGTCGAGCCCGATGAGCACCATGCGCTCGTTCCTGCAAACGATGAACGAGAGCGGCGCCGACAACGTGCCGCGCGCCACCGGCGGCGGCATGGGTCTTGCCGGTCTGGCAGCGGGTCTCGTCGACGTCACCGAGACCGACCGCGGCGGCCTCAACATGCCCGATTACACCAAGCTTCTGTTCACCGTCGTCGACAACGCGACGTTCCGTCTGTGGAGCCTGCCGCATGACACGATTGCCGGTGACGAGGTGACGGCGACGCTGCCGCAATACGGCACCAGGGTCTCCTTCGACGTCACTTTTCGCCGCAAGAATGGCGACTGGTTCATCGTCGGGCCGCCACTTGCCCAGCTCCAGGCCAAGCTCGCCGAATTCCAGGAAGCGCGTGGCGAAGCTGTCGACATGGTCGACGATCCGAGCAAGCTGGCCTCGCCGCGCGATACGTTCAAGGTACTGTTGAGCGGCCTCACCGAAGCCGGCGATCCGGCACAGGCGGCGCTCGATCTGCGCAACTACAGTCAGGCGGTGCGCGGCGACGAGGCATTTCTGCTCGAGCGCTATCTCAAAAAGGTCATCGACCGCATCGGCTATGTCTATTGGCAGGAGATCCCCGACGATCCGAAGAGCAACACCCCTTTCGTCTATTTCGAGCATCCCACCGGCAACATCGTCATCGGCCCGGTCGAGACTGAGAAGGGCAAGATCTGGCAGTTTACGCCCGAGACGCTCGCCCACATCCGCGCGCTCTACGCCGACGTCGAAGACGTGCCGGTGGCGCCGGAATTCGCCGCCTTCGCCAGCACCGACCCGTTCTTCATCGCCCGTGGCCTCGCCCGCGAGATCGGCCCCAGCCTGCTCACCCGCGCCGGCCCGATGGAGCACTGGCAATGGTGGATGCTCGGCCTTGCCGCACTGGCCGGCATCGTCTTCGGCTTCATCGCCAATGCGCTGATTTCCTTGTTTGTGCCAAGGACGGACAGCTCGGCCTTCTTCCGCATTGTCGAATGGGCGGTGCGCTCGATCGTGCTTGGCTTCTTCCTGCTGTTGACGCTGCGCCCGCTCGGTCTGCCGCAAGTGGTCGCCGCCCCGGTCAAGGCAATCGCCTGGAGCCTGATCGTGATCGGCGCCGTGCCGGTGGTCTGGCGTCTGATCGGCAAGGTCGCCGACCACTATCGCGGACTGTGGCAGGTGCCCGGCTACCACGACACGCTGATTTCGCTGTCCACCGGTGTCGCGCGCGTCGCCGTGCTGGTCGTCGCCTTCCTGCTGTTGGCCGAAGTGCTCGCCATCCCCTACGAAGGCGTCATTGCCGGTCTCGGCATCGGCGGTCTGGCGGTGGCGCTGGCCGCGCAGCCGACGCTGCAGAACTTCCTCTCCGGCCTGACGCTCTATGCCGATCGGCCAGTCAGCGTCGGCGACTTCTGCAAGTTCGGCGACCAGTCCGGCACGATCGAGCATATCGGCATGCGCTCGACGCGCATCAGGTCGCTCGACCGCACGATCATCTCGGTGCCGAACTCGGATTTCGCCGGCATGCAGATCGAGAACTACGCGCATCGCGACCGCACCCGGTTCGCGACGACGCTGCAGCTGCGCTACGAGACGACGCCCGATCAGCTGCGCTACGTCCTGGCCGAGCTGCGCAAGCTGCTGATCGCCCATCCGCGCGTCATCGACGAGCCGTGCCGCGTGCGCTTTGCCGGCTTCGGCGCCTATTCGCTCGACATCGACGTGTTCACTTATGTCAAAACCGCCGACGTGGCCGAATTTCAAGCCATCCGCGAGGACATCCTATTATCCATGATCAACATCATGGATGATGCCGGCGCGCAGTTCGCCTTCCCTTCGTCACTGGAATACAGAGCCACCGACCTTCCGGTCGACGACGAAAAGCGCATCGCCGCGGAGAAAAGGGTCAGCGATTGGCGCGAGGCGCAAAATCTGCCATTCCCGGACTTCAGCCAGATCGACAAATTCGCCCTCAACAACACGCTTGCCTACCCGCCTGAGGGCTCGGCGCATTATCGCGAGACAGAGCCCGACCCGGACTCGGCCGAGGCAAAGGCGACGCTGGAGAAAGTGCGCTGGAGCCTGCCCTGGAAAAAGGGGGGTATTAATCTCCCCCCTTGAGGGGGAGATGGCCGGCAGGCCAGAGGGGGTCGGTTCGGTTGGCGCGACGCGGCATTTCGAGGAAGACGAAGTTGGCGCTCAGCGCGCGGCGACCCCCTCTGTCGCCTTCGGCGACATCTCCCCCTCGAGGGGGGAGATTACCTCCCCACAACTCAGCTCTTGTTGGCGGCCAGCACCAGAACCGGCTTTTCGCTGTAGAGGTTGGGGAACAGCCGCTTCAAATTCTCGACCTTGGGCAGATCGTTGTAGACGATATAGGGATAGGTCGGGTTGAGCGTCAGAAAGTCCTGGTGGTAGTCCTCGGCCGGATAGAAGCTCTTGCCGGTCTCCAGCGTCGTAACGATCGGCTTAGGAAACACCTTGGCCTTATCGAGCTGCGCGATGTAGCTTTCGGCGATCTTTTTCTGCGTGTCGTTTTCGGCAAAGATCGTCGAACGGTACTGGGTGCCGCTGTCTGGCCCCTGATAGTTCAGTTGCGTCGGATTGTGCGCCACCGAGAAATACACCTGCAGCAGCTGGCCGTAGGTCACCTTGGATGGCTCGTAAGTGATCTCGACGGATTCGGCATGGCCCGTCCGGCTGGTGCCGACCATTTCGTAGACGGCCGTGTCCTTGTCGCCGCCGGCATAGCCGGAAACGGCGCTGGTGACGCCCTGGACGTGCTGGAACACGCCTTGCACACCCCAGAAGCAGCCGCCGGCGAAGACCGCCTTCTCGGTGCCGGCGGTGGCCTTCTCGTCCATTGCCGGCGGCGGGATCACCACCGCGTCTTCGGCCGAGACTGCCGGCGTCTGCCAGAACACGGCAGCGGCGGCCGCGAGGATGAGCGCGGCAAGTGCGGCTTTTGTGAAAATCGCCGATCGTTTCACGGTTGCGGTCATGTCTGATCTCCCATGATGCTGGTGTGGATTATACGACGGATAGGTCCGCCGGGCTCTCACATTGCTGTGCGCATCGCCTATTTGGCCGGAGCCATGGCATCGCAGGACTTGGTCGCTTCGGCTTTCTTCATGGCGTTCGTTTCGGCGGCTGCCTTGTTCATGCAGTCGGCCTTCATCGGATCTGTCGCCTTCATCGCAGTCGTGGGCATCGCGTCAGGCGCCATTGCGCCCGTCGCCGGCTTCATGGCGTTTGTCGCCATCGCCGGCTTCATCGCATCTTCGGCCCGCGCCGCGCCTCCTGCGAACAGCGCCGTCGAGCAAAGTGCGAAGGCGAGTGCCGCCAGGGTCGGGCGATTGGTCATGATGATCTCCTTGGGTTTGGCAGGGGTTGACGGCACGCGGCGGCGCCGCTGCGCGTTGGGGAAATTTCGCGAGGGTTTCTAGTTCGTAGCGGCGGCCAGAATCGGCCCGCCGCCCGGCACCTGCACCAGCACCGCCGTGCTGAGGCCGCCCGTCGTCGCCGGCAGCGGCAGCGCGGTGGCGTCGCCGGTCCAACTGCCCAGCCTGGTCAGCGAATGCACGACATTGGCGTGCGGCAGCGTGCGGCCGGTGTTTTCTCCGCGCGCCACCGGCACCTCGACGACGCCTTGTCGGTAACGCACCAGCCAGACGTCGGCCTTGCCGCCGGGCACCGGACCGGCGCCGATGCTGACCTTCCCGCCGGCGAGCGACAGCGAAGGTCCGTCGGCGAGGCCGCCGCTCGAAATCAGCTGCTCTATCTCGCCCGGCCTGGCGCCGACCGCATCGGCCTTGCCGTTGACCACCACTTGCGGCGTGAACGGGCCGGAACGGCCGAGCGACGGTTCATAGCGGACCTGGCGCTGCGTGAATTCTTCTTTGCCGAATGTGTCCTTCCAACCGAGATAGTCCCAGTAGGTGACGTTGAAGGACAGCGCCAGCACGCCGGGCCGGTCCTTGACCTTGATCAGATTGGCGTTGGCTGGCGGGCAGGACGAGCAGCCCTGGCTGGTGAACAGCTCGACGACGGTCAGCGTCTGGCCGGCGGCCGCGCTGGTTGCCGAAAACCCAATTGGCGAAAACAGAGCCAGGGCAAGCCCGATAAGGGCAGTGCCGCGTTTCGATCCGGTCATCGCTGTTCTCCTGTGCGGTTCCATGTCCACACTTCGCCGCCGACGCACGGTTCGTTACAGCATCACCGCTTCGTGATCGTTCGCAGCTGTCCCTTCTCCCCTTGTGGGAGAAGGTGGATCGGCGCGTAGCGCCCAGACGGTTGAGGGGTGCTGGAAGAAATGAGGCGTTGGCGTTCCCTGGAACACCCCTCTTCCGACCGAGCTTCGCTCGGCCACCTTCTCCCACAAGGGGAGAAGGGAAGATGGTCATTCGCAACCAAAAACGCCACCGGGTGGTGACCAGGCGGCGTTGTGACGAGTTCTGGGGCAGGCAGGTGGCACCCAGCCGCGGCCCGGCTATTGTGTAAGCACAGTTTCCGAAGGCCGCTTGTTGAAGGCGCACTTGCCGGTCACCGTGTAGAAGAAGTCGGCATTCGAAATGGCTGCCGGTACGGGATTGCCGCCATCTTCCCAAGCCTGTTTGCTGCTCTGGCCGCATGGCACGAGCGTGAAGATATCGACGGTTTCTCCGTTCGCAATTTCGACGCCGTCGGCGTAAAGCCGGTTCGATGTCGCCGGATCGTTCGATTTGAGCACGGATGGATTGCCGGACGGCACATCCATCCGCAGGTACAGCTGGTCCATGTGGCTGACGTCGATCACCGCACCGGCACTCGTCGCGGGATACATCGTGCTGACGCAGGTGGTTGCGTATTTCCTGCCGTATGAGTCGGTCTGGGTGATCGTGGTGCTGGGTAAGCCGTAGAAGCTGAGCACTGTGGTGGTCGTGCATACTTGCTGCTGGACGAGCGTGGTCGTCGTTCCGTTGACCGTATACACGCTGGCCGTGCCGTAGCCCTTAGGATCGCCATAACCGTTGTATGTGTAGTCGATCTTCATCAGCTTGTTGGCAGTCGTCTCAGCGAATTTGGTGCCATAGAGCGTCATCGTCTTGTTCCAATAGCCCGAGATCTTGTCGACCTTGAAGGTCGCCTCCACCAATGCCGGCCGCTTTGTCACTGCCGACGCGACGCCGACCTGCACCGTGTTGATCTTGGCGATCTGCATGAAACTCGTCGGCATGGCAAAGCCGGCCGAAGCCTTGATGCTGGCGGCGCCGTCCGTGGCGACGACGAAGCTGTCGAGCTTTGCCGTGCCTTCCCCGCCATTGGCCAGGTATGCCTCCTGCAGCTTCACCTGGCGGTCTGCCAGTGACGTGGTCGTCTCCAGCGTCGTGATCGACAGCGATGCTGCATCGAGCGCGTTCTGCATCGAGGCCTTGGTTGAAACCGCCGAGGTATAGTCGATGGAAAAGCCCAATGCGGCAACCATCGGAATAAGCAAAATGGCGAGCATTGGCGCGAACGAGCCGCTCACCGATCTGAGAAATTTGCGTGCTGACAGCGGCATTCCGATCCCCCCAAACGGCGATAGGCCAATGGGGCTATCACGCCGGGCGCGAACTATGCTCTAATCTCATGGATCAAAGTTTAACGACTTCGCCGCGCCGCCGCCGCACCCGCGCCCCGCCGCTTGCCGATGTACCGTGCCCCTGCTAAAGCGCGCCGCATGACCACGCCGATCAAGAACATCCGCAACTTCTCCATCGTTGCCCATATCGACCATGGCAAATCCACGCTTGCCGACCGGCTGATCCAGTCGACCGGCGGGCTGGAGCTGCGCGACATGAAGGAGCAGGTGCTGGACTCGATGGACATCGAGCGCGAGCGCGGCATCACCATCAAGGCGCAGACGGTGCGGCTGAAGTACCACGCCAACAATGGGCAGGACTATATCCTCAACCTGATCGACACGCCCGGCCATGTCGACTTCGCCTATGAAGTGTCGCGCTCGCTGGCCGCCTGCGAGGGTTCGCTGCTGGTCGTCGATGCCTCGCAAGGGGTCGAAGCGCAGACGCTGGCCAATGTCTACCAGGCGATCGACAACAACCACGAGATCGTCGTGGTGCTGAACAAGGTCGACCTGCCCGCCGCCGAGCCCGAGCGCATCCGCGAGCAGGTCGAGGAGGTGATCGGCATCGACGCCTCCAACGCCGTGCTGATCTCGGCCAAGACCGGGCTAGGCATTCCCGACGTGCTGGAGGCGATCGTCAACGATCTGCCGCCGCCGCGCGAGGGCGACATAGCCGCACCGCTGAAGGCGATGCTGGTCGACTCTTGGTACGACGCCTATCTCGGCGTCATCGTGCTGGTCCGCATCATCGACGGCGTGCTGAAGAAGGGCCAGACCATCCGCATGATGGGCACCGGCGCCAGGCATCTGGTCGAGCGCACCGGCGTCTTCACGCCTGCCCGCATCAATGTCGACGAGCTCGGCCCCGGCGAGTTCGGCTTCTTCACCGGTTCGATCAAGGAAGTGGCCGACACCCGCGTCGGCGACACCATCACTGAGGACAAGCGCCCGACGGCACAGGCGCTGCCCGGCTTCAAGCCGGCGCAGCCGGTGGTGTTCTGCGGCCTGTTCCCGGTCGACGCCGCCGATTTCGAAGATCTGCGCGCCGCGGTCGGCAAGCTGCGCCTCAACGACGCCTCTTTCTCGTTCGAAATGGAAACCAGTGCCGCGCTCGGCTTCGGCTATCGCTGCGGCTTCCTCGGCCTGCTGCATCTCGAAATCATCCAGGAGCGGCTGGAGCGCGAGTTCAACCTCGACCTCATCGCCACAGCGCCGAGCGTCGTCTACCGCCTGGCGCTGACCGACGGCACGGTCAAGGAACTGCACAACCCGGCCGACATGCCCGACGTGGTCAAGATTGCGGCCATCGAGGAGCCGTGGATTCGCGCCACCATCCTCACGCCGGACGAGTATCTCGGCAGCATCCTGAAACTCTGCCAGGACCGGCGCGGCATCCAGGCCGACCTCTCCTATGTCGGCAAGCGTGCCATGCTGACCTACGATTTGCCGCTCAACGAGGTCGTCTTCGACTTCTACGACCGGCTGAAGTCGATCTCCAAGGGCTATGCCTCCTTCGACTATCACCTCACCGACTATCGCGAAGGCGACCTGGTCAAGATGTCGATCCTGGTCAATGAGGAGCCGGTCGACGCGCTGTCGATGCTGGTCCACCGCACGGCGGCGGAAAAGCGCGGCCGCCAGATGTGCGAGAAGCTGAAGGAGCTGATCCCGCACCATCTGTTCAAGATCCCGATCCAGGCGGCGATCGGCGGCAAAGTCATCGCCCGCGAAACGATCTCGGCGCTGCGCAAGGACGTCACCGCCAAATGCTACGGCGGCGACGTCTCGCGCAAGCGCAAGCTGCTCGACAAGCAGAAAGAGGGCAAGAAGCGGATGCGCCAGTTCGGCAAGGTGGATATCCCGCAGGAGGCGTTTATCCAGGCGCTGAAGATGGGGGATTGAGCGGGCCGCGCGCTTACCCCCGAAGAAACTCCCGGCTGGAGCCGATCAATCGGCAGCTACAGTCCTATGCATCGATCCTGCAGCTAAAACAGGTCGACAAGTCTAGGAGATCAAACGCGTTAGTATGCCTCTGGTCGTCCACTCGGGACTTTCCCCAAATTTGCTTGCCATTGCAAAACTCTCCACTAGCGTTTGACGGCTCATATCACCAAGCAACACCGTAAAATCGTTCCAGAGTCGCTTCACCTTATCGAAGTTGACGAGGTGCATATTAGGCGAAAGGATTCGCTTTCTCAGATATCCGTGTTGCAGCCGTGTAGATAACCAACCCGACGAGCTCGTAACCGCTAAACTGAGTGTTTATCCACTCGATGTGATCGTGACACTGCCCGACGTCGGTCTTCGACACTTCGGAGTTGGCGAGTTTTTCGTTTTTTAGCTCGAAGCCGATGATCGTTTTAGTGTAGTGGTCAATCCAAATTCCGTCCGGTCCTGTGCCGTGATCCGTGCAGGGGCGCCTCGCATCGAAACCAAGGGTACTGCCCAATTGCCGGATGCCTTCTTCTGCCAACTTGTGGTCGCTCTGAACAAAGGCAGGCGCGACAAGCTCAGTGATACGCCCGATTTCCTTGGTCATCTTTGGCCGCTCTAGAATCAGTAGCCGACGGAGCCCCTCCTCGAAAAACGTCTTTTCCTTCTCCGGGTTTAGCTCTGAAAGGCGAGGCCTTCGGGGTAGGCTGACACGCGCGCCCAGCTTTCGCCTGGCTTCGTCAAACCAGTCATAGCTAGCTTCTTCGTCGCCATTTTTTTGGTGTGCGATGCCAATCCAAACCGAATACCATCCATGGAGACGAGGATTGATTTGAGAAAGGCCGTCCCGGTCTCCTTCAAATTCCGCCAGAGCGCCCGAAACGTCTCCTTGCCACATCTTCAATATGAATCGTGTTTCTTTCTTTGCGTACAAGTCATCGATCTTATTTTCAGCCTCGCGTTCGTCAATCTTATTGTCGTCGAGAGTTTGATTGTTAATGTGCGACTCATAATAGTCAATCCATTCGGGATCCCTATCAATTATCTGGTCTACAATCGATAGAATGCGCTCGTTAGAAACTCCTTTTATGCTGTCATTGAAAAATTCGGAAAGTTTAATTTGTTCTTGAAGAATACGAGGAAAATTCGTCATGTTGCGAACGTTCCGCAGCCAATTCTCCACTTCCCGGTCCGGAACAATGTAGACTCCAAAATCTGTCTTTCCACGGTTGATGCGACCAAATAGCTGCGTAATTCGATTAGCGATAGTAGACATAAAAGCTCGATCGAGCTTTAGGACGTCAAACGAAAACCGCTCCAACTGCGTGGTACCAACGGGCAAGCCATCGACCAGCATTATGCGGCATTGGTCATCCGGCAAATCGATACCATCATAACGACCGACTAGGATAAATGCGCCGGCATGTGACCGTCTAAATGCGTTAAGTCGAGCAGTGAAGTCGGCATCGCTCGACGCTTGCGTGACAACGGTTTGCCAGATCAAGGCCTTCTTTGCGTTAGGTACCGCGACGAGTACCTTGTGCCTCTGGCTCAAAGTCTCAATATTTGTCGGATTCCTAGCGAATTCCGGTATCGCACTTCCGAAAAGTAGAACCCGCTCTCCTCGACCGGCATCAACCGTTGGCTCTATTATTATCGAGGATCTGCCAAACGCTCTAATTATGTCCGCCTTTGAATGTATAGTGGCTGACAAGAAAATCTTAGGTACGGAGTTATCCTCAAGAATTGGCATGAATAATGCAGGCAAGAATGGCGGCGTTACCTCTATAGTGGTTTTGGAGATTGTTATCGCGCACAGAGATAGGCGACCACGTAAATAGTCGGCACTCAGGACATTCGAGGTGTCAGAATCTTTGATATTATCTTTCAATATTTGTTGAAGAGGGTCGGCGTGACGCAAGACGCCCACCGGTGGCACGAGTTGAACACCGCCCCCCGTGCTATCCTCTGCCATAGCGTGCTGATAATTATAGAGAGTCCCGTCCTCATCAAATATCTGCCGAATTTCAGCGGCGAGAGCGGCGAACAACTCAGGGTGTTTGCTACGATGTGCCGTTATAGTGAAAGCGTCTCGAACAAGTCGTTCGCCAACGTGCGCGTCATCAAATATAATAGCGCTCGGTGCTTTTGTACCTTTGAATTTTGTGCGCGCGGGCAGAAGAGCCTGGTACGTGGTGACGCAAAACGATTTCCCTTGTTCGAAATTATCGTCAGAAAATGTCCTGTCAAAATAGGTAGTGGGGTTCGACCCGATGCTCTTGGCTTCTTTCACGGTTTGGTGAATTAGGTCGATCGTCGGGCAGGCATAAACAACGTTGGCGTATCCTTGATTCGCGTAACTTTGGGCAATCAAAACTCCAACGAGAGTTTTGCCGGCACCGGTATACATCGAAATTAGGGACGATTTGTCTTTAACTTTGAACCACTCATCCAAGGCATAGGCCTGCCCTTGCCAGAGTTCCTTGATCCCGGATAATCCAGAGGGCCTTCTACCGAAAATATCTTTGGGTTTGGTTGGCTTCTCACCGCTTGCCGGTTTCTTCAGGTCTCCGAACTTAAATTTATCCATGACTAACTCTTTGTGATTCGAGAAGGGACACTATAGCAGTGAAGGGGAGTATCACAATTATAACTCGAATTAGGAATGGCTTGGTTGCTCCGTCACCGGTGGTATCTTCTTGCTTGAAAAGCTGTGGTTGCGGCCTGCCGAGGATCGCCCGCCCTTTGAGCACGCCCCGCCCTAGAGTATCCTCCACGCAGCTTCGGGGAAGATATCAGTGCGCTCCACCTTCGACATCATCGCAGCGATAGGCCTCACCATCGGCGGCGCTCTGGGCCTCGCCGGCACCTTCGTGGCGAGCGCGCCGCTCCGCGAAACACTCTGGACAATCGACGGCGTGGCGCTCGTGGTGGCGGCCGCACTGTTGACGATGAAATATCAGCGGCAGGGCAATGACTGGGTGGCGGCCGGATTTCTGACCTTTCTCGCCGGCGAAAGCCTGCTGCTCTCCGGCAATGCGGCGGGGCTTGAGGCCAGCGTGCCCTCCTATGTCGGCGGTATCTCGCTTTGGGCGGCGGCGCTGGTCATGGTCAGCGCGCCGAAAACCTTTGCCCTTTGGATACGGCTCACGGCTGTCGTGGCCGCTTTGCTGTTTGTCGCCTCAGTGGGCCTAATCCTCTGGGGCGCGCCTTTGCTGCCGACCTCGGCGCCGCTGCCCGCTGCCGGATATCCCTTCCTGGTGCTCACTTTCATCGGCTGGATCTGGACGCTGCTGAAGCCTGGCCGTTGAGCCCGGTCGGACCGCCCCCGCTCCGGCCGCTTTCCGGCCACCTCTCCCCCACTTTGTGGGGGCGAGGAACCCAGGTCTTGTGAGGCTGCGGCGATTGGCATTTCCTCGCCCCACAAAGTGGGGAGAGGTGGTTTGCGAAGCAAATCGGAGAGGGGTCTTGCTTAGCAACGCTGCGCCTTTCACGATGCAAATACCGCAATCGCCTCTTCCACCCGTTTAGCCGCCATGCCATGTTCCCCCGCGCGGCCGGACAGGCCGTTTCATTCCGGGGGGAATTGCAAATGTTGTCCTACGCTTTCGCGCGCCGCGCTGCCGCGGCGCTTTTCATTGCCGCGTTGTTTGCGCCAGCCGCACATGCCGGCGATGTCACTTTCGAGATCAAGAACAGCCATCCCAACGCTATGCGCGTCGAACTCTACAGCCAGGACCGCGACCATGTCTGGCCGGGCAACAATCAGGATTATTATCTCAACGACGGCGAGACCAAGTCGATCCCGCTGTCTTGCAATGACGGCGAATCGATCTGCTACGGCGCCTGGGTCGACGGCGACGAGAACACCTATTGGGGCGTCGGCCCCGCCAACACGGAAAAATGCGACGATTGCTGCTACACCTGCAGCGGCGGCGAGACCGAGGAAATCGATCTGGTGCCGTGAACTGCCTGTCTCTCGTGTGGACCCATTGTACCCGGCAGGGCAGGCGAGCGGCATCGATGTCGACAGCTCGCAGGAATGTTAGATCGAAAAGGCAACAAAAAACCCGCCTCGGCGGGCGGGTCGTTGGAGCCAATTAGCACCATACCGAGATTAGTAGCATAGCTGCCGGCACAAAGCAAGAACAAAATGTGGTGCGGCGGGCAAAAAAGCGAACTCCCTTCCCCCGCCGCGCTTGGCCCCCAAGAGGGCGAAGGGAATGCTGCCTTGACGCCGTCCGGGCCGCCGCCATAGCGTGACGGCTTCAGCAAGGAGTACAGTTATGGCCGGCATGGTCGAAGGCGAGAAGATCGATATCGGATTTTCCGGGCGCCGCTGCATCCATTCGCGCAATTGCGTGCTTGGCGATCCGCGTGTCTTCGTGCCCAATGCGCCCGGCCAGTGGATCCATCCCGAGGCGGCCAGCGTCGAGAAGGTCGTGGCGCTCGCCGAAGCCTGCCCGTCCGGCGCCATCACCTATGTCCGCAAGGATGGTGGGCCGCAGGAACAGCCGCCGGTGGTCAACACCGTGCGCATAAGGGAGAACGGCCCGCTGGCCGTCCATGCCGAGATAGTGCTGGGCGGCGAAACGTTTTTCCGCGCCACGCTGTGCCGCTGCGGCGCTTCGGAAAACAAGCCGTTCTGCGACGGCAGCCACGCCAAGGCGGGCTTCACCGCCACCGGCGAACCGGCGCTGAAGGATACGCCGGCGCTGGAAGTACGGGATGGCCCGCTGGCCGTGACGCCGACGACCAACGGCCCGCTCAAGCTCGAAGGCAATCTCGAAATCGTCACCGGCACCGGCCACACTGTAGACCGTACGCAGCGCGCCTTCCTCTGCCGCTGCGGCCACTCCGCCAACAAGCCGTTTTGCGATGGCAGCCACAAGCGCGTGGGATTTGCCGGGTAGGCGGCCCAGCGCTCGCCGCCAATCTCGGCCTTCGACAATTGCGCCCGGTTGATGTTAGATCTTTGCTACCGGTGCGTGCATGTGCCGGAGTGGCGGTTCGTCGGGCTTGGGGGATTTCAAATTGCGCAAATATGTCTTGCTGTTTCTCAGCCTTTGTATCGATTACATCTGGGTAAATGCGGCCGTCGTCCTGGCCGACCGGCTGTTTCCCGGCATTGCCGAGACCGTTCTTGGCCAGCCGGCGTCATGGGCGGCTCGGCAGGTCCTTTCGCTGATCCTGTTCAGCCTTGTACGGGTGGCAAACATATCGGTGGGGGAATGGCTGCTGTCCTATGCGCAGATGGAGCAGCCGGCCGGCCAGCGACAATGGGCCAATCTGTTGCTTGGCACGCTTGGTGTCCTGTCCGGGATTTGGTACCTGCTGCGCCTCACCGGACCAGACGACGGCACGCCGTTCCTTTTCATGGTGGAGGACACGCCGCTGAAGACCGCGGCCGTTGCGCTTTACAGCGCCCTATACAGTTGGTGTGGCGTGATGCTGTTGCGGTTCGAGCCCAAGGCGAAGCTCTGCAATGCCCTGCTGTTCGCCTCGGTCCTGCCATTGACCGCGATAAACCTGATCTTCTCCCGCGACGCGCTGATTGCCTCGATGGTGGCGCGCGCCGCCAGCCAGGGCCGCTCGTTCCCGGTGGAAAAGGCGGAGGTCTATGCCCGACTGTCGATCTACTACGCCATCCTGCTTGTCGCGGTGATGCTGACGATCTTGTATTTCTGCCGCGAACGGCCCACCGCTTCTGTCGGCAGGCCGCTAGAAGGCTCGCCGGGCAGCCGGGCGTAGCCCTATTCGGCCAACAAGCCTTTCTTGTGGGGTAGGCGGCCAAGCTGCGAATCTCCCCCCTCGAGGGGGAGATGGCCGGCAGGCCAGAGGGGGTCGTCTCGCGTGGAGCGCCGGCTTCTTCTTTCCTTGGCAGAGAGGGCGTCGCGTCAGGACGTACCGACCCCCTCTGTCGCCTTCGGCGACATCTCCCCCTCGAGGGGGGAGATTACGCTGCCTTGGCCCAGCCATCGCGGCTTTATCGGCCCGTTCATATCCGCTAAGGGGCGGGGCAAGAGAATTCTCCGGACCCAAATATGACCGCCAAGACCAAACCCTCACCCCTGTTCCTCGGCATAGACACCGGCGGCACCTACACTGACGCCGTGCTGTGGTCGGAAGCGGGCGGCCCCGGCGGAAAAGTGCTGGCCAAGGCCAAGGCGCTGACAACGCGCCACGACCTGGCGGTCGGCATATCGGGCGCAGTCGATGCCGTGCTGCAAAAAGCCGACACCGACCCGACTGCGATAAAACTGGTGTCGATGTCGACAACGCTTGCCACCAATGCGCTGGTCGAGGGCCAGGGCGGGCGCGTAGCACTTGTGATGATCGGCTTTGCCGAGGGCGATCTGGCCCGCGACGGACTAAAGGCGGCGCTCGGCTCCGACCCGGTGGTGTTCTGCCCCGGCGGCCACGATGTCCATGGCAATGCGGCAAAGCTCGATCTTTCCGGGCTGGAGGCAGCTTTGCCGGAACTGGAAAAGTCGGTGTCCGGCTTTGCCATCTGTGCCTATTTCGCCACCCGCAATCCGGCGCACGAGCTAAGCGCGCGGAACCTGATCCGCGATATAACAGACCTGCCGGTCACCGCCAGCCACGAACTGTCGGCCAAGCTCGGCGGCCCGCGCCGGGCGCTGACGACCTTGCTCAACGCCAGGCTGATCTCGATGATCGACCGGCTGGTCGCGGCAACCGAAGGCTTTTTGGCCGCGCGCAACATTGCCGCCCCGCTGATGGTGGTGCGCGGCGACGGCGCTTTGGTCTCGGCCGCCTTTGCCCGCCAGCGGCCGATCGAGACCATCCTGTCCGGCCCGGCCGCCAGCCTGGTCGGCGCCCGCCACATGACCGGCCTCGACGATGCCGTGGTCTCCGACATCGGCGGCACCACCACCGACGTCGCCGTGCTCGACAAGGGCCGGCCGCGGCTCGATCCGGAAGGCGCCACCGTCGGCGGCTTCCGCACCATGGTTGAGGCCGTCGCCATGCGCACTTTTGGCCTCGGCGGCGATTCCGAAGTGGCGCTGGAGGACGGCGCGCTCAGCCCGAGGATCCTGCTCGGGCCGCGCCGCCTGGTGCCGCTGGCGCTGGCCGGCTTGATGCATGGCGACGCCGTCACATCAGAGCTCGAACGCCAGCTGCGCGCGCCCAATCCCGGCCGCATGGATGGCCGGCTGGCGGTGCGCACCGGCGTGCCGGAGCGTCTGGCGGCCGGACTGACCGGTGCTGAAGCCAAGCTTTACGAGCTGATCGGTGCCGTGCCGCAGGCTCTCGACAGGTTGCTGACCTCGAATGCCCAGAACGCCACCTTGAACCGGCTGGTGTCGCGCGGGCTGGTGCATGTCGCCGGCTTCACGCCGTCGGATGCCGCCCATGTGCTGGGCAGGCAGGCCAATTGGGATCCGGCCGCCGCGCGTCTGGGTGCCGAGCTGTTCGCGCGCAGGCGCGACGGCCGCGGCCAGTTCATCGCGGCCTCGCCGGAGGCAATCTCGGACCGGGTGCTGACCATGCTGACCCGCCTGTCGGCGGAAGTCATCCTCGAAACCGCCTTCGCCGAGGATGGGCTGGATGGCGCGGCGACCGTCGCCCATGCCCTGGTCCAGCGCGCCGTCGACGCCCATCCCGGCATCGCCCGCCTCAGCGTCGCGCTCGACCGTCCGGTCATCGGCCTCGGCGCCTCGGCGCCACTGCATTATGCCGGGCTGGCCGAGCTGGTCGGCAATAACTGCGTGGTGCCGGAGGATACCGATGTCGCCAACGCGCTCGGCGCCGTCGTCGGCCAGGTCCGGGTATCGGCCGAGGCGCGGGTCAGCCAGCCCAAGGAAGGGCTGTTCCGCGTTGCCTCCGGCGAAAGTGTACGCGATTTCAACGACGAGGCCGCGGCGATCGCCGCGGCGGAGAAAGACGTGCGGGCGATTGCCGCCGGGCGGGCGAAGGACGCCGGCACCGACAGCGCCGAGATCGAAATCGCCAGCGAATTCCGCGTCTCCACCGTCGAGGGCCAGCGCATGTTCATCGAGGCGCATGTCGTGGCGGTGGCGTCGGGAAGGCCAAGGATTGCGGTGTGAGCGCGTAATCTCCCCCCTCGAGGGGGAGATGTCGCCGAAGGCGACAGAGGGGTCGCCGCGCATGAAGCGCGACGCGATTTGGTGCAAAGAAGAGGTCGCACTCCACGCGAGGCGACCCCCTCTGGCCTGCCGGCCATCTCCCCCTCGAGGGGGGGAGATCGGCAGCGAAAACGCCCTACCTTCACTCTATGCCGAATTGACCCTGCCACCGTGACATGCCAAAGGCCGGGCCTAGCCTTTCGTCTGGAGAAGCCCTGATGACCGATCGCGTCGAGATCGCCGGATTGCGGATTGCCCGCGAGCTTCATGATTTCGTCGTCAACGAGGCGCTGCCGGGCACCGGCATCGAGGTGGACGCATTCTGGAACGGTTTTTCGACGATCGTCCATGATCTCTCGCCAAAAAACCGGGCGCTGCTCGAAAAGCGCGATGCCATGCAGGACAAGCTCGACCGCTGGTACCGCGACAATGGCGCGCCCGTCGACATGGAGGCCTACAAGAGCTTTCTCCGCGAGATCGGCTATCTCCTGCCCGAGGGGCCGGCGTTCAGCGTGACCACCGAAAATGTCGACCCGGAAATCGCGCTGGTTGCTGGGCCGCAGCTGGTGGTGCCGGTGATGAATGCGCGTTATGCGCTGAATGCCGCCAATGCGCGCTGGGGCTCGCTCTACGATGCGCTCTACGGCACCGACGCCATTCCGGAGACGGACGGCGCCGAGCGAGGCAACAAATTCAATCCGGCGCGCGGCGCCAAGGTCGTCGCCTGGGTGAAAAGCTTCTTCGACGAGGCGGTGCCGCTCACGACAGGCAAATGGGCCGGCGTCAACGGGCTTTCGGTCGCCAATGGCATGTTGCGGCTGGGCGAGGGTGCCGGCGCCACCACGCTTGCCGACCTCAAACAGTTTGCCGGCTATCGCGGCGATGCCGCCAACCCCGAAGCCGTGCTGCTGGTCAAGAACGGCCTGCACATCGAAATGGTCATCGACCGCAACAACCAGATCGGCCGCACCGATCCGGCCGGCATTGCCGATGTCGTGCTGGAATCGGCGCTGACCACCATCCAGGACTGCGAGGATTCGGTGGCGGCCGTCGATGCCGAGGATAAGGTGCTGGTCTACCGCAACTGGCTCGGCCTGATGAAGGGCGACTTGGCGGAGGAGATCACCAAGGCCGGCAAGAGCTTTGTCCGGAGGCTCAACCCCGACCGCACCTATACCGCGCCCGATGGCGGCACGCTGACCTTGCCCGGCCGCTCGCTGATGCTGGTCAGGAACGTCGGCCACCTCATGACCAATCCGGCGATATCGGACCGCGAGGGCAACGAGGTGCCGGAAGGCATTATGGATGCGGCGCTGACGGCGCTGATCGCGCTGCATGACATCGGCCCGAACGCGCGCCGCGCCAACTCACGCACCGGCTCGATGTATATCGTAAAGCCCAAGATGCACGGGCCCGACGAAGTCGCCTTCGCCGTCGAGATTTTCGACCGCGTCGAGGCGCTGCTCGGCATGGCCAAAAACACCATCAAGATGGGCATCATGGACGAGGAGCGGCGCACCACCGTCAACCTCAAGGAGGCGATCCGCGCCGCGAAAGACCGCGTCGTCTTCATCAACACCGGCTTCCTCGATCGCACCGGCGACGAGATACACACCTCGATGGAAGCCGGCCCGATGATCCGCAAGGGCGACATGAAGCAGGCCGCCTGGATTGCCGCCTACGAAGCCTGGAACGTCGATACCGGGCTCGAATGCGGGCTGGCCGGCCACGCCCAGATCGGCAAGGGCATGTGGGCGATGCCCGACCTGATGGCGGCGATGCTGGCCGAGAAGATCGCGCACCCCAAGGCCGGCGCCAACACCGCCTGGGTGCCGTCGCCGACGGCGGCGACGCTGCACGCCACGCACTACCACAAGGTCGACGTCCACGCCGTCCAGAAGGCGCTGAAAAGTCGGCCCAAGGCCAGGCTCGACGACATCCTGTCGGTGCCGGTAGCAAAGCGGCCGAACTGGTCGCCTGAAGACATCCAGAGGGAGCTCGACAACAACGCACAAGGCATTCTGGGCTATGTCGTGCGCTGGATCGACCAGGGCGTCGGCTGCTCGAAAGTGCCAGATATAAACGACGTTGGCCTGATGGAGGACCGCGCCACGCTGCGCATCTCCTCGCAGCACATCGCCAATTGGCTGCATCACGGCGTCTGCACCCCCGAGCAGGTCACGGAAACGATGAAACGCATGGCGGCGATCGTCGACCGCCAAAACCAAGGCGATCCGCTCTACCGGCCGATGGCGCCGGATTTCGACAACTCCATCGCCTTCCTCGCCGCCTGCGACCTGGTCTTCAAGGGCCGCATCCAGCCCAACGGCTACACCGAGCCAGTGCTGCACGCGCGGAGGTTGGAGCTGAAGGCGAACGAGCAGGCGCGCTAGTCGCCGGCGTCCCCCTCCCCCTCGAGGGGAGGGTGGCCCGAAGGGCCGGGTGGGGTCCTGGGTGCAGTGCGCCGACGCCCATTCTGACGATGCGCCTCGGGAAGAGCACCGCAACGCTCCGCACGCGGATCGGTTTCGAAATACAGCAAGGCCGAGGGTCCCACCGGCGCCCGCCCCCCCCCCCCGAGCCCCCCCCCCCCCCCCCCCCGGCGGCTGCGCTCCCACCCTCCCCTCAAGGGGGAGGGGGGCGTCCCTCAGGCCGCTTGTGCCATCCGTTCCGAGCTCATGCGGTAGGAAATCGCTTCGGCCAGATGGATGCGGCCGACCGTCTCGCTGGCCTCGAGATCGGCCAGTGTCCGCGCCACCTTCAAGACGCGGTGATAGGCCCGCGCGGAAAAGCCAAGCTTTTCGCTGGCGTCCCTGAGCAGCGACAGGCCGGCGGCATCGGGCATGGCGATCTCCTCGATGACCGACGGTGAGCAATGCGCGTTGGTGGTGGCGGAGGGTCGCGCCGAGCCGTTCGAAACGCTCACGCTGGATCGTCCGCGCCCGTGCTACGCGAAGTGCCACGGCTGCACTCTTCTCCGCCCGGTCCGGCCGGATCAAATCGCTGGCCGAGACCGCCGGCACCTCGATCCTGAGATCGATGCGATCGAGCAGCGGGCCGGAAATGCGCGCCTGGTAGTCGGTGCGGCAGCGGTCGCCGCGCAGGCAGCGATAGCCCGGCTCGCCGGCCATGCCGCAGCGGCACGGGTTCATCGCCGCAACCAGCTGGATGCGCGCCGGATAGGTGACGCGGTGGTTGGCGCGCGCGATCATGCAGTCGCCGGTCTCGAGCGGCTGGCGCAGCGCATCGAGCGCCTGCGGTGAGAATTCGGGAAACTCGTCGAGGAACAGCACGCCGTGATGGGCAAGCGAGGCCTCGCCCGGCCGCACGCGCAGGCCGCCGCCGACCATCGCCGCCATCGAGGCCGAATGGTGTGGCGCACGGAACGGCCGCCGGTCGGTCAGCTTGCCTTCGCCGAGTTCGCCGGCCACCGACGCGATCATCGAGACTTCGAGCAACTCCCTGGGCGCAAGCGGCGGCAGGATCGACGGCAGCCGCTGCGCCAGCATCGACTTTCCCGATCCCGGCGGACCGACCATCAAAAGATTGTGGCCGCCGGCCGCCGCCACCTCCAGCGCCCGCTTGGCGGTCTCCTGACCCTTGATGTCGGCAAGGTCGGGCAGGTCGCGCGCCGAAGCATGGATGCCGGCTTCCGGCCGCGACAGGACCTGCGTGCCGCGAAAATGGTTGGCGATGGCAATCAGGCTGCGCGGCGCCAATATGTCGAAATCCTTGCCGGCCCAAGCCGCTTCCGGCCCGCAGGCGAACGGGCAGATCAGGCCCTTGCCTTCGGCATTGGCGCCGATCGCCGCCGGCAACGCGCCGGCCACCGCGGCAATGGTGCCGTCGAGCGATAATTCACCAAGCACGACATAGCCGGCCAGCATGTCGCCCGGAATGGCGCCGAGCGCAGCCATCAGCCCGAGCGCGATCGGCAGATCGTAATGGCTGCCTTCCTTGGGCAGGTCGGCGGGCGCCAGATTGACTGTGACCTTCTTCGACGGCATCGACAGGCCGGATGCATGCAGTGCTGCCTGTACCCGCTCGCGGCTTTCGGCCACAGCCTTGTCGGCCAGGCCGACGATGTGCATGTTGACCTTGCCCGGCGCGATCATCACCTGCACGTCGACCGGCACGGCCTCGATGCCCTGGAAAGCAACCGTGCGAACCCGCGCCACCATGTCTTCACCCCGGATGCAGGCTTTGCCCCAAGCCTTTGCGATCATGCCGCGAACGGCGTCACCGGAGACAACCACAGATTTCCGGCGAAGGCAAGAACATTTGGGGAACAGCTGAACGCAGCGGCTGCAATGGTTTGCAACGCGGCCGCTCCGAAGCGAGACTAGTTACGCTTCTCCTCCACCGCATCCCAGAACAGGCTGGCGATGTCGGCGCCCCCAAAACGCTGCACTTCGCGTATGCCGGTCGGTGAGGTCACGTTGATCTCGGTCATGTAGTCGCCGATGACGTCGATGCCGACGAGGATGAAGCCGCGCTTCTTCAGCGAGGGGCCGATGCGGGCGCAGATCTCGCGTTCGCGTTCCGTCAGCTCGGTCTTTTCGGCGCGGCCGCCGACATGCATGTTGGAGCGCGAATCATGCTCGGCCGGCACGCGGTTGATGGCGCCGACCGGCTCGCCGTCGATCAGGATGATGCGCTTGTCGCCGGCGCGCACCTCCTTGAGGTAGCGCTGCACGATGTAGGGTTCGCGGAACATCTGGCCGAACATTTCGAGCAGCGAGGCGAGGTTGCGGTCGGCCTCATGCAGATGGAAGATGCCGGCGCCGCCATTGCCGTAGAGCGGCTTGACGATGATATCGCCGAACTCCTTGCGGAAGGCTGCGACCTCGAGCGGGTCCTTGGTGATCAGCGTGTCCGGCATCAGGTCGGGAAATTCGGTGACGAAGATCTTTTCCGGGCTGTTGCGCACCCAGGCCGGATCGTTGACCACCAGCGTCTTCGGATGGATGCACTCGAGGATATGCGTGGTGGTGATGTAGTTCATGTCGAACGGCGGATCCTGCCGCAAAAGGATGACGTCCATTTCCGAAAGGTCGGTGCGGACTTCTTCGCCCAGCGAATAATGGTTGCCCTTCTCGTCGCGGACCTGCATCGCCTCGATACGGGCAAACACCTTGCCGTCGCGCAGCGACAGCCGGTCGGGCGTGTAGTGGAACAGCTGGTGCCCGCGCCGCTGCGCTTCCAGCGACAGCGCAAACGACGTGTCGCCGGCAATCGACACGGTGGAGATATGGTCCATCTGGATGGCGACTTTCAGGGGCATAGGTGCTCTCCGGCGCAGTTGGAGCGATCCACTTGGACGCACAAAGTGCGCTCCAAACACTTTTGAATCCATGCATCGTACTGCCCGAAAATCGATTCCGATTTTTCGGGCCGATGCATCGACGACAGCGATATAAGGAAATCGGCGGCTTCTGCCAATCGGCCAAGGTCATGATGAGGCTGCGCTTCGCTTGGCGCAGACCCCAATGCGGTGTGCCTTCAGCGATCGAAGACCAGCTTGGAATAGCCGAGGAAGGACAGCGCCATGGCAATCAGCGAGGCGACCGCAAGGGCAATGAGCGGCGACACCATCGGCAGCGCGAACAGCATGGCGCAATAGACGAGATAATTGACGACGCTGGTGGCAATACCGACGCCGCCGTAGCGTGCGCCCTCTTGCGCGACGCCGCGGCTGGAAGGCGAGAAGGTCAGATGGCGGTTGATCAGCCAGGTGACGGACAGGGCAAAACCTATCGAAATGATGCGGGCCATGAAAGGTCCGACCGGCGCTATCGTCAGCACCAGCCAAAGCGCCGCCGCGTCGGCGACGAAGCCGATGCCGCCGGCGACAATGAAGCGGGCAAGGCGTCCCATTTAGGCTCTAAGCCGCCCGCGGGGTCTTGCGCGGTCCGGCCTTCAAAGTCGCGAGCGCGCTTGCACGTTCACGTTCGACGCGGCCGGAAGGCATCGACAGATAGAAGATGCGCTTCTGCTCGGCCCGGCCGCGCGACACCGAATCGAGGATTACCCCGGTCACTGCCGCTAACATCGACAGCAGCAGCAGCCCGACCGACAGCACCCAGGTCGGCATGCGCGGCACAAGCCCGGTTTCGGCGAACTCGATCAGCACCGGCGCCATCAGAAACAGGCTTGATGCCAGGAAGAACACCGAAAAAGCGCCGAAGAAACGCAGCGGCTGCGTCTCCTTCATCAGCATGGCGAACATCCACAGGATCTTCGCGCCGTCGCGAAAGGTCGACAGCTTCGACGAGGAGCCTTCCGGCCGGCGGCCATAGTCGAGTCCGATCTCGCTGACCGGCAATTTGAGCTGCGAGGCGTGCACCGACATTTCGGTCTCGATCTCGAAGCCGCCGGAAACGGCGGGAAAACTCTTGACGAAGCGCCTGGTGAAGGCGCGGTAGCCGGAGAAGATATCGGTAAAGTCCGAGCCGAACAGCCGCTTGTAGAGGCTGTTGAAGATGCGGTTGCCGAAGGCGTGGCCTGTCCTGCCGGCATCGTCGGCGACCCCGCGCCTCGTGCCCACCACCATGTCGGAGCGCTCGGTCAACAGAGTGTTGATCAGTTGCGGCGCGTCCTCCGGCGCATAGGTGCCGTCGCCGTCGGCCATCAGGTAGATGTCGGCCTCGATGTCGGCGAACATGCGGCGCACGACATTGCCTTTGCCCTGGCGCGGCTCGCGCACCACGATGGCGCCGGCGGCGCGGGCTCGGAGCGCCGTCAGATCGCGCGAATTGTTGTCGTAGACATAGATCGCGGCGGCAGGCAGCGTTTCGCGAAAGCGCCGCACCACTTCGCCGATCGTCAGCTCCTCATTGTAGCAAGGCAGCAGCACGGCGATGCTCGGCTCATGGCGCACTTCTTGTGGCATTTTCGTCTCCGGATGCCCTGTGAGGCCCCTGACCGCTCAAACGCCGGCCTCGCTCGGGCGGCTTTACTATTTATTGAAGCTGTTAAGGCTAGGTTTAAACCGCACCGTATTCCTTCCAAAGGTCCTGATATGAGCACAGCCGACGATGGCGCCTCCAGTTGGAGGTCCGATATCGCGCTGGCGCTGCTTGCCACATTGCTGGCGCTTGCCGTCAATGCCTTTGCCGGCTTCCCGGAATTGACCAATGCCGGAGGCGACAACGACAATCTGCTGCGCCTTGTCGAAGTTCGCGACATGCTGGCCGGCCAGGGCTGGTTCGATCTGCACCAGTACAGGATGGGCCTGGAAGGCGGCTTCGTCATGCACTGGTCGCGGCTGGTCGATGCGCCGATCGCCGCCATCATCATGGCCGTATCGGCCCTGACCGGCAGCGCGGCCTTTGCCGAGCATGTCGCGCAAGTGCTGTGGCCGGCGCTGCTCTTTTGCCTGACCGTATTTTTCACCGCCCGCGCCGCGCGTAGCTTTGCCGGTGACGGCGCCGTGCTGCCGGCCGTCGTCGTCGGCGCCGCCGCACTGCATTTCCTCGGCATTTTTTCGCCTGGCGCGCTCGATCACCACAATATCCAGCTGATGCTGAGCATGGCCAGCCTGAGCCTGTTGCTTGAAGCGCCATTGCGCAAGCCGGCGGCATTGCTCTCCGGCCTATGCGCCGGGCTGATGCTGGCCATCGGTATGGAAACCGCGCCTTACGTTGCCACCATCGGCGCCTCTGTCGCCATGCTGTTTGCTCTCGACGCCAATGGCGAGAGGTCGATCGCCAGGGATTTCGGCCTCGGCTTTGCCGGCGTCTCCGCCCTCGTCTTTATCGCCACCATTGCGCCATCCGCCTGGGGTCAGGCGCAATGCGACGCCTTTTCGACCGTGCAGTTCGTCGTCGCAGCGATTGCCGGAACCGGCCTTGCAGCCATAGCGTCGATCGAGCCGGCAGGCCGCACGCGCCAACGGCGCATCGCCTCACTTGGCCTGCTTGCCCTGCTATTGGGCGCTGTCGTCGTCTTGTTGTTCCCACAATGCCTGGCAGCGCCCTACGCCAACCTCGATCCGCGCCTCAAGGAGCTATGGCTTGATCACATCGACGAGGCGCAGTCGCTGTTCAAACTGCTCGCCGAGGATCCGGCCGAGGTGGTGGCGCGCTATGCCACGCCGCTCATTGCGCTCGTGCTGATGGCGCTTCGCCTTGGCCACGGCTGGCGACGGCAGGACAGCCTTGTCGGCGCGCTGCTTGTCGTGGCCTTCATCGTCAGCGCCTGGCAGGTGCGCGGTTCGACATTCTCGATCGCCTTCGCCGTCATCCCGCTTGCCGCCTGGATTGCCAAATGGCGTCAACGGGCTGAGGCCAGCCCGTCGCGTGGTGTGGCGCTGCGTATGGCTGCCGTCTGGCTGGTTTCGGTGAATGCGGTCTGGACTGGGGCTGCCGCGGCGACCTCGGTAGCCTTCGACGACAGCAACACGACGGCCGATAACGGCGACGGCACCGATGTCGCTTGCCAGCGCATGGCCTCCTTTGCGGCACTCGGCCGCCTGCCCGGCACCACGGTGCTGGCAATTTCCAATCTCGGATCGCCGATCCTGGCCTATTCCGGACATCGCGTCTTCGCCGGGCCTTATCATCGCAACGTAGCCGGCAACCTGCTGGCGCTCGATGCCTTCCTTGGGTCCGATGCCGATGCCAGGACGATCCTGACCGATCATCACGTCGGCCTCGTCGCGCTCTGCCCCGGCAGCGCCGAAAGCAAGCTCCTCGCAACCAAGGCGCCGGCAGGCTTTCTTGCCGGGTTGATGAGCGGAAGCGTGCCGGAATGGCTTGAGCCGGTTGCCGGGACCAGCGGAGCCGCCGTCGAATTGTACCGCGTCCGGCTGGGCAGTTGATCGATCGGCGGGCCGTGCGGCCTTTTGTCGGACATAAGTCCTGACAATCCACTCTTTCGCCCTTGCCCGCCCGACACGGCTGGATAGGATGCGCGCCGGCCGACCGAGATCATTGGACCGGGAGAGAATTCATGATGCCATCGGCACGCTTTGCCGACCTCGAAGGCGCTTCGGTGCTGATCACCGGCGGCGGCTCCGGCATTGGCGCTGCCTTGACCGAAGGTTTTGTCCGCCAGGGGGCAAAGGTCGCCTTCATCGATATCGCCGACCGTCCGAGCCTGGCGCTGGCCGATCGGTTAGACAAGGAGCTCGGCTTTCGGCCGCTCTATCTCAAGACCGACATACGCGACATCGAGGCCTTGCGGCTATCAGTCGCCAAGGCCGCCGAGGCCCATGGTGACGTCACCGTGCTGGTCAACAATGCCGCGCAGGATGACCGTCATGCCGTCGAAGACGTCACGGTCGAGTTCTGGGACAACAACCATGCCATCAACCTGCGTCCGCATTTCTTTAGCGCACAGGCGGTGGCGCCGGGCATGAAGCGGGCCGGCGGCGGCTCGATCATCAACTTCACCTCGACCTCGTTTCTCATCAACCATCCCGATATGCCGGCCTACACCGCCGCCAAGGCCGGCATCGTCGGCCTCACCAAGGGTCTCGCCGGCAAGCTCGGCGTCGACGGCATCCGTGTCAACGCGATCGCGCCCGGCTGGGTGATCACCGAGCGGCAGAGAAAGCTCTGGGTCACCGAACAGGCGCTCGCCGCCCACGTCGCCAAGCAGTGCATCAAAGAGGTGATGCAACCTGAAGACATTGTCGGCACCGTGCTGTTCCTGGCGTCGGATGCTTCACGCATGCTGACCGCGCAGATGCTGATCGTCGACGGGGGGTTCCTGTGATCTCACCGAGCAAGGCAGCGTCTGTCGCGGCCGTCGACTGGGGTACCACCCGTATGAGGGTCTGGCTGCTCGATGGCACCGGCAAGGTTCTCGCCGAGCGGCGCGGCGATGACGGACTGATCACCGCCCAGGCCAAAGGATTTTCGTCCGTTCTCGAAGGGCATCTGGCCGCCATGGGCGCTCCAGAGGCGCTGCCGGTCATCATTTGCGGCATGGCCGGTTCGCGCCAGGGCTGGCTGGAGGCGCCCTATGTCAGCGTGCCGGCGCCGATCGGCGCTATCCTCGCCGGCGCTGCCCGCATCCCCGGCCAGCGCCGTGATATCCGCATCGTGCCTGGCCTCGCCCAACGCCTCGCCGATGCACCTGACGTCATGCGCGGCGAGGAAACCCAGCTTGCCGGCGCCGGTTTGCCGGCAAAGGGACGCCACCTCGTCTGCATGCCCGGCACCCATTCGAAATGGGTGCTGGTCGAGGACGGCTCCGTTGCCGGCTTCGGCACCTGGCCGACCGGCGAGCTGTTTTCGGTGCTGGCCGCGCACTCGATCCTGCGCCATTCGCTGGGCGAGCCGCCGAAGCCGGTTGCCGCCGAAAGTCCGTTTTTCCGGGACTGGTGCCTGAAGGCGTTGGCCGAGGGCGGTGACATTGTTTCAAGACTGTTCTCGATCCGCGCCGCCAGCCTGTTGCAGGATCTGAAGCCCGAGGATGCCGCCGCCTGCCTGTCCGGCCTGCTGATCGGCGGCGAGATCGCTTCGGCAAATCGCCGTTATGGAGCAAGCGCTGTGCCCGTCGTGCTGATCGCGTCGGGCGCACTCGGCACGCTCTATGCCGAGGCGCTCGGCCTTGCCGGGCTCGCTTTCAGGGCGGTCGACGCCGACGAGGCGGTGCGTGCCGGCCTTGCCGAAGCCGCGCGCGAAAATGGCATGATCGCCAAAAATGGAGTTGCCGCATGACAGAGACCGCACCTTTTCCAAAGCTCGAGCGGGGTCTGGTCGCGATCCTGCGTGGCCTCAAGCCAAGCGAGGCGGTGGCGATCGGCCAGGCGATCTTCGGCGCCGGCATCGAAGCAATCGAGGTGCCGCTCAACTCGCCCGAGCCCTTTGCCTCCATCGCCAGCATTGTCGAAGCGCTTCCTCCGACGGCGCTGGTCGGCGCCGGCACGGTGCTCACCGCCGCCGATGTCGACGGTCTGCACAAGGCCGGCGGGCGGCTGCTGGTCAGCCCCAATATCGATGCCGAGGTCATGGGCCGTGCCATGCAGTACGGCATGGTGACGATGCCCGGCGTGTTCACGCCGACCGAGGCATTCCAGGCAATCCGGCTCGGCGCCTCGGCACTGAAATTCTTCCCGGCGAGCGTGCTTGGCGCGGCGGGCATTTCGGCGATGCGCGCGGTGCTGCCGGCCAGTGTGCTGGTCGGCGCCGTCGGCGGCGTTTCGGACAAGGATTTTGCCGGCTACAAGGCAGCCGGCGTCAGCGTCTTCGGTCTTGGCTCCAGCCTGTTCAAGCCGGGCATGAGCGTCGACGAAGTGGCAGCACGGGCGAAGGCCGCAGTCGTGGCCTGGGACGCGGCGTTAGGAGTGGCATGATGAGCGAGACCATCGTTTCGGTTTTTTCCGACCATGTCTGCCAACTCGGGGAGGGGCCAAGCTATGACCCTGCCACCGACACGCTCTACTGGTTCGACATCGTCAATGGCCAGCTCCTGGAAAAACGTCTGTCCGGCGGTGCGGTCAAGATCTACGAGCTCGGTCAGATGGCCAGCGCCGTCGCCATCGTCGACGACCGGCGCCAGTTGATCGCCACCGAGACCGGCCTGCATGTCCGCGACGTCGCGACCGGCAAGCTGACGTTGCACACGCCGATCGAGGCCGACAATGCGGTCACCCGCTCGAACGATTCACGCGTTCACCCTTGCGGCGCGCTCTGGGTCGGCACAATGGGCAAGGGCGAGGAGAAGGGCGCCGGTTCGATCTACTGGTTCTTCAAGGGCGAGCTGCGCCGGCTTTATGCCGACATTACTGTGCCCAACTCGATCTGCTTTTCCGAGGATGGGACCATTGCCTATTACACCGACACCAGCACCGGCCTGTTGATGCGCGTCGGCTGCGATCCGGCGACCGGACTGCCGGTTGGCGAACCGAAGGTCTTCGTCGACCACCGTTCCGCCAAGGGCTATATCGATGGTTCGGTGCTCGACGGCGACGGCATATTGTGGAACGCTTGCTGGGGCGGCAGCGTCGTCGAAGCCTATGGACCCGACGGCAAGCTTGTCCGTTCGGTGGCGATGCCGGCGACGCAGCCATCCTGTCCGGCTTTCATCGGCAGGAACGCCGACCGGCTGGCGGTCACGTCCGCCTGGTCGGGCAAGAGCGAGAAGCAGCGCCTGCTCGACCCGCAAGCCGGCATGACATTTATGCTCGACATTCCAGTCAATGGTCGCTTCGAGCCGCGCGTGCTGATTGGCTAGACCCATGTCTGCACTGTCGTGCGGGCGTCCGGCTGACGTCGGTTCCGCGAAAGCCGAATGCAGTCGCCATGCGATGCTAGAACGGTTCATCGTTTCGCGGAAACGCTGAACCGCTCTATCTCTTTGTTTTGACGCAGTTCCGAACGGAAAACCGTTCCACACTTTTCCTGGAATTGCTCTAGGCAATCGTGCTGCCGGGAAATCGTTTCGATCATGTCAAGCCGCAAGCCGAAGCTGATCCTTGTCTACGAGCCGGAAAAGGCCTGCTTCGATCGGCTGGTCGCCGATAACCACGTGCCGAAGCGTGCCGCCGAAATCGCCTCCTATCTGGCGCAATCGACCGACATCACTGCTGATTTCGACGCACTTGCAGCCGCTTGCCAGACGCGCGGCCTGTCGTTCGCCCCACTGGCGCTCGACGATGCCGCAAGCGTTCTCGCTAGCGAAGTTCCGAAGACCACGCTTGTCTGGACGCTGACCGACGGCATCGCCTATTTCCGTGGCGGCGCGGCACCAGCTCTGGCACGGCTGAATGGCCTGAAGGCGATCGGCGCCGACGATGCGTTGTTCGCGCTCTGTCAGGACAAGTTCCGGTCCGGCGCCGTGCTTGGCGCGCTTGGCCTGCCGGTGCCGCAGGCGGGCCTTGCCCGTGACGGCGCCTGGCTGGTCGCGCCACCGGCCTCGCCTGCCGGCTGGTTCGTCAAGCCGAACCGGCTCGGCGCCAAGATCGGCATCTGGCCGGATTCGCGCTGCCATGATCTCGGCCATGCGCTGGAGCTTAGCCGGCGCGTCTTCGCCGCCTATCGCGACGATGTCGTGGTCCAGCCCTATGTCGCCGGGCGCAACGCGCGGGCCAGTTTTCTCGGGTTGAGGCCCGATACCGGCGTCGAGGCGCTGGGCATCGCCTTTGTCGATTCAGGCGGCGATTTCCAGACCATGCAGGACAGCCTGGCGCTTTACGGCGATACCGGCGCAGTGGCGAAAGCGTCGGGAACATACACAGAGCCGGCGCTGCTGCCGGTCGCCGACAGCCAGCCTCGAGCGGATGCAACTATTCGCCGAATAGCCGGAAACCTGATGGTCGGGCTTGGCCTGCGGGACGTCTTTTCCATCGACTTCCGGGTCGAAGCCGACGACAGCGTGCACCTCATCGAGTTCGAGGTCTGCCCCGGCCTGCCCTGCTTCGATTTCCGCGATTACTGTCGCCGACAATGGGGCCTGAGCCTCGCCGATGCGATGGCTGAAACCGCGATGAACCGATTTCTCGCCTAAATCCCCTCGACCAGCACGATTTCGCCGTCAGCCACCTTCTGGCGGATCGCGACGGCGCGCTGGTATTCGGGCGAGTGGTAGCAGTCATGCGCCGCCGCAAGCGACGGAAATTCGATGATCACATTGCGGTCGCGGCCTGGTCCCTCTGCCTTCTCATGCGCGCCGCCGCGCGCCAGGAACTTGGCGCCGAAGCGGTCGAAGGCCAGCTTGGCAGCTGCGACATAGTCCTTGTAGCCTTCCGCATCGCGTACATCGACGCGGGCGATCCAGTATCCCTTGGGCATGGCTTTTCTCCGGGTTAATTCCTGGCGTCAGGCCGAGCGCATTTCATCGAGGATCGCTTCCGCTGCCGCCCGCCTGTCGGCCGCGCCGACGATCGGCCGGCCGACCACGAGGTGGCTGGAGCCGTTGCGGATCGCCTGCGCCGGCGTCACCACGCGTTTCTGGTCGCCATGGTCGCTGCCCTTCGGCCGGATTCCCGGCGTCACGACGGCCAGGTCGGGGCCGACGATGCGGCGCACTGCCTCCGCTTCCTCGGCCGAGCAGACGATGCCGCCCATGCCGGCATGCAGCGCCTGCTCGGAGCGCCTCAGCACCAGCGTATGCGGATCATACTCATAGCCGGCGTCGATCACGTCCTGCTCGTCCATCGAGGTCAGCACAGTGACCCCCAGCAGGCAAAGGTCGCTGCCCTTCGCAGCCTCGACCGCCGCCTTCATCGTCTTCGGATAGGCATGGATGGTCAGCATGCTCACGCCCATTTTGACGATGTTGTCGACCCCCTTGGCTACCGCGTTGTCGATGTCGAGCAGCTTCATGTCGAGGAAGATCCTGGTGCCGCCGCTGGCCAGCTCGCGGGCGAAGTCGAGCCCACCGGCAAAGGCGAGCTGGTAGCCGATCTTGTAGAAGGAGACGAGTCCGTCGAGCTCGCGCACCGCCTTCTCGGCCTCCTTCAGCGTCGGCAGGTCGAGGCCGACGATCAGCCTTTCCTGCATTGTGTCGGCATGCGTGGCGTCCGGGATCATGCCTCGATCCGCGTCGACAGCATGCGCGAGGTCTCGATCAGCGTGCGGCATAGGTGCTCCATCGATTGGTGTAGTCTCTCGTCCCTGAAGTTGCCCTCGTCGTCGAAGGCGTTGCCGCCCTCCGGCACCGAGCATTCCGGTGTCACCACTTCCATCCGGCAGCGCACCAGCACGGCGCGCAGATGGTTGATGCAGCGTATCCCGCCGAAGGGTCCGTTGGAAGACGAGCAGAGGCCGGCGACCCTGCCGGCAAGCGGCCTGAACGTCCGGCCGCCATCCTTGCGCAGCTGGCTCACCCAGTCGATGGTGTTCTTGAGCAGCGGCGGAATGGAGCCGTTATATTCGGGCGTCGCGATCAGCAGCCCGTCATGGGCGGCGATCATCCGGCCGAGCTTGACGGCGTTTTCGGGAATGCCTTCGTTCTTTTCCAAATCCTGGTCGAGGATCGACAACGGATAGTCGGCGAGCGAGATGCGGGTCACCTCGGCGCCCTGCATGGCAAGTTCCTTCTGTGCCACGTCGGCGGTCCTGCCGCTATAGGCGCCGCTGCGCACCGAACCGGCGAAGACAAGAATTTTCGGGATCACAGCCATGGGTCTGCCTTGTCACCCGATGGGTATTAAGACAAGTGCTATTCAAACCCAACGCTTCAATTCATGCGGCCCCGCGCCGATAGATCCAAAGCTGCGTCGGCGGAATGTTGCGGATAACGAAATGGAAATGCTCGACCGTATAGTCGCCGCGGCCCGGCGGGATCGGCGACAGCGGCCCGTAAGTCAGCTGCACGATCGGCCGGCCCGCCGGGATACGGTCGAGCAGGCTCTCGACATAGGCGATGCGCTGGGCGACAGGGAAATTGAGCAGCGGCACGCCCGATATCACAGAATCGAAGATCAGGTCGCGCTTGTCGCCAAGCGTCGCGTCGAGATTGAAGGCGTCGCCCTCGATGACGTTGACGCCTGGATAAAGCTGGCGCAGATGGCGCACGAAATCAGAGGAATATTCGACCGCGTAGAGATTCTCAGGCTTTATGCCCTGGGCGAGGATGGCGCGCGTGATGACGCCTGTACCGGGCCCGACCTCGAGCACCGGCAGGCCGGATGTCGGATCGACGATCGAGGCCATCTTGCCTGCGGTGATGGAACTGGTCGGGACGATCGAACCGACCGCCTTCGGCTTGTCGATCCAGCCCTTGAAGAACTTCAACTCGTCGTCGAACTTTTCCGCCAGCGTCTTTCGCAGTCCTGGACTACGCGTCATCGAAAAGTCCTCCTCAACGCTCCCTCGCACGCTACTTAGCAGTTACGAGGTGCAAGACAAGGTGAATCCCCGGATAAGGTGTTGATGACGCTCGGGAAGCGTTTTCCAGGGATCAGCTTCAGTGCTCGCCGAACGTTTCGAAAAAATCCTTCATGCGCGCGAAAAATCCGCTCGATTGGGGCGAATTGTCCTTTGAGGAAAGCTGCTCGAATTCCTCCAGCAATTCGCGCTGGCGGCGCGAAAGGTTCTGCGGCGTCTCAACCACGGTCTGGATGTAGAGGTCGCCGATATTGGGCTGGCGCAGCACCGGCATGCCCTTGCCCTTGAGGCGGAACTGGCGACCGTTCTGGGTGCCTTCCGGCACCTTCACCTTCGTCTGGGTACCGTCCAGTGTCGTCACCTCGAACGAGCCGCCAAGCGCTGCCGTCGTCATCGAGATCGGCACCTTGCAATAAAGATCGGCGCCGTCGCGCTGGAAGAATTCGTGCGGCTTGACCGCGAGGAAGATGTAGAGATCGCCCGACGGGCCGCCGCGCAGGCCGGCCTCGCCCTCATTGGCCAGCCGGATGCGGGTGCCATCCTCGATGCCGGCAGGGATGTTTACCGACAGCGAGCGCTCCTCGGTGACACGGCCCTGGCCGGCGCATTTCGGGCACGGATCCTTGATGGTCTGGCCGCGCCCCTGGCATTGCGGGCAGGTGCGCTCGATCGAGAAGAAGCCTTGCGTGGCGCGCACCTTGCCGTGGCCGTTGCACATCGAGCAGGTGACGGGCTGGGTGCCGGGCTTGGCGCCGCTGCCCGAGCATTCCGAGCAGGAGATCGAGGCCGGCACCCGAATCTGCGCGGTCTTGCCGGAAAATGCCTCTTCCAGCGTGATTTCCATATTATAGCGCAGATCAGCGCCGCGCTCGCGGCCGCCGGATGAGCGGCGCTGGCGCCCGCCCATCATGTCGCCGAAAATGTCTTCGAAAATGTCGGCGAAGCCGCCGGCGCCAAAGCCTTGCGCCCCGCCATTCATGCCGCCGTGCTCGAAGGCGGCGTGGCCGAAGCGATCATAGGCGGCGCGCTTCTGCGGGTCCTTCAGTGTCTCGTAGGCTTCGTTGATTTCCTTGAACTTGTGCTCGCAGGCATGGTCGCCTGGGTTGCGGTCGGGATGGAACTGCATGGCGAGCTTGCGAAAAGCGCTCTTGAGCTCCTTCTCGTCGGCGCCCTTTTGCACGCCCAGCGTTTCGTAAAAATCAGCTTTCATGTTTTCCCGCAGTCCGGATATTCAACGTCTTGAAGCATCGTTGCGTCGTTTGCCGGCACGCTGTTCCGATTTAGGTGTGATGGAGCCGCGATGCCAGTGTCTACGAGGCTTTGTCCGCATTTTTTCGGGCAGCTCAGCGTTTTTCCGGCAAAGGGTTGCAAAAAAGCCCGGCTGTGCGCCGGGCTTTTTCCCTTACCTGTACCGTCAGGCGGTTCAGGCCGACTTCTTCTTCTCGTCGTCTTCGTCGATTTCCTCGAAATCGGCATCGACGACGTCGCTGTCCTTGGCAGCATCAGCCTTGGCGTCGGCCTCGGCGGCTTCCTTCTGCGAAGCCTCGTACATGGCCTGGCCGAGCTTCATCGAGACTTCGGCGAGCGTCTGCGTCTTGGCCTCGATCTCGGTCACGTCGTCGCCTTCGGCAGCGGTCTTCAGCGCCGCGATCGCATCGGCAATCGCCGTGCGGTCGGCCTCGGAAACCTTCTCGCCATATTCCTTCAGCGACTTCTCCGAGGAATGCACCAGCGCCTCGGCCTGGTTGCGGGCCTCGACCAGCGCGCGCCGCTTCTTGTCGGCTTCCGCATTGGCCTCGGCGTCCTTGACCATCTTCTCGATGTCGGTGTCCGAAAGGCCGCCGGACGCCTGGATGCGGATCTGGTGCTCCTTGCCGGTGCCCTTGTCCTTGGCCGAGACGTTGACAATGCCGTTGGCGTCGATGTCGAAGGTGACCTCGATCTGCGGCACGCCGCGCGGCGCAGGCGGGATGCCGACCAGATCGAACTGGCCGAGCGCCTTGTTGTCGGCGGCCATTTCACGCTCGCCCTGGAAGACGCGGATGGTCACCGCCGACTGCGAATCCTCGGCCGTGGAGAACACCTGGCTCTTCTTCGTCGGAATCGTCGTGTTGCGTTCGATCAGCCGCGTGAACACGCCGCCCAGCGTCTCGATGCCGAGCGACAGCGGCGTCACGTCGAGCAGCAGCACGTCCTTGACGTCGCCCTGCAGCACGCCGGCCTGGATGGCGGCGCCCAATGCGACGACCTCATCCGGGTTGACGCCCTTGTGCGGCTCCTTGCCGAAGAACTGTTTCACGATCTCCTGGATCTTGGGCATACGGGTCATACCGCCGACAAGGACGACCTCGTCGATTTCGCCGGCCTTCAGGCCGGCATCCTTGAGCGCCGCCTTGCAGGGATCGATCGTGCGCTGGACGAGATCCTCGACCAGGCTCTCGAACTTCGCCCGCGTCAGCTTCAGCGTCAGGTGCTTGGGGCCGGTGGCATCGGCGGTGATGAAGGGCAGGTTGATTTCGGTCTGCGTGGTGGACGACAGCTCGATCTTGGCCTTTTCAGCCGCTTCCTTGAGGCGCTGCAGGGCGAGCTTGTCGTTCCGCAGGTCGATCCCCTGTTCCTTCTTGAACTCGGCCGCCAGATATTCGACCAGACGCATGTCGAAATCCTCGCCGCCGAGGAAGGTGTCGCCATTGGTCGACTTCACTTCGAACACGCCGTCGCCGATTTCGAGTACTGAAATGTCGAACGTGCCGCCGCCAAGGTCATAGACGGCAATCGTCTTGCCTTCCTTCTTGTCCAGTCCATAGGCAAGTGCGGCCGCCGTCGGCTCGTTGATGATGCGCAGCACTTCGAGGCCGGCGATCTTGCCGGCATCCTTGGTCGCCTGGCGCTGGGCGTCGTTGAAATAGGCGGGAACGGTGATGACCGCCTTCTCGACCTTCTCGCCGAGATAGGCCTCCGCCGTTTCCTTCATCTTCTGCAGGATCATCGCCGAGATCTGGCTGGGCGACTGCTTCTTGCCGCCGGCCTCGACCCAGGCGTCGCCATTGTCGCCCTTGACGATCTTGTAGGGGACAAGCTTCTTGTCCTTCTCCGTCACCGGATCGTCGTAGCGGCGGCCGATCAGGCGCTTGACCGCGAAAATGGTGTTTTCAGGATTGGTAACCGCCTGGCGCTTGGCCGGCTGGCCGACGAGGCGCTCGCCGTCGCTGTTGATGGCGACGATGGAAGGGGTCGTGCGCGCGCCTTCCGCATTCTCAATGACCTTGGATTCCTTGCCATCCATGATGGCGACACAGGAGTTGGTTGTTCCCAGATCGATACCGATTACTTTTGCCATTGTTCTAATCTCTCCGCTAAGCAGGCTCTCAGGACCCGTACAGGCGTTCCGACGAAAGCCCCTGTTCACAAGAAATTCCGCTCCGGCAACCGGCATTCGGCGCTGGACGGCTTGGCGCGTATATAAGAACACGCTGCGTGGCGCGCAAGCATTCTGCGCAAGGCGTTCACCATTCATCGCGGTTGATCCGATTCGGGACCGGCAGGCCCGTATTTTCCGGCGATGACCCAGCCGGCCCGGCCCGGCCCTTGAACCTTTCCGCCTCACCCCGCGACTGACGCTCAGGTGCCGCGTGGTGCGGCCCCGGAAAGGAAAGCCCCATGACCACAGATCCAGAGGCTCCATGGTCTCCGGGAACAGCAGGAGCTCAGCGCGACCATCGCCTTCGGGACCGGGTCGATGCGCTGGGCTTTTCGCTGGTTCCGTTGACCCTGCGCGGACGCAGGCGTATCGTGACGTCGAGGAAAGCAGACAATTCGATCAGGGATGAACGTGCCGGAACGCCGCGCCTTGCCCTGATTTGCGCGCCGGGACCGGATGTTTCTCCCATGACCTGTGGGGGGAGATCCATGTCTTGCGACCACGGCGCGTTGGTGCGCTCTCGTGCCGGCCGTTTGCGCCGCGCCATCCAGGCTGCCAGCGGATTGTCGATCTTGGCGCTCGCCGCTGGGCTCTGGCTCGGTGGCTCGGCCCAGGCTCAGGAAACCCAGATCATCTATCCCGGCTCGATGGCAGTGACCGGATTCTCCGGCACCATCATCCCCAATTTCGAGGAAGGCCTGCCGCCGGGGCGTCGATCCCGTCGACGAAACCTTCATCGACACGGCGCGCGCGACCTTACGCATCTTCGACGTCTCAAGGCTGGGCGGGCCGGCGTCTGGCCAATTGGTCTTCACCCCGCCACCGTTCGAGGTCACGGCCGGGCAAATCGGCCAGGTGTTCGGCATCGCCTATGACGACGGCGTGCGCGACGGTGTTCCCTCGGCCATTCCAAACCTCTATGCCGGCGCCACGTCGCTGCACGGCATCCGTATCGTCACACCAGACGGCGACGCCGACGGCCGGCCGGAGCGGCAGCGCCGCGGCACGGCTGACGCGGTCTTCATGGATGGCCAGTTCGGCACCGAAAACGGCGGCGGCCCCGGAACGATCTGGAAGATCGACGGCATCACCGGCGCCGTCTCGAAATTCGCCGATATCGACGCCAATAGTGGTCCCGGCATCGGCGACGTCACTTTCGACAATATCCACCGCCAGTTCTTCGCCAGCGATCTCGACACCGGCCTCATCCACCGCATCGACGCCAATGGCGCGCTGCTCGACACGTTCGACCACGGCATAGCCGGCCGCCCGGCGCACGGGCTTGCCGCCCTTGCAGACGACGGCTCGGTGATGGACATCCAGGGTGCTGCCTTCGACAGCGAGGAACCCGACAGCTGGGGCTACACGCAGGACGAGCGCCGCGTCTGGTCGGTCGCCTATCGTGGCGGCCGGCTCTATTATTCGGTCGGTGATGAGGCGGAGATCTGGTCGGTGGGCATTGCCGGCGACGGCAGTTTCGCCGGCGACCCGCGCTGGGAACTGACGGTCAAGGCCGACAAGGATTACGCCGTCACCGACATCGCCTTCGATAACAAGGGCTTCATGTACCTGGCCCAGCGCGGCCCGGTGGAGAACCGCTACGACTACAGCCAGTTCGCCGATTCCGGCAAGGGTGAGGTCATCCGCTACTGGCGCGAAAATCCGGACGATCCGGCGACGGAATCGGCCTGGGTGGAAGTGCCGCAGGCATATGCGGTCGGCTTCCCGCAAGACAACCGGCAGTCGGCCGGCGGCCTCGACCTGCAATATGGCTACGATGCCGAAGGCAATCTCGATACCGGCGTCTGCACCGACACGCTGGTCGATACCGGTGACAAGTTGCGCGACAACCCGGAGCTTGCTGAACAACTCGCAGCCGGCGGGCCGCTTGCCGTGCACGGCGTGCAGATCACGCCGACGGCGCTGGTCAAGCCGGCCAACGTGCCGCCTTTCGGCTCGTGGTTCGTCGACTTCGACACCTATTTCGAAGACCCGGAAGTCGAGGGCCATGTCGGCGACGTCGAGGTCTGGCGCCCCTGCGAAGGCCGCGCCGGCTATTACGAACAAGTGCCGGGCGGCTATCTGCCACCGTTCTATCCGCCGGACTTCCCGCCTCCCGGCAATCTGCCTCCTTGCCTCGATGTCGACGATGTCAGGTATTTCTGCACGCCCTCCGGCCTCGAGGCCGATCTCTATCTCCGCGACCATGCCGGCTTTGGCGGCGATTCGATCAAGGCTCTGTCCAGGACGCCTGGCGTCGGGGTGACTTCACCCCTGTCGCATGCGCCCGGCGCGCCATTCACGATCGGCATCACCGGCCATTATCCTGGCGATAGGGTCGATGTCGGGCTCTGCTTCTACCGGCAGTCCGACCGCGACAAGGGTGGCTACTACCCTTGCTGCAAGATGACCTTGCCGCTCAGAACCCCAGCCGTCAGCTGCGAACCGTGAGGAGGGGAAGATGAGCAATCTTGCACTTTTCCCGCCTGCGGCGAGCAGCCAATCAACCGGCAAACAATCATTTGTCATGGAGACCATCATGAAACCCCTGTCACTCGCCAGGCGCGGCGCGCGCTGGCTGATGGCGGCCGGTATCGCGGTCGCCATGCTGAGTCCGCTGCAAGGCTTCGCTGAAGACCTTGCTCCGGCCAAGACCAAGCCTGCCGATACGGGCACTGTCATTCCAGATACCAAGCTCGATTTCGACAATCCTCGCATCGTCAATCCGGAGCCGGGCCGGATCGTGCCCTTCTTCACCAAGAAAGGCACCCAGAGAGGCTGCGACTATGTCGTATATTCGCTGAGCTTTGGCTTGCGCGGCAATCCGCAGGGTTTTGCCAGCCCCGGCCTCGCGGCCATGCTGAAAAAGGTCCGGCTCGATTTCAGGGACCAGCTCCCGCACGGCCTGCGCATTGTGGGCGTGCATGTGACCGGCGACGGCACCGATGCGTCCGGCGGACCGCTGCCCGGCGCTACGATCAGCAGTTCGGCTGGCCCGGACGATACCGCGACGGTGTCCGATTTCCGGCTTTCCGCCAGCGATCTCGACGGCATCGGCGCTGGGAACGAGCGCGTCATTACGTTCCAGATCATCGCCAAGATCGACCATTCGGCGTTTCCGTCACCGACGATCGTTCACAACCAGGGCGTAGTCAAGGTGAGCCGCGAACGCGGTGCTGGCGTCGAAATCCCGTCGCAGGATCCGGGCAAGCCGGACGACGGTAATTTCCTGACCGGCGAAAAGACCTCAATCAGGATCGACGTCATCAAGTGTAATCCGCCACCGCCACCTCCCGGCAAGGAATGCTTCAAGGTGGAGCGCGGCACGGTCGATTGCGTGCCTGGCGGCGGCGCCTTCATCTACCACATGCCGGTCGGTCCAGAGATGGCTGGCAAATGGGTGCAGCTTTCGACGACGACACCCGGCATCACCATCATTCCCGACACGCAATTGGTGCCGGCGGGCGGCGGTGTGCTCAATTGGAAGATCGTCGGCGCTTCACCTGGCGAAGTCATCCACCTCATCGTCACCGGTATCGAAACCTATGCCGGCCCGAAGGAGGGCTGGGGCCTGTGCTGCACGCAGACCATCGACATCGTCATCCCGCGTGATCAGCGCTGCCCGCCGAAGGACAAGGAACCGGATCTGAAAGTCGAAAAGCGCGCCGACGTGCAACGTTGCACGATGGGCGGCGGCTGCGACTTCACCATCAGGGTCACCAATGTCGGCGATGCACCCTACCACGGCAAGATCGTGCTCGACGAAGTCACCCTGCCGGCCAGCTCCACCCTCGATTCAGGGCCGAACCCGCCTTGGATCTGCGCGCCTGGAATCACCCCGATGACATGCACCCATCCGGTGACCACGCTCAGTCCGGGTGCCTCTGTCGACCTCAAGCTCGGCTTCAAGCCGGCCGCAGGCTGGCGAGGCAGCGTCTTGCGCAACTGCGCCACCTACAATTATGGCGCCAGCGGCAAGCTGCTTTTCGGCAGCCAGCAAAACGATCGCGGCTGTGCTTCGATCCCAATCTGCCGGCGTGGCGATCGTGACCGTGACTGCCGGCCGCCGGTGGAGAAGAAGTTCGATCTGATCCTGAAGAAGCGCGCCCGAACCGAATTCTGTTCGGCCGATGGCGTCTGCACCTTCGTGATCGACATCATCAACAATGGCAGCGTCCCCTATAACGGGCCGCTGACGGTCGTCGACACCTATCCGGGCGGCGCGCCGGCATCCTCGACCTTCGGCCCGACGCCGCCATGGATCTGCGGGCCGAACGGTCCCGGCAAGTTCCGTTGCGACAATGCCGGCATCGTGCTGTTGCCTGGCGCCTCGACGCCGATCTTCGTCAGGGCGGTGATGCCGGCCAACTACCGGCCCGATACCGTCGAGAACTGCGCCGAGGTGAAGGCTATTCCCGGTGAGAACGACATCACCAACAACAGAGCCTGCGCCAAGGAACGCATCCGTCATCCCAATGGCGGCGAGCCGGCCCTGCGCATCACCAAGGTGTGCAATGGCTCGCTGGCCGGTGCTGCGATCGTTTCCTGCCGCATCACCGTCATCAGCCTCGGCGCCGCTGCCCCGACCGGTCCGGTGCGGGTCAACGATGCCGCGACGCTGATAACCGGCGGAGCGCCGGTCCAGATCCAGACCGTCACCCCAGACGGCGCGGAATGGGCTTGCGGACCGGTTCCGGCCAACACACTGTCCTGCCAGATTCCCGGCGCCGTTATGACGCCCGGAACCAGTCGCCATTTCGACGTGACGGTTGCCACGAATGGCGAATTCGAGAACTGCGCACGCGGCTCCTACGGCCCGGCTCCGGGAGACGACATCGTCTATCCGATCGGCCAGGCCTGCGCCAAGGGCGGCGCCTCGACCATCCGCGTCGAGAAGACCGGCGACGCCGAGTGCAAGCCCGGCCAGCCCTGCTCGTTCGAGATCACCATCACGAACGATGGGACGAGCGCCTTCTCCGGTCCGGTTCGCATCGGCGATGCCATCGGCGTCGAAGGCCTCGGCCGGCTGGAAGGCGTTGCGATCACCTCGATCGATCCGCCCTTCGGCTGCTCGCCGGAGCCGGCAACCTTGCCTCTGTCCTGCGTCGCCAATTTGACGATCGGCGCCGGGGAAAGCCACGTGCACAATGTGACCGTGATCATTCCCGACGATGGCCGTCTGGCCAATCTGCAGGGCACCGTCAACGGCCAGAACTGCGTCGGCGTGCTGTCTCCGAACACGCCGGTGCAAGGCGGTGGCGACGTGTTGTCCCGCGGTGCGGCCAACGTGCAGGGTGATCGCGGCAAAGCCTATGCCTGCCATCCCTTCACCATCAGGAATGAGGTGAAGAAGGAATGCTCGCAAGGCTTCGTCATGAACGACGCCGGCAACTGCGTCTGCCCGCCAGGCACGACCTTCCGTAACGGCCAATGCTCGTCCGGCGGCGGCACGGTCATCGTGCCGAAGCCAAGACCTTGCGTTCTGCTCAAAGGCCAGATCCGCACCGAAGACGGACGTTGCGTCTGTCCGCGCGGAACCGAGCTGGAGAACGGCGCTTGCGTGGGGAAAGAGCCGAAGCCCGAGCAGTGCACGATCCGTGGCCAGATCCACGACGCTGCCGGCGATTGCGTCTGCCCGCGGGGCACCGAAGTCAGAGGCAATGCCTGCAGGCCGATCCAGCCGGAACCCGAGCAGTGCACCATTCGTGGCCAGATCCACGACGCTGTTGGTGATTGTGTCTGCCCGCGGGGCACCGAAGTCAGAGGCAATGCCTGCCGGCCAATCCAGCCAAGGCCCGAGCAGTGCACCATCCGTGGCCAGATCCACGACGCCGCTGGCGATTGCGTCTGCCCGCGGGGTACGGAAGTCAGAGGCAATGCCTGCCGGCCAATCCGGCCAAAGCCCGAGCAGTGCACCATCCGTGGCCAGATCCACGACGCCGACGGCGATTGCGTCTGCCCGAGGGGCACGGAAGTGCAAGGCAATGCCTGCAGGCGCAAGAAGCCTGTTGTGGTGGAGTGCCCGATACCAGGCCAGATCCACAACAAGCGCGGCGTCTGCGTCTGCCCGCGTGGGACAGAGCTGCGCGACGGCGCCTGCCGCAAACCACGGCTGGAATGCGCACCGGGCGCGCGGCCGATCAATGGCCAGTGCCAGCCGATCCGCAAACCGACCCTGCTGCTGAATCCAAAGGTTCTTCAGCAGGTCGTGCCAAGGCGCAAGCCGCAGCTCGAGCAATAGGATCGCGCGCGGAACTTCAAACGGTGATGGTTCGCGTCACCCAAAACCCGCCGGAGCGATCCGGCGGGGTTTTCTTCGGCGGCAGATGAGAAGGCAGCGCAAACCTGAAGCCGCTGCGTCGGCGGAAGGACAAACCAGCTTCCACTTTCCGGACTCATGGTCTAGGCAGTCGATGCAGACATAGGGCATAAACCGGGGCGTTCGAGAAGGCCGCATCATGAGCAAAAAAACCCTGATCGCGCCATCGGTGCTGGCGTCCGATTTCTCGAAGCTCGGCGACGAGGTCGAGGCCGTGGCGGCCGCGGGCGCCGACTGGATTCACCTTGACGTCATGGACGGGCATTTCGTCCCCAACATCACCTTCGGGCCGCCGGTGATCAAGGCGATCCGCAACCGCACCAAGGCTTTCTTCGACTGCCATCTGATGATCGCCCCGGCCGATCCCTATCTGGCCGCCTTCGCCGAGGCCGGCTGCGACGGCATCACGGTGCACGCCGAAGCCGGGCCGCATCTCGACCGTTCGCTGCAGACGATCAAAAACCTTGGCAAGAAGGCCGGCGTGTCGCTCAACCCGGCGACACCGGAGACGATGATCGAATACGTGCTCGACCGGCTTGATCTGGTCCTGATCATGACGGTCAATCCAGGCTTCGGCGGCCAAGCCTTCATTCCAGCGATCGTCGACAAGGTGAAGCGGGTGAAGGCGCTGATCGGTGACAGGCCGATCCGGATCGAGATCGACGGCGGCATTTCGCCTGAAACTGCGCCCTTGGTCACCGCGGCCGGCGCCAGCGTGCTGGTCGCCGGCGCGGCCATCTTCAAGGGCGGCAGCGTCGAGGCCTACCGGGCAAACATCGAGGCAATCAGGGCGGCGGCGGACAAGGCGGCCGGCTGACCGCCGCCGTCCGGCCGGAGACAGCTGCTCGGGGGACTTATGAGCAACCATCTGTTCGATGCTTTCCGTGCCCGGATGCCCGCGCCCGGACGCCTTTTGATGGAGGCAGAGGACGGGCGCTCGATCAGCTATGGCGAAATGCTGGCGCGCTCCGCTCAACTGGCACATGCGCTGTCGCAGCTAGGCGTCGAAGCCGGCGACCGCGTCGCCGTTCAGGTCGAGAAGAGCCCCGAGGCCATTTTCCTTTATCTCGCCTGCCTGCGTGCCGGGGCGATCTTCCTGCCGCTCAACACCGCCTATACGCTGACCGAGCTCGACTATTTCTTCAGGGATGCCGAGCCGCGACTGGTCGTCTGCGACCCGGCGCGAGTGACCGAGATCGGCGCTTTGGCGCAGGCCTCGGGCGCTGCGGTCGCGACACTCGGCAGCAAGGGTGAGGGTTCGTTGACCGACCGCGCCTCTGAGGCGGCCGTGGACTTCCACGATGTGGCGCGCGGACCGGACGACCTTGCCGCAATCCTCTACACGTCCGGCACCACCGGCCGTTCGAAAGGCGCCATGCTCAGCCACGAGAACCTTGCCTCGAATGCGCGGGTGCTGGTCGACCTCTGGCGCTTCACTGCCGCAGACGTGCTGGTTCACGCGCTGCCGGTTTTCCACACACATGGCCTTTTCGTCGCCACCAATGTCGTCCTGATGGCCGGCGCCTCGATGCTGTTCGTAACCAAATTCGACCCGGCCCGCATCGTCTCGCTGCTGCCGCGCGCCACCGCCCTGATGGGCGTGCCGACATTCTACGTCCGCCTGCTGCAGCAGGACGGTTTGAACCGGCAAGCGGCGAAAAACATCCGCCTGTTCATTTCCGGCTCGGCGCCGCTTTTGGCCGAGACGCACAGAGCCTGGCGAGAGCGCACCGGCCACGCCATCCTCGAGCGCTACGGCATGACCGAGACCAACATGAACACGTCGAACCCTTATGATGGCGAGCGGCGTGCCGGCACGGTCGGGTTTCCCCTGCCCGGCGTTTCCCTGCGCATCGCCGATCCCGATGGCGGCGAAACACTTGCCCGGGGCGAGGTCGGCATGATCGAGGTCAAGGGCCCGAACGTCTTTTGCGGCTACTGGCATATGCCGGAAAAGACCAGGGCCGAATTCCGTGACGACGGTTTCTTCATCACCGGCGATCTCGGGCTGATCGATCCCGACGGCTATGTCCACATCGTCGGCCGCGGCAAGGACCTGATCATTTCCGGCGGCTACAATATCTATCCAAAGGAAGTCGAGAGCGAGATCGACGCGCTGGCTGGCGTCGCCGAAAGCGCTGTCATCGGCGTTGCCCATCCGGATTTCGGCGAAGGCGTCACCGCTATCGTGGTGAGGACGCCGGGCTCGGCCATCAGCGCCGCAGGGATCGTCGAGGCCATCGCCGGGCGCCTCGCCAGGTACAAGCATCCGAAACGGGTGATCTTCGTGGACGAACTGCCGCGCAACACAATGGGCAAGGTGCAGAAGAACCTGCTGCGCGAAACCTACAAGGACCTCTATACGTCCAAAGCCGGCTAAGCCGGAGGGATGGCGTTGGCTGCAAAAACCCTGGCACCGTCGATCCAGACGCTTTTAATGTCCAGATCGTCCGACAGCGAAACGATGTTGGCAGCAGTTCCCTTGGCGAAGCGCCCGAGCCGGTGCGACTGGCCGATCGCTTGCGCCGGATAGAGCGAGGCCATGCGCAAGGCTTCGTCGAGGCTGAGGCCGACGACGCGGTGCACGAAGCGCACCGCGGAAATCATGTCGAGATCCGCGCCCGCCAGCGTGCCGTCGGCAAGCGTCAGCCTGCCATCCTTGCGGTGGATGGTGCGGCCGTTCAGCGTAAACGAGGTCATGTCTGTGCCGATCGTCGCCATGGCGTCGGTGACGAGCAGGATCTTGCCCGGCCCCTGCTTGGCGCGCAAGGCGATGGCCATGGTGGCCGGATCGACATGGATGCCGTCGGCGATGATGCCGGCATGGAATGTGGCTGTATCGATTGCCGCGCCCGCCAGCCCCGGCTCGCGATTGCCGATCTGGCTCATTGCGTTGAACAGATGGGTGACCACCGTTGCGCCGGCCTCGGCAAAGGCGCGAGCCGTGGCATAGCCGGTATCGGAATGGCCGATGCTAACGACAATACCGGCCTTGCTAAGTGCCGACACCTGGCCGGGCTCGACGGATTCGGGCGCCACCGTCGTCAGCAGTACCGGCAGGTTTTTCCGTGCGGCGATCAGCATCGCCTGGTCGGGGTCTAGCATCGGCCGGATCAACGCCGGGTCATGCGCGCCCTTGCGGGCGATCGACAGATGCGGCCCTTCGAGATGCAGGCCCAGGAACCCCGGCACCTTCCTCCGTGCCGCCTCGGCTCCGGCCGCAACCGCCGCGGCGGTGATCTCGGACGTGTCGGTGATCAGCGTCGGCAACAGCGCCGCCGTGCCGAAGGGCGCGTGCGCCCGGCAGATGGTCTCGATCGAGGCGACGTCGGGATGGTCGTTGAGCATGACGCCGCCGCCGCCATTGACCTGCAGATCGACGAAGCCAGGCGCCAGCATGCCGCCGCCGGTCTCGATACGCGCAACACCGGGTGGAACGGCCCCGGCGGCAACGATGGCCTCAACGAGGCCGTCGCGCACGACAAGCGCCGCATTGTCGTGCCAGTCGTCGCCATCGAATATCCGGGCGCCAGTCAGGGCAAAGCGATCGGTCATAGGGTTTCCGTCACCTTGCGCAGATTGGGCGGCGTGTCAGGGTCGAGGCCGCGATGGCGGGCAAAGGCCTCGACGAAACCATAGAACGACACGATCAGCGTCAGTGGATCGGTCAGCGGATGACCGGTGGCGACATGCGGCAGGCGCTGAGCGCTCTTTGCCTTGTCCGACGTCACGAAGACGGCAGCGCCCTTGCCGGCCAGGCTGTCGGCGGCATCGGCCACCGACGGCTCGGACGCATCGCGAGCAGCCAGAGCCAGCACCGGGAAGCCGGGACCGAGCAGCGCCAGCGGGCCGTGCATGACCTCGGCGGCACTATAGGCTTCCGCATGCATGGCGCAGGTTTCCTTGAATTTCAGCGCCGCCTCGTTGGCGATCGCCGCCGACGGGCCACGGCCAAGGATGAACAGCGATTTTTGCGTCTCGAGTGCCCCTGCCAGCGCCATCCAGTCGCAGGCGATCGCCTTGCGAAAATGCTCCGGCAAGCTGGCGAGTGCTGCCAGGAGTTTGTCGTCGCCGGTGCAATGCGCCATCAAGGCGAGCCCGGCGACGGCCGAATTGACGAAAGTCTTCGTCGCCGCGACGCTGCGCTCCGGTCCGGCCAGGATGTCGATCGCGTAGTCGCAGGCGCGCGCCAGCGGCGAATCGGCGGTGTTGGTGATGGCGACGGTAAGCGAACCGCCGGCCCGCGCCGCTTGCGCCATGGCAACTATGTCCGGGCTCTTGCCGGATTGCGAGATAGCCAGGCAGGCCGAGCCGCCCAGCTTCAGCTTGGCGCCATAGATCGAGGCGATCGACGGGCCGACCGATGCGACCGCCAGCCCGGCGGTCAGCTCCACGGCATATTTCATGAAGGTCGCGGCATGATCGGACGAGCCGCGCGCCACTGTGACGATGAAATTCGGATCGCGCTCGCGAATGCCGCGTCCGGCTTCCGTCAGCACCGCGGCCGAGCCGTCGAGCAGGCGGGCGGTGGCCTCCGGGATCTCCTCGATCTCGCGCCGCATATGGGTCGTTGTTGCGGTCATGGCCGGCCCTCTTCGCCCGGCCCGCTCAGCCGGAGTTCGGCGACAAAATCATAGGCGTCGCCTCTGTAGATGGAGCGGGTGAACTCGATCACCTTGCCGCTCGCCAGATAGGAGATACGCTCGATATGCAGGCCGGCAATGCCCGGCGGCACTTCCAGCAGATGTGCGTCGCCTTCGCCGAGATTGGTGGCGGAAATGCGCTGCACCGCCCGAACCGGCCTGTTGCCGGTCTTTTCCAGCGCCGCGTAGAGCGACGAACCGATCGCCGCCGGATTGGGCAGCACGCTTGTCGATAGCGAGGCGCGCTCGATCGCCAGCGGCGTGTCGTTGGCGATGCGAAGGCGCGCGACGCGCGCCACCAATTCGTTCGACGCCAGGCCGAGCACCATCATCTCGTCGGGCGACGGCGGATAGAGGCCGCGGTCGAGCCAGGCCGAACGCACCGCCATGCCGCGCCGCGCCATGTCCTCGGTAAACGAGGTCAGCATCGACAGCGACTGCTCGACACGCTCCATGCGCGGCGCAACGAAGGTGCCGGAACCATGGCGCTGGACGAGGATGCCGCCCTTGACCAGGTCCTGCACCGCCTTGCGGACGGTGACGCGCGAAATGTCGGCCTTGCTGGCGATGTCGCGCTCGGAAGGCAGCGCATCGCCCGGTCCGATCAGTCCGCGTTTGACGGCGTCCTCGATGCTCTTCCTCAGCTGCAGATAGAGTGGCGCGCCACTCTGCGACGATTGTCTCAGCGCCGCGAATATCTGGTCGGCCGCCTCGCTCATCGCGCTGCCTCCGCCGTGTTTGCGAAAATCCGAACCGCCATCTGAACCGCGCCGCCCAGCGCGTCGTCGAGCGGCGGGTTCAGCAGCGCCCGGTAGCGGGCCGACAGGCGCGGCGCATAAAGCGGCGCCAGGCCGCCCAGCAGGCAGAGCGGATCGTCGTCACCGAGGTCGAGCACGCCAAGTGCTGCCTCGACATCGGCGACCGCCTTGTCGAGGATCCAGATAGCGACGACGTCGCCTTTTTCGGCATGTTCGAACACCTTGGGCGCGAAGCCGCCGAAGTCTCCGGGCTTGGCATTGGTGGTGAATTCGACCACATCCTCGGGATTGTTGCGGAAGATGGCGAGCATGGCCTCTGTCAGCGGTGATCCCTGGCGGATGCCGTCATAGGCGAGCAGCGTTTGCTCGAGCAGGTCGCGGCCGATGCGGGCGCCGCTGCCCTGGTCGCCGACCTGGAAACCCCAGCCGCCGATGGCGCGCGACTTGCCTTGTTTGCGTGCCATATAGGCGGTGCCGGTGCCGAGGATGGCCATGGCGCCGTCGCCGGAGCCGACCGCGCCTTCCAGCGCGATCTCCGCGTCGGTTTCGACACGGCTGATGCGGAACGGCAGGATCGCTTCAAGCTGCTGCCTGTAGGTGCCGACATTGGCGCCGGCAAGGCCGAGAACGGCCGGAGTTTGCGGGATCAGTGCGGGATCTCTGCCCGCGGCGACAAAGGCCTGCTGCGCTGCGTCGACGATGTTTGTCCTGGCGCCGGTGAGATCGGTTCGGATGTTGGCGGCGCCGCTTTTGGCGCGGCCGAGGACGATGCCGTCGGCCGTTGCAAGGGCCGCCCTGCAGCTGGTGCCGCCGCCATCGATGCCGAGCACGAATTTCACGCGATTTCTCCTCCGGGCGGATAATACCAATAAAATACCAATAGCCAAGGGTTAATTTCCGTTTCAAAAAAGCTAAGCCCTACCTACCTAGAAAATAAGCCAATTTGGTCCGTAGGCCTGCGCCGGCGCAACGATTTCATTAATGCGTGTGGACAAGTGGTATTTTTTTGGTATGGTTTTCTCGATTGGAGGAAAGCGGATGGCCGAAACGCGCACCGAAGCGCTTCACCACAATGCCGAGGGACTGGATATCCAGGCCCCGGAAGCCGTCCTTTCCTGTTTGGCCAACGCACAGATCGAGGCCGCCAAGGCCGTGCACGGCGCCATTCCTGCCATTGCCGCGGCAGCCGAAATCATCGCAAGCAGACTGAAAAGCGGCGGCAAGCTCGCCTATGCGGCTGCCGGCAGTTCGGGCCTGATGGCACTGGCCGATGCGCTGGAGTTGCCGGGCACGTTCGGCATCCAGCGCGATCGCATCGCCATCCTGATCGCCGGCGGCGACGAGGCCTTCAAGACACTGGCCGGCGGGCCGGAGGACGACACTGAGGAAGCTTCGGCAGCGGTTGCTGCCGCCCGCATCGGCAAGGGCGACTGCCTGATCGCCGTCTCGGCCAGTGGCTCGACACCTTATGCTGTCAGGGCGATCGAGGACGCCAGGCGCCGCGGCGCGGCGACCATTGCCATCGCCAACAACCGGGATGCGCCGCTGCTGCGGCTGGCCGACATCGCAATCCTGCTCGAAACGCCGCCGGAGCTGATTGCCGGCTCGACGCGCATGGGCGCCGGCACCGCCCAGAAGATCGCGCTCAACATGCTGTCGACGCTGGCCGCGATCCATCTCGGCCATGTCCATGACGGCTACATGGTCAACCTCATGGCCGACAACATCAAGCTGCGCGACCGCGCCGCTCGCATCGTCGCCGCCATCAGCGGGCGCGACAAGAACGAGGCGGCGCGCCTGCTCGAAAGGAGCGGCGGCGTCGTCAAGACCGCCATTCTGCTCGCCGCCGGCGCCGCCAGCGCCGATGCGGCCGAGAAGATATTGGAAGGGACCGGCCACAAGCTGCGGCCAGCCCTTTCCGCGATCGAGGGGAGCAAGGGGCGCAATGCCTCTGTTCTCATCAAAACCGAACCTGAAAAAGGTCAACAGGGAGACTGAGCATGACAACGAAGCTACTGACGGCACTTCTTCTCGGCACCAGCATTCTCGGCTCCGCCGGGGTGGCTTATGCCGACGACGTAACGCTCAACATCGAAAGCTGGCGCGGCGACGACCTTGCCATCTGGAAGGACAAGCTGATCCCGGCCTTCGAAGCCAAGAACCCGGGCATCAAGGTGGTGTTCGCGCCGTCGGCGCCAACCGAGTATGACGCCGCCCTCGGCGCCAAGCTCGCCGCCGGCTCGGCCGGCGACCTGATCACCTGCCGCCCGTTCGACAAGTCGCTGGAACTCTTCAAGAAGGGCAACCTCGCCGATATCTCGACCCTGCCCGGCATGGAGAACTTCTCCGATGTTGCCAAGGCGGCCTGGCAGACCGACGACGGCAAGTCGAGCTTCTGCGTGCCGATGGCCTCGGTCATCCATGGCTTCATCTACAACAAGGACGCCTTTGACAAGCTCGGCATCAAGGTGCCGACGACCAATGAGGAGTTCTACGCCGCGCTCGACAAGATCAAGGCCGACGGCACCTACATCCCGATGGCGATGGGCACCAAGGATCTCTGGGAAGCGGCGACCATGGGCTACCAGAACATCGGCCCGAACTACTGGAAGGGCGAGGAAGGCCGCCTGGCACTGATCAAGGGCGAGCAGAAGCTGACCGATCCGCAGTGGGTCGAGCCCTACAAGGAACTGGCCAAGTGGAAGGACTATCTCGGCGACGGCTTCGAGGCGCAGACCTATCCGGACAGCCAGAACCTGTTCACGCTCGGCCGCGCCGCCATCTACCCGGCCGGTTCGTGGGAAATCGGCCTGTTCAACACGCAGGCACAGTTCAAGATGGGCGCGTTCCCGCCGCCGGTACAGAAGGCCGGCGACACCTGCTACATCTCCGACCACACCGACATCGGCATGGGCCTCAATGCGGCCTCGAAGAACGCGGATGCGGCCAAGACCTTCCTGTCCTGGGTGGCCTCGCCGGACTTCGCCACCATCTACGCCAACGCGCTGCCGGGCTTCTTCAGCCTGAACAACACCCCCGTGAAGATGGAAGACCCGCTGGCCCAGGAATTCGTCTCCTGGCGCGGCAAGTGCAAGTCGACGATCCGCTCGACCTACCAGATCCTGTCGCGCGGCACGCCGAACCTCGAAAACGAAACGTGGGTTGAATCGGCCAACGTCATCAACGGCACCGACACGCCGGAGGCTGCCGCCAAGAAGCTGCAGGACGGCCTCGACAGCTGGTACAAGCCGGCGAAGTAAGGCGCGGCGAAGCGTTGTCTCCCCCCTCGAGGGGGAGATGTCGCTGAAGGCGACAGAGGGGGTCGGTCGAGGCAGGCCGCGGCTTGATCGTTGTTGGAAAGCGCGGTCGAACGACGATGGCGCGCTGCCTCTGCCGACCCCACCCGCCTCGCTTCGCGAAGCACCCTCCCCTCGAGGGGGAGGGAGGCGCCGTGCCCTTTGACGGCAATAGCAAGACCTGATCGGCGGGGACCGAACGCATGGCCGCAGTACCGAAAAGACCGTTCCGCTGGCATATCGGCGTTTTCCTGGCGCCGGCGTTGCTGGTCTATACGGCGATCATGATCCTGCCGCTGGCCGGCACGCTGCAGCTTTCCTTGTTCCGCAACATCAATCAGTCGCAGGTGTTCGTCGGACTGGAAAATTTCCGCATGCTGTTCGGCGATCCCAACTGGTCGGTCAATTTCTGGAACGCGCTGCGGAACAATGTCTGGTTCTTCATCATCCACATGCTGGTGCAGAACCCGATCGGCGTCCTTTTGGCGGCACTTCTGTCCAGCCCCAGGCTGCGGTTTTCCGCCTTCTACCGCACGGCGATCTTCGTGCCGACGATTCTGTCTTTCGTCATCGTCGGCTTTGCCTGGAAGCTGATCCTGTCGCCGCTATGGGGCGTGGCACCGCATATGATGGACCTTGTCGGCCTGAAAAGCCTGTTCACGCCCTGGCTCGGCAAGGCGCAATATGCGCTGACCGCGCTCAGCCTGATCTCGGTGTGGCAGTTCGTCGGCATCCCGATGATGCTGATCTACGCGGCACTGCTGTCCATCCCCGAAGAGGTGATCGAGGCCGCCGAATGCGATGGGATCACCGGGATGGCGCAGTTCTGGAAGATCAAGCTGCCGCTGATCCTGCCGTCGATCGGCATCATCTCGATCCTGACCTTCGTCGGCAATTTCAACGCTTTCGACCTGATCTACACCGCGCAAGGCGCGTTGGCCGGGCCGAACTATTCAACGGATATTCTCGGCACCTTCCTCTACCGCGCCTTCTTTGGCTTCCAGCTGCAGGTTGGCGACCCCAATATGGGAGCTGCGATCGCCACGATGATGTTCCTGATCATCCTCGGCGGCGTCTGCGTCTATCTGTTCCTCGTGCAGACACGCTTGCGTCGCTACCAGTTTTAGGGAGCGCGATCATGAGCACCGCAACCCGTTCGCTGCCCCGCACCATCGGCGCCCACGCGATCCTTCTGACCTACACCGCGATCGCGCTGTTTCCGGTGATCCTCGTGATCATGAATTCGTTCAAATCGCGTGCCGGGATCTTTGGCGCGCCGCTGACGCCGCCGACGCCAGGGACCTTCGACCTGATCGGCTACACCACGGTGATCGGTCAGGGCGACTTCATCCACTATTTCCAGAACAGCCTTGTCGTCACCGTCGCCTCGCTGTTCTTCGTGCTTCTGTTCGGCGCCATGGCGGCTTTCGCGCTGTCCGAATACCGCTTTCGCGGCAATTCGCTGATGGGGCTTTACCTGGCGCTCGGCATCATGATCCCGATCCGCCTCGGCACCGTCGCCATCCTGCAGTTGATGGTGGCCAGCGGACTGGTCAACACGCTGACGGCGCTGATCCTGGTCTACACGGCGCAGGGCCTGCCGCTTGCCGTCTTCATCCTGTCGGAATTCATGAAGCAGGTCTCCGACGATCTGAAGAATGCGGGCAGGATCGATGGCCTGTCCGAATACACGATCTTTTTCCGGCTGGTGCTGCCGCTGGTGCGGCCATCGATGGCGACGGTCGCCGTCTTCACCATGATCCCGATCTGGAACGATCTGTGGTTCCCGCTGATCCTGGCGCCGTCGGAGGAGACCAAGACGGTGACGCTCGGCGCGCAACTGTTCCTCGGCCAGTTCGTCACCAACTGGAACGCCATTCTCGCGGCGCTGTCGCTGGCGATCATGCCGGTGCTGATCCTCTACGTCATCTTCTCGCGGCAATTGATCCGCGGCATTACGTCCGGAGCCGTCAAGTGAGTTCGCAAAAACCTCTTCGCGTTGTCGTCGCCGGGCTCGGCAATATGGGGCGCAGCCATGCGCTGGCCTATCACACCAATCCGGGATTCCAGATCGCCGCACTGGTCAACCGCTCCGATGTGCAGCTGCCGGAAGGGCTTTCGACCTACGCCATCCGGCGCTCCTTCGACGAGGCGCTGCGTGACGAACGGCCTGACGTCGCCTGCATCGCCACCTATTCCGACAGCCATGCCGATTATGCGGTCAAGGCATTCGAGGCCGGCTGCCACGTCTTCGTCGAAAAGCCGCTGGCAACGACGGTCGCGGATGCAGAGCGCGTCGTCGCCGCAGCCAAGGCCAACGGCAAGAAACTGGTGATCGGCTATATCCTGCGCCATCACCCGTCCTGGATCAGGCTGATCGCCGAGGCGCGGAAGCTCGGCGGCCCTTACGTGTTCCGCATGAATCTCAACCAGCAATCCTCCGGCCACACCTGGGAGACGCACAAGCAGCTGATGCAGACGACGTCGCCGATAGTCGATTGCGGGGTGCATTATCTCGACGTGATGCTGCAGATCACCGATGCCAGGCCGGTCGAGGTGCGCGGCATGGGGCTGCGGCTGAGCGACGAGATTGCGCCCTCAATGTACAATTACGGGCATCTGCAGGTGCTGTTCGACGATGGCTCGGTCGGCTGGTATGAGGCCGGCTGGGGGCCGATGATTTCGGAGACGGCTTTCTTCGTGAAAGACGTGATCTCGCCCAATGGTTGCGTGTCGATCGTTATGAAAGAGGGCGTCAGGTCCGACGACATCGACACCCACACCAAGACCTCGACCATCCGCCTGCACAGTGCGGCAACCGGAGCGGACGGCAAATTCGCCAAACCGGATGAGATGCTGTCGATGCAAGGCGAGCCCGGCCATCAGGACCTCTGCGACCTGGAACAGGCGTTTGTGCTGAAGGCGGTCCGCGAGGATCTGGACTTGACCCGCCACATGGACGACGCGGTGAAGTCGCTCGCCGTCTGCCTGGCCGCAGACGAGAGCGTGCGCAGCGGCCTCGCCGTGAAACTCTAGAACAGGGACTAAGCCGTGGGCTCGCTGAACATCGAGAACGTGAAAAAGGCCTTCGGGCCGGTCGAGGTGCTGAAGGGCATCAACCTCGAAGTGACGGATGGCGAGTTCGTCGTCTTCGTCGGTCCATCCGGCTGTGGGAAGTCGACGCTGCTCAGGGTTATTGCCGGGCTGGAGGACTCGACCTCAGGCCGCGTGGTGATCGACGGTGCGGACGTCTCCGCAACGCCGCCGGCCAAGCGCGGCATCGCCATGGTGTTCCAGACCTACGCGCTCTACCCGCATCTGACGGTGAAGAACAATATGGGCCTCGGCCTCAAGCAGGCAGGCACGCCGGCGGCCGAGATCGACCGCCGCATCGGCATCGCTTCGTCGATGCTGTCGCTGGAGCCCTATCTCGAGAGGCGGCCGGCCGAATTGTCCGGCGGCCAGCGCCAGCGCGTCGCCATCGGCCGTGCCGTGGTGCGCGAACCAAAGCTTTTTCTGTTCGACGAGCCGTTGTCGAACCTCGATGCCGCGCTGCGCGTCAACACCAGGCTGGAGATTGCGCAATTGCATCGCCGGCTGAAGGCAACGATGATCTATGTCACCCACGACCAGGTCGAGGCGATGACACTGGCCGACAAGATCGTCGTGCTCAACGCAGGCAAGATCGAGCAGATCGGCGGACCGATGGAGCTTTACAATTCGCCGGCAAATGAATTCGTCGCTGGGTTCATCGGCTCACCGAAGATGAATTTCGTCGACGGTGCCAGGCTTGGCGAAACGGCAAAGACCATCGGCGTCCGTCCCGAACATTTGACGGTCGATCCCAAATCCGGCGCCTGGAAAGGCACGGTCGTCCATGCCGAGCATCTCGGCGCCGACACCAACCTCTATCTCGACTGCGAGATGGCCGGCCTGATCACCGTGCGCATTTTTGGCGTCTATAACGCTGAGCCTGGTGCCACGCTCTATGCGACGCCGGATCCGGCGAAGACATACCGGTTTGGAGCCGATGGGAAGGTGCTGAAGTAGCTTCGCGGCAAAGGTTGGCGCTGCCCCTCACCCTTACCCTCTCCCCGTATAGAGACGGGGAGAGGGGGGCGTCAGCGCTGGAGCTTCGTCCTTCTCCCCGTCACTATACGGGGAGAAGATGCCGGCAGGCAGATGAGGGGCGGCGCAAACTTGCCAAAGTGAAACGCCTACAAATCCGCCTTGAACGTCTGCTTCTGTATACCAAGCCCTTCAATACCGAGCTCGACGACGTCGCCTGGCTTCAGGAACACCGGCGGCTTCATGCCGAGGCCGACGCCGGGCGGCGTGCCGGTCGAGATGATGTCGCCGGGATGCAGCGACATGAACTGGCTGAGATAGGAGACGAGATAAGCGACGCCGAAGACCATGGTCTTGGTCGAGCCGTTCTGCATGGTCTTGCCGTTGACCGTCAGCCACATCGGGATGTTCTGCGGGTCCTTGACCTCGTCCTTGGTCACCAGCCACGGACCGATCGGCCCGAACGTGTCGCAGCTCTTGCCCTTGGTCCACTGGCCCTGCCGCTCGGCCTGGAAGGCGCGCTCGGAGACGTCATGCGCGACGCAGTAGCCGGCGACATAGTCCAGCGCCTCGGCCTCGGTGACATATTTCGCTTTTCTGCCGATGACCACGCCGAGCTCAACTTCCCAGTCGGTCTTGACCGAGCCGCGCGGGATCAGCACGTCGTCGTTCGGCCCGACAATGGCCGAGCTTGCCTTCATGAAGATGATCGGCTCCGGCGGCACGGTGGCGCCGGTTTCGGCAGCGTGATCGGAATAGTTGAGGCCGATGCAGATGAATTTGCCGGTGCCGGCGACGCAGGCGCCGATCCGCGGCTTGCCGGAAACCACCGGCAGCGATTTCACGTCGAGCTTCGACAATGTCTCAAGCGATGCCGGGTCAAGCGCCTTGCCGGCAATGTCGGTGACATGGGCGGAGAGGTCGCGGATCGTTCCATCGGCATCGAGCAGGCCGGGGCGTTCGCTCCCCGCCTCGCCATAGCGCAGCAGTTTCATACAGTTTTCTCCCAGTTGCGACCAGAGGCCGTTTGCAAACTCGCTCCGCTGCGGCGAATGGCGTGGGTTTCGAGAACCGGAGCGGAGCGTACTTAAAGTACGTGAGCACCGGAAGCGCAGAAAGCCGCGTCAGGCGCCCGGCGGAGTAGGGTTTTCAAATGGCCTCTTAGATCGACCAGCCACCGTCGATATTGTAAGCCTGCCCCGACGTATAGGTGGCACCGGCGAGATAGACGGCGAAGTCGGCGATTTCCTCGGGCGTGCCGAGGCGGCCCATCGGCTGGCGGGCGATGAAGGCGGCGCGGGCTGAGTCGTAGTCGCCCTGCGCATGCATGCGGTCCTGCAGCGACGGGCTTTCGACCGTGCCCGGACAGATCGCATTGCAGCGTATGCCCTTGCCGACGTAGTCGGCGGCGACCGACTTGGTCAGGCCGATGACGGCTGCCTTGGTCAGGCCATAGACGAAGCGGTTCGGCACACCCTTGGTCGAACTGGCCAGCGATGCCATGTTGATGATCGAGCCGTCGCCGCGCTCCAGCATGCCGGGCAGCACGGCGCGGATGGTGCGGATCATCGAGCGGACATTGAGGTCATAGGCAAAGTCGAGATCGCCGTCCTTCATCTCGAGGATCGAGCCGGAATGGACGAAGCCGGCGCAATTGAACAGCACGTCGACGGCGCCGATCTCGGCAAAAGCGGCGTTCACCGCCTCGTCGTTCAGCACGTCGAGCTTGCGGGTCTTGATGCTGGGGGTCTTGCCGAGGTCGGCGAGCACAACCTCGTTAATGTCGGTGGCATGGACGACGGCGCCTGCCTTGGCGAAAGCCAGCGCGCTCGCCCGGCCGATGCCTTGCGCCGCCGCCGTGACGACAACGATTTTGCCTGTCAGATCCGCCATGCTTTTCTCCTCGCCCGTCTGTGATCGTTCGGCTTTTTACCGGCACAAGGCCGGGGCGCAATGTGCCAGGCGGGCACTACCATCCCGCCTGTTTCGATATCCGCCTGCCAGCCAAATGTTTTTTCTCGGTAAAGAACATCTTTTGACCCGTCAAGCCCGGACGTCCCTCCGGGACACTCAGTCGCCGTAGGGCACCCAGACGTTCTTGACCTCGATCGCCCGACGCAGCACGGCATTGCCGGCTGCTTCGCCCGACGCCCAGTCGAGGCTGTGGCCATTGCCGGTCCAGACGCGCTTGAGATTGCCGATGGACTCGGCCTCGGCCTTGGCGCAGGTCTCGGAATCGGCGAACACCCAGAGCCCGTCGACATCGTCATGCTTGGCCAGGACGCCGGCGAGTTCGGCGCTGCGGCCTGTGACGATATTGATGGCGCCCGCTGGAACGTCGGAATATTCGATGACCTGGTAGAGGTCGGTGGCAAGCAGCGGGTATCTTTCGGATGGTACCGCGACCACGGTGTTGCCCATGGCGAGCACAGGCGCCACCAGCGAGATCAGGCCAAGCAAAGGTGCGTTGTCCGACGCGACGATACCGACGACGCCGACCGGTTCGTGCAGCGCCAGTGTGACGGCGCGGGCCGGCGGCTGGTGGACGCGGCCCTCGAACTTGTCGGCCAAGCCGGCATAGAGGAACAGGCGCTCGATCGACAGTTCGACCTCTTCGCGCGCCGCCTTGGCGGTCGCGCCGGTGAGATGGGTCAAACGGGCGGCAAACTCGTCGGCGCGGCCGGAAAGGTTTTCGGCCAGGTAGTAGAGCACCTGGCTGCGGTTGTAGGCGGTCGCCTCCGGCCAGGCCTTGCAGGCACGCGCGGCCCCGACGGCGTCGCGGATGTCCTTGCGGTTGCCGAGACCGACCTCGCCCGCAAGCTTGCCCTTGGCGCTGGCGACGGCAATGGAATAATTGCCGTCCGGCCGGACCTGCTTGCCGCCGATGAACAGCTTTGCCGTGCGGTCGATGGCATCGCCCTCCGGGCGCTCGATAGGTTGAGCCGAAGACGTTGCCGGTTTGATGACCGGGCCAAGCGGCAGTTTTGCCGAGAGATATTCGAACATGCCCTCGCGCCCGCCTTCGCGGCCGAAGCCGCTCTCGCGATAGCCGCCGAAACCGCAGGAGGCGTCGAACATATTGGTGCCGTTGACCCAGACGACGCCGGCCTTCAATTGCGGTGCGACGTGCAGGGCAAGATTGATGTTCTCGCTCCACACCGAAGCGGCCAGGCCATAGCGTGTGTTGTTGGCGAGGTCGATCGCTTCCTCGGTGTTGCGGAAGGTCATGGTGGCGAGCACCGGCCCGAACACCTCTTCCTGTGCCAGAATGTTAGCCGGCGAAACACCTGTCGCCAGCGTTGGCAGATGGTAATAGCCCGAGGCGGGCAGTGCCGAGTCCGGCTGCCAGCAGATCGCGCCCTGCTTGGCGCCTTCGGCGATCAGGCCCTTGACGCGATCGAGCTGGGTCAAATCGACCAGCGGGCCGATATCGGTGTTCTTGTCGAGCGGGCTGCCGACGCGCAGCCGGCTCATCCGCGTCTTGACCTTGGCGATGAAGGCGTCGGCGATGCCTTCCTGCACCAGAAGGCGCGAGCCGGCACAGCACACCTGGCCCTGGTTGAACCAGATGCCGTCGACCAGCCCTTCGACGGCGCTGTCGAGATCGGCATCCTCGAAAACGACGAAGGCCGACTTGCCGCCAAGCTCCAGCGAAAGTTTCTTGCCCGAGCCGGCAGTGGCTTTGCGGATGATCTTGCCGACCTCGGACGAACCGGTGAAGGCGATCTTCTGGATGCCGGGATGGTTGACGATGGCCGCGCCTGCTGCCGGCCCGCCCTGGACGACGTTGACGACGCCTTTCGGCACGCCGGCGCGTTCACAGATCTCGGCAAAGAGGATCGCGGTGAGCGGCGTGAATTCCGCGGGTTTGAGCACCACGGTGCAGCCCGCGGCGAGCGCCGGCGCGATCTTCCAGGCCAGCATCAAGAGGGGGAAGTTCCACGGGATGATCTGGCCGACGACGCCGACGCCCCTGTGGCCTGGAAAATCCTTGTCCAGCGCCTGCGCCCAGCCGGCATGATGGATGAAATGGCGGATGGCGAGCGGCACATCGATGTCGCGGCTTTCGCGGATCGGCTTGCCGTTGTCGATCGATTCCAGCACTGCGAACAGCCGCTGGTGACGCTGCATGGCGCGGCCGATGGCATAGAGCACTTTGGCTCGGCTGTAGCCGGTGCTGGCGCTCCATTTCGGCAGCGCTTTTGTGGCGGCCGAAACCGCCGCGTCGATATCGGCGGCACCAGCGTCCGACACCTTGGCCAGCAGCTTTCCCGAGGACGGATCGCTGGTGTCGAAGGTCTTGCCATTTGCAGCTGCCTTCCAGTCGCCGCTGATGAACAGGGCTTTCGAGAAATCACGGGTCGCCAGCCAGGCATCGGCCTCGTTGCGGGCTTCCGGCGCCGGGCCGTAATCCATGGCGTGATAGCGTTCGAGAATGTTCATGAAGCGCTCCGAATCACGCCATCGCGTGGCGATGATTGGCCGAGTAGTGGCCGGTCAGATGATGCTCAAGCTGGCGCTCGATATCGGTCAAAAGGCTCGATGCTCCGAAGCGGAACAGCTCCGGCTCCAGCCACGGTCGGCCAAGCTCTTCCTTCATCAGCACCAGCCAGTCGAGCGATGCCTTGGCGGTGGAAATGCCGCCGGCCGGCTTGAAGCCGATGAGATAGCCGGTTTCCTCGAAATAGGCGCGGATGGCGCGCACCATGGCAAGGCCGACCGGCAGCGTCGCGTTGACGCTTTCCTTGCCGGTCGAGGTCTTGATGAAATCTGCACCCGCCATCATCGCCACCATCGAGGCGAGCATGACGTTGCGCAGCGTGGCGAGGTCGCCGGTGCCGAGGATCACCTTCAGATGCGCCTCGCCGCAAGCGGCACGCATCGAGACGATCTCGTTATAGAGCTCTTGCCATTTCGCCCCGAATACCAGGCCGCGCGGAATGACGACGTCGATCTCGTCGGCGCCGTCGCGGACCGATGCTTCGATCTCCTGCAGACGTGTCGAAAGCGGTGCAAGGCCATGTGGGAAAGCCGTGGAAACGGCGGCGACATGGACGCCGCTGCCGCGCAGCGCCTCGACGGCAGTGGCGACGAAGGGGTGATAGACGCAGACCGCCGCCGGGCGGATCTTTTCACCGGTAATGCCGAGCCCCTCGGCAATGTCTCGGCGGAACGGGTTGACCGCCTTGGCACAGAGCCGGCGCACGCGCTCTTCCGTGTCGTTCGAGTTCAGCGTCGTCAGGTCCATGCAGGCGACAGCGCGCAGCAGCCAGGCGGCCTGGTTATCTGCCTTGATCGAGCGTCTTTTGGTCAGGCTGGCGACGCGGCGTTCCAGCGCCGAGCGGTTGACGCTGCGCACCGATTCCATGAAGCCAAGATCGAGCCTCATGCCGGGATTGCGGGCAATGCCATGGGCCTGCGGCATAGGCGCATTGGCGGCGGGCCGCGCCGGCAGCGGCGTGATCTTGGACGTGCCGAGATCGGTTTCGCGGATTGTGCTGCTCATCTCCTGCCCCTTGTTTTCAGCGACTTATGCCGAAGATAGACCGTGAAGCAGCGCTTCACGAGTCCTTCAAGCGGTCATAGCGGAAAAAGGCAGTCAAGGCAGCCGATTTTTGACCGTATGATCAAAATCAGGATCGCAAACCAGTGGACGCTGAACTGCCGCGTCTCAGCCGACGAAGGCGCGCTCGACGACGAAGCTTGCCGGATGATGCAGCGAGCCTTCCTGGAAGCCGTGGCTTTCAGCCAGCTCCTTGACGTCCTTCAGCATATGCATCGAGCCGCAGATCATGATGCGGTCGGTCTCGGGATTGAGCTTGTCGATGCCGAGATCGGTGTAGAATTTGCCCGAGCCGATCAGTGCGGTGATGCGGCCCATGCGCTCGGAGGTCTCGCGCGTCGTTGAATTGTAGAGCGTGACCCGGCCGCCGGTCAGCTCGCCGATCAGCGGATCGTTCTCCAGTGCGGCCACCAGCTCCTGGCCATAGGTGAGCTCGGCATTGTCGCGGCATGTATGGGTCAGGATAACCTGCTCGAACTTCTCATAGGTATCGGGATCGCGCAGCAGGCTGGCGAAGGGCGCAATGCCGGTGCCGGTCGAGATCATGAACAGGCGCTTGGCCGGGATCAGCGCGTCGACCACCAGCGTGCCGGTCGACTTCTGCCGCATGATGACGGTGTCGCCGATCTGGATTTTCTGCAGCTCCGAGGTCAGCGGGCCGTCCGGCACCTTGATCGAGAAGAATTCGAGTTCGTCGTCCCAGGCGGGGCTGGCGATCGAATAGGCACGGAACACCGGCTTCTCGGCATTGGGCAGGCCGATCATGACGAACTCACCGGAGCGGAAGCGCAGTGATTGCGGCCGGGTGATGCGGAACGAAAACAGCCGGTCGGTATAGTGCTTCACCGAGACCACGGTTTCGGCATAGACATTGGCCGGTATCGGGAACTGCAACGGCCGGGCGCCGGTAGTGTTGAACGCGGATGTGGTGTTCATCAAACCTAACCTTCTGGGCCAGCTCAGCGCCCGCGCCAAATCTTCACCTGCGCGCCCGAACCGGTCAGGTTCCAGCGTGCCGTTTGCACACTCCGAAGCGGTAAGCTCTTGTGTCCGGAATTTATTAGTATACAAACGATATTTGCGTCAAGACGCCGCCGTAAAACAGCTTTCCAAACTGAGGCATGTAAGCAGTTCGGGCATTTCGGGTTTCGACAATGGGACAGAATTTTTCGGCGCAAGCTCTGGATTCGACGGGCAGCGTCGTGGCCGGTATCGATGTCGGCGGCACCTTTACCGACCTGCTTCTGATCGACGGCCGCGACGGTGGCCGGGTGCATATCGCCAAGACCCCGACCACGGTCGACAACCAGGCCTTCGGCGTCGTTGCAGCGCTTGGTGCCACCGGCTTTCCGATCGACGGCATCGACCTTATCGTGCACGGCACGACCACCACAACCAACGCGGTGCTGGAGCGCCGGCTGGCCAAAACCGGCATGATCACCACGCGCGGCTTTCGCGACGTGATCGAGCTAGGCCGGCGGACACGGCCGCAACCCTACGGCATGACAGGCACTTTCGTGCCGATCATTCCGCGCAATCTGCGGCTCGAAGTGTCGGAGCGGGTCGAGGCCTCGGGCGCGGTGCGCATACCGCTCGACGAGGCCGAGATGCGGGCAGCGATTTCAGAACTGATCGAAGCCGGCTGCGAATCCCTCGTCATCCATTTCCTGCATTCCTACGCCAACCCGGCGCATGAGCGGCGCGCGGCCGAGATCGCCGCCGAGCTTTGGCCGAACGGCTACATCACGACAGGCCATGCGCTGCTTTCGGAAGCGCGCGAATTCGAGCGCGGCGTGACCGCTTCGGTCAACGCCTCGGTGCAGCCGATCCTCGAACGCTATGTCGAACGGCTGCGCAAGGAACTGGCGTCAAAAGGCTACGCCCGCGACTTCCTGATCATGAACGGCAATGGCGGCATGATCTCGGCCCGCTTTGTCACACGTGAGTCGGCCAAGACCGTCATGTCGGGACCCGCCTCCGGCGTCATTGCCGCCGCCTATACCGGCAAGCGCGCCGGCTTCGAAAACCTGGTCACCTACGACATGGGCGGCACCTCGACCGATGTGGCGCTGATCCGCAACGCCGAGCCGGCGGTGTCGAACGAGATCGAGATCGAATATGCCATGCCGATCCATGTGCCGATGGTGGCGGTGCATACGGTCGGCGCCGGCGGCGGCTCGATCGCCCGCGTCGATGCGGCCGGCCTGATCCAGATCGGCCCGGAAAGCGCCGGCGCCAATCCCGGGCCGATCTGCTACGGACGCGGCGGCTTGGAGCCGACCATTACCGACGCCAATCTGGTGCTCGGTCGGCTGGCGCCGAAAAAGCTGCTTGCGGTGGAAAACCCGGTCACCGTCGAACGCGTCACCGGCATATTCGAGGACAGGATCGGCCGCGCCACGGGCCTGTCCGGCGTCGAGGCGGCGGGTGCCGTGCTGCGGCTCGGCAACGTGAAGATGGCCGGCGCCATCCGCATGGTGTCGGTGTCGCGCGGCCACGACCCGCGCGATTTCGCGCTGTTCGCCTTCGGCGGCGCCGGGCCGCTGCATGCGACGGCATTGGCGCGCGAGCTCGGCTTGCCCAAGGTGCTGGTGCCGGCGCGGCCAGGCATTACCAATGCGCTCGGCTGTGTCGTCGCCGATCTGCGCCATGATTTCGTTAATACAGTCAACCAGCCGGTGGCGAGTCTCGATGAAACCCAGCTTCACGGAGTATTGGAACGGCACCGAAACGAAGGCGAGGAGCTGGTCGGCAAGGAAGCGGTGAAGCCGGAAATGATCCGCGTCACGCATTCCGCCGACATGCAGTTCGTCGGCCAGACGCATATCATCAACGTGCCGCTGCCGTCGTCTGCGGTGACGCGCGAGGTACTGCAGCAACTGTTCGAGAAGGCCTATTTCGCCCGCTTCAAGGTCGAGCTGCCGGAAATCCGCGCCAATCTGGTCAACCTCAACACCTCGGTGACCGGCGTGCGGCCGGCGATCGATCTGTCCCGGCTGATCGACCCGGCTGGCCGCGCCAAAACGCTCGAAGAGGCGCGGCGCGAAGTCAGGCCTGTCTGGTATGGCGGGCGCTGGTACGACACGCCGGTCTACAGCAGAGAGAAACTGCCGCTCGACGCAACAATCGAAGGGCCGGCAATCCTCGAACAGATGGACGCCACCACGGTGCTGGAGCCCGGCGACCTGGCGCGATCGGATGCCGACGGCAACATCATCATCGATATCGGTAAGGCCTGAGATGGAAAAGCTCGACGCCATCACCCTTTCGGTCATCCAGGCGGCCCTACAGCAGGTCTGTGACGAAATGGACCTGACGTTTTCGCGCGCCGCGTTCTCGCCTGTTATCGCCGAGGCCAATGACCGCTCCGACGGTATCTATTCGGCGCTCGATGGTTCGCTGATCGCGCAAGGCAGCCAAGGCCTGCCGGTGTTCGTCGGCGTCATGCAGTATTCGACCAAAACGGTGATCGAGATGATCGCCGACGGTCGCTGCCTGCCGCCCGAGCCAGGCGATATCTACATCGTCAACGATCCCTATCTCGGCGGCACCCATCTGATGGATGTGCGCTTCGCCATGCCGGTCTATCGCGGCGGCAAAATATTCTGCTGGCTGTCGAACACCGGCCACTGGCCCGACATCGGCGGTTCGGTGCCGGGCGGCTTCTCCGCCTCGGCAACGGCGGTCGAGCAGGAAGGCTTGCGACTGCCGCCGGTGAAGCTGTTCAAGAAGGGCGTGCTCGATCGCGAAATCTACGCCATTATCTGCTCGAACATCAGGGTTGCGGACCAGCGCATCGGCGACATCCGCGCGCAGGCGGCGGCACTGCTGATCGGACAGGACCGGCTCAACGGAATTTTGGATCGTTACGGAGATGAAACGGTGGTCGATGCGATCGCCGAATTGCGGCGCCGCGCCGCTGAACAGATGCGCGTCAACATATCAGCCATTCCGGACGGCATTTACCGGTCGCAGGCTTTCGTTGATTCCGACGGCGTAGTCAACGAGCCGCTGACTATCGCGCTGGCGGTCGAAAAACAGGGCGACACGCTCAGCTTCGACTTCTCGGGGTCGTCAAAGCCCTGCGCTGGGCCGATGAACAGCGTGCTGGCGACTACCTTGTCCTCGGTCTATCTCGCCATGCGGCACATTTTCCCCGACGTGCCGATCAGCGCTGGCGCCTTCGAGCCGCTGATCGTCAAGCGGCCGGAAGGCACCTTCCTCGATGCCAAATATCCGCGGCCGGTGTCGGGCTGCGCAGCCGAAGTCTCGCAGCGCATTGCCGAGGCGGTGTTCGCGGCGATGGTGCAGGCGCTGCCGGACAAAGTGACGGCGGCTCCGGCCGGCTCCAGCGGCAATTTCGCGCTCGGCGGCAACGACCCGGCGCGCGGCCGCGACTACGTCATGTACCAGATTTCCGGCGGCGGCTATGGCGGCAATGCCGGTCACGACGGCCTGACCAATGGCTGCTCGACCATCGGCATTTCAAAGTCGCCGCCGGTCGAGATCATGGAGCAGGCCTTCCCGGTGCTCTACCGCCACTACGCCCTGCGCGAAGGCTCGGGCGGCGCCGGCAAGCATCGCGGCGGTTTTGGCCTCGCCTATGAGGTCGAGATCCTGCGCGGTGACGCCCGCGCCTCCTTCGTCATGGACCATGGCCGGTTTGGCCCGCAAGGCGCGCTCGGCGGCAAAGACGGTGCGGTCAACACGGTGACCGTGTTCCGCGACGGCAAGGAACATGTGCCGCCGCATCTGTCCAAGGAACAGGACATCGCGCTGAAGGCAGGCGATCGCGTGCGCGTCGGCACGCCGGGCGGCGGCGGCTACGGTGACCCGTTGCAGCGCGATTCGGAACTGGTCGCTCGGGATGTCAGGCTAGGGTACTATACGGCAGAGCAAGCCAGAGATCTGTTCGGGATCAAATGAATCCACAAGATAACTTCAAATGCCGTGTCTGCGGCCTCGATCAATCTCCCGATCTGCCATGGGGCGAGAACAGCAAAGAACCCAGCTACATCATATGTTCGTGCTCTGGAGTGGAGTTCGGCTACGAAGACGACGGCCTCGGCAATTGTTTGTCAATTCGCCGGCATTGGGTGGAGGTTCGGCGATGCAAGTGGTTCGCGCCGGAGGATCGGCCGCTCGATTGGGACATGCCCGCTCAAATCAGAGGTATTCCGTTAGCCTATAAAGGCGCAGAGGATGAGCAACTGATCCAGCTATATTTGCAAGCCGGAGAGCCGCCTCTACAAGGCTTGGCGGCGCTGAGCGCGGTGGAGAAGCCGGACCGGCAGTGAGGGTCTCACCGGGTGCTGGCGCATCGCCCAAACCGCAGCGCACCCTCAGTTCAAGCGGCCCTATGCCCTGTGATCCAGCCTCGCGACCAGCCGGTCGCCGGCCCACTGGATGCCGCAGACCAGGACGATCAGGACGATGACCACGGCGATCATGACGGACGTTTCGAAGCGCTGGTAGCCGTAGCGGATGGCGAGGTCGCCCAGCCCGCCGGCGCCGATGGCGCCGGCCATGGCCGAGGCGCCGATAAGCGTCACCAGCGTCACCGTGAAGCCGGCGACGATGCCGGGCAACGCTTCCGGCACCAGCACCTCGCGAATGATCGTCCAGCGGTTGCCGCCCATGGCGCGCGCCGCTTCGATCAGCCCGTGGTCGACCTCGCGCAGCGACACTTCGGCGATCCGGGCGTAGTAGGGCGTCGCCGCGATCGACAGCGGCACAATCGCTGCCCAGGTGCCGATCGAGGTGCCGACGATCAGCCGCGTCACCGGGATCAGCGCAACCAGCAGGATGATGAAAGGCACCGAGCGGAAACCGTTGATGACCGCGCCGAGCGCGCGGTTCACCCACAGGTTTTCGGCGATGCCGCCGCGGTCGGTGGCGACCAGCGCCAGGCCGAGCGGCAGCCCGAAAACCAGCGAGATGAGGCCGGAGGCGGCTGTCATCAGGATCGTTTCCCAGATCGAACGGACGAGAAGCTCAAACAGAACCGGCGACATGGCCAAGCACCTCCACCCGCGCTTGGCGAGCTTTCAAGAACGCGATCACCTCTGCCAGGTGACCTTCATTGCTGCCCGCGACCGCCACGAACAGTGTCCCGACAGGCTGCTGCTGGACGTGATCGATGCCGCCATGCACCAGGCGGAACGAGCCGGGAACTGCCGAGGCAAGATCGGACAAAAGCGGGCTTCGCGCGGCCTCACCCGCCACGTCGATCCTGAGGATCGCCTCCACGCCGGCGTTCTGCGTTAGCCGGCTTGCGATCTCCGCCGGCAATTGCGGCCTGATGCCGCCGAGCAGGCTTTGTGTGATCGCCGACTTCGGATCGGCAAAGACCGACCACACCGGCCCTTGCTCGACGATTCGTCCGGCATCGATCACCGCGACCCGGTCGGCGATCGAACGGATCACCTCCATCTCATGGGTGATGAGCAGGATGGTCAGGCCGAGCTGCCGGTTGATGTCTCTGAGCAAGGCAAGGATGGAGCGCGTCGTCTCCGGGTCCAACGCCGAGGTCGCTTCGTCCGACAGCAGCAGCGCCGGGCGCGCCCCAAGCGCCCGGGCAATGCCGACGCGCTGCTTCTGCCCGCCCGAAAGCGACGCCGGATAGGCTTTCGCCTTCTCCGACAGGCCGACGAGCTCGAGCAACTCGGCAGCGCGCGCCAGGCGTTCGGCTCTGGGCCGGCCTTCGATCTTGAGCGGCAGCGCTACATTGTCTTCGACCGTCTTGGCGGACAGCAGATTGAAATGCTGGAAGATCATGCCGATGCGCCGGCGCAGCGGCTGCAATTCGCGCTCGCCGAGCCGGCTGATGTCGCGGCCTTCGATGAAGACCTGTCCTGTATCCGGCCGCTCCAGGCCGTTCAGACAGCGTATCAGCGTCGACTTGCCGGCGCCGCTGCGGCCGATGATGCCGAGGATCTCGCCCTGGCGCACGCTGAGCGATACGCCGTCCAGCGCCGCCGTAGCGCCGAAGCGGCGCTTCAGCTCGACGAGGCGCACGACATCGTCCGGTCCGGTGGAACGGCTGCCGATGGGATGCATGATCTCGGTGGCCGAGGCGAAATGCTGGTTCATGAAAATTCCTGTCTCGCGATCCACAAACGCGATCGCGGTCCGCGTTGCAACACGGACCGCTTTCCTCATGGACCGGGCTTCAGCACCCGGACCGGTTCGGCAAATCAATAGGCGCTGATGCCGGTTCCCTTGTAGACCCGGTCGAATTCGGCCTTCACCTTTTCGTTCTGATAGGAGGCGACCAACGTCTTTACCCAGGGCTGGTTTTCATTGCCGGCCTTGACCGCGATGAAGTTGCGGTAGGGATTGTCGGCCACCGCCTCCTGGGCGATGCGGTTCTCCGGTGTGAGGCCGCTTTTAAGCGCCCAATCCGTGTTGACCACGGCCCCGTCGAGATCTTCCACCGAGCGCCCGACAATGCCGGCGTCAAGCTCCTTGACGACCAATTTCTTCGGGTTTTCGGCAATGTCGGTCGTCGTAGCCAGAATGCCGGTGCCTTCCCTGAGCTTGATCAGACCTTCGCTCTGCAGAACGCGCAGTGCGCGGCCCTCATTGGACGGGTCGTTCGGCACGCCAATGACGGCGCCTTCGGGCAGGTCGGCAATCTTCGTGTACTTCTTGGAATAGAGGCCGATCGGCCAGACCCCGGTATAGCCGACCGGGACGATGTGATAGCCCTGCGTCTTGATCTGGTTGTCGAGATAGGGCTTGTGCTGGAAGGCGTTGGCGTCGATTTCGCCACGCTCGAGTGCTTCATTCGGCTGGGTGTAGTCGTTGAACACCACGGTCTCGATCGTCAGCCCCCTCTCCGCCGCCTGGGCGGTGACGACGCGCCATACATCCTCATCCTCGCCGCTCATGATGCCGACCTTGACCGCCGTCTTGTCTTCGGCGAACGACGGCGCAGCAAGGCCGACAATCGCAACCGCCGACGCGAAAAGTACAGCCAGACCGGCGCGCCGGTTTATACTTGCGGAGAGAAATGAGAGCAAAGTGTTGGTGTTCCCAGACATGATCTATCCCGTCGGTTCTGAAGTCGTTGCGGCCAAGCGGAGTGCCAAGCCTTGCCGGCATCATCGGGAATGCTGACCGTCGGATCAAAGCACCGTATTTCCCGCGAAATGCCAAGCCAGGAATATTCTCTCAAAGTTTCGGGCCTGGCGAGCACAGGGCGTGCTGGGATCATGCGTTCCAAGCCAATGCTGGCTCAGAAATTGTCCGGCTGTCGTCTCCGCTATGAGGCCCGCCGTGCTTCGAAGCGGCGGGCCTTTCTGCGTCCGAATGCCCAACACGGGCAGCAGTTTGGGATGTCGACAATGCTGGACGCGCCGCATGTCCCTTCAAAGCGACGCGCTTGCTCACTCGATGACCTTTACAATCCTGCGCGAGCCAGGATCGACCAGGACGGTCCGATTGTCGACGACGACATAGCGGTATTTGACGTCGGGAACCTCATGAAGCTCGACGGTATCGGGCAGGGTCGAGCCGACATTGAGCTCCACGCCGGGAAGCTGGACGGACGCCAGAGGCTGCTTTTTCACATACTCGCGTACGATCGTCTCCTGCTGCGGTTCGATGACCACGTCCTGAGCGGCAGCGGCGCCAATACCCGCAAGCAGCAAGAACCCAGCCGCGGCTGCCGAAAGATGCATTCTCATGATCGTCTCCTTTCGTCGTGAGCCACCTCTGCGCTGCGCCGCGTCATGCCGTTCGCAGCGGGGTCGCTATAGGCCAGTAACGTCATCAGGTGGAGCTTGTTCCGCCACTCGGATCGCTTGCCGTTTCGCTCCATTGGTTTGGAACAAAATTTTTTAGCCGCAGTTTTACGCGGTGAAGGGACGCATTTTCCAAGGAGATCTCTCATGAAAGGCGTTCTGATCACCAGCATGCTAGCAATCAGCGTCAGCTGCGGAGCTGCACTTGCCCAGACGCAGCAGTCGACCGACGACCAGTCCGGCGCCAATTGCGCAGCCGGCGCTGCCAATTGCCAGAATGGCGCCAAGATGGACGAGCAGGCTCAGGGCAAGGCCGGCGCTGCGACTGATCAACAGGCGCAGGGCAAACCGAAGCTGAAGACCGACGAGCAGGCCCAGGGCAAGGCCGGCGCTACGACTGATCAACAGGCGCAGGGCAACAAGAAGCTGAAGACCGAAGAGCAGGCCCAGGGCAAGGCCGGAACCACCACTACCGAGCAGGCCCAAGGCAACACGAAAATGAAGACCGAGGAGCAGGCTCAGGGCAAGACTGGGACCACGACCACCGAGCAGACTCAGGGCAATGCCTCGACGCAGACGCAAGACCAGAGTTCGACCGCTTCCATCAACAATGTGACCGTTGAACAGAAGACGGAGATCACGCAGGTCATCAAGGAGACGAACGTCCAACCCGTTTCCAGCGTCGATTTCGACATCTCTGTCGGCATCGAGGTTCCGCGGAAGAAAGTCCGGCTGCATCGTCTGCCGGCGCGCATCGTCAAGATCGTTCCGGCTTACGAAGGCTATGAGTATTTCGTGCTCGCCGATGGCCGGATCGTCATCGTCGACCCGAATACCTACAAGATCGTGATTATCCTGACTTAGTTGTGGCCAGATGGTTTGATTGAACCAAAGGGTCCGTCGCGCAGGTCGCGTGGCGGGCCTTTCCGCATCTCCTCGCTCCGCGTCTGCTGCAATCGCAGATCACGGTCCGTCCTCGGGGCGAGGAGTGAGCACGGTGTGATCGATGGTGTCGGGCAGGCATGGACTGGGCACGCAGCTTGTTCGGACTGACGCGGTGGTCATGGCATCGATATCCGTAACCAGCACCATTCTCGCGTAGTGCCGCGGCCACAGCGGCTCTCCAAACAGGACGAAGACGCCGCCAATCATCAAGGCCAGCAACATGAGTGCCGTAACATTTGCAAATATCTCGCCGTAGCGCATGAAGGCAGCCTGTCCCGTTCGGAAAGCGATTTCAGCCTATGACAGCGGCGACCAGGACGGTGCCGAAAGCCGGCGCTACTATCCTTGAGGCCTCGCGAATGCCGCCTTCCATTGGATCCTCCCCGAACAAGCCGGATAAATAACGGCACTCTCTGTGCTTTGTTCCCGGCCGTGTGGCCGGACTACAGCCGCTTTACACAGGCCGTGTGTGGGGCGGCCTTTCGTTTGCAAAAGGCACTCCTCGCTCTCATTGATGCGCGGCAGCGAGGTCCTTGACATGACGTTCGTGCATTTGCAGCACCGGCAGCGTCTTCTTGGCAAACTCCTTCATCGCCGGATCGTCGCCGGAATTTGCGTAAGCGGAAAACATCGCCACCGCTTCCTTATGCGCCTGGGTCTGCATGTCGATATATTTCGATTGGAAGCTGTCACCGCTGGCCTCCTTAAGTTGGTCGAGCAGCGCCTGGTGCTTGGTGTCCAGCGACGGGCCGGCTGGCGCGGTGGCCGAAGTCGTCTGACCCCTGCTGAGCGCCGCCTTGAAGTCCTCGCCGGCCTTGGTGTGGTCCGTGACCATTTGCGCCGCGAATGCCTTCACGTCGTCGGCAGTCGCCTGCGTCTGCGCAAGTCGGCTCGATTCGATTTCGAATGTATTGGCGATGGGCACGGTCTTGACGAACGTCGCGGTGTCAACCTTGCTCATGGTGTCGGTCGTTAGAGGCGTCAGCGTCGCCGATTGAGCAAAAGCAGCCAAAGGCGCGCCGGCCATCAGCGCTGCCGCAGTGATGGATAGAAGTGTTTTCATGGAAGTTCTCCGAGGCCGATGTCATCCCTCCGATGGCTCAACGCGGAAGCTGCGGCGAGGTTGCCTGATCGCGGCGGCCACGCCGCCGCGACGCCAAACAATGGTTTGGAAACGCAAAACAAAAGACGCCGGCCGGGTCGTGGAAAGTGCAACGCAAGCCGCGAGATCGTACGGAATCGTACAAGCTCTTTCGCTTTGCCGCAGTCTTGCTATCGTTGGCTGGGAGAGATGGGTGGAGGCTTCCGTGGGGCAGATCAAGTCGCCGCTAGGAATCGGTATTGACACCGACGCTGCCGTTCATACCATCATGGCCGACTATCATTCCGGCGACATTCTCTCGACCACCGTCGTCATAGCCGATTTGCGCAAACGCTTTCCCTGGTTCCGGCAAACCGACGAGGAGCTGGTTGGCTTTATCGTTCGGGCGCTGGACGGTCGGGATATCGCGGTCAGCTTCGACCACCGCGGCCGTTAGGCTGATTTTACGGCAAAACCAGCCGGCCGCGGAGCCTATGCTCCGCGGCCTCGTCAGGCTGTGATGACCGGGCGCTTACTTGCCGCAGTGGTTGTCGTTCACCGTCGGCGCCATCGTGTCCCGAGCCTTGCCGGTCGCATCGGGCAGAGCCCCCTGCGGGCCCGGCGGGCAATTCCGGTCGGCATTCGAATTCGTCGTTGAGAAATCGCGAATGCTGTTGGTGATGGTCGAATCCGTGCCGGTGTCAGGGCCGCCATTATCCGGGACTACGACCGTCCGCCCGCTACCGTCGGCAGCGGCTCCGGAGGGGTCGCCGACGTTCTGGGCCATCGCTGACGTGGCCAGACCGATCGTAAGCGCCGAAGCTGCGAGAATTTTCGTGAGCATGATGCTTCTCCTTTTTACGAGGGTCGTCGCGTTGCGACTACGAAAACAACCGTTCGAGCTGGCGAAGGTTCCGACAAATTTCCTATGAAATTCAGCATGTTCTCAGGTGTTCAAGGTGGCCGGCATGCCATTCTCCGCGGGCACGCATCTATGGACTTTTCTAACGGCACAACCCGGCATTTTGCTCGCCGCATGAGCGTACGCCTTACCGTCCCGCCGGAACAGGAATGCTCCTTGCGAGTTCATACCTTTGTACAATGCGACGCGCTGATGCGAATGGCGGCAGCGCAAACAAGGAGAGCAGACATCATGGGCCTTGGAACCATTCTCATCATTATCTTGGTCCTTGCCTTGCTTGGCGGCTTCAGCGGCTTGGGCGGCGGACCGTTCTATGGCACCGGCTATTACGGTGGTGGCGGCCTCGGCCTGGTGTTGCTTATAGTCATCATCCTGGTCCTGCTTGGGCGCATTTGATGTATGTCGCGCAAAAGTGTGCAGCGGTTTTGTGATAGCGACATGCATAAAACAGGAACCTAAAGCGCGTCGCATGGGGCCGGTCGAGCGCGACGCGCTTTAGTGTCACGCTCACGACCAAACACCCGGCGCTTGGTAACAAGCGCCGGGCGTTTTGTCGTGAAGAGACAAGATTTCCATGATCCTTGGCTAAAAAGGGCGACCCGGTGCCGAACCTTTCGGCAACGAGGACACCACCATAGCAGCAGCTTAGTGTTGGCGATCGGCGGCCAGCGCTTCTTTCAGATCGGCGCTGAGCACACCCTCGTTGAACAGCGACATGATACGGGCGGCCAACCGCTCGCGGACAGGACTGTCGTCCGCAACACCCAACTCGCGGCAGCAGTCGTCGAGCGCTTTTTTCAGCACGCTCAGTTCGGCTGGAGTTGCTGCACCTTGCATCGACATGCCATCCTCCCTTGAAAAGGGCGAAAGCGCGAAGCGTCTTTCAAGCGTCCACTCGCCATGTCTGTGTGGACGACTCCAATTCAATTAGCGCCGCTCTCTTCCAAACTCAATGTACGGAAATTACCAAGCAGACAGTTTGGGAACGACTGCCTTCCACCTGCATTGTTGCTGCGATCCAACCCACCCCTCATTTGGATCACTGGGCGTAGCCCACGACGCCCGAATGGAGCCCGTTGCATCCCTCGCGACGGGCTCTTTCGCGCCCGATGATCTCAATTGTCGTTTTCGTACCAAACTGTCTTTGGTACGTTTCCAACTCTAACTTTCAGTCGGATGTTTTCGTAGGCAAGCGGCAGGAGAAACTGCCGTGCATCGATTCATTTTTTTATTTAGTAGGCTCCATACCTTTCAGTGCTTATATGAGCGCTATCGTCCGCAGGTTATACCGGGCGCGGACGGCTGGGAGATAAAAAAGCTCTTGCCCTGTTTTGGGGCGAGCTATGTCTGATCCAGCAATTTCCAACAAAAACCTGTACAAAAACAAGCTGTTGCGCCGGATGAGCGCCGGCGATTTCGCATCTCTCGAGCCGCACATCGAGCGCTGTTCGCTGGAGTTACGGCAATCGCTCGAAGTGTCCGGATCGCCGATCGAGGCCATTTATTTCCTCGAGGACGGCATCGGTTCGGTGGTTGCGAAAATGCCGAACGGCAGCGATGCGGAAGTTGGCCTTGTCGGCTTGGAAGGTATGACCGGCTCGGCTCTGATAATGGGCGACGACCGTACGGTCCATGATTGCTATGTGCAACTGGCGGGAGAAGCCGCCAGGATAGATGCCGAGCCATTCAAGGCAGCGCTGACGCAAAGCCCGACGCTGCGCCTGTTCTTGCTGCGCTACGTGCAATATCTGCATGTCCAGACTGGCTATACCGCGCTGGTCAACGCGCGATCGAAACTTGAAGACCGGCTGGCGCGCTGGCTGCTCATGTGTGACGATCGGGTGGACGGCGGCCGGCTGACGATCACTCACGAATTCCTGTCGATCATGCTTGGCGTAAGGCGCCCGGGCGTCACGGTCGCGTTGCAGCTGCTTGAGGGGCGAGGGCTCATCCGGTCCCGCCGCGGCGAAATTATCATTCGCGATCGCGATGGTCTCGTCGCACTGGCGGATGGCGGCTACGGCCTGGCCGAGGCCGAATATACCCGCCTGGTCGAGCATATCGGCGAGCGCTGACGGCGCTTTCCTGGCCGATTGCTGCCGCAGGTTGAGGCCCCTTGCGACACTACACGGCGGGTCGGAAAATTTTCAAAGCTCCCGGACCGTCAGGGAACTTGTTTCCCGTCGGTGGGTTATCGGACGCCTCTACTTTGCGAGGCGGCACCAACCATTGGGGAGAGGATCATGGTGACTACGAAAAAGGCCGCGAAGACGGCAAGCAAGGGCCTTGAGGATCTGTTCCTCGACGGGCTCAAAGACCTCTACTACGCCGAGAAGAAGATACTGAAAGCGCTGCCCAAAATGGCCAAGGGCGCGGAGTCGGAAGAAGTGACCGCCGCCTTCGAGAAGCACCGCATGGAAACCGAAGGACATGTCGACCGCCTGGAGGAGGTGTTCGAGAAATTCGGCAAGCCGGCCCGCGGCAAGACCTGCCCGGCGATTGACGGCATCATCGAAGAGGGCTCGGAAATGCTCGAGGAGTATAACGGTGCTCCCGCGCTCGACGCCGGGCTTGTCGGTGCGGCGCAGGCCGTCGAGCATTACGAGATCGCTCGCTACGGCACTTTGATCGCGTGGGCGGAAGAACTTGGCAAGAGCGACGTTGTCGAGCTGCTCAGGGCAACTCTCAAGGAAGAGGTCGCGACCGACGAAGCGCTTTCCAAGCTCGGCGAAAGCGGTGTCAACGAACGCGCAATGCAAGAAGCCGCTTGATCTACCAGATCGCCTCCGAGCCTCGGCAATGGATTGCCGAGGCTCCGCTAGTGCGGCGAACCAGCGAATTCTGCATTGGTTCCGTCGTCGTCGGCAGGACGGGGCAGCAAGAGCTTGAATCGGTGCCTCGGGACGGACTTACTCGATCTGCTCGAACGTGCATTGCCGCGGCTGCTTGTCCGGCCGCCAGCGCAACAGCTTGGTTCCATGCCGGAACCGGTCGCCTGTCACATGGTCGAAACGAACCTCGACCACCAGTTCAGGCTTTATCGGTTCCCATTGTCCGCTGCGGTCCGTACTCCAGCGGCTTGGTCCGCCCGGCGCCTTGCCGGTGAAACCCGGTTTGGCCCGCAGTTTTTCCAGCCGTCTGGTCAGCGCCGCCCTGTCGTCCTTGCCGATGGTCGAGGTGAACCCGACATGGTCCAGCCTGCCTTCGTTGTTGTAGAGGCCGAGCAGCAGGGATCCGACTTCGTTGCTGCCGGCGAGATAGCGAAAGCCGCCGACCACGCAATCCGCCGTGCGCAGCCGCTTGACCTTGACCATGGCGCGCTCGCCGGGCCGGTATGGCCCGGCGATCAGTTTTGCAACGACACCGTCGGTCGAGCCGTGGCCGGCGCCCTGCAGCCAGCGCTCGGCGGTGGCGGCGTCGTGCGTATATTTAGACAGGTGCAGTTCGGGCCGTGCCGCCGACGCGACAAAGGCCTCAATCGCCTGCCTCCTGCTGGTGAGAGGCTCTTCGATGATGATCCTGCCGCCGGGTTCGGCCAGCATGTCGAACAGGACCAGCATGGCAGGCGTCTCCAGGCTCAACTTGCGGATCCTGCTTTCGGCTGGATGAAGGCGCATTTGCAGGGCCTCGAACGAGGACGATCCGTCGACCTCGATGACGATCTCGCCGTCGGCAACAAACCGCCGCGAGTTCACATAGCGCAGCACCACGACCAGTTCGGGAAAATAGCGGCCAAGCGGCTTGCCCGATTTTGCACGCAGATCGACGGCATCGTCGCCCTTGAACACGAGGCAGCGGAACCCGTCCCATTTCGGTTCGTACTGCCAAAGCCCGTCACCGCCAGGAATTGCATCGGCGGCTTTGGCTTCCATCGGACGAAGGTCGAGCGGCAACGGAAATGCGGTCATGGCTGGTCCGCGCCGCCGCTGAGGCATTCGCTACCGCCGTCGGCCATTCCCCTGCGCCCCGCTTTCCCGCCTCGGCACCTTGCGGCCGGTTTGGTCGGGTGAAGGCGACCGCGGATCGACCTCGTCGGACCCACCGATCTCCTTGGTGATGCGATAGGCCAGATAAGCGACGGCTCCGGCAAGCAGCAAGCGGACCATGACTGCAAATCCTTCGTTGGCGTGAACCCACCAACCCACAGGCCGAAGGTTTTGTTCCGCCGCTGCCGATCGCCGGAGTGAATCGTCGGCGGCGCAACCAAAATCCAAGCGCATCGTTTGTTGCTTATCGACGAAAAGAATTTGCGATGAAGACGCTCTTGCCCTTGTTCGCTTTGACCCTGGCGCTATTCCTGGCCAGCAGCGCTTGGCCTGACGGGTGACCGCGATGCTTCTCGTTGTTCCGGTCTGGCAGGACATCGCGGCACGACTGCTTCTGACCGCGCTCGCCGGCCTGTTGATAGGCCTCAACCGCGAGGCGCGCGGGCACGCGGCGGGGCTACGCACCACCGTGCTGGTCGGATTGGCCGCCGCCATCACAATGATCCAGGCCAGTATTCTGCTCGAGACCGTTGGCAAGCACCCGGATTCGTTTGCATCGATGGACGTCTTGCGCTTTCCGCTGGGCGTGTTGACCGGCGTTGGCTTTATCGGCGGTGGCGCCATTCTTCGCCGCGGCAATCTTGTCAGCGGGGTCACCACGGCGGCCACGTTGTGGGTGATGACGGCGATCGGATTGGCTTTCGGTGGTGGCCAATACGGCTTGGGCGCGGCCGGCACGGCGCTGACGCTGGCCACCTTGCTGGTCCTGAAATGGGTGGACCTTCGAATGTCGCGCGAACACCATGCCCAGTTGGAACTGACGTGGAAGGCCGCGGCTCGACAGGAGCTCGATGCGCTCATCGGGCCGCTTGGCTACCAGGCACGCCTCGTCGCAATAGAGAGGCGCCCAGATCTCAAGGACCCTGTGTTCTCGTTCGAGATCAGTTGGAGGCGGCCCGACACTGGCGCACCGCCAATGGATCTGCTGGCATCGGTGGGCGAGCATTGCGAGATCCAAAAGTTTGATCTCCTCAGCGAGCCTGCCCGCTAGAGCGGTTCATCGTTTCACGGAAACGCCGAAACGCTCTATCTCTTTGTTTCTGCGCAATCCCGGACGGAAAACCGTTCACACTTTTCCTGGAATTGCTCTAGCGGCTCGCAACGATCGCGGCCTGAATCAGGCCATCGCTTCTTCGCGGCGCTTTCGATACCTATCTGTGGAGGCAGGACTCAAGGAGCAAGCAAGAGAGCGTGGCACAGCGATCGGGAAGTGCTGATCTTCCACTTCACGGCGGACGCGTGCCGAAATGGCTCGGCGACCGCATGACGCGGCTTGGCGCGGTCATGTGCGAGGCGATCATCCACCATTACGGCCGCGATGAATTGCTGCGCCGGCTGGCGCATCCGTTCTGGTTCCAGTCCTTTGGCGCCGTGATGGGGATGGACTGGCACTCTTCCGGCATCACCACCAGCGTCGTCGGTGCGTTGAAGCGCGGCCTGTCGCCGCTTTCCGGCGAACTCGGCATCCACGTTTGCGGCGGCCGCGGCGCGCATTCGCGCAAGACCCCGCACGAGCTTGCCCTGATCGGCGAGCGTGTCGGCCTCGACGGGCAAGGCCTCGCGACTGCCAGCCGGCTTGTCGCCAAGGTGGACAGCGCCGCGGTCCAGGACGGTTTCGATCTCTATCTGCACGGCTTTATCGTCACCGATGACGGCAAATGGGTGGTGGTGCAGCAAGGCATGAACGGCGACAGCAAGGTGGCGCGCCGCTATCACTGGCTGTCCGAGGGCCTGAAGAGCTTTGTCGACCAGCCGCATGCTGCCATCGAGGGCGCCAACCAGGGCGAGATCGTCAACCTGACCGACCGCCGCGCCGAAGCGTCGCGCCAGGGACAACTGGACCTTCTGCATGACCTTGGACCGGATCGCATCGTGAGGGAGCTTGCCGCTTTGGAGCGGGGTTCGGCGCCAGCGCCGGAGCCGGCACAAAAGCTGCTGCCGCATCTGGTGATGCCGGCGCACCACGATGTACGCGAAAGCGATGTCGTCATGCGCCGCCTGCACGGCAACATCGCGGCGGCGGCCGAGCGCGGCCCGACAGATTTCGCCGGGCTTCTCCTGGTGCCCAATGTCGGCGCGCGCACGGTGCGGGCGCTGGCGCTGGTCGCCGAAGTGGTGCATGGCGCGCCGTGCCGTTTTTCCGATCCAGGGCGTTTCTCGCTGGCGCATGGCGGCAAGGACCGGCATCCGTTCCCCGTGCCGCTGAAGGTCTATGACGAGACGATCGGCGTGCTGAAGTCGGCTGTCCAGAAGGCCAGGCTCGGCCGTGACGAAGAGATCGGCGCGTTGCGGCGGCTGGACGACCAGTCGCGGCAGGTCGAGCGCTATGTCACCGGCCCAAGCCTGAAGGAAATCGTCGCCGGGGAGTTCGAGCAATCGCATCTGCTCGGCGGCCGCAGCGTCTTCGGTTGGGAGGTCGTACCCGAAACGGCCGCGGTCAAATCAACGAAGTGATCGGCTCGGATCAAGCCTCCAAGTCGATCAGGGCGACGCCGAGTTCGGGACGGTGCCTGCGGCGCAGATGGCCAGGCGTCTCCACCAATGTGACCTCGAGCGTCGGCCGCACGATGCCGTCCAACAGATGACCGCCCCTCGTGGTGCCGTCACTCAATCCAAGGACTGCGTGGACGTGCAGGCTGGGCCTGCCGTCGTCGCCGATGGCAACATCGCCGATCGCGCTCAGCACTTCACACTGTTCCCGAACGGGGATTTTCCGGTAGGTCCTTTCCCCAGGGTCGAACCAGCCGACGGTCGCTCTTTCGAAAGCGCCGAGCGCGGTCAGCGCCGCACTGCCAATGTCGTTGTCGACGGCAAAGGACGTCAGCTGGGCAAACGCCTCTTCGCCCGGATCGAGCACAATGACGAACGTTCTCTGTCCGGCGCTTTCGGCAACAAGCTGTGATTTCATGATTTCGCTCCAGCCGTCAGGAATTCAATCCACCACACCAGCAATGCCAGCAAGACGAGACCCGCCAGGCCGGCGATGAAAATGATCCGGCGCGCCCGCGTCCGCAGGATGATCTCGCCCTGCCGCGCCTGCTCCGCCGAAAAGACAGGACCATCCTTGTCCCGGTCGTTGCTCATCCATCGTCTCCTTCCGGGCAATTATTCGGCATTGAATGGATCTGGCGCCCGATAGAACACAATCTCGTTTGGCGGATGAGGTTCCACGATGGACCATCGACGATTGGAACCGACTGGGACCCGGTCTTCTGCCGGCTCGGGACGGAGATCGACCACGAGGTGAACCCAGCCGGCTTGGGACCGGCTGGGCGCCGTTTGCATCTATTCCTTCGGCGCGGTCGCGGGCGCGGTATAGCGGCGGCGCACCGCGTCCAGGACGTGGTTGCGGCTCTCCTGCGCCGAAAGTGTGCCGTCTTTCTCCGCTTCGGCGGTTTCGCGCGCCAGTTCCTTGTCCCTGATCTGGTGGCGAAACCATTCGGAATAGTCGCCGGCGCGCAAATGATGTTCCCAGGTCTTGTCGTCGATGCCCTCGGCGATCTGGGCGAAAATCATCAGATTGTGGGCGCGGAGGTTCATCGCATTGTCGGGGCCGCGGAAATAGAAGCTGCCCTTCTCGTCCAGCTGGCCCTCGGCATATTTGCGGCTGTGGCGCTTGAGCGACTGTCGCGGTTCGATCGGCTCGACCATGGCAGGTTTCTTACGCGCCTGCGGCCGCCAGAACAGCACGCGCTTGTCTTTTGGAGAGTTCAGGTCCTTGTCCTTTGGCGGTTCGGTGCCGGTCTCGTGACAGAACGTCTTGATGACCTTTTTCGCCTTGGGGCCGAGTGCGATGACGGCGGTGACCAGCCGCAATGCCTCGGTTGAGATCGCGTCCGGATGAACCGTGATCAGGATCGTGCCCGGCAATTCCATGGCCAGCACCATTGGCGTGTCGTCGCGCCGCTTCGGCAAGAGGTGATGCGCTTCGTCGATGATCAGCCAGTGTGGTCGTGCCGTGCGGAAGCGAACGCTACCAAGCCCCGGCAGCAGGTCGGCAAAGAAGTCCGGCCGCTCATTGACGCGCAGCGCCAGGCCGTTGACGACCAGGTTGTTGTCCGGCTTCTCCAGGATCTCGAGCAGCTCCGTCTTCGTCGGCGCATTCGAGCCGTCGCCCAGCCGGACGGCGCCTTCGAGGCCGTCATAGTCGCCTTCCGGATCGAAGATGCAGAACTGGAACTTTCTCTCGACGAAGCGCTCCGTCAGTGCGGTCGCCAGGGTCGATTTGCCGATGCCGGAGCTGCCGGCGATCAGCACCGTATCGGTTGGCGACAGATGCACCTCCTTGCCATCCTCCGAGCCGAGCAGAATGCCGTCGCGGTTCGGCACAAGCTCGCGATCGCGCTCGACAAGTTTGTCGATCAGCTCCTCGACGCCCTTTCCGCGCGCGCCGCGTGTCACGAGATCCGCTGTATCCTTGACCGCCGCCAGTGCATTGTCGACGGCGATGCTGAGGCCGCAGGCGCGCAGGAAGGCGTGGTCGTTTTCGGCGTCGCCGACACCGACGACGTTGTGCGGCGACAATCTGAGGTCCTGAAGCGCGGCTGTCAGCCCGGTCGCCTTGTTGATGCCGCTGGGCAGGATCATAACCGCGCCCTTGTTGAAGATGATTTCCAGCTCCAGCCCCAATTTCTTGATGACCTCGAGTGCGGTAGCCTGATGCGGTTCCCAGGTAGCCACGATAGAGCGGCCGACCGAAAGCGGTTTGACACCGCGTTTCCTGAGTTTGGCGATGAACTCGGGGGCGGGCGGCGGAGATATCGCCCGCTCCTCCTCGCTCGCCGGCGTGTAGATCAGCGCGCCATTTTCCGCGACGACCTTGTCGAAGATCGCGACTTCGGGAAAGACACGCTTCAGGTCGGGCAGCTCGCGCCCGGTAACGAGAATGAGCTTGCGGCCGCTCTTCTTGAAGCGCTCGAGCGCCGCAAGAGTCTTCTCGGCAACGATCCCTTCATGCGCCAGCGTGCCGTCATAGTCAGTGGCCAGGGCTATGAAATACATGTCGTCAGTAGCCGCCGACGATCGGCAATATCTCGCCGGTGATATAGCTGGAGCAGTGCGGCGAGGCGAGGAACACGTAGGCCGGCGCGATCTCCTCCGGCTGGGCCGGCCGTTTCATCGGCGTGTCAGCGCCAAATTTCGAAACATCGCCGGCTTCCTTGTCCGAGGGGTTGAGCGGCGTCCAAACCGGGCCTGGCGCCACGGCGTTGACCCTTATGCCCTTGTCGACAAGGTTGCCCGAGAGCGCGCGGGTGAAGGCATGAATGCCGCCCTTAGTCATGGAGTAATCGACCAGTTGCTTCGAGCCCTCGATGCCGGTCACTGAACCGGTATTGATGATCGCCGAACCGGGTTTCATGTGCGGCACGGCCTCCTGCGCCATGTGAAAATAGCCGTAGAGGTTGGTCTTCAGCGTCGTGTCGAAATGCTCCTCGGTCAGCTCGCTGAAATCGCTGGAGTGGACCTGGAAAGCGGCGTTGTTGACCAGCACGTCGATCCGCCCAAACTCCTGCACGATCTCAGCCACCGCGTTGTGGCAGTGGTCGCGTTCGCTGACATCGGCCTTGATCAGGATGCAGCGCCGGCCTTCCGCTTCGACGGCCCTTTTGGTATCTTCGGCGTCCCTATCCTCTGAGAGATAGATGATCGCCACATCGGCGCCTTCACGCGCATAGAGCACGGCCACCGCACGGCCGATGCCTGAGTCGCCGCCGGTAATGACGGCCACTTTGCCGTCGAGCTTTTTCGATCCGATATAAAATGGCGCATCGTAAAGCGGCGCCGGCTCGATCGCCCATTCATGCCCCGGCTTCGGCTGGTGCTGCTCGGGGAAGGGCGGCTCGGGATATTTGCGGGCACCGGCCTGCATGGCGCCTTTTTGCTTGCCATTGGACTTGGACTTATCCTTCTCGTCGATACGGCGCTGGATGTGCCGCTGCTTGGCGGCCTCGCCGGCGATTTCCGACTTCATCTGCATGGTCATCTCCCTGGCTTGAAACCCAACAACGCGTGTCCAGCGAAAAGGTTTATGCGATGGCGTCATTCCTTCAGCCCGGGCGGATCGTGCGGAGTCTAACCCACGGCGCCGGCTGCAGTACGGACCCGCTGAAAAGCCTAGGAGATTGCGGCTCCCTCAGCGGCGCATTCGTTCGGCCCGCCCTGAGTCACAGATTGTTCTGCAGGGTCGCCGGCCCGTTGGCTCCATCCGTCCTATTCGTGTCGCGCCCCTTGCCATTGAGTTGCCTGGCCTCGTCTTCGGCTGCGTCTTCGAGCTTGGCGACAAGCAGATCCTTGAGGTCACCAACCTCTTCCTCGATATCTTCGATGGGTACGCCGGCGTCTGCCGCCTCTTCCTTGCATTCCCTGGCGAGGGTTTCCGCCTCCTTTTCAAGCTTGATCGGAGGCGGCGGTAGATGAACGTTTTCGTGGATCCAGTCCTGCAAGAATTCTATCGCACTAGCACTCATGGCGCTCACCTATAGCGGCAACCTGTAGTGCACATTAACGTACGTGCTGCAAAATGGATGCTTGGCAACGCCGGATTTCGAATTACGCCACTTGACGATAGCGTGATCGCCTAGGGGCTAGAGCTTCTGCAGCCAAATGGGATCACTTGGCGTCGCAGAAATGCGGCTAGCCAGACAGTTGGAGCGGGATCCAATTTGAAGGTATCCCGCCCTTAGGACGTGTTGCGCCGCCGCGCCGATGTTGCTCGATTCGGATCGCCCGACGGCCGACCATCGTCATCCGCAGCAGCCGGTCGTGTCGGCCACTCAGCGGCGCGGTCGGCGCGCATTTTGCGTTTATGCGCCATCCAGAACGGCAAGAGCTCAGCAAGAAAACTGTATATCGTGGTCTTCATCGGCATGCTCCGGACACGGGTTACAACTCGTGATCCCGGAGTTCCGTTCCGACAATGAGTTGCCTCTACAATTGCGATTCGATCGGCAGGCACCCAACCAGCGCTGCAACGATGCGCCGATAGAGACTGGCCTCGGGTTCACGCGAATATTGCCGCATCTCGCCATTCGCCATGCCGAGCCACCGCACGGCGCCTTTGTCCAGGACCAGCTGGTAGCTCGTCTGCGGTGACTTTTCGTGCTCGAACCGCCGGCGCAATTCCATCACCAGATTGGTATCATGGAAAAGCACGCCCATTTCGGCATTCAACGACACCGAACGCGGATCGAAATTGAAGGAGCCGACAAACCCCAGCGTGTCGTCGACCGTGAAGGCCTTGGTGTGGAGGCTGGCTCCCTTTGAGCCGAAAACGGAGATGTTGGCCTGGCGGTCGAAGGGCTGCAATTCGAAAAGCTGGACGCCGTTTTTAAGCAGCTTGCGGCGGTATTTGGCATAGGCGCCGTGCACGGCGGCGACGTCCGTCGCGGCGAGCGAGTTGGTCAGGATTGCAACCTCGGCGCCACGGTCCACCAGCTTCGACAGGATGGCCAACCCGGTGCGGCTGGGGATGAAATAGGGCGAGACGATTTCGAGGCGCTGCCTGGTCGCCGCGATAGCGGGAAGCAGCTCCTTGGTCAGCCAGTTCCTGCGCCTTTTGCCGCGCACCTTTTCCGGCGGATCGGAAATGACGCGAACGCCTTTCGTCCAGCAGACGTCGCTGTGCGCTACAATGAACTCCGTGATCGTGCGCCAGGCACGGAAGCTGTTCAAAAGCTGGCCGTCCGCGGTCGCATCGAAATTGTCGAGGAAATCGGCGCGCGAGCCCGCCGCAGCCGGGTTGAGCAGCTGGATCGGCGTTGCCGCCTCGCAATTCCAGAACGCCTCGAAGATCTGCATCGTCTGCCCTACGGCAGGACCGAGAAGCAACAGGTCGAGATCGCGGAAATTCGTCTCCGCAGCGTCGAAATAGGCATCGCCGATATTTCTTCCTCCGACGATGGCCAAGCCCTCATCGGCGATCCAGGCCTTGTTGTGCATGCGGCGGGTCATCGCAAACAGCCGGGCGACCATCTCCAGCGAGCGAAAGATGCTGCCGTTCCTCATGCCGCTGGGGTTGAACAGCCTCAGCTCGATGTTCTTGTAGCTGTTGAGCGCCAGGTAAGCGGCGTCGCTGTTGCGCGGATTTATATCGTCCAGCAGTATGCGGACGCGGACACCGCGCTCCGCCGCCTTGACGACCTCCTGCATAAGCAGCCGGCCGCTATGGTCGTCGTGCCAGAGATAGTACATCAGGTCGAGGCTGCTTGTGGCACTTCGCGCAGCAAGGATTCGCGCGGCAAACGCGTCATAATTGTCGGTGATCAGCAGCAGCCCGCTATTGCCGGCCGCGATCTTGTCCCGGGCAAACCGCGAAATGGCTGTATCCATGAAGTGCACCGGCAAACATCAGCGAAGCAAACGGTCTGAAATCTGACTAACAACCCTTCAGGTTCATTCTGGTTGCAGTCGCGGCTGCCGTATCGCGTCCAGGTTCAGCCGGGCCTTGATCGGCAGATGATCGGAAGCCCGTTGCGCCAGCGGCGTCTTGTGCACCTCGATGCTGGAAATCAGGTGCGGCGGCCTGGCCAGGATGCGGTCGAGCGCAAAAAGCGGAAAGCGCGACGGAAAGCTCGGCAGAACCGCATCGATCGGACCGAAATGCGGCAGCAGGGCCAGCAGCGAAGACCTGTTGCGGACGCGCCATTCGTTGAGGTCGCCAAGCAGGATTGTTGGCCGCAGAACCGGGTGCGTGGCTTCGACCAGCGCGTTGGCCTGCTGCGAGCGCGACCGCCGCAGCAAGCCAAAATGTGCGGCTATGATCCTGAGGGAGACGCCCTTCAGTTCCAGGTCCACGATGACCGCACCGCGCGGCTCGAGGCCGGGCAGCCGGATCTGGTTCACGCTTTCGACCACGCCGCGGCGTGCCAGGATCAGATTTCCGTGCCAGCCATGGCTGCGGCGGTTTTCGGGGACGTGGGTGGGGACGAGGTCGCTGTCCCGCTCGAGCGCTGCGAGATCGAGCAAACCCTGCCTGCTTCCGGTTCTTTCGTCGGCCTCCTGCAAAGCAATGATATCCGCGTCGAGTTCCTTGACCACGGCTGCGACCCGCTCCGGATCGAACCTACCGTCTGTGCCGACGCATTTATGCACGTTGTAGGATGCGACCGTTGTGCACGAAATTTCATTGCCGGGTACCGTAAACCGCGGCACTTCCCTTCGCAGCGCAGCGCCAAGCGACCTTGGAAGGGTAGGCGATCGATCCAGCATGTGATCCATTTGCTGTTGAGTCGGTGAGTGGCGGCCATTGCGATTATGGCGCGTGCGGAGGTCTGAAACAACGACGACCTTGCAAAACCGTTCCACCGCCGGCCTCGGCGCGCCCGCGGCCTGGAACCGTGACGGGCAACAACACGTTTCAGGAGGGCAGCGCAGTCAACGGAGAAGTCGAATGCAGCCCTTAGCCGCAAATTCCGCCCCCCGGCCAGGCCCGCTCAGCATTGTCCCGTTCGATGGAACCGTGACCGTTCGGTTTTCCGATGCCATTATCGCGTCGAGCCAGCGGGCAAAGCTGCTCTACGAAGACGGTCATGATCCTGTCTTCTACATACCCTTCGAGGACATCTATTTCGACCTTCTGGAGAAGACGAACACAACGAGCCACAGCCCGCTGAAGGGCACGGCAAGCTATTGGCGTGTTCATGCGGTCGGTTCGTCGGCAGAAGACTTCATGTGGGCCTACGAGACGCCCGACACCCCGGCATTGGCGATCGCCCGCCACGGCGCGTTCGATCCCGGCAGGGCGCGGATCGAGGCCGATCCCGCGGAGGACAAGCGGCATACGCCGCACGTCACCGAGTAAACTCAAATCGGCGACAGCGCAGCCTTCCGTCAGCTCGCAAACTCTTCTCTGAGAATGCGCAAGCCGTCTTCGTATTTCGCTGTCGAGGCCCCGATCTGCCGTGCCTGCCATAGATTGTCGGCAAGATCGGCGCGCTTGACAGGCAACGCCAACGGGTTGGCCGCGGCCCTGCGAACGAAAGCCGCATCGTCCTCGTTCGGCAGCCGCGTCATGGCATCGACGGCGGATACGATGGACGGTCCAAACCCGGCCGCCTCAAGCCGGTCGCGGTTCCAGCCGTCGCCTTTTTCGATGACGTCGTGAAGATAGGCGATGGCTTTCTGGTCGAGCGTTTCGACGGCATCGACGACCCGGCGGCAATGTTCGATATAAGGCCGCCCTGTCTTGTCCGTCTGCCCGGCATGAGCCTGTTCGGCGATTTTCGCTGCGCGATAAAGCACGCTCATTGGGTCGACCCCGTAACGAACAGCGCATGTCCTGGCGCACCAACGCGCCATCGTCAGTGCGAGTTCCTGTGCACTGCGGGACTCCTGCTGCCTCACTCGCGAGCTGAATGCCCGCGACAGTCAGGAGACGCGTTCAAAACTGTCGAGGCTGGTTCCAAAAGCGCGCCAGGCGGGGAGTTTCCTGGCTCGGGCCGGGGCACCTTCCTTTTCAGCCGACAAAGCGGCATCCGCAACGGTGTGCCACAGCATCTCCAGCTTCCCGTTCCTGAGGATGCCGGTATAGCTCACCGCCGCGGCTCCGATCCGCCCTTCGGCCGCGCAGGTGAATCCGATGACGTCTCCATGGCAGGCTCCGAACAGCGGCACCGTCATGCCGAAGAAGGCGCTGTCCTCCAGTGCCGTCCTGAAGGTTCCGCTGATCCGTCCGCCCTCTTCGCTGGTCAGTTCGACGACCGACCCGTACTGGTTCCGCCAGGTGCCCAGCCAACTCATCGCTGCTCCTCCTGATTGCTACCAAAGGGATTGCGTTGCCACACGGCCGCCAAGCCGCGGCTGGTGTAGCAGCCTTCAATCAGCCGCGATGCCAGCCATCGACATCTGAACGAAGCGCAGCGGCGCTTCCAGCGTCCAGGTGATGCCGTGCCTGGCGAATTCCAGGCGGCCGGTGCCGCTGAGCGCCTGCGGGGTGACGCGTTTGAGCACAACCGTTCCGAAACCGCGTCGCGTGTTTTCATCGACCAATGGTCCGTCCAGTTCCCGCCAGACAAGGCGGAAGCCATCGCTGCCATCGGCGGCTGGCGTCACGGTCCATTCGACCTCGACCCGTCCGTCAAGGCGCGACAGCGCTCCGTGCTTTACCGAATTGGTGGCCAGCTCGTGAAAGGCAATGCCGAGATATTGCACCGCGTTCGGCTGCAGCATGATCATCGGCCCGCTCATCGACAGCCTGGCCTGTGTCGCGAAGGCCTTGGTCTGGGCATGGATCAATTCGCCGATAGTCGCGCCACGCCATTCGGCATCGACCAGCAGATCGTGCGATTCCGAAAGCGCCATGATGCGTTCCCGAACCTGTGAAAGGAAAGCCTCTGGCGTCCCCGCCAGCTTGCTGGTCTCGCGGATCATCGAGACGATCACCGAATACTGGTTTTTGACGCGATGGTTGACTTCGCGCATGAGTGTGCGGATACGCCGTTCGCTCTCCTTGTGCGGGCTGATGTCGCGCGCGATCTTGGAGGCGCCGATGATACGCCCGATGCCGTCGCGTATCGGCGAGATGGTGAGCGAAACCGGAACCAGGGTGCCGTCCTTGCGCTGCCGGATCGTCTCGTATGAAGGAATCCGTTCGCCGGCGCGAATGCGGCTGATGATCATGGCTTCCTCATCCAGGTGGTCGGGCGGGATAAGGATCGTCACCGGGCGCCCGATCGCCTCGGCGGGCGTATAGCCGAACAGGCGTTGTGCCGCGTCGTTCCAACTGGTGATAATGCCGTTCAGGTCTTTCGACACGATCGCGTCCATCGAGGATTCGACGATGGCAGCGAGCCTTATGCCGGCGTCGTCAGCCAGCGCCTGGGTGCGCAGGTCGAGCAGGGTGTTGATGGCGCCGACGACCTCACCGCGCGCATTGCGAAGCAGGACCGGGTGCGCGCTGAACGGGATGAACTGGCCGTCCGGCCGCTCGGCGATCGCCCGGCCCCCACGAACCTCCCGCTCCTCCAGCAAGGCAACGGCCATCGGACATTCGTCATGCGCCATCGGCCGCCCGTCTATGTGGCGAAGCTTCCATGATCCGCACCAGCGGTCCTGGCCGATAACTGGACGATATCCCCAGAGATCGGCAGCGGCTTCGTTGAAGAAGGTAATGTAGCCTTGTTTGTCGGTGGTGTAGACGGCGACAGGCAACGCCTGCATCAGATCGGCGGAGGAAACTTGCGGGATTCCGCCAGTCTTTAGTTCAACGACGTCCACCAGTCCCCCGCTCCGCTTGGCTTGCCGACGGATTGCTTCGTCATCTAAATGCGCGCGAGCGTTTTCGGTTCCGTTCGATCCACTTTCGGACATTCAGGCCGATTTGCGTTTCGGGGCCGTTCTCGGATTCTTGCTGGGAGCCTTGCCGCCTTCCTGCGCCAGGCTTTTGCGCAGAACATCGGCGAGGTTGACGACGTTCGTCCTCGGCTCGGGTGCCGGCTTGGGCGGTTTCTTGCCCTTGCGCTTGGCTTCGATCATCGCAACCAGCGCCTGTTCATAAGTGTCTTCGAACTTCGACGGGTCGAATTTGGCCGGCTTCTTGTCGACTAGCAATTGCGCGATTTCCAGCATCTCGGGATCGACCTTGCGAGCCTTCAGCCCTTCGAACACCGCGTCCGCCGCGACCACTTCATTGTGGTTGCGTAATTCAGTCATCACCATGCCCTTGCCCAGCGGCTGGATCAGCACCTCTCGGCCACGCTGGTACAGCACGACGCAGGAGCGAGCTGCCACTTTCTTCCTGGCCATGGCGTCCCGGATCACCGCGAACGCCTCCGTGGAGGGCGCATCGGCCGGGACCAGATAATAGGGCTTTTCGAGGTAGCGTGCGTCGATTTCGGCGGCGGGCACGAACTCGCCGATCTCGAGCGTATGCTGCGATACCATCTTCAGTTTCTTGATTTCGTCCGGCTCAATGCGGATGAACTCGCCCTTTTCGACCTCGTAGCCCTTTACCTGCTCGGCCGCCTCGACCGTGTCGCCGGTCTCCTCGTCTATATAGGCGCTCTTGACCGGGAGACCGTCTTTGCGGTTCAGGATCCTGAAATGTACTTTCTCGGCCTCGCTGACGGCGCCGATGATCTTGACGCCACAGGAAACCGATCCGACTTTCATAAAGCCCTTCCAGGCAGCTCGCGGCGTCGCCATGTCAATCACTCATTTGCCGAACGGACGGAACGGCTGCGAGCGGAAATCGTTCCGCCGTGGCAGGCTGCTCCATACGCCGGCCCGGACGAGAACGTTCGTTTCATTTTCGTCAGGGGAATAGCGGAATGGCCAAACGCAGCGCAGGGTTGCTCATTTATCGCCAAAGCAGAGGTTCACTTCAGGTGTTGCTGGTGCATCCGGGCGGCCCATTCTGGGCGAAGAAGGACGACGGCGCATGGTCGATCCCGAAGGGCTTGGTCGACGAGAACGAGGACGAGCTGGCGGCGGCCAAACGCGAGGCAGAAGAGGAACTCGGCATCGCCATCGATGGAGTTTTCGAACACCTTGGCAGCTACCGGCAGCCGGGCGGCAAGCTCGTCATCGCATGGTGCGTCGAGGCGGATTTCGACAGCGACGCCATCAGCAGCAACACCTTCGTCATGGAATGGCCGCCAAGGTCCGGCTCGATGAAGGAATTTGCCGAAGTCGACAGAGCGGGCTGGTTCTCCCTGCCTGAAGCCAACCTCAAGATCCTGAAAGGCCAGCGCGCCATGTTGGCGGACTTTGCCGGTCGGCATGGCGACGGATGAACTTGTTTCAGCCTGGTCCTTAGGGCATCGCTTGGGCTTCCTCACCGCCCTGCTTTAAGCGCGTTGCGGTCGCAGCGTGCGCAACGTGATCGAATAGCGGCGCTCGGCAACCGGTGGAATGCTGTGCTCCCATTCGTTGCGCGCAGCACCCGTCATCAGATAGGCCGATCTTGGCTCGACGGTGACGGTCTTGCGATCCCATCGCGTGCCATTTTTCCGGCGCAGGCGAAAGCTGCAGGCGGCTAGCAGCGAAACGCCGGCGACCGCCTCGAAATGAGGCTTGTCGCGGTGCCAGCCGATACCGGCGCCCGGCCGGTACTCGTTGATCAGCACCTGCACGAAGGTTTCGGCCGGCAGGCGGGCAAAGGCTACAACCTTTTCCCTGAGCGGCAGCAGAAAGCCGGGTATCGGCGGTGCCTCGACGACTTCGAGCCGGTCGTAGTCGTAACGCAGCCCGAAGCCGACCACCCGACGGTTTGCCAGATGGCCGTGAAAGTCGAAGGCCTGAAATGGCAGGGTTGCGAGCTGGCTCGCCAACGTTGCTTCTTCGTCCGGCGTGATCAGTTCGGGCCGGTAGTGAAATCCTTCCGGCAGGTCGTCGATGGCGGCAAAGAGATCGCCCTGGCGGGCTGCAGCCGATGTCTTGAGCGACGGCATCAACCGTATTTGGTGAAGCCGGCCCGTAGCGGCAAGGCTGCCTCGGCAGCAAGGAACCTCGCTCTCCGTGCAGGGTTATTCACACGACGGCATGGAATGGAGCACTGCCGAGCATTGGACCTGTCGAGGATGCCTTCAACTGCGATCAGAAACATCGACTACCAGCCGGCGACGAGGGTACTCTCCGTATGGTTCGTCCCGAGCGGAAACCGCTATGATTACGAGGACGTGCCGCCGCGGGTGCACGCGGCATTCCGCAAAGCCTCGTCAAAGGGCCGGTTCTTCAACGCGCATATTCGCGACCGGTATAAATTCCATCTGGTCGAGCAGAGCCATTCGAGCTGAGCCTTCAGGCGCTTCCCAACCATCATCTCGGCTCTCCGCCATGCGTGGCCGCGCCGGGACTTCGCAGTTGGCGAGTGACCTCAATGAGCTTTTGACGAACGCGCTGAAGCACGCCTTTTGGGCCGCGAAGGCGGGACGATCACGCTGCGCAGCGTCGTCGATGGCGACGGTTTTCGCATCGTAGTCGCCGATGACGGCATCGGGCTGCCCGAAGGCGAGACCTGGCCGAAACCCGGCAAGCTCGGAGCGTTGATCGCGCAATCGCTGACCGAAAATGCCAATGCCCGGTTCGAGGTGGATTCGACCCCTGGCAAAGGAACGCGGGTGACCATTGTGTTCAACAGATCGGCCGCGCTAGCGGCGTAGCCGCTCGACCAGTGCGGTCGTAGGCGCCGCCACTCAAGGCCATCCGCATCAGCCGGGCTCCTCCATCACCTTGCGGGTGTGGCGGGCGATGACACCTTCTTCGTCGGTCGCCACGACGCGGACTTCGACCTTGCTGTCTGCCTGGCTGATGAGCGCGGCATGGGAGCTGTTGGCGGCCTCGTCGATCGCCACGCCGAGCCAGCCAAGCCTCCCGCAAATCGCTTTGCGGGCCGGGGCAGAGTGCTCGCCGATGCCGCCGGTGAACACCAGGCATTCCAGCCCGCCCAGCGTGTTGGCGAGGGCGGCAACCTCCCGGGCGGCGCGGAAGGCGAAAAGCTCCACCGCTTCGCGAGCCCGGCGGTCGTCGCTGGCCTCCAGCGTGCGCATGTCGCCGGAAATGCCGGACACGCCGAGCAGGCCGGATTCCTCGTAGAGCATGTCTTGCAGCGCCTCTCCCGAAACGCCTCTTTCCAACAACAGGTACAAAAGCACGCCCGGATCGATGGCGCCGCAGCGTGTGCCCATGACCAGGCCGTCAAGCGCCGAAAAGCCCATAGTAGTATCGACGCTTCGCCCGTAGCGCATGGCGCACAAGCTCGCCCCGTTGCCGAGATGGGCGACGATGGTTCTTTTCGCCGCCAGATCGGGCGATATCTGCTTGAGCCGGCCGGCGACATATTCGTAGGAAAGCCCGTGAAAGCCGTAGCGGTGGATGCCGTCTGCCTCATAGCGGCGCGGCAGTGCGAAACGGCTGACCAGAGGCTCGATGGTCCGATGGAAGGCCGTGTCGAAACATCCGACCTGCGGCAGGTCCGGCCGCAGCGCAGCAAGCGCCCGGATTGGTGCGAGACTGCGCGGCTGGTGCAGTGGCGCAAGCGGGGTCAGCCTGTCGAGAGCCTCGATAACTGTCGGCATCAGGCGGACAGGTTCGACGAACTCGCGTCCGCCATGGACGATGCGATGGCCGGCGGCGATCAGTTTCCTTCCGCCAAGTTCGTTCTCGATCCATTGCAGCATCTGGCCGATGCCCATGTCGCGTGATGCGTCTGCGGCAAGTGGCCGATCGCACTGCACCGCCCCATCGGCGGCTTTCGCGGTCAGCCTTGGCGCGTCGCCCAGATCCAGCGAACCGCGCGAGGCAAGATCCAGCTCGGCGGATGCTGCAAGGTCGTAAAGTCTGAACTTGATGCTCGACGAGCCGGCATTCAACGCAAGGATCGATCGTCGCATCAATCGCCGGCCTTCGTCGCGCTGTCCTGTGGCCAGGACCATTTCTGGATCTCGGGCATGTCCTCGCCATGTTCGCGGACATAGGCCTTGTGCTCAGCCAATTTCCCATGCAGCGCCGCGGCAAGCTCCTTCGCCCGCTCGGCCAGCCCCGGCACGCGCGCGATCGCGGCGAGCGCCAGATGATAGCGGTCGAGCTGGTTGAGCACGACCATATCGAACGGCGTCGTCGTCGTGCCTTCCTCGCGAAAGCCATGCACATGCATGTTGTCGTGGTTGGCGCGCCGGTAGGTCAGACGGTGAATGAGATAGGGGTAGCCGTGATAAGCGAAGATAACCGGCTTGGCCTTGGTGAACAGGGCGTCGAATCTGTCATCGGCAAAGCCATGCGGATGCTCGGAATTCGACTGCAAAATCATCAGGTCGACGACATTGACGACGCGGATCTTCAGGTCCGGAATGCCTGAGCGCAGGATGTCGGCTGCGGCAAGCGTCTCCAGTGTCGGCACGTCGCCGGCGCTGGCCAGGACCACATCCGGATCTTCGCCCTTGGCAACCGTCCCGGCCCATTCCCAGATGCCCGCACCGGCCTTGCAGTGCGCTTCCGCGTCTTCGGCGGACAGCCATTGCGGCGCCGGCTGCTTGCCGGCGACGATGACGTTGATGCGGTTGTAGGTTTTCAGGCAATGGTCGGTGATCCACAGCAGCGTGTTGGCATCCGGCGGGAAATAGAGCCTGACCGTGTCGGCCTTCTTGTTGGCGACGAAATCGGCAAATCCCGGGTCCTGATGGCTGAAGCCGTTGTGATCCTGCCGCCAGACATGCGAGGTCAGCAGGTAGTTGAGCGAGGCGATCGGCTTGCGCCAGGCAAGTTCGCCGGAGGTCTTCAGCCATTTGGCGTGCTGGTTGACCATGGAATCGACAATGTGGATGAACGCCTCGTAGCACGAGAACAGGCCGTGGCGGCCGGTCAGCAGATAGCCCTCCAGCCAGCCTTGGCAAAGGTGCTCGCTGAGCACCTCCATGACGCGGCCGTCGCGGGAAAGATGGACGTCGTAAGGCTCGATCCGCTCCATCCAGACGCGGTCCGTAACCTCGAACACGTCGTCGAGGCGGTTGGAGGATGTCTCGTCCGGTCCCATCAGCCGAAAATTCCTGGCATCGGCGTTCAAGCGGATCACATCGCGAAGATAGCTTCCGACGGTCCGCGTCGCCTCCCCAACAGTACCGCCCGGACGCAGTACGTCGAGCGCGAGGCCTTTCCAGTCGGGAAGCACAAGGTCTTGTTTCAGCAGGCCACCATTGGCGTAGGGGATTGCGCCCATGCGTCTTGACCCCGTAGGCGCCAGCGCCGCGAGTTCCGCCAGGAGATGCCCGCCTTCGTCGAACAGCGTCTTCGGTTCGTAGCTGCGCATCCAGTCTTCGAGGATCTGGCGGTGCGCCGCGTCGCCGCGTGCGTTCGACACCGGGACCTGGTGCGAGCGCCAGAAATCCTCGACCTTCTTGCCGTCGACCTCTTTCGGCCCGGTCCAACCCTTTGGGCTGCGCAGCACGATCATCGGCCACAGCGGCCGCTCTCCCATCCAGCCCGCGGCTCGTGCAGGCTCCTGGATGGAGTGGATCCGGTCGAGCACGGTATCGAGCGTGCGGGCCATCTCCCGATGCATCGCGGCAGGCTCATGACCTTCCACGAAGAAGGTCTCGTAGCCATAGCCGAGGAACAGGCTGCGCAACGCCTCGTCTTCCATGCGGCCGAGGATCGTCGGGCTGGCGATCTTGTAGCCATTGAGATGCAGGATCGGCAGGACGGCACCGTCGGATGCCGGGTTCAGGAACTTGTTGGAATGCCAGGCCGCGGCGAGCGGGCCGGTCTCGGCTTCACCGTCGCCGACGACGCAGGCAACGACAAGGTTCGGATTGTCGAAGGCGGCGCCGAAGGCATGAACCAGCGCATAGCCGAGTTCTCCGCCTTCGTGGATCGAGCCGGGCGTCTCCGGAGCCGCGTGGCTCGGCACTCCGCCGGGAAACGAGAACTGCCGGAACAGCTTTCGCAGGCCGTCTTCGTCCCCGCCGACCTCGGGATAGATCTCGCTGTAGGTGCCCTCGAGCCAGGTGTTCGCGACCATTGCCGGGCCGCCGTGACCCGGCCCGCAGATGAACAGAACATCGAGACCACGTTCACGGATGATCCGGTTCAGATGCACATAGATGAAATTGAGGCCGGGCGTCGTGCCCCAATGGCCGAGCAGCCGCGGCTTGATGTGCTCGGGCCGCAAAGGCTCGCGCAAGAGCGGATTGTCGAGCAGATAGATCTGGCCAACCGAGATGTAGTTCGCGGCGCGCCAGTAGCGGTCCATCAGATCGATCTGGTCAAGGCCGGTTGTCTGCGCAGTGGTGCGGGCCTCGTCGTTCATGGAAATGCCTCCGGAATACCCTCGTCCGTCGGTATCTGGAGTGGCGTCGCCTCGGAGAAAGGATTTGCCTCGAAATAAGTTTGGGCGGGCGCTGCCCCTCGCCAGCAAAAGCCGATCGGTCACTTGGGAACCTCGAGGCTCGCCAACGGTTAGAGAGACGTGCGTAATCCAGGAATTCACGGGACCGCAATTCCAGGGACGTACGGGACATGAACCTAGTTGCCCTTGAGGACGCTTGGCTCATTGGGGCGGAGGGGTCTGCAAAAGGAGCAAAAAATGCTCGATCTCTCCGATGCCCGTGATCGTATGGTGGACGTCCACCTAAGCCGCCGTGGCATTCGCGACCGCAATGTCCTGCAGGCGATGCGGGAGGTTCCGCGCGAGGCTTTCGTCGATCCGGGCTTCGAAGAGTTCGCTTATGAGGATGGGCCGCTGCCGATCGCCGAAGGTCAGACGATATCGCAGCCCTTTATCGTTGCGTTCATGATCGAAATGGCGGAGATCGGAGCTGGTGACCATGTTCTCGAGGTCGGCACCGGCTCCGGCTATGCGGCTGCCGTAATGAGCCGCATCGTCGAACGCGTCTACACGATCGAGCGCCACGCCGCGTTGGCTGAAACGGCAAGGCAACGGTTCAAAAAGCTTGGCTACGACAATATCGAAGTCCGCACTGGCGACGGCACCAAGGGCTGGCCCGAAGCGGCGCCCTTCGATGCGATCCTGGTTGCCGCCGCTGGACCCGGCGCACCGCTCGCTCTGCAAGAACAGCTCGACGTCGCCGGCCGGCTTATCATCCCGGTCGGCGACGAATTCGACGCGCAGCGGCTGCTCAAGGTCACCCGGACCGGCGCAGCAACTTACACCGAGGAGGATTTCGGCGGCGTGCGGTTTGTTCCGCTGATCGGCGAGCAAGGCTGGGGCGAGCCAGGCAGCGACAGCCAAATAGCGGCCGATCTTCCGCACCGGCATCAGCGCAGGAGCAGCCTGCCGCAGATGATAGCGGCCGCAGCCGAACCGCTTCCGGATTTCGACGATCCGGCCTTCGGTGCGCTGTTCGACCGGTTTGCCGACCGCCGCGTCGTCTTGCTCGGCGAAGCCAGTCACGGTACGTCGGAGTTCTACCGTGCGCGCGCCGCGATCACTCGCAGGCTGATCGAGAAGCATGGCTTCACCATCGTCGCGGTGGAGGCCGACTGGCCCGATGCCGCGGCGATCGACCGCTACGTCCGCCATCGGCCGCCGCGGCCGGGCGCGGCGCCGCCGTTCCAGCGCTTTCCCACCTGGATGTGGCGCAACACCGACGTCGCGGCGTTCGTCGACTGGATGCGAGTGCGTAATGAGCGGATCAGCATATCCTCCCGGCGGGCCGGATTCTATGGCCTTGACATCTACAATATGGGCGGATCGATTGCGGCGGTCCTGCAATATCTCGACCGGGTCGATCCGCAGGCGGCGAGGATCGCGCGCGAACGCTATGGCTGCCTGACGCCGTGGCAGAACGACCCGGCCACTTATGGCCGTGTCGCACTCACCTCCGGTTACCAGAAATGCGAGAAGGCCGTGCTCGAGCAATGCCGGGAACTGCTTTCCAGGGAGCTCGACTATGCGCAGCAGGACGGTATCGATTTCCTCGACGCCACCCAGAACGCCCGCCTAGTCGCCGCCGCCGAGCGCTATTACCGCACCATGTATTATGGCGGCGCGCAATCCTGGAACCTGCGCGACACCCACATGTTCGAAACGCTGGAGCACCTGCTGCAGGCCCGCGGCCCGAATGCCAAGGCGGTGGTGTGGGCACATAATTCCCATATCGGCGATGCTCGCTACACCGAGATGGGGATCGTCAGGGACGAAGTGAACATCGGCCAGCTCTGCCGCCAGCGTCTTGGCGACGAGGTTGGCTTGATTGGGCTCAGTACGCATTCCGGGACGGTGGCCGCGGCGACCGACTGGGACGGCGACATGGAAGTGAAACTGGTGCGGCCTTCCCACAACGACAGCTATGAGCGGCTTTGCCACGACAGCGGCGTCTCGCCTTTCCTTCTCGATTTCGAGCGCGACGACACGCTGCGCCAACGGCTTCTCGAGCGCCGGCTGGAGCGCTTTATCGGCGTCATCTACCGGCCCGAGACCGAGTTGCACAGCCACTATGCGGATGCCTCGCTCGCCCGCCAGTTCGATGCTTTCGTCTGGTTCGATGAAACCAGTGCCGTGACGCCGCTTGGGCCGGAACATGCGGGGACAGGCCTTCCCGAGACCTATCCTTTCGGGCTTTAGCAGCTTGGGAAGCGGAAAATAGAAAGAAGGAGGTCGCCGATGGCCGGAAGAAAGACTCATGAGCAGCAGTTGCGCATCATCGAAGAGCGCGAGAACACGAAAAACGCCGGCAAGGATTTCGACGCCGAAGCGGATTTGAAAAAGACCAGGCAAGAGCGCGAGGCGTTCCGGCGCGGTGCCGAGCTCAGATCGGACCCGAAGGATATTGCCGATCCCGACGATCGCAACATCATCCGCGGCGAGCACCAGGAAAGCGCCCACAACAAGCATCGCGCCGACCGCTGAACGGCCGGATCGCTTGACGTTAAGACAATACGGCGCCGGGTCCGTTCTCTGATCTGACGGATGCAGCGTTCGTAGCCGCAAATTGGCGAACGAGGACGCCGTCTTGATCTCCTCGGCGCTATTCGGCAAAAAATGTCGCGGCGACAGCAATTGAGACTAGGCTCAGCATCGCGAGGCCTGCCCTGGCGACATGCGAAGCCTCCCAGACGTTGCGCAAATCTCTCCAGTCGCCGGTCTGCTTTCGAGAGAACATTGAAAAAAACGTCGCGGCTGATTTCGGCATGGCAGTGTCTTGCACCCAGAAATTATTGACGGGATGCGTGACCAACCAATAGGTCGCATGCTCCGCCAGCAAGAAGACAAGCGCCGCCAAGGTCCACCAGAATCGGGCGCTTGGATAGGGCGTCAGGTAGAGCAGGACGGCGAGTGCAATGATGCCGCCGATCTCGGCGAACCCGCCGATCGTGAAGCCGGGATAGTAGATCGCCTGCACTGATCTGTAGGTGGCCTCCTTGAGACGCAACTTGCCGGGCAATTCCAGTGCGTGCGCGAGCGAGAGCGCCATCGAGACGGCGACCAGAAGAAGGGTGGCGATCATCAATGCGCGCATGTTCCTGCTCCCGATCATGCCAAGGTGCGCGCGTAGATAGGGTCGTTGGTGATCCGGTAAAGGCTATGACACCCGACGTCGCCGGCAAGCCGGTCGGGTCATTCCCCGATCTGGCTGGTAGACCGTTCGTGGAGCGTGGCGCCGGTCTGCGCGTCGACCGCGACCATGCTGACCTCGTAGCCCCAGAGCTTGCGGATGTGGCGCAGCGTGGCGTCGCGGCTGCCGCCTTCCAGCACGATGCCGTACTTGACCTTGTGCTGCAGGCGCAGATGCCGGTCGCCGAGCAGGTCCACGTCCACCACCTGGATGTCCGGCCGGCTGGCGCCGATGTCGTAGCTGTGGGCGAGTGCGGCGCGGACGCTCTCGTAGCCGCGCTCATTGTGTATCGAGGCGACTTCGTAATGGGGGTCGTTGGCGGCATCGGCAAGGACAAAGAACCGCCATTTCCGTATCAGGGTAGGGCTCAGATATTGGCGGATGAAGGACTCGTCGCGATGGTTGGCCCAGGCGTCCAGCAAGGTCTGGCGCCAGTCGCCATTGCCGGCGATATCGGGGAACCAGTCGCGGTCCTCGGCCGTCGGCGCGGTCGAGATGCGCTGGATGTCCTGCATCATGTCGAGACCCAGCGCGTAAGGGTTGATACCGGAAAAGCGCGGATCGTCGAACCCTGGCTGGAAGATCACGTTCGAATGGTTGCGCAGGATTTCCAGCATGGCACCTTCGCCGATCAGGCCGCGATCGAACAAAAGGTTCATCAGCGTGTAATGCACGAAGGTGGCGCAGCCCTCGTTCATCACCTGCGTTTGCCGTTGGGGATAGAAATACTGCGCGATGACGCGGACAATCCGGACGACCTCACGCTGCCATGGTTCCAGGATCAGGCTGTTCTTCTCCAGGAAATAAAGCAGGTTCTCCTCGGGCAGCTTGAGCGATTTCTTGCGCTCCGCCACGGTGTCCGTCTCGCGGACCTTGGTGCCGTCCTTGGACGGCGGCAGCGTGCGCCACAGATCATTGTAGGAGCGCTCCTCGTATTCCAGGCGCTCGCGAAGGCCCTCGCGCTGCTTTTCCGACGACAGCTTCGGCGGCCGGTGATATCTGAACACGCCCTGTTCCATCAGCGCATGTGCGGCATCGAGGATCTCTTCCACCGCATCGACGCCATGCCGCTCCTCGCAGCGGGCAATGTAGCCCTTGGCAAAGTCCAGATAGCTGAGGATGGCGCCGGCGTCCGTCCACTGCCGGAACAGATAATTGTTCTTGAAGAAATGGTTGTGGCCGAGTGCCGCGTGCGCCGTCACCAGGGCCTGCAGGGCCATGGTGTTTTCCTCCATCAGATAGACGATGCAGGGATTCGAATTGATGACGAGTTCATAGGCGAGCCCTCGCCCGCCTTTGCGATAGAGCAATTCCTGGTAGAGGTAGTGCTTGCCGAACGACCAGTGCCGGTACATCAGCGGCATGCCGACCGAGGAATAGGCGTCGAGCATCTGTTCGGACGAGATGATCTCCATTTGTACCGGATAGATGTCGAGGTGGAGCTCTTCGGTGGCGATCGCCTCGATGGTCTTGTAGGCGCGCGACAGCGTCCTGAAATCCCAGTCGGAACCGGAAAACAGCAGCCCGGATCTGCTCTCCATCAGCCCCCTCTTTCACCGCTCTTTTGATAACCCGGCTGTCTGGCGAAGAGTTGGCGGAAAACCGGGTAGATGTCGGCCGCGGTGGCGATGCGGCTCATCTGGAAATTCGACCATCTCAGCTTGACCGCACTGTAGGCACGCCATAGCGACGTGCCGTTGTCGGTAGCGCCGAAGATATGGCTCTCGCGCTCGTCGAGGATCTCGACATAGGCGAAATACTGGCAGAGCCGCATGATCTGTTCATCGAGAAGTGCGATGCAGCGCTCGGAATCGGTGACGAAATTGTCGCCGTCCGAGGCCTGGGCGACATAGATGTTCCATTCGCGGCTAGGATAGCGTTGCTCGACGATGCGGTGCATCTCCTCGAGCGCCGTGGAAACCACCGTACCGCCGCTCTGGGTGTTGTAGAAGAAGGTTTCCTCGTCGACCTCCTGCGCCTCGTGCGTGTGGCGGATGAAGACCACCTCGGTCCGGTCGTAGCGCCGTTTCAGGAACAGGTGCAGCAGCACGAAGAAGCGCTTGGCCAGATCCTTCTCGCGTTCGCCCATCGAACCGGACACGTCCATGAGGCAGAACATCACCGCGTTGGCATTCGGCACCGGCTGCGCGTCGAAGCGGTTGAAGCGGATATCGACCGGATCGACAAAGGCGATCCGCTTGCGGCGGCGCTCCAGCCGATCGAACTCTTCCTGAAGCGCCACGATGCGCTGGCGTATCTCGGCGTTTTGCGGCTTCGCCTCCAGCGACGCAATCTCCTGCGCGATCGCGTCGAGTTCCTCCTGCTTGGGGCGCCTGAGCGCTATGCGGCGGCCGTGGCTGTTGCGCATCGTGCGCCCGACATTGATGTTGGTCGGCGAGCCGGTCGCGGCGAAGCCGGCCCGGCGCGGCTTGAAGGCGAGGATCTCCTTCAGGTTGAGCTTGACCATATCAGGCAGTTCGAGGTCTTCGAAAAAGAGGTCGAGCACCTCTTCGCGCGACAGCACGAAACGGAAATCGTCCTCCGATTCGGTTCTCCCCGGGGCTGATCCCATGCCGCCGCCCTGGCCGGGCTTGGGCAGCCGGTCGCCTGGAGCAAAATGCTTGTTGCCGGGCAGGACGTGCCGGCGACTGCCGCTGTTCCTGGCATCGTTGAAGCTCGGCTCGCCGGTGCCTCGCGCCGGCATCGAAACGGCATGCTCGGCATCCACGTCGGCGATCTTGCCGGTGCGGATCTGATCGCGGATGGTGCGCTTCAACTCTTCGCGCGCCCGCCGCAGGAAACGCTGCCGGTTGCCGAGGCTTTTGTCCTTCGGGTTCAGTCGGCGATCGATGAAGATCGGCATATGTTACCCCGGCTGGCTTCAACCCGCCTTGTTCACCCGCATGTACCAGTCCACCAGCCGGCGGACCTGGCGCTCGGTGTAACCGCGCTGGATCATCCGCTGCACGAATTCGGTATGCCGCTTCTCCGTCACGCTGTCCTGCTTGGAGCCGAAACTGATCACCGGCAGCAGATCCTCGACCTGCCCGAACATCCGCTTCTCGATGACTTCGCGCAGCTTTTCGTAGCTTGTCCATGACGGGTTGCGGCCATGGTTTCTGGCCCGCGCGCGCAGCGTGAACTTCACCACTTCGTTACGGAAGTCCTTGGGATTGGCGATGCCGGCCGGCTTTTCGACCTGCGACAGTTCGTTGTCCAAAACCTCGCGATTGAGGATCTGGCCGGTATCGGTATCCTTGTAGTCCTGATCCTCGATCCAGGCATCGGCATAGGCGATATAGCGGTCGAACAGATTCTGGCCGTATTCGCTGTAGGATTCCAGATAGGCCTTCTGGATCTCGTGGCCGATGAACTCGGCATAACGGGTGGCCAGCTCCGACTTTATGAAATCGAGATAGTCCGCCTCTGTTTCCTTCGGGAACTGCTCGCGCTTGATCGCCTCTTCCAGGATGTACATCAGATGCACCGGATCGGCGGCCACCTCTTCGGTGTCGTAGTTGAAGGTCTGCGACAGGATCTTGAAGGCGAAGCGGGTGCTGACGCCGGTCATGCCTTCATCGACACCGGCCGCGTTTCGGTACTCCTGGACCGACTTCGCCTTGGGATCGGTTTCCTTGAGGTTCTCGCCGTCATAGACGCGCATCTTGGTGTAGAGCGGCGAATTGTCGTGTTCGGCCAGGCGGGTCGAGACGGTGAACCGGCTGAGGATGTCGAGCACTTCCGGAGCGCAGGGACTGTTAGCCAGTTCGCTTTCGCGCAACAGCTTCTCGTAGATCTGCCGTTCTTCGGTAACGCGCAGGCAATACGGCACCTTGACCACCAGGATGCGGTCGAGGAACGCCTCGTTGTTCTTGTTGTTCTTGAACTGCAGCCATTCCGATTCATTGGAATGGGCAACGATGATGCCCTGATAGGGGAAAGCGCCGAAATTCTCGGTGCCGTTGTAGCTGCCTTCCTGGGTCGCGGTCAGCAGCGGATGCAGCACCTTGATCGGCGCCTTGAACATCTCGACGAATTCGAGCAGTCCTTGCGTGGTCCGGTTCAGCCCGCCGCTATAGGAGTAGGCGTCCGGATCGGACTGGCTGAAGTTTTCCAGCTGCCTGATATCGACCTTGCCCACCAGGGCCGACACGTCCTGGTTGTTCTCGTCGCCCGGCTCGGTCTTGGCAATGCCGATCTGGCGCAGCCTGGACGGCATCAGCTTGACGACGCTGAATTTGGAGATGTCGCCGGACAATTCGTCGAGGCGCTTGGCCGCCCAGGGCGAGATCAGGCCGTTCAGCCGCCGCCGGGCGATCCCGTATTTGTCCTCCAAAAGGTCGCCCATGCGGTCGGGATCGAACAGCCCGAGCGGCGATTCGAAGACCGGGCTGACCTGGCCGCCGACCTTCAGGGTATAGATCGGACGCTGCTCCATCAGCCTTTTCAGCTGCTCCGCAAGCGAGGATTTGCCGCCGCCGACCGGGCCGAGGAGATAGAGGATCTGCTTGCGTTCCTCAAGCCCTTGCGAGGCATAGCGGAAATAACCGGCGATACGCTCGATTGTATCCTCCATGCCGTAAAAGTCGGCGAAGGTTGGATAGATCTTGATCGTCCGGTTCGAAAAAATACGGCCGAGCCGCTCGTCCTTGCTGGTATCGACAAAGGTCGGCTCACCGATCGCCTCGACCATCCGTTCGGGTGCCGAGGCGTACATCGACTTGTCCTCGCGGCAGGCAAGCAGATATTGCTGGAGGCTTATCTCCTCCTGCGCCGCATTCTTGTAGACCTCGGAAAACAGATCGAAGACGTCGGATTGATTCTCACGCATGGTATTCCTAGCCCCGGAGCCGGTGTGGCTGCACGTTTGTCTCTTGAACAACCAAATGTTGGAAAGCCCTTGTGGTTCCCTTCACTTCGCAGAGAGTGCATGTGACCGAATGATAAGAGTTACATAAGCGCATCCTGAGTGCAGACAAGGCGTGGAACGTCCTGCCCGAGGCACAAAATCCTGAATCGCACCACGTCCTGCGGGCGACATCCGACAAGACGGAGGAACGGTTCGGGTCCTTTCCGGTTGTGAGGGAAAGGAGACGGTCGATGTCTGGGAATAGTTTGTGGTTGCTCGTTGTTGCAGGCGGTCCACTGCTTCTGGCAATTCTGATCGCCTACGCCCTGCTCACGCAGCGCCGTCGCGGCCCGGCGGAGCGCAGGGAAAGCGAGCGTGCGACCGAGCGCCTGTATCAGGAAAAGAAGGACTGACCGACGGGATCGCAGCTCAGCTGCCGGCAACCGCCAGGCTGGTCGCTTTTTCGGCGCGCAGCAGCATGCCAAACAGGTCGCGCGGCTCATCGGGATCGGCCAGAAGGTCTAGTTCCTCGTAAAGGCCGGTCCGCTGCAGCTGATCGCGGACGTAGCGCAACGCGGAAAAATCCTCGATCGCAAAGCCGACGGAGTCAAACAATGTGATCTGTCTTGCGTCCGTCCGGCCTGCTGCCTTTCCTGTCATCACTTGCCACAATTCGGTGATCGGGTGATTCGCATCGAGCTGCTGGCTCTCGCCTTCGACGCGCGTTTGCGGCGGATATTCGACGAAAATGTCCGAGCGCAGCAGAATGTCGCGATGCAGCTCGGTCTTGCCCGGGCAGTCGCCGCCCACCGCGTTGATGTGCACGCCGGATCCAACCATGTTGTCGGTCAGGATTGTTGCCGACCGCTTGTCGGCGGTAACCGTGGTGATGATCTCTGCACCTTCAACGGCTTCCTGCGCCGACGCGCAGACCTTGATGTCGAAACCCATGCCGGCAAGGTTCTTCATGCATTTCGTCGAGGCCGCCGGGTCGATATCGTAGAGCCGCAGCCTGTCGACGCCAAGCAGCGCCTTGAACGCAATCGCCTGGAATTCCGATTGCGCGCCATTGCCGATGATCGCCATGCACCTGGCGGCCTCGGGAGCGAGGTATTTCGCCGCGACCGCCGAGCTTGCGGCGGTTCTGAGCGCGGTCAGGATGGTCATTTCCGAAAGCAGCATCGGATAGCCGTTGCCGACATCGGCAAGCACGCCGAAAGCGGTCACGGTCTGGCGGCCGTCACGCGTATTCTTCGGATGCCCGTTGACGTATTTGAAGCCGTAGAGCTGCCCGTCGCTGGTCGGCATCAGCTCGATGACGCCGTCAACGCTGTGCGAGGCGACGCGCGGCGTCTTGTCGAACAGCTCCCAGCGCCTGAAATCCTCTTCGATGTAGGCAGCAAGCTCGACCAGGAAGCGCTCGATGCCGATGGCAAGCACCAGCTTCATCATGCGGTCGACGCTGACGAACGGGACGATGTTCAAATTCACCGTCATGGCTCAGAACCCCCTCGTCGGGCGATCCATGATCCGCCGGCCCATCAGGCTTGCGGTCAGGTCGACCAAAAGCGTGGCAGTGCGGCCGCGTTCGTCGAGAAAAGGGTTGAGCTCGACCAGGTCGAGACTGGTGACGAGGCCGCTGTCATGCAGCATTTCCATCGCCAGATGCGCCTCGCGGAAGGTGGCGCCGCCGGGAACGGTGGTGCCGACCGCCGGGGCGATCGACGGGTCGAGAAAATCGACGTCGAGGCTGACGTGCAGCATGCCGTTGGCGGCGCTCACCCGTTCGAGAAACGCGCGAAGCAGTTGCGCGATGCCGTGCTCGTCGATCGAACGCATGTCATGGACCGTGACGCCGGCTCTGCGCAACGCTTCCCGTTCCGCCAGGTCCACGCTGCGGATCCCCAGCGCGCATATGCGAGCCGGATCCACCTGCGCTGCAAGGCGGGGGAAATAGCCCTCGAAGCCGGGCTGCCCGCTGGCATAGGCCAGCGGCACACCATGCAAATTGCCGCTGGTCGTCGTGTCGAGCGTGTGAAAATCGGGGTGCGCGTCGAGCCACAGCACGAAGAGCGGCCGACCGGCATTCGCCGCCCGGCGGGCAATGCCAGCGAGCGTGCCGGCCGAAATGCTGTGGTCGCCGCCGAGAAAGATCGGCATCGCATCGGCGCTTGCCGCATAGGCCGTTTCGCTGATCGCCGCCGTCCAGGCGGCAATTTCCGGCAGCGCCTTCACCGCCGCGTTGCCGTGTACGACAGGGCACATGTCGGCAGGGATAATCGTTCCGAGGTCGGTCAGTGTATGGCCGAGTTCGGTCAATGCGCCGGCCAGGCCGGCCGTGCGCAGCGCGCTGGGCCCCATCTCGCAACCCATGCGGCCCGAACCCGCCTGGATCGGTGCTCCTACGATCGTGCAATGCATGCTCATGCCCCACCAATTACGATGCCCCTATTGAAGCCGGCATCGCTGGCAGAATGAACATGTCAAATTGGCAAATTTGTCGAAGTGCCTTACCATAGTGGCATCATCTACGTCCGTTGTGAGCAATCATGGACCAGCTCGATGAGCAGATCATCACCTCTTTGCGGCACGACGCCCGGCGCAGCATTTCCGATCTTGCCATCAGCCTGGGTGTCTCTCGGGCAACGGTAAGGTCCCGGATCGAGCGACTTGAAAGGGACGGCGTCATCGTCGGCTACACCGTCATTCTGCGCGCCGACGCGGTCGATCAGCGCGTGCGTGGCATCATGATGATCGAGATCGAAGGCCACGCCGCTGATCGCGTCATCCGGGCGCTGGGCGGCTTCTCCGAGGTCTCGACGATCCACACCACCAATGGCCGCTGGGATCTGGTGATAGAACTCGGAACGCAGACCCTGAGCGAGTTCGACGCGGTGCTGAGACGTATCCGCCTGATCCCCGGAATTACCGGCAGTGAAACAAGCCTGCTCCTGGCAACGCCGCGCACCACCAAGGCGCGGCTGTGATCTTCGCCCTTGACCTGTAGCGGTAACGAAATCCGAAGCCACGGAACCTTCAATTGCCGCCGCGGTTAGAGCAATTCCAGGAAAAGTGTGGAACGCCATTGGCGGATGTTCCCTGCCAAAGGCGTGTTTCACTTCGACCTAAGATGACGATCGGCCGGCGTCCCCGATCGGCCCTCGGATCGCTTGGGTGACGATGGTATAACGCGTGATTTGACCCTCCTCGGGGTCCTCCCCGTGGAAATGGATGTCTGCGTTCAGCGGCAGCGGCGCAGTGCTGCCGAACTGCTTGACGGCGGAGACATGCACGATCTGCATATCGGGATCGCGCTTCATGGCGTCCATTGCTGCCAGCTCGGCGCTGCTGCTGCCACCGATCCGCCAGCTGGCTTCCAGCACACCCGATCGCCAGATGCCCGAGGAATCGACACCTTGGCCGATGTCGTAGTTGCGTCGCGAGGCGAAGAATCCGGGATAACCATCCATCGCTGCGTCATAGGTTCTCGCCTGCGCCACAGCCAAACCCAGCGCCGGAGATAGCCGCAGCTCATCCAGCGCCTCCCATCCGCCCCGCACGACAACCAGATCGGATCCGCCGTAAACGGGCTGCCCGTCGTTGTCGGTCGTCGTCCGCTGGGTGCCGTAATAGCTGACCGACAATTCGTCGATCGTGGTTCTGCCAACGCTCAGTGTAACAATGTCGCGAAGCTGCGTTTCGAGAACAAGGCCGTATTCGCTTAGGTCAGAGGATGGATATTGGTCCAGCAGCCTTTCGACATCGCCGACCGTCGCGGCGGTGTGCTGGTCGCGGCCCCGCGAAGCGCGCGGTGGCTTGAACCGGACCAGCCCGAGCTCCAGCAGACGTTGCGCTGCGCGCAGCGCGTCATGGCGTGAAAATGCAGTGTAGCCGGGCAGTACGGCCGCGGCGACGGCGCTGCCGAAGCCGGCGGGCCATTCCTTTGGCCGTGCCGCCGACCCGTCCACCAGCTCGTGGGTTATGGCCTTGGTGGTTGCGAGGCGCCAGGGCACCACGCCGCCGAAGAAGTCGTCGGGCCCGTTGATGCCCAGTTGGGCCGCATCGGCAGCAAGCAGGCTGTCGTCCGGCACGAAATACAGCCCGCCGCTGTCACCGCCGCCATCACGCAGGCCCTGGCGGAAGGAAAATCCCTTCAACGCTGCAATCGTGCGCGCGACGGCAGCGACGGTTTTCCATTCGTGCGCGTAGATGGTCTCGCCGCCCGGCGCGGAGAATACGACCACAACACCTTTCGTCCCGCTTGGTTGCTTACCGCTTAGCCCGGTCATGTCGAGCCCTTCGCCCATTGCCGAGCCCATCGCCGTTTCCGCGGCGATGCGTCCGAACCGAAAAACCCGCTTCCTCGGCGAATGTTCCGGGCAACGGCGCGCTATCCGGTTTGACCGAGTTGCGGCGATCGGAACATCGGCGGCTCATGGTTTTTATGCGGGAGCCTCAGACAGGGAGATGGATGTGCTCAAGGAGGCCGCGCCGCGCGCCCTGGGAGAGGCCGAGGTCGTCCGCTTGAGACCGAGCTCGCTGTCGCATGAACTGCGGCCAACGGCCGGAATAATCGCTAGCGGTTCATGTTCATGTTCGCGTTCATCGACATCAAATTGTGGTCGAGATTGGCCATGATCCAGATCGAGCCGCCGATCACCAGCACAACGATCAGCACGCCGAAGGCAAGCGCCAGGGCGTTGTTGGTGTTGTCCGGCCCCGTCGTGATGTGCAGGAAGAAGACGAGATGCACGCCCATCTGGGCGATCGCCAGCACGACCAGCGCCACCGGAATGCCGGGTGCCCATATCAGGTTCGTTCCGGGCAACCAGAACGAGGCGATGGTCAGCAGCGTTGCCAGCCCAAGGCCGATCACATAACCGCGTAACCCGGATCCGACTTCGGTGTCGCCGAGGTATTCGTCACCCGGCGCCGTATCGATGTCGTAGCGCTCCAGGCCATCGGTGTCGCGCCGTTGCGCGTGGCGATCGTCCGCATTGCTCATCGACTTGCTCCCAGGAGATAGACCACCGTGAACAGGGCGACCCAGATGATGTCGAGGGCGTGCCAGAACAGGCTGAAGCACATGAAACGCCGAAGAATATCGTCGCGGAATCCCTTGGCGAAGATCTGCGCCATCATCGTAAGCAGCCACAGCAGCCCCGCCGTGACGTGAAGGCCGTGGCATCCCACCAGCGTGAAGAACGCCGACAGGAAAGCGCTGCGTGTCGGTCCGGCACCGCTGGCAACCATATGCGCGAACTCGCGCAACTCGAGCAGGATGAAGGTGGCGCCGAGCACGAAGGTGACAGCCATCGCGACATAGAACCAGGAGCTTCGTCGCGCTGTCACGGCGAGGCTGGCGAGACCGCAGGTAAAGCTCGACAACAGCAAAGCGGCCGTCTCGATCGCGACGTTGCGCAGGTCGAACAGCTCGGCTCCGCTTGGTCCGCCCGCCGTCTTGCCCGCCAGCACGGCGTAGGCCGCGAAGAAGGCCGAGAACATCACGATGTCGCTCAGGAGGAAGATCCAGAAGCCGTAGCCCACGACGATCCGGATCGGTGCTGGGCCGCTGTCGCCGTGGCCGGGTGCACGGCCGTGGCTGCGATGGCCGAGGCGGTAGGGGTCACGCTCTCGAACGTCGATCGCGGTCATTGCCTTGGCCCCGTATGAGTGGCCAGCGCCTCGCGGCGGGCACTTCGGTTGGCGCGGTCGATCCGGGCGACTTCGGCGGCAGGAATGACGTATTCGGGGATGTCGCGCCACGCGAATATGACGAAGGTGGCGAAAGCGCCGAGCGCGCCGAGCGCCACCATCCACCAGATGTGCCAGATGAGGGCGAAGCCCATCACGGTCGCAAAGAAGGCGCAGATGAACCCGGTGGGACCGTTGCGCGGCATCTCGATCGGCTCGTATTCAGGCTCGTCGCGCAGCCGGTTTTGCTCGCGTGCCCGCTGCTTGATGTTCCAGTAGGGCTCTTCGCCCTCGACATGCGGAAGCGCGGCGAAGTTGAAGACCGGCGGCGGCGAGGGCGTGGCCCATTCCAGCGAGCGCCCGTCCCAGGGATCCCCGGTGGCATCTCGAAGCGCCGCACGCTGCCGGATGCTGACGACGAGTTGTATGATCTGCGCGACCACGCCGGCGGTGGTGATTAACATGCCGGCGCCGGCAACCAGCACCCAGGGATACCAGGCCGGCACGTCGAAATGCTGCATGCGGCGGGTCATGCCGAGCAGGCCGACAGCGTAGAGCGGCACGAAGGTGGCGTAGAACCCGATCAGCGTCAGCCAGAAGGCCAGCTTGCCCCAGCCCTCGTGCAGCCGGAAGCCGAATGCCTTGGGAAACCAGTAGGTATATCCCGCGAAGGCGCCGAACAGCACACCGCCGATGATGACGTTATGGAAATGCGCCACCAGGAACAGGCTGTTGTGGAGCAGGAAATCGGCCGGCGGCACGGCCAGCAACACGCCCGTCATGCCGCCGATGACGAACGTCACCATGAAGCCCAGCGACCACAGCATTGGCGTCGCGAAGCGGATGCGGCCGCCATACATGGTGAACATCCAGTTGTAGATCTTCACGCCGGTACCGACAGCGATAATGCTGGTGGCGATGCCGAACGCGGCGTTGACGTCGGCGCCGGCTCCCATGGTGAAGAAGTGGTGCAGCCACACCATGAAGGAGACGATGCAGATGAACAGCGTCGCGGCCACCATCGAGCGGTAGCCGAACAGCGGCTTGCTGGAGAACGTGGAGATAACCTCCGAGAAGATGCCGAACGCCGGCAGGACGAGGATGTAGACCTCGGGATGGCCCCAGGCCCAGATCAGGTTCACGAACATCAGCATGTTGCCGCCGGCTTCATTGGTGAAGAAATGAAAGCCGAAATAGCGGTCGAGCGTCAGCATCGCGAGCGTCGCGGTGAGGACCGGGAACGCGGCGACGATGAGCAAGCTGGCGGCGAGTGAGGTCCAGCAGAACATCGACATCCTGAGGTAACTCATGCCGGGCGCCCGCATCTTCAGGATCGTGGTGACGAAATTGATGCCGGTGAGCAGCGTTCCGACGCCCGCTATCTGCACTGCCCACAGATAATAATCGACGCCGACGCCCGGCGAGTAGGCGGTCTCGCTGAGCGGCGGATAGGGCAGCCATCCGGTGCGCGCGAATTCGCCGATCACCAGCGAGATGTTGACCAGCAGCGCACCGGTGGCGGTGAGCCAGAAACTCACCGAGTTGAGCGTTGGAAAGGCAACGTCGCGAACGCCGAGCTGCAGCGGCACGACCAGGTTCATCAGGCCGATGACGAACGGCATCGCCCCGAAAAAGATCATGATGGTGCCGTGGGCGGAAAAGACCTGGTTGAAGTGGTCGGGCGGCAGATAGCCGGGCGCCTGGAAGGCGAGGGCCTGCTGGGACCGCATCATGATGGCGTCGCTGAAGCCGCGCAGCAGCATCAGCAGCGCCAGCAGCGTGTACATCACGCCAATCCGCTTGTGATCGACGCTGGTGATCCATTCGCGCCACAGATAGGGGAAATGGCCGGCCAGGAAGACCCAGGCCAGCACGCCGAGGATTGCCAGGGCGACGACCGCCGAGGCGATCATCGGCAGAGGCTGATCGAACGGAATGACGTCCCAGCTCAATTTTCCGAGCATTGTCAGCCTCCTGTCTTGGGCAATACGCTCGGCTCGGGGCGACCGGCCTGGGGGCCGGGCGCGGGCGGAACGCCCTGCGTCGCGATTTCATGGAAAAGGTCCGGCTCGACCGAGCGATAGGTCGAAGGCGGCACGTCCAGGCTCTGTCTGGCCAGTTCCTGGTAGCTGGCCTTGTCGAGTGCCTGTCCCTGGTTTCGCGCCGAATTGACGAATGCATCGAAGGCGTCCGCCGCCACGGCATGCAGCACGAATTGCATGCCTGGAAAACCGTCGCCGCTGAAATGGGCCGACCGCCCATAGAATTCGCCCGGCTGATCCGCCTGCAGGTGAAGCTGCGTTGTCATGCCGTTCATCGTGTAGATCATGCCGCCGAGCTGAGGCACGAAGAACGCATTCATGACGCTTGCCGAGGTGAGCGAGAAATGCACCGGCCTGCCCGCCGGCACCACAAGCTGGTTGATGCTCGCGATATTCTGCTCGGGGTAGATGAACAGCCATTTCCAGTCGAGCGAGACGACCTGCACCTCAAGCGGCTTTTGCTGGGAATCCAGCGGCTTCATTGGATCGAGGTCATGCGACCCGATCCAGATGATGCCGCTCAGAAACAGGATGACGAGGATGGGGATCGACCAGACCACCAGTTCGATGCGTCCGGAATAGGCCCATTCCGGCAGATACCGCGCCCTTGTGTTGGTCTCCCGGAACCACCAGGCAAAACCGAGCGTCGCCACGATCGTCGGGACGACGATGGCCAGCATGATGGCGACCGAATTGAGCAGGATCGTGCGCTGCGCCGCGCCGACTGGCCCTTGCGGGTCGAGCACGCCGCCCTGGCAGCCGGCAAGCAGACCAGCAAGTAGCCCAGCAAGTAGCATCGTCGCGCCGACGCGGCCAAAACGGATGACGGCACAATTTCGAACGATCGCCCTCAGCAACATGAAATCTCGCCGTTTCCTGAAAACCGATTGGAACGTTGCAGGCAGCGTGGCTGCCAACCCCGAATGTGCGCGCCGGTATGCTCCTGGCGACAGTTTCTTCATGCACGCGGCTCCGGCTGGCAGAACCACATGCGGCGGACGTCATCGTTAAGCGGTCGACCTGTCGAGAACCCCTCCAAATCCTAAAAACCAGCGGCAAATCTTAAGAAACCAGAAACAGTACCCAGATCGAAGTTATCGCCAGAAACGTGGCGAATGCCAAGGCGGTGAACCGGTTCATGGCCCCGCCCACAGTTGGTCCATTTAGTCCGCTCCCTGCGACTCGTCGCTGAATCCAGTGACGCTGCCCAATGACGCTGCTCTGAATGGTTGCGCCAACCGAACGTATGTTCGTCGCGAAGGTTCCAAAAAGCCAGATCCAACGCAGCCTTTGGTTGCAGTCCGGCGGCCACGCGATGCGCATCAGGGCCGCATGGGCGGCTCTCCTGCCTAGCGGAAGCCGAGGTCGGCTTTGCGTATGTAAAAATTACTTGTCTAGGTAAAAATAGTTGCTACTAATCGGCTGGGCCGACGCATGGCCGGTTCAGGAGGAATTACGGCATGACAAGACTGCGCGGCCTCGCGTGGGATCACCGACGCTGCTGGGGTCCGCTCGACGCCAGCATCGGGCCGTATTGTGCCGCCAATCCCGGCCTTGAGATCGAATGGGACCGCCGCAGCCTTTACGAGTTCGGCGAGGGCGCGCTTGGTCCGGTGCTCGACGCCTATGATCTCGTCGTGTCCGACCATCCGTTCATCGGCGATATTGCCGAAGGCGGGCTGATGGTGCCGTTCGATTTGTCGGCTGAGCAGCGCCGCGGCTTCGAACAGGATTCAGTTGGCGCATCCTGGCAATCCTACGCAAGGGACGGGCGCCAATGGGCGTTGCCGATCGATGCTGCCTGTCAGGTTGCCTCGTATCGCCCCGATCTCGTGGAGCGCTACGGACCGCTGCCGCGCAGCCATGACGAGGTGCTGGAGCTCGGCCGGAGCGCCTTGAAGGACGGCAAATGGCTTGGGCTGCCATTGGTGCCGACTGACGCCATGTGCCTGCTTTTGACGCTCGGTGAGCCCCGCGACGACGGCGACGAGTTCATCGCCAGGCAAAAAATCGAGCAGGCCGTCGGGCAGTTGCGCCAGCTTGCGGCGCTGTCGCATCCGAACTCGCCGAAATGGAACCCGATCCGCTGCTACGATCATATGATCGCACATGACGACGTGGTCTACGTGCCGTTCGCCTTCGGCTATGTGAACTATGCCTCCAAGGCAGACAGGCCGTATCTGCGCTTCGCCGACGTGCCGACGCCGCGATCCGCCGGCGCCTTGCTCGGTGGCGCCGGCATCGGCGTCAGCGCCCAATCGAAACACAAGCAGGCAGCCATCGATTACGCGCTGTTTCTGTGCTCGCCCGGCTATCAGCGCGGCGACTATGTGAAATCCGGCGGACAGCCGGGATCGCTGACGGCATGGCAAGATGGCGAGGTCAACGCTCTCTCAGGCGGCTTCTTCGCGTCGACGCTGGCGACGATCGAAGCCTCCTATCTGCGCCCGACCCATCCGGGCTTCATCAGCTTCTTCCGCCAATGCGCCCCTCATGCCGCGGCGGCCATCGCCGGCGAATTGCCGGCGGCCGAGCTCGCAGATCGGCTGAACCGGCTCTATCGCGAGACCAGGCATGGCCAGCCGCAACGGAGCGTCGCGTAATGGCCACCGATATTGCCCAGATCGTCGACGAAGGCGAAAGCGGCCGCAACGGCTACCGCGTGCCTGCGGTGGAGAAGGCGCTCAACATCCTGGAATTCATGGCTGCCAGCGGCGAGCCGCTGACCCAGACCGAGATCGCCACGGGAATGGGGCGCTCCATTCACGAGATCTACCGCATCCTGCTGCTGCTGGAGAAGCGCGGCTACATTTTCCGGACGCAATCGGACCGCTTTCGCCTGTCGCTGAAGCTGTTCGAACTGGCGCATATGCATCCGCCGGTAAACCGCCTGGTCGAATGTGCGCTGCCGGTGATGCGCGGCCTTGCCGCCAATGCCGACCAGAGCTGCCATCTGGTCGTGCGCGAAGGCGAGAGCGCACTGGTCGTGCTGCAGATCGATTCGCCTTTGCCGATGCGATATTCGGTTGCCCTCGGCTCGCATTTCCCGATCCTCGAAACGAGCTCCGGCGCGGTGCTGCTAGCGCATTCGAGCCGCGCCGAGCGTGACCGCATCGTCGAGCGGATCGTCGCTGCGGGCGAGGGCCAAGGCAGCCGGACGGAAATCGAAGCGCGGCTGAACGAAGTCGCAAGGCTCGGCTATGAAATGCGCGCCTCGCTGGCTGTCGAGGGCTGCACCAACATCTCGATGCCGGTGCGCGACCATACCGGTGCGGTCATTGCCGCGCTCACCGTCCCGTTCCTGCCGCAGAAGGCCGCGCGCTTCGATCGCAAGACCGTCTTCGAACGAACCAAGGCGGCGGCCGAGACGATATCGGCGGCGCTGGGCGCGGGCGAAGCTGCCGCCTCTTCACGTGCCGACCCGGAACGGCGGGACTATCCGTTCAGCAACTGACAAGAAATACAGGGAGAAGAAACATGAACTGGTCCAAATCGATGCTGTTTGCCTCGGCGGCCGCGCTGGCTCTGAGCGCCGCCGCCGCACACGCCGAAAACATGCCGAAGCGCATCGGCTACGTCACCAATTACGCCACGCACGAGTGGTATCAGAACGTCATCAAGGGCATGCAGGCCCGCGCCAAGGAACTCGGCATCGAGCTCGAGGTGCAGGACGCCAATCTCGACATCGCCAAGGAGGTTTCCGCCGCCGAAGACTTCATGGCCAAAGGCGTCGACGTGCTGATTGTCACGCCCGTCAACGAGGAAGGCGTCGTACCGCTGCTGCGCCAGGCGAAATCCAACAACGTTCCGGTCGTGCTCGAAGGCAATCCGGTCAAGGGCATGACCACAATGGTCGCGATTTGCGACTACGACACCGGCTACACAGCCGGCGTTGAAGCCGGCAAATACGCCAAGGAGAAGCTCGAAGGCAAAGCCAAGGTGATGAATGTCGGCCTGCCGCTGCTGTCCGCCACCGTGCTGCGGTCGCAGGGTTTCATGGATGGCCTGAAGACCATCATCCCCGACGCGGTCATGGTCCACGACCTCGACGGCGGCGGCAACCCGGACCGCGCGCTCGAAGTCTCTTCGGCGGCTCTTGCCAAGAACGCCGACATCAACATCATCTACGGCATCAACGATTCCTCGTCGCTCGGCGGCCTTCAGGCCTGGAAAGCGGCCGGCAAGTCGCAGGACGGCCTGTTGACGGTCGGCACCGGCGGCGAAGGCCTCGCCTTCATCAATGCGATGCAGAACGAGCCGTCCTATCGAATCGAGGCCGCGATGTTCCCCGAAAAGGAAGGCTACACCGCCATCGATGCAGCGGTTAAGCTCTTCAACGGCGAAGAGGTGCCGGAACACATCGTCAGTCCGACCGCGCCGATGAACGGCGACGACTGGAAGAAGTTCTATGACTACGACGGCACCACACGAACGATCAAATGGGATGCCGTCAATGCGCTTCAGCCACCGGAAAAATGCATGAAAACTTCCGCCGATCTGAAGAAGTAAGGATTCCGGGTAGCCCTTCCCGCGCGGCGGGAAGGGCATCGGATCGGATGCCGACGGCAAAACAGGTCAACCGCCCTGTTTTGGCCGGCAGTTTCCAAACGGCGACGGCACCCGATGCGGCCCCGAAATGAAATGGACATGAGCGAGCTTACGCAATCCTCCGCGCCAAGGCGTTTCATCGGCGGCCAGCTGCTGGGCAGCAGCCAGCTGGTGCTCGGCGTGATCCTGGCCGTGCTCTGCATCGCCATCTCGATTGCGGTGCCGCAATTCTACTCCGAGGCCAACATCATCGCCATCCTGCGCCAATGCGCGCTGGTGCTGATCGTTGCCTCGGGCATGACGATGCTGATCATCACCGCTGAAGTCGACCTGTCGGTCGGTGCATCGCTGGCGTTTGTCGGCTGCATCGGCATGGCCGTGCTCAATTCGACGCACAGCCTGACGCTCGGCCTGCTGGCGGCGCTCGCCTTTTCCGGTGCGGTCGGCCTGTTCAACGGCCTCGTCGTCACCAGGCTCAAGGTGAACTCGCTGATCGCCACCATCGGCACCATGATGATGCTGCAGGGCGGCGTCTATCTGTTCACCCGCGAGGCAGTGCAGAACCACCATCGGCTTGCAAGTTTCACCGATCTCGGTGCCGGCTATATCGGCGCGATCCCGCTGCCCGTGGTCATTGCCGCGCTGATTTTCGCGCTGGCCGCGGCAACGCTGCGCTTCACCACGCTCGGCCGCTATCTCTACGCGGTCGGCGCCAATGAGCGGGCGGTTCGCCTCTCCGGCGTGCGCTCGCAACGCCTGAAGCTGTTCGCCTTCGTCGTCACCGGCCTTTGCGTCGGCATTGCCGGCATGATCCTGTCGTCGCTGATGAATGCCGGCCAGCCGACCGCCGGCCGCGGCTTCGAGTTGACCGTGATTGCCGCCGTCATCCTCGGCGGCACCAGCCTGCTTGGCGGCCGCGGCTCGCTGCTCGGCACGTTGCTTGGCGTGCTCGTGCTGAAGGTCATCGACAACGGCATCATCATCCTCGGATGGAACCAGGACCTGCAAATGGTGGTGCCGGGCATCGTCATCATCCTGGCGACCTATCTCGACATCGTGCGGAACAGAGCCAATGTCGGTTGATTTCCTTCACCCCCGCAAAACCGCGGCTGTCGACAAAAGCGTGCCGGCGCTGGAGATGCGCGGCATCGGCAAGCGCTTTCCCGGCGTGGTGGCGCTGGACAATGTCGATCTGACCCTGGAACCCGGCAAAATCCACGCCCTGATGGGCGAGAACGGCGCCGGCAAGTCGACCCTGATCAAGATCATGGCCGGGGTCTACGGCAAGGATGCCGGCACCATCCGCTTGCGCGGCCGCGAGGCCGACATCAAGTCGCCGCGCGATAGCCTGAAAGAGGGCATCAAGGTGGTGTTCCAGGAGATCGCGTTGATCGCCGAATTCAGCGTCGCCGAAAACATTTTCCTTGAGGGCTATCCGACCGGCAAAGGCGGCTCGATCGACTGGAAGAAGATCCGTGCCGACGCGGCCGCCTTGTTCAAGCGCATCGGCTTCAACGTCGACCCGGCGGCGCGCACGGGATCGCTGCCGGTCAGCCAGCAGCAAATGGTCGAGATCGCCCGCGCACTCGCCCATGAAGCCCGCGTCGTGGTGATGGACGAGCCGACCTCCTCGCTGACGCCGAACGAGGTCTCGCTGCTGTTCACCGTCATCCGCCGGCTGGCCGCTCTCGGCATCGCGGTGCTCTATGTCAGCCACAAGCTCGACGAGGTCTTCGAGATCGCCGACACCGTGACCGTGCTGCGCGACGGCCGTCACGTCTCGACCAGGCCGATCGGCGAGCACACCAACGACACGCTGATCCAGGACATGATCGGCCGGCGCATTGAAAACCTGTTCCCGCGCAAGCGCGGTGCGCCGGGCAGCAAGGTAGCGCTTTCCGTTGAAGGGCTCAGCACCGCCAAGAAGCTGAAGGATGTGTCGTTCGAGGCGCATGCCGGCGAGGTCCTCGGCTTCTTCGGCCTGATGGGGGCCGGCCGGACCGAGCTCGCCAAGGCCATCGTCGGCTACGACCCGATCACTTCCGGCGCCATTTCGGTCGATGGCAGCCGGCTGCTGCCGCACGACACCCATACGGGCGTCCGGCTCGGCATCGGCCTGCTCACCGAGGATCGCAAGAGCGAAGGGCTGATGGGCGAGCTGCCGGTCTACCAGAATGCAAGCCTCGCCTCGCTCGGTGCCTTCGCCAGAATGGGCTTCGTCGACAAGGCCAGCGAACGCAAGGCGGTGCAGGACTATGTTGACCGTTTCCGCATCAGGACGCCCAGCCTGTTCCAGCAGGTCAAGAACCTGTCCGGCGGCAACCAGCAGAAAGTGCTGATCTCGCGCTGGCTGATGCGCGGTCTCAAGGTGATCGTCGTCGATGAACCGACCCGCGGCATCGACGTCGGCGCCAAGTCGGAGATTTTTGCGCTCATCGACCGGCTCGCCGGCGAAGGATTGGCGGTCGTCATGATGACGTCCGAAATGCCCGAGCTGCTGGGGCTTGCCGACCGCATCGCGGTGATGTGCGAAGGCCGCCTCACCGCGATCATGCCTCGCGACGAGGCCACGCAGGAGAACATCCTCAATGCGGCGATCGGATAGATGATGATGCTTCGCGACAGCATTCCCTGTCATTCGGCCGACGCTTTCGAAGGGACCAAGCGATGAGCCTGGCAAGCACCGACACCATGAAAGCTGGGCCGTCCATGCTGGCGCGGCTCGTCGCGCGGCAGGAATTGGCATTGCTCCTCTGCCTCATCCTGGTGATCGCGTTCTTTTCCTTCACCGCCGAGAATTTCTTCTCGGTGCGCAACATCACCAATGTGCTCGGTCAGGCTTCGCTGGCGCTCACCGCCGGCATCGGCTGCGCCATCGTCTTCATGTCCGGCGAGGTCGACATCTCGATCGGCTCACTGCTGGCGACCATCGCGCTGCCGCTGATCATCATCATGAACGACACGAATTCGCTTGTGCTCGGCATCAGCGGCGCATTGCTGTTCGGGCTGATCATCGGCGTCGTGAACGGCTATCTGACTGCCTATGCCGGCATCAATTCGCTGATCGTGACGCTGGGCACGATGTTCATCATGCGCGGCGGCGTTTATCTCTATACCGGCCAGCGCGCCATTCCAGACGATGCCGCGCTCGACAGCTTCATCGCGCTGTCGGACGGCCGACTGTTCAATGTCATTCCCTATTCGGCGGTTATCGCCATCGCCCTGCTCGCCGTCTTCGCCTACATGATGCTGCACCGGCCGTTCGGACGGCAGATCTATGCCGTCGGCGGCAATCCGGAAGTGGCACGCCTGGCAGGCTACGATGTGCGCCGCGTCAAGTTCATCTGCTTCATCATCAGCGCGCTGCTGGCGACGGTTGCCGGCATCATCCTGGCCGCCCGCGTCGGTTCGGCGCAGCATACGGCCGGGCTGAATTTCGAGTTCCAGGTCGTCGCCGCCACCGTGCTCGGCGGGGTGAGCCTTGCCGGCGGCATCGGCAGCCTGACCGGCATGGCGCTCGGCGTGCTGATCCTGCAGTTCCTGTCCAACGGGCTGCGCGGTCTCGGCCTGCCGACCGAGTGGCAACTGGTCATCACCGGCATGATCATCATTGCCGCCGTCGCCTTCGACGAAGCAAAGCGCCGGCGCGCCATTGGAGGCTGATATGGATCGTCTCAAAGGGAAAACCGCAATCGTCACCGGCGCCGCCGACGGCATCGGCCATGCGATCAGCGAGGCGATGGCAAGGGAAGGCGCGCACGTCTTCCTCAGCGACATCGCCGACGAGAAGGGTGAAAACTTCGCCGCGGAACTGCGCGCCGCCGGCCATCGCGCCGACTACATCCATTGCGACGTGGCGGAGGAGGCCGACATTGCCGTCCTGATAGACGGCGCGGTCGCCAAGACGGGCCATCTCGACATTCTCGTCAACAATGCCGCCATCGCCATCGGCGGCATGCCGGTTCACGAAATGACCGACGAGCAGTGGCACCGGCTGATCGCGGTCAACCTGACCAGCGTGTTCCGCGGCTGCAAATATGCGCTGCCGCATATGATCGCGCAGAAATCCGGCTCGATCATCAACATGGCCTCGGCACAAGGGCATATCGGGCTTGACGGCTGGACCGCCTATGCCGGCGCCAAGGGCGCGGTGATGGCAATGACGCGCCAGATGGCGGTCGAGTTCGGTCCGCTCAACATTCGCGTCAACTCGATCTCGCCCGGCACCATCAACACGCCGATGAACGACAAATTGGTCAAGGAGATCGGTGGCAACCTCGCCAAGGCCTGGGTAAAGATGCATCCGCTCGGCCGCATCGGCAAACCGTCCGAGGTGGCCGAAGCCGCCGTCTATCTCGCCTCCGACGCCGCCGGCTTCACCACCGGCACCGACCTGCGCGTCGACGGCGGCCTCACCGCGGCACCCCGCTACGTACCCGACCTGCTTTGACAACCAACGAGACAAAAATGAACAAGGCCCTCGAAGGCGTCCGCATCCTCGATTTCAGCCATCTGCTGCAAGGGCCGTTCGCCACGCAGCTGCTCGGCGACATGGGCGCCGACATCATCAAGATCGAGCGTGCCGGCGCCGGCGACATGTTCCGCGGCATGACCTTTTTCGCCAAATGGGTCGGCGGCTCCGAAAGCCCGAATTTCCTCGCCTGGAACCGCAACAAGCGCTCCATCGCGCTCAATCTGAAAAGCCGCAAGGTGCATGCCATCATCTTGGACATGGCCAAGAAGGCGGATGTGGTGGTGCAGAATTTCCGCCCTGGCGTGCTCGCCAGGCTCGGCTATGGCTACGAGGATTTCAGGGCGGTCAATCCCGCCATTATCTATTGCTCGGGCTCCGGCTATGGCGAGGAAGGCCCCTATGTCGAGCGTCCCGGTCAGGACATGCTGATCCAGGGACTGTCCGGGCTGATTTCCAACACCGGCCGCGGCGATCAGGCTCCTGTTCCGGCCGGCGCCGGCCTGGCCGACCAGATCGGCGCCATGAACATGGTCTACGGCATCCTGTCGGCGCTCTACTATCGCGAGAAGACCGGCAAGGGCCAGAAGATCGAGGTCAATCTGCTCGCCGGCATGCTGGCGCATCTCAATCAGGAATATGTCGCGGTGCTCAATCTCGGCGAGGATTTCGTGCGCCCGAATTCCGGCATCGGCCACCCCGGCATGCAGGCGCCGTTCGGTATCTACGAAGCGAAGGACGGCGGCTATGTGTCGATCGCCATGAGCCCGTTCAAGACGCTGTATGAAGTGCTGGAGGCGCCGCAGCTTGCTGTCTACGACGATCTGAAGACGCTGTTCGACAAGCGCGACGAGGTGTTCGACAAGGTCAACGCCGAGACCAGGAAGTTTGCCACGCAGGAGCTGCTGGCGCGGCTGCTCGCAGCCGACATCTGGTGTGCCGAGGTGAAAGACATCCGCCGCGCGGCCGAGGATCCGCAGGTCAGGCACATGGGCATGATCACCAGCTACGAGCATCCGCGCGGCGGCAAGGTCAGGGTGGTCGCGCCGGCGGTCAAGATGAGCGAGACGCCGGCTACCATAGAACGGCCGGCGCCGCTGGTCGGCCAGCATGGCCGCGAGATACTGGCCGAGTTCGGCCTCTCCAGCGGCGAGATTGCAGCACTTGAGGCGTCCGGCGACATGACCGTGGATGCTGCCTGACGATGAGCGTTTACCAGACACTCAGCTTGGAAATATCCGGGCGCGTCGCGGTCGTCACCTTCCGGCGCGCCGATCAGCTCAACGCCATGAACCGGCTGATGCAAAGCGAGATCACCGAAGTTTTCGAGGCGTTGTCGCAGGATGATGGCGTCGGCGCGATCGTGGTGACCGGCGAGGGGCGAGGCTTCATGGCCGGCGCCGACATCAAGGAATACGCCGCCCAGACAGCTATCGAGTTCGACGCCTTCCAGGCCGCCGGCACGCGCATGTATGCGGCGGTCGAGAACAACCGCAAGCCGGTCATCGCGGCGGTCAACGGCTTTGCGCTCGGCGGCGGCATGGAGCTGGTGCTGTGCTGCGACATCGTCATCGCCAACCAGTTCGCGAAGCTCGGCCTGCCCGAAATCAAGCTCGGGCTGGTCCCCGGCGGCGGCGGCACGCAGCGCAGCGTCCAAAAACTCGGCCGCAACCGCGCCAATCTGCTGCTGATGACCGGCGCCATCATGCCGGCTTCCGAGTTCGTCGGCGCCGGGCTGGTCAACGAGATCGTCGATGCCGAAAGGCTGATGCCGCGGGCGCTGGAACTCGCCGAGATGATCGCCGCCGAACCAGCCGCAGCGATCGAGGGGCTAAAAGCGCTGACAGCGCATGCCGTGTCGGGCGATCTGGCCGGCGGCCTTGCCATGGAGCGCGATGCCCTGGGTGGCCTCTACCGCAGCGAGCTCGGCCAGCGTCGCGTCAAGGAATTTGCTGAAAAGAGCGCGGCGCGGCCGAAGGCTGCGAAATGACGTCCCTGGTCAAGCCGAACCGGCCGCGCTTCACCGACGTCGAGGGCCTGGCTGCGATGGTCGGCGGCGGCGACGTCTTCGGTGTCGGTGGCCATCATTTTGCCCGGCTGCCGATCGCCTTGTTGCGGGCCATCGCCCGCTCGGGCGTCAAGCACCTTCGCTATGTCTGCTGGGCCGGCGGCCTGCCACTCGAACTGCTTCTCGAAGCGAATGCCGTGGCGGAGGTCGATATCTGCTTTTCCAGCCTCGATATTTTTGGCTTGCCGCCGCGCTTCCGCGCGGCTGCCGAGACCAATGCCGTGCCGGTCCGCGACTGGACGGCGCTGGCCATGATCCAGGCGTTGCGGGCCGCGCAGCAGAACCTGCCGTCGATGCCGTTTCAGCTTCCGGAGGGTTCGGACATGCTGGCGCGCGTGCCCGGCGCGATCGCCGTGCCCGATCCGATCGCGGGAATCACGACCGGGATCATCCCGGCCTTGCGGCTCGATACGTTCGTCGTCCATGCCCAGCGTGCCGACGAGAGCGGCAATGTCCAGATCATCGGGCCACGAGCGCTGGATTTCGCCATGGCCGGCGCGGCGCGCCAGGTGCTGGTCACGGTTGAGGAAATCGTCCCGGTCGGAGCGCTGCGGTATGATGGCCGGCAGAGCATTTTGACCCGCAATCAGGTGTCGGCGATCGCCCTGGCGCCAGGCGGTGCCTATCCCGCCTCCTGCCTGCCATTCTATGTGACGGATTATCAAGCGTTGGCGGGGGCGTTCGCGGCCAAGGAAATACCTTTGTCGGACAGCCTGAGTATGCCTTCGGAAGGCGTGCCGGAGCGGGTTCAAGACGCTGCAAAAGTCCGCGCTGAAACAGTCCTCGCAATGCCCGGGCTCGTGCACGGCGAAAAGGAGGCGTCCATCGACGAGATCATCGCCGCCCGCATCGCCGCTGAGCTCGACAATGAGAGCTTTGCCAGTGCCGGCGCGGTGTCGCCGCTGGCCAATGTCGCCTACCGGCTGGCCAAAGCGACGCACGCGCCGGACATGATCATCGCCACCATGAGTTGCGGCCATCTCGACATAGCGCCGAGCCCGATGATCCTGTCGCTGATCGAAAGCCTCGATTGCGAGACGGCGGTGGCGCATGCCGGCGGCGATGACACCTATTCGACCTACTACCAGGCCGGCGCGGTGACGCATGAGATCGTCGGTGCCGCGCAGGTCGATCGAGGCGGGCGCGTCAACACCATTGCGCTGCGCAAGCGCGACGGCAGCCTCATCCGGCTGCCCGGGCAAGGCGGCATGGCCGATGTCGCCAACATGCACCGCGATTATCTGCTCTACGTCCCCCGCCATTCCGTGCAGTCGCTGGTCGAGACGGTCGAGATCGCCAGCTCGGCGCGCGGCCTGCTGACTGAGGCCGAGCGCGAGCCGATGGGCTATCGGACCGGCGCGGCATTGGTGTTCACGGACCTTTGCGTGTTTCGGCTCGACCAGGAGAGCCGGCAATTGGTCGTCGTCGAGACCATGCCGGGCGTGACGCGCCAGCAGGTCCAGGATGCCACCGGCTTTGCCCTGACATTCGATGCCGATTGCCGCGAGGTTGCGCTGCCCTCGAACGAGACGCTCGACATCCTGCGAAACCGCATCGACCCGCTCGGCCTGCGGCGCCTCGAATTCGTCAGCGCCAAGGAGCGTGGCGCGCTGATCGCCGAGATCCTGGCGGCCGACCGGCTGATGGTCGAGCGCTGTATTGCCGCGCAGCGGTCGCATACTGCAACAGGCTGAAGAGGGGGCGGCGCATGGCAAAGCCGTTGCTCGAAATGTCGGCCGCGAAGGTCTTCTTCGATGGCATCTTCACCAGCCCGCGCGTCGCCCATCCGGAAGGCGTGGCCATCCATCGCGACGGCTCGATCTGGTGCGGCACCGAAACCGGCGACCTGCTGCGCCTCGCCGCCGATGGCAGCTCGGTCGAACGCATGGGCGGCACGGATGGCTTTCTGCTCGGTATAGCCTTCGATAGCGCGGGAAACTGTTTTGCCTGCGATTTGAGACATTCGGCGATCTTTCGCTGGAATGCCGCGACGGCTGATATGACGCGCTTCGCTTCGGCCGGCATTCGCGTGCCGAACTATCCCGTGATCGACGAGGCGCGCGGCTGGCTCTACGTTTCCGACAGCGTAGGCGAAGACAACCGCTCCGGCATCTTCCGCTATGATTTGAAGACCGGCGAAGGCGGCCTGTGGTGCAGCGAGGCCATGGCCTTCGCCAACGGCATGGCGATGGCGCCGGGTGGGAATGGGCTTTACGTCGTGGAAAGCCATGCGGCCTGCGTCAGCTATGTGCCGATCCGTGCCGACGGCACGGCAGGACCTCGCCGGCTCGTCGTGGACGGCGTGAACAACGTCCCCGATGGCGTCGCCTTGGCGCCGGACGGTTCGCTGTTCATCTCGTGCTACGAGCCGAGCCGCATCTATCGTTGGCGACCGGATAGCGGGCTCGAGGTGCTGATCGAGGATCCGGCGGCAACGACGCTCGCCCATCCCACCAATATCGCCTTCAAGGGCGACAAGCTCTACACCGCAAATCTCGGCCGCTGGCACATTACCGAAATCGATTTGAGGGCGATTTCCTAGATCGGGCCGAACCGGGCAGCGGTCGCCAGGGCTATCGGAGCTGGCCGTGACTGGAGCGGATGCGCAACACCTGCACCCTCGACGGCAGCTCGATCAGGAACTCTTCGTCCCGCTCCAGATGGTGGATTTTTGTCGGATCGCCGCCGGTGAACGCCGCCATCGCCTCGACGTTTTCCCAATAGGAAATCGTCACGAATTCCGAATGGGTCGGCGTGTCCTCGCGAAAGGTCTGCACGCCCAGGGCCTTCTGGGTCAGCGGCTTGATGCCGGCTTCGTAATTGTAACTCTCATAGGCATCCGCCTTTTCAGGCACGGTTCTGCCGCGCCAGATACGAGCGATGGTCGGGGTTTTCTCCGTAGTTTTCTCTGTCATGGCCAACGAATTCCTGCTGGTTTGATTGGTCCGCGGCGTTCGGGCAAGGCCAGCCAAGGAACGCATCTCCCCGGCTGGCAGCCTGGTATCCAGCTGCCAGAGCTTTCATCCTCCCCGGCCGACGTAGCTCGCGCTGCCCCAAGCCTCCTTGCCGGCCGGCAGGAGACCTACTCCTGATCCTCGGCGTCTGCTCCGTGGAAGAAGGACCGGATTTCCTGCATGTCGACGCTGCCGTCACCGTCCTCATCGACGGCGTTGAATATCCGCCCGACGAAATCCTGGACTTCGCTCTGAGAAAGCGCGCCATCGCCGTCCGCATCTACTATGGCGAACATCATTCGCATCCTCGCGCCATGCATCCCGCGTCCAACGCCACCGCGGCCTCCCATCTCCCAACCTCGATCAGGCGGGCCCATCCTGTAGTCGCGATGCCAGTGACCTCGCCGTTCTGCCCGGGGCGCGCGATCTTCTTGCATTCTCTCCTCCAGCATCTCAGTCATCATCTGCCGCATCATATCGCGCATGGCATCCTGCCCGTTCACTGCGGGCGACTGTTCGGCGCCACGATCCGGCGCCGGCGCCGCGGGCGGGCTCGTCTGGCCGAATGCCGGCGCGGCCAACAAAGCCAGCGCCGCTGCAATTACAGTGGTTTTGCTTGCGAGCATCATCGTAATCTCCATCGGTATGAATTGGTGGCTGCTGCATCCAAGCCAAACCGGCTGCTCGCCTCATGGTTCCTGGTCAGTCGCCCGACGGCGCAAAAGTCCGCCTGGTCGCGGCAACGAAAGCCGCTTGCCCACGTTGCCAGTGATGCGAAGCTCCACCAGGAGGAAAAAATGGCTGACGATAAGAGCAAGCGAGATTTCCGCGACCGCGATCGCATTGCTGCGGAAGACGAACGTGAGGTCGAGTATTTTGCCCAACAGAACGGCATCACCGCCGACCAGGTCCGCCAGCTGATCAAGAGCTTCGGCAATGATCGCGGGCGCCTGATCGAAGCCGCGAAGGCGTTGCGAGGGATTTCACCTGCCGGAGCCGACGAGGTGACCAGCGAAGCCCGCCAACAGAGAACGCCTATGCATCTCGGCAAACCCGACGAGTGATGCCAGGCAGCTACTCTGCCGCTGCCGCAGCGTCAGAACTTGCGGCTCAAATAATCCGAGCCGCGCAGGCCGAACCGCCACTCTGCATCGACAGCCTTGGAAATGCCGATCCGGCGGCCTGTAAGAACGGCGCTGGCGTCGCCCGGCCGCCTGAATTCGAATGGCGGCACGTCCAGCGGCAGCCCGTCATGGGATTTGTCGATTGCCAGCGCCTGGCAAAGGCGACCCGGTCCCGAACAAAGCAGCCGGGGATCGTCAAGGCCGCGATTGGCCCGCATCACCTCCAGCCCGGATTGCGGTTCGATTGCGCGGATAAGCACGGCACTGCCGGGCAGGCAGACGGCATTGAGGCACCAATGCAGGCCATAGGAGCGATAGACATAGGCGCTGCCTGGGGCGCCGAACATGGCGCCGTTGCGCACCGTCCTGCCACCGAAAGCATGCGAAGCCGGGTCATCCGAACGATAGGCTTCGGTCTCGACGATGATGCCGCCAACGCCATGCAAGAGCAGCGTGGCGCCAATCATGTCGCGCGCGACGATGGTGGCGTCACGGGCAAAGAATTGATGGGTCGTGGTCACTGTGCAGCAGACTCGATCGCGCCTGAACCTGACGCGACAACAAGGTCCCGGACCGGATGCAAAATGTCCAGCCACTGCGCCGCTGAACTTGCGTGCGATATTCAGCGGAGCATAAACCACCAGTTCCTTCCAGGAACAACCGGCGACCGGGCAGGTTGGGCCAGGCATCGGGGAAGGCGAGATGGACTTGGTGCGCCACGCGCCCAGATGCGCGGCAGTTCGAAACACTCCAGCGCATGATCTACTTCACCGCCGACACGCATTTCAGCGACCCGCGCATTCTGCGCATCGATCGTCGTCCGTTCGGCTCGCTGGCGGAACATGACCGGGCGCTCATTGCGTTCTGGAACGAGACTGTCGGGCCGGACGACGAGGTCTGGCACTTGGGCGATTTTGCCAGGGGATCGGCCGCATTCGTGTCGTCGCTTCTGTCGTCTCTTCATGGCAGCAAGCATTTGATCATCGGCAACAACGATGCTGTGGCCACCATCGACGCCACGGGTTGGGCGAGCACGCAGCACTACAAGGAGCTGACGCTCGACGGCAGCCTGCTGATCCTTTGCCACTACCCTTTTCGCACCTGGAACCAGATCGGCAGGAAATCGATCGATCTGCATGGCCATTCCCACGGCAGGCTGACCCCCGTCACGCGTCAGTATGACGTCGGCGTCGACAACTGGGATTTTCGTCCGGTCACGCTGACCACCATCCTTGCCAGCCGAGGCCGAAGGACGGCTCGGACAAAACCCGGCTGAAGGCGGCTGGCCGCTACCGGAACCTCCGCGGGGCTGAGGCGTTCGAAATTGCAAGGCGTAGAGGCAACGGCAATGGCTCAGAAGATCACGACAGGCGCGAACGACCGGCCGCGCAATGAAACCATCGGCCAATCCGGCGAAGGCCTGCCGGACGACAGCAGCAGGCCGCTCGAGGTCGACGAAGGCTGGGTCGCCCGGCCGAGGAACAAGCTGCAGGGCAAGCCCCGGCAAGCCGGCCAAACCAACACGGACGAAGTTCGCGCAGGCACTCCAGGCGCCGGCGAGAATATTTGTCGCCGCTGTGCAGGGTCAGGCATGATCGACGGCCGCACCTGCCCCGAATGCGGCGGAACCGGCAAGGTGACGACGCCGATTGGCGGAGGCTGAGCAATTCCAGGAAAAGTGTGGAACGGTTTTCCGTCCGGAATTGCGTAAAACAAAAAGATAGGCCGGTTCTGCGTTTCCGGCGAAACGATGAACAGCGCCGGTCAGATCGCCGGCACCCACTTCCAGAACACGCCTTCCTTGCGTTCCGGGTAGTGCTTGAAGTCGCATTCGAAGCGCCAGCCGTAGTTCTTCGCGGCGGCAAGCGCTTCCTTGCTGACCGGGTTCATGCCGGTTCCCGGCGCAAACCAGTCCTCCAGCAGATCGTCGGGGATATAGGCGCCGATCCTCAAGGGCAGCTGTTCGAGGACGACATCCATTTCAGGTGGTGCAGGCACGGGGCGCTCCTTTGAAACCTACCCGCGAAGAAGTCGTTCAACGCCAAGCGGGTTCATTCTTCTGTTCGTAGTCCTGGAACGCCTTCTGGAGGCCGCCTATCACCTCCGCAGACGTCTCGAACATCGCCTTCAGCTGCGGCTCATCGACCTTCTCGATGTCCTCGCGAAGGTGCTGCTTCACCTCCTCCAACTTTTTCTGCATTTTCTGCGTGTGGTGGCGCGGATCGCGGTCGGCAGCGCTTGTCATGATCAAATCTCCAATTTGGTTCTCTCTGGAGAACTCGCCGGGCTCTGAGGATCGCCAGGCGGGGTTTGCAGCGTAAACGGCTTGCCGATAGCTGTGGTTCCCGACTGTGGAGCGGTCTTCGTACGCCTCAGCGCGCCGTTCTCTTTCTCAGCCGTCCGGTAGAGGCGGCGACAAGGAAAGTCGGAGAGGTCGCTTCCAATGAATTCGAGACGCGAGCCGTCGAAACGAGCATAGATGAAGCTGAGAACTGATGGCGCCTCTGGCCAAGGACGGTAATCCACTACCTATAGCCTACGCCTCGTCCGCGATCCATTCGAGCGAGGCACCATGCGGGTCAGTCCAAGCTACAGGGGAGCCGTTCGCAGATAGGAGGAAGCGGCCGGGCGGCCAGCTTGTTCCGGCGCGTGTGGCGATGGACGGAAAGACGCGTGGGAACTCGTTCGATATCCAATAAGGAGAGAGACGCATCGCCTGCTCGGCGAAAGCTTCTCTGTCACCAGGGTCGGAGACATAGTCGAGGACGGCTGTGTGAAAGATGACGAGTGTAGCGTCGTTTGGCGCTTCGTTGCAGAGTCGCACGAGGTCGCTCCCGCGCAGGTCGCCCTTCACCACCCGAGGCTTGACTGTGGCAGCGATCTTTAGGGCCGCCCGCAGATTGGCGAGCCGTGCTGTCTGTTCCGGCCAGACCAGTGTCTCTAGCCATGCGACTTGCGAGTCGTCCGAAGCATCTATCGGGCTCAGGTCCAATCCCGCCCGCCAGACGACTTGCGGCAAGGCCGTCGGCAATGGCGTTGTTTCGCTGGCGAAGCAGCGGAAGACAGGCGGCTCCAAGGCCATCGCCGGTGCGGGGATCACCTTGCGTCCGTAGTCATAGCCATAGAGGTCGGGCATGAGGCAGAGCCCTGCGGAGGTCCCGACCTCGATGAGGGCCAGCGGCTGCGGCAAACGCGCCAGGAGGGGGAGCAGGGTGGCGCACCTTCCCGGCTCGTTGGTTTGCGTTGAGCGCTCGAGCATGAGCGAGCGGATGGCGTCGGGATTAGCCTGAAGCGCCTGGCGAAACTCGGTCCACCCTGTCGGCGTGCCGAACAGGTGACGCACCGCTGCAAGTAGAAGGTTCGGTTGCAGCTTTAGGTCCGGAAGGGTCGACAGGAAACCGAGCGTCTCCCGATCCCCAGTGACTGCCCGAGCCAACTCCTCGTAGAGCGGCGAGCGACCGCGAGCTTCCGTATCGGCGAAGCGAATATATCGGGCTGAGATCTCGGCCAAGCCCTCCTCGTCCATATCCGCTGATCCTCGGTCCCGACGTCTCATCACAGTACACGATCCACGGATCTGATTGGAGCCAGGCCCGGCGTTTTTACACAAGCTTGACCCCCGCGAACTTCCCGTGGTCGCCTACTTAACCGTTGCGCTAGGAGGTTGTGCGCAATCCAAAATCTGGGGAACTGTCCCTAATTGGTGTCTCACCCAGGGGTGCGGTCCACCATGTCTCCGGTATAAACCGTAACCTATGTGTCCGGGCCGTACACTTGAAAGTTGGCGCACCCGACAGGATTCGAACCTGTGACCTCTGCCTTCGGAGGGCAGCGCTCTATCCAGCTGAGCTACGGGTGCCTTCAGGATCGGTGATCCCAAAAACGAACCAGCCGGTGAACCGGCCAGCCACGGCTTCTTAGCGGAAGCAGGCGCCGGCTTCAACGGGCAAGTCGAGTTTAGGCGAATTCCGAAGGCCCCCGCAAAGTGGCTTTAAGCAGCTCGCTAGCCGATGTGTTGAACTGCACCCTTGATCGGAGTGAGCTTACCCCATAGAGCCAAGTTGGGGGGACATCACTGATGGACAAACGAAGCCTCACCGAACGCGACATCTGCACGAAATTCATCTTGCCTGCCGTCAAGCGCGCTGGATGGGACGAGATGATGCAGGTTCGGGAGGAGGTCTATTTCACCAAGGGCCGGATCATCGTGCGCGGGAAGCTGGTGACTCGCGGCAAGGCGAAAAAGGCCGACTTCGTTCTCTACTATAAGCCGAACATCCCCATCGCGTTGATCGAAGCGAAGGACAACAACCACGGCGTTGGCGATGGTATCCAGCAGGGCCTCGACTACGCCGCGACGCTGGACATCCCCTTCGTCTTTTCCTCAAACGGCGACGGTTTCGTCTTTCACGACCGCACGGGCCAGAGCGACACCAAGGAGGCGAACCTCGGCCTCGACGCCTTTCCGTCGCCCGCCAATCTTTGGGCACGCTATCGCGCCTGGAAGGGCCTCAGCCCGGAAGCAGAACAGATCGTGCTTCAGGATTATTTCGACGACGGTAGCGGCAAAGCCCCCCGTTATTATCAGGTAAACGCCGTCAACGCCGCGATCGAGGCCATCGCCAAGGGTCGCGACCGCGTGCTGCTCGTCATGGCGACGGGGACGGGCAAGACCTACACGGCGTTTCAGATCATCTGGCGTCTGTGGAAGGCGGGTCGTAAGAAACGCATACTCTTCCTCGCCGACCGCAACGTGTTGATCGACCAGACGATGGTGAACGACTTTCGCCCGTTCGGCGCGTCGATGGCGAAGCTTTCGACGAATGCAAAGACGATCGAGCGGCAGGACGGCACCACGGTCGATCTGACACTGGCGCTCGACAGGAAGCGGCGCATCGACACCGCCTTCGAGGTCTATCTCGGTCTCTATCAGGCCATCACCGGGCCGGAGGAGCGCCAGAAACTCTACAAGGAGTTCTCGCCCGGCTTCTTCGATCTGATCGTAATCGACGAATGCCATCGTGGCAGCGCGGCCGAGGATTCCGCATGGCGCGAAATCCTTACCCACTTTTCCGGTGCAACGCAGATCGGCCTAACAGCCACGCCGAAAGAAACGGAATACGTTTCAAACGCCGATTATTTCGGCGAGCCAATCTTCACCTATTCATTGCGCCAGGGCATCAGTGACGGCTTCCTTGCACCCTACAAAGTCATCAAGGTCCACATCGATCGCGACGTTGAGGGCTATCGCCCGGAACTTGGGCAACTCGACCGAGATGGTAACGAAGTCGAGGATCGAATCTATAACGCTAAGGATTTCGACCGGACGCTGGTTCTTGACGACCGCACTTTGCTTACCGCCAAGAAGGTCACCGAATTTCTAAAGGAAACCGGCGACCGCTTCCAGAAAACCATCGTGTTCTGCGTTGACCGGGAGCACGCAGCGCGTATGCGACAGGCACTCATCAACGAGAACAAGGATCTTTGCGACGAGAACCACCGATATGTCATGCGGATCACCGGCGGTGACAGCGATGGCCAGGACCAGCTCGGCAATTTCCTTGACCCGGAATCGAAGTATCCCGTTCTAGTCACGACCTCGCGGCTTTTGTCGACTGGGGTTGACGCGCAGACCTGTCGGCTAATCGTGCTCGATCGCACGGTAGGGTCGATGACCGAGTTCAAGCAAATCGTCGGGCGTGGCACCCGCGTTCACGAGGACACCAAAAAATTCTACTTCACGCTGATCGACTTCCGTGGCGCAACCTCACATTTCGCAGATCCGGAGTTCGATGGCGATCCGGTGCAGATTTATGAGCCCAGCGAAGACGATCCGATCACGCCGCCCGACGATTCTGCAGTCGGTTTTGGTGAAATTGATCAAGCGCCATACGAACCGGGCGAAGACGAAACCATAGTCGATCAGCCGGGCTTTCCGCTATCGCCGGGAAACCAGGTGCGCAAGATTTACGTGGACGGCGTCGGCGCCCGCATCGTCGCCGAGCGCGTCGAATATCTTGACGAGAACGGCAAGCTCGTCACCGAAAGCTTGCGCGATTTCACTAAGACGGCGTTGAAGAAGCGTTTCGCCAGTCTCGACGATTTCCTCAGACGCTGGAAATCTGCCGAACGCAAACACGCGATCGTTGAGGAACTAGAAGCCGAGGGCCTGGCGCTTGACGCCATCGCGGATGAACTGGGCAAGAACCTCGATCCCTTCGATCTGATCTGCCACGTGGCATTCGACAAGAAACTTTTGACACGCCGCGAGCGTGCCGAAAACGTCAAGAAGCGCGACGTATTCACCAAATACGGGCCACAAGCCCGCGCCGTGCTCGATGCGCTGCTCGAAAAATATCGCGACGAGGGCGTAATCAATCTCGACGACGCCAACGTGCTGAAGGTGACGCCCTTCACTGCGATGGGCAGCGTCGTCCAACTAATCAAGGCGTTCGGCGGCAAGGAAGGCTTTGAAAAGGCCGTCCACGAAATGCAGGATGCCCTTTACCAGGAGATCGCATAGCCAATGATTGTCCGCACCACTGTCAAATCCATCCAGGACATCATGCGCCAGGATGTTGGCGTTGATGGCGACGCGCAGCGCATCAGCCAGTTGTGTTGGATGTTCTTCCTCAAGATCATCGACGATCAGGATCAAGAACTTGAACTGACTAAGGACGGCTACCACTCGCCGATTCCGGAAAAACTCCAGTGGCGCAACTGGGCGGCCGACCCAGAAGGCATCACCGGGCAAGCTATGCTCGATTTTATCAATGATGAACTTTTCCCTGCATTGAAAGGCTTGCAGCTCACTGGAAAACCGGGCGACCGGCGCCGCGTAGTGCGCGACGTGTTCGAGGACGCGTACAATTACATGAAATCCGGACACCTCATCCGGCAGGTCTTAAACAAGATCAATGAGGTTGATTTCAATAATCTCGACGAGCGGCGGCACTTCGGCGAGTTCTATGAGCAGTTGCTGAATGATCTTCAATCGGCAGGCAATGCCGGCGAATATTATACACCGCGCGCCGTGACTGCCTTCATGGTTGATCGCATTGACCCGCGCCCAGGAGAAACGCTGTTCGATCCCGCTTGCGGCACGGGTGGCTTTCTCACCTGCGCTATTCGTCACATGGAAAAAGGCCACGTCCGCACGCCCGCGCAGCGTGAGACGATGCAGGGCGCCTTGCGGGCGGTGGAGAAGAAGCAACTTCCGCACATGCTCTGCGTCACCAACATGCTGCTGCACGGCATCGAAGACCCGAGCTTCGTGCGCCATGACAACACGCTAGCCCGGCCGCTGATTTCATGGAGCAAGGACGAGCGCGTTGATATCGTCGTCACCAATCCTCCCTTTGGCGGGCGCGAGGAGGACGGCATCGAAAACAACTTTCCGACCTTTCGCACCAAGGAAACGGCCGACCTATTCCTCGCGCTCATCGTGCGGCTGCTGAAGGCCGACGGCCGCGCCGCCGTGGTGCTGCCCGACGGCACCCTGTTCGGCGAGGGCGTCAAGACGCGGCTCAAGGAACATCTGATGGAGGAGTGCACCCTCCACACCATCGTTCGCCTGCCTAACTCCGTGTTCAAACCCTATGCCTCGATCGGCACTAACCTCCTGTTCTTCGAAAAGGGCGCGCCGACCAAGCACGTCTGGTTCTACGAACACCGCGTGCCGGAAGGTCAAAAAGCCTATTCCATGACCAAACCGATCCGACTGGAGCATTTTCAGGGCTGCATCGATTGGTGGGGCGGCAAGGAGCGGAAGGGCCGCGAAGAAACACCGCAGGCGTGGAAAGTGAGCGCCGAGGATATCAAAGCGCGCGGCTACAATCTCGACATCAAGAACCCGCACAGTGTTGCCGACGATCACGGCGACCCGGAAACGCTGCTGGCGGCTCTAGCCAAGGCCGAGGCCGAGACGGCGGGCTTGCGTGACCATTTGAAGGCGATACTCGCTGAGGCGCTCGCCCGATGAATGCTGAACGCCTGTTGGTGCATTATGAACAGATTGCCGACGCACCGGACGCCATTGCGAGGTTGCGCCGCTTCATTCTCGATCTGGCGGTACGCGGCAAGGTCGTGCCGCAGGACGCGAGCGACGAGCCGGCGTCGGAATTGCTGAAGCGGATCGCGAAGGAGAAGGCGCGGCTCGTAAAGGCGGGAGAGATCAGGAAGCCGAAGACACTTCCCGTCGTGGATGAACCGCCGTTCGATTTACCGCAGAACTGGCGCTGGACGCGCATCCGCGAAATTGCCAGCGATCGAGGTCAGGAGATCCCGAAAGGGACATTCACTTACATCGACGTGACGGCCATCGACAAAGAGGCCGGTGTCGTCGCTGACCCGAAGGTGCTAGCGGCCAGCGAGGCCCCAAGCAGGGCACGCAAGGTCACACGGAAGGGCGACGTGATCTATTCTTGCGTTCGCCCATACTTGTTGAACGTCGCTGTCATAGAGGCCGAATTCAGCCCGGAGCCGATTGCGAGCACTGCCTTTGCAGTCCTGAACGGGCACGGCTTTGTGCTGCCGCGTTATCTCTGGATAGTGCTTCGTAGCCCGTTCATGGTGGAGTGCGTTGAGGAGAAACAACGCGGGCAGGCCTATCCGGCGATCAATGACGCGGATTTCGCAATCCTACCCTTTCCCCTCCCGCCATTCGCCGAACAACACCGCATCGTCGCCAAGGTCGATGAATTGATGACGCTGTGCGACCGGCTGGAAGCGGCGCGGGCGGGCCGCGAGCAGGTGCGCGACCGGCTGGCGGCGGCGAGCCTCGCCCGCCTCAACGCGCCCGATGCCGAGACATATCAAGATGACGCCCGCTTCGCCCTCGACGCTCTGCCCGCGCTGACCACGCGCCCCGACCAGATCAAGGCCCTGCGCCAGACCATCCTCAACCTCGCCGTGCGCGGCAAACTCGTGCCGCAGGATGCGACCGACGAACCGGCGTCGGAACTGTTGAAGCGCATCGCGAAGGAGCGCGCCGGGTTGCTTAAAGCGGGATACCCGAACCCGGATGAGGCGCGCACCCAGATTAAGAAGTTGGCCGAGCAGTCCGTTCCAGACGGGTTGGAGACACTTCCCAACGGTTGGGCATGGGCAACCCTTCTGCAATGTTCGGGGCTCGTCATCGACTGCAAGAACAAGACTGCGCCCTATGCTAGTTCAGGGATTCGTTTGATACGAACGACGAATGTTCGCGATGGCCGGATGAACTTGAACGACCAGAAGTATGTCGATCAACGGACATATGAAATCTGGAGCGCCCGTTGCACGCCTGAGCCCGGCGACATTCTCATCACGCGCGAAGCTCCTATGGGCGAGGTCTGCCTCATTCCTTCGGGCGAACAAATCTGCCTCGGGCAGCGCATGATGCTTGCGCGTTTGGTGCCCGACACGATTGATCGCAATTTCATGATCTACTCGCTTCGCGATCCAAAGCTGATGGATCGTGTTCAGGATAAGCCGATCGGCGCAACGGTGCAGCACCTGCGCGTGGGCGGCGTCGAGACCTTGCTTGTTCCCCTCCCGCCGCTCGCCGAACAACACCGCATCGTCGCCAAGGTCGATTCATTGATGGCTCTGTGCGAGCAGCTCGAGGCGAGCCTCACCGCCGCCGAGACCACCAGTCGCCGCCTGCTCGACGCGCTGCTGACCGAGGCGCTGGCGCCGGTCGACGCGCGGGAACTGGAGGCGGCGGAATGACGCTCCTGATCGAATATCACAGCCGATCTTTCCCCAGCGTATACAATTTGGCACGCATCGGAACTCTCAGCACATCATGGGATGAACATCTTCAACGCACTGATGCCTTTGCTGGGCTGGACCCCCCGAGAAGGGGACGGTCAGCTACTTCCTCGGGATGACACTTTGCAAGCTGTTCTCATCACGGCTATTGAACACACCGGTAGTCTGTTCAACCTCCGGCACAGCGCCGATTTGACGACGATGGCGCGGAACGCCGAATCGACCTCGATCGTCCCGCCGTGCCCGAAACGCAGCTTGGTCCGGCGCCACCGCCTGCTCATTCGGTCAGGGTGAGGACGGCCTTGCCGCTGATGCTGCGCTGCCGCAGCGCGTCCAGAGCCCGGCCGACGTCCCGCCACGGCACGGTCAGGACCACGCGCGTTTCGAGCCGGCCGGCAGCGATCAGCGCGAGCAGCGAGGCGATATCGGCGCCGACCTGCGGACCGGAAGTGTAGTAGGCGAAGGTCTGAAGCCGCGCGCCCTCGTGACCCGGCACGAACTGGCGGAAGCCGATGGGCGTGAGTTCGCCGCTGCTCGAGCCGAACATGACGACGGTCCCGCCAGGCGCCACCCGTTCGATGGCGTGGGCGAGGCTATCGCCGCCGACCGACTCGGTAATCAGCGAGAACAGTCCTTCGGCGAGCTCGATCGACTCCACGACCCGCTCGGCTCCCAGGCCGCGGAGATCTTCGGTATGCCGGGCGGCGGCGACCGCCACCACCGACGCGCCCTGCTGGCGGGCGATCTGGATCTGGAAACGGCCGACCGCGCCGCTTGCGCCGGTAATCAGGACCCGCTGGCCGGCAAGGTCTCCGCCGTGGCGCAGGGTCCGCAGCGCGGTCGTGCCGGCGACCGGAACGGTGGCGGCGGCGACGAAGCTGACGCCGTCCGGCAGGACGGCAAGGTGGTCGGTTGGAACGGCGACACGCACGGCCCACCCGGCCTCGTCGACCAGCGCCGCAACCCGGGCGCCGACGGCCGGCCCGGAGCCATCGGCCGCCGCGCGCTCGACAATTCCGGCGACGTCCTGGCCAGGCACCCAGCCATTCGGGCGGATGTTGAGCAGGCGCAGTTCGCCGCGGTTCAGCGAGACTGCCCGGACTGAAACCAGCGCCTCGTGCGGGGCGGGCTCGGGCTCGCCAAGCTCGGCGAACCTCAACCCGGTGGCGCTGTCGGAAGATGTGACTAAGCCGAGCATGGTTCGTACCTTCCTGCTGCCTGGCGGACGCCAGCCTGTTTTCGTGCGCCGGGCCAGGAAGCACGCCTGCATGCTCCTGAGTTACTCATCCGGTGGCCTAAATTATCGACTTTCCTGGTTGAGTAATTTAGATATCTTGGCACTTGATCGCTAAAATCAGTCAAAATGAGACAGCCTCTTCGCTTCCCCTGGCCGAATTTCGATCCGGATGACGTCCTCGCCCCGGCAATCGCCGTGCGCGTTGACGTTACCGAAACCAGGGCGGAGGTGCCCGACCACCGCCACCGCAAAGGCCAACTCGTCTTCGCGCTCGGCGGGGGCGTCACATGTCGCGTCCCCAGCGGCCTGTGGATGGTGCCGCCGCATTGCGCGGTGTGGATTCCCGGCGACATGGAGCACAGCAATATCGCGACCGCCAATGCCCGGATTTTCTTCGTCTATATCGAGCCGGGAGCTGCCGACCTGCCGGACCGGTGCTGCACACTGTCGATCTCGCCGTTGCTGCGTGAGCTCATCATCGAGCTGGCCGATCGCGGTGAGGACGAGGACGCCAGGAGCGAGCTCCTGACCAGGGTTCTGCTCGCCGAACTGCCGCGTATGCCTGTCCAGCAGCTACATTTGCCGATCTCGTCCGAGCCGCGCTTGAGGCGCATCGCCGCAGCGTTGGCGGAAGATACTGCCGACCGCAGCACCTTGGCGCAATGGGCCAGTCGCGTCGCGCTCAGCGAGAGCAGTCTCGCACGTCTCGTGGTAAAGGAGACAGGGCTGACCTTCGGGCGCTGGCGCCAGCAATTGCACCTGATCGTCGCATTGCGCGAGCTGGCCTCCGGCGCGAGCGTGCAGCAGGTTTCGGCCGATCTCGGTTACGAGTCGGTCACCGCCTTCATCACCATGTTCAAGAAAGCGCTTGGCAAGCCGCCGGCAAAGTATCTCAGCGGTATCGCGCAAAACGGCGGTTCGGCGTTTGTCGCCTGATGAGCGCCCTGATCCGCCGCCCGCCGGACGTCAGCCCTCACTGCTGCTCGGCATACAGCAGCCGCGTCGTCGCATTCGCCATCCCCGTCGACAGGCTGCGCTGGATCAGCGCCTCGACATGGTCGTTGCGCTGGCGCGCGCTGTCGGCGCCCATCACCACGATGATCAGCCTGTGCCCGTCCGCATTATAGGAGGTAACGATGTTGAAGCCGGAAGCCCTGATGTAGCCGGTCTTGATGCCGTCGACGCCGCGCACCCGGCCGAGCATGTCGTTGTGGCCGCGCACCAGCCTGCCGCGAAACATGAAGTCGCTTTCGGAGAAATAGTGGAAATGCTGCGGGAAGCGGGCGTGCAGCGCCATGCCGAGCACCGCCATGTCGCGCGCGCTCGTGTGCTGGTCGCCGTCCGGCAGGCCCGAGGCGTTGCGGAAAACGGTGCTGCTCATGCCGATCTGGCGCGCCTTGGCGGTCATCATGCCGGCGAACGCCTCTTCGCTGCCGCCGAGATATTCGGCAACGGCGACCGCCACGTCATTGGCCGATTTGACGACGATGGCGCGGATCGCCGAATCGACGTCGATCGTCTCGCCGCGCCTGAACCGCAGCTTGGTCGGCGGCTGCCGGGCGGCGTTGTCCGACACCGGAATTTGCGTCTCCTTGCTGATGCGGCCCTGGTCCAGCGCCTCGAACAGAAGGTACAGCGTCATCATCTTGGTCAGTGACGCCGGATAACGCGGCGCCGTCGAATTGACCTCGAACAGCGTCTTGCCGGTGCCGGCATCGATGACCATGGCGGCATATTTCTGCGGCGGCGCCGGCACCGCCAGCACGCTGTCGGGCGGCGCCACCGTCGTGCAGCCGGCGGCAAACAGCAGCAGCGCCAGCACAGCGACGCATTTGTGAATGAGCGAAAAGAAGCGGAAGGCGGACAAGTCAGTTCCGAAGGCAGGCTGTTTCTGAGACGAGGCGAAGCTATCTTAACGCAAAGGCACAGTCCATTTGGTTAATATCGGTCGGTGCCTGGATTGGTGCCCTGTCCACAGGCCGACGTGGCGCGGTCTGATGTGAATTGCCGGCCACCGCGCTTGCGCAACCGGCGGCGAGTGGGCTTTGCTGGCGCCGGCAGAATCGGGCCGCCAGTATCGGGCCGGGAGAATCGGTAGGTGCACATGGATACGGTCACGATCAGGGCAAAGGGCATTTCGGTATCGGTCGATCTGGCCGTCGGCCATCTCGCCGACATGGCGATTGAGATCGATGGCCGTCGGCTGAAGCCGCTGCATCGCGCACCCTGGGTCGGCGAGCCGCGCGAGACGCTGCCGAAAGACCTGCCTGAAGGGACGGTCCACCTGTCGGGCGATTTCCTGTGCGCGCCGTTCTCGACCAGCGACGTCGAAGCGGCACCTTTGCATGGCTGGCCGGCCAATAGTCGCTGGGACGTCGTCGATAGCGCAGCAACGGCCGATGGCTGGCGCGCCGTCTTCCGTCTGCAGCGCCCGGTCATGGGCGCAACCGTCGACAAGATCCTGACCTTGCGCAACGATCATCCCCTTCTCTATCAGGAGCACGTCTTTTCCGGCGGCGCCGGCGCCATTCCCGTCGCCCACCACCCGATGACGGTGATGAAGGCCGGCGGCAAGCTGGCGTTCTCGGCGAAGCGCTTTGCCGCAACGCCGAACGAGGCGCCTGAGCCCGATCCGGCCCGCGGCCGCTCTTTGCTCGCCTACCCGGCGCGCAGCGCCGACCTGACGCGCTTTCCCGCCGCCGATGGCGGCACGATCGACCTGACCACCTATCGCATGGACCAGGAGCGTGAGGATTTCGTCACGCTGGTCGAGGCCGATCATGGCGGGCCGGGCTGGACGGCGCTGGCGCGCCAGGCGGAAGCCGATCTCGTGCTGGTGCTGAAGAACCCGGCCGAATTGCCGGTCACCATGCTGTGGGTCAGCAATGGCGGGCGCGATTATGCGCCATGGAGTGGCCGCCATCGCGGCGTGCTCGGCATCGAGGACGGCCGCACCGCCGTCGGCCACGCCGCATCGCTCGGCGACAATTGGCTGAAGCGCGAAGGCGTGGCGACCGCCTTTGCCCTTTCTGAAGGGCGCAGCTTTTCGTTCCGCCATGTCATCGGCGCACTGCCATGGCCATCCGGCGAGCCGCCGCGCGACGTCACGACCTCGCCGGGCCGCATGCGCATCCTGGCCGCCGATGATGCGGTGCGCGACATCGGCTTCGACAGCGATTTCCTGCGGATCGGCCAATCCAGGCCCGATTGAAGGCCTGGCACAATCCGGCGTTTGAAATTTCCGAAAACTGCCGCCAAAATGCGCCAGAACCAACGTAAGGGGGCCAATGTCCGAGATCGCCCATATCGCTGCTGCCATTTTCAAGCGCGCCGGCAGGGCGCCGCGCTTCGTCGTTGCCATTGCCGGTCCGCCCGGCGCCGGCAAATCGACATTGTCGGCAGGGTTGCACGACTTGCTGCCGGAAGGCACGGCGGAAGTCGTGCCGATGGACGGCTTCCATTACGACGATGTCGTGCTCGAGCGGCGCGGCCTTCGCGCGCGAAAAGGTGCCCCGGAAACCTTTGATTTTGCCGGCTTCGAAACGCTGCTGAAGCGCATCCGCGCCGGCGAGCCGGATATCGCCATCCCGGTCTTCGACCGCAGCATGGAGCTGTCGCGCGCCGCCGCTGCGATCATCGCCGCCGAGACCAAATTCATCCTGGTTGAAGGCAATTATCTGCTGCTCGACGAAGAGCCATGGACGCGGCTGGCGCCGCTGTTCGACTTCTCGATCTTTGTCGATGTGCCGCGCGCCGAGCTCGAGCGCCGGCTGCTGGAGCGATGGCACGAGCACGGCCGGTCCGACGAGGACGCGCGCGCCTGGATCGTTTCCAACGACATGCCGAACATCGATCGCGTGCTTGCCCGTCGGCGGCCCGCCGACCTGGTGGTCGGTGAGCAGGCCTGATCTGTAAGGACTGTTCGGCCGGAACCTTAACACTTTCAGGCCGTTATCCCGGACACGGCAATCGTGCCGCATGAGGGAACAGTTCGATGGAAACCATGGCAAGAAAGCCTGCGCCCGCCAAGGGCAGGGCAACACGATCAAAAGCAACCCGAGCGAAAACCAGCGCCGGCCCGGCAGCGGCGACGCGTTCCAAGGATGCGGCAAAGCCCAGCTTTGGCAAGGCAGCGCCGAAAAAGGTGATGCCTGCTGCGAGCAAGGCCGCAGCTCCCAAAGCCGCCAGCCCTAAAAAGCCGGCAAGCAGCAGCGCATCGATCGCAGGCAGCGCAATGCGCACCGTCAAAACGACGGCCAACGTCGCCGCTGGTGCCGTGCTTGCGACCGCCAAAGGTGCGGCGTCGCTTGCCGCTTCCGTAGTCGGCAAGAGCTCGAAACGCCGGACCAAGGCAAAATAGCCGGTCCAGTCAGGCTTTCGATCAGGCTCTGGCCGGAATGGTGAGGCCCCTCTGCACCGCCGGCCGGGCAAGGCCGCGCTCCAGCCATGCGCCCACGCTGGGGAAGTCGTCGAAACCGACGAGTTCCCGTGCCTCGTAAAAACTGATCAGATTGCGCACCCATCCAAGCATCGAAATGTCGGCGATGGTGTAGTCGTCGCCCATGATCCAGCTGCGGCGCTTGAGCCTCGTTTCGAGGACGCCGATCAGCCGTCGCGACTCGTCGCGATAACGTTCCAGCGGGCGCTTGTCGGCGATTTCGCGCCCGGCGAATTTGTGGAAGAAACCGACTTGGCCGAACATCGGCCCGATCGAAGCCATCTGGAAGAACACCCACTGGATCGTCTCGTAACGCAGCGTTGCGTCTGCCGGAACCAGCTTGCCGGTCTTGTCGCTGAGGTAGAGCAGGATGGCGCCGGATTCGAACAAGCCGATCGGCTTGCCGCCCGGGCCGTTCGGATCGATCATCGCCGGTATCTTGCCGTTCGGGTTCAAAGACAGGAATTCCGGGGTCCAGCTCTCGTTCTTGCCGATGTCGACGGCATGCGGCTCGTACGGCAGGCCAAGTTCCTCCAGCGCGATCGATATCTTCACCCCGTTCGGCGTCGGAAACGAATAAAGCTGGATGCGGTCGGGGTGGCTCGCCGGCCAGCGCGTGGCGATCGGAAACGCGGACAGATCGGTCATCGAAACTCCTGGTCGGGGACCGCGCCGAGCGGCACGGTCATGGCGGGTCGCAGAGAGTTAGGCGCGACGCCTGGCGCGATCAATATGCGCATGGAAAGTTTCACGGCCCCGGTGAAGGGCCCGCAAGGCGTGCGGTCACACGGCCTTGACCGCCAGCACCGCATTGGTGCCGCCGAAGGCGAAGCTGTTGCTGATCGCGGTGCGCACGGTGCGTTCGCGCGCCACGTTCGGCGTGATGTCGAGATCGCAGTCGGCGTCGGCTTCCCGATAGTTGGCCGTCGGCGGCACGATGCCTTCGCGGATCGCCATCACGCAGGCGATCATTTCCAGCGCGCCAGATGCGCCGAGGCAGTGGGCGTGCATCGATTTGGTCGAGGAGATAGAAAGCTTGTAGGCATGGCCGCCGAAGACACGCTTGATCGCCGCTGTCTCAATCTGGTCGTTGGCCTTGGTGCCGGTGCCATGCGCGTTGAGATAGTCGACGTCCTCGGGATTGAGCCCGGCATCGACGAGGCAGAAGCGCATCGCCGCCTCAGGCCCTTCGATAGTTGGCGCGACGATGTCGGAGGCGTCGGCGGAAAGGCCGACGCCGGCGATTTCGGCAAGGATGGCGGCGCCGCGCGCCATGGCATGCTCATACGTTTCCAGCACCACCATGCCGGCGCCTTCGCCGAGCACGAGCCCTTGGCGGTCGGCCGAAAACGGCCGGCAGGTGTCCGGCGACAGTACCCGCAGGGCCTCCCAGCCCTTGAGGATGCCCCAGACCAGCGGCGCATCGGTGCCGCCGGCGACCATGACATCGGCCCGGCCGAGCCTGATCTGATCGACCGCCGAGGCAATGGCGTGGTTGGATGACGAGCAGGCAGAGGTGATGCCGAACACCGGCCCGCGCAGACCAAGATTCATGCTGACGTGGCCGGCGGCTGCGCCCGGCATTACTTTCGGTACGGTGAAGATGCCGGCGCGGTTCTTGCCTTCGAGCAGGATGGCGCGATAGTTCTCTTCGATTGCCTCCCAGCCGCAGACGCCGACGCCGACGATGGTGCCCATCCGGTAGGTGTTGGCCGCGTGCGGGTTCAATCCCGCCTGCTGTGCCGCCTCCCGCGCGGCGATCGTCGCCAGAAGGCTGAAGCGGTCCATCGACACGACCTGCTTGCGGTCGATGCCGTGCTCGGGAAGCGCCTTGATTTCGCAGCCGACCTTGACCTTCAGATCATGCAGCAGCGGATTGTCGATCGCGCCGATTGCCGAACGGCCGGCGCGCATCTCATTCCAGATTGCCGGTGCATTGGTGCCGAGGCCGCATAATCCGCCGATGCCCGTGATGACGATGCGCTTGTGCATTCGGTCAGGCTTTTTTCGCGATCAGCGCGCGAACCGCCTCGACCATGTCGCCGACATTCTTCAGATTGCTCCAGGCATCGACCGTGTTCATCTCGATTTCGATGCCATACTCTTCCTCGAGATCGAAGATGATTTCCGTCAGTTCCAGCGAATGGATGCCAAGGGCGGTCAGTTCGGTACTGGTGGTGATTTCCTCGCCGCCCGGCTCGGCATGAGCCTTGATCTTGGCGATGATATCGTTTGCCAGCTGGTCAGCCATTCGGTTTCTTCCCCAACTCTGTCGTTTCCCGACGCCAACTGATCAGCGCCCCTTTTGTCCTCGATTACGTCGTCATCGTCGCCTTTTACCCCCGCCGGGCGCCGGTGACCGTACCAAGGTGGCTCCCTCTATAGAAACCGAAACGCTGTCAAGCAACAAGCTATATATCGACAAAGCCGCCGCAGTGCTTAACGTTGGTGTCGTGGATACGATCGCATATAGCTTGACCCCAGTGCCGGCCCAGCGTGTTGCCGGCGTCGCGCGGCTTGGCTGCGACTGGAACGGAGGCCGCACGCGTCTTCGGCGGCTGTACCAGGACGGCTCTGCCAAGATCCGCATGCCGGCGGTCTCGGCCGATCCGCTCGAAGCCGTCCTGATCAACACTGCCGGCGGGCTGACCGGTGGCGACCGTCTCGCCTGGGAGGTCGATGTCGGTGCCGGCGCCGCCGCAACCATAACGACGCAGGCCTGCGAGAAAATCTACCGCGCCGCATCCGACCGCGCCGAAGTGCGGGTGCAGCTGACCGTCGGCGAAGATGGCCATATTGCCTGGCTGCCGCAGGAAACCATCGTCTTCGACCGCTCGGCCTTTGCCCGCACACTTGACGTGGAGCTTGCCGCCGGAGCCGAGGCGCTGATCCTGGAGGCTACCGTCTTCGGCCGTCTGGCCATGGGTGAACGGGCAGCGCAAGGCCATTTCCACGACCGCTGGCGTGTCCGCCAGGACGGGAAGCTGGTCCATGCCGAGGAGTTCCGCATCGGGCCCGACATTGCGGCCACCTTGAACCGCACGGCAGTTGCCGGCGGTGCCGTCGCCGTGGCGACGCTGCTGATGGTGTCGCCGCGGGCAGAGGCTTTGCTCGAGCCGGCCCGGGGCATAGTCGGCGGCCAGGGCGGCGTCAGTTTCTGGAGCGTGCGGAAATCTGGCAAGCTTCTTGCGAGGCTGTTCGCCGAGGACGGCTACCAGCTCCGCAAGCGGCTGGTGCCGCTTGTCGAATCGCTCAACGGACGGGCAGGCCTGCCCAAATTATGGTCACTCTGATTTCGATCGTGCCACTGCAGGAAAAAGCATGAATCTGACGCCGAGGGAGAAAGACAAGCTGCTGATCGCCATGGCGGCGATCGTGGCCCGCAAGCGGCTCGAACGCGGCGTCAAGCTCAATCATCCGGAAGCGATCGCGCTGATCACCGATTTCGTCGTTGAGGGGGCCCGCGACGGCCGCGCGGTCGCCGAGCTGATGGAGGCCGGTGCCCATGTCGTCACGCGGGCCCAGGTGATGGAAGGCATTGCCGAAATGATCCACGACGTGCAGGTCGAGGCGACGTTTCCAGACGGCACCAAACTGGTGACCGTGCACGAGCCGATCAGATAACACCGCCAAGGAGAGGAAAATGCTTGAGCTGCGTCCCAACTGCGAGTGCTGCGACAAGGATCTGCCGCCCGATGCGACGGATGCGGTGATCTGCACCTTCGAATGCACCTTTTGCGCCGACTGCGCACAAAACGTGCTCGGCGGCGCCTGCCCGAATTGCGGCGGCAACTTCTCGGCCCGCCCGATCCGTCCGGCAGCGCTGCTGAAGAAATATCCGGCCTCCACCAGACGTGTGCTGAAGGCCGAAGGCTGCGGCCCCCGCAAGGCCGCCTGATCCGGCGACCGTGAAACGGAAGGCAATCAATGATCCCTGGCGAAATCATCACGGCAAGCGGCGAGATCGAGCTGAACAAGGGACTGCCGACGGTCACCTTGAAGGTAGCCAACAGCGGCGACCGGCCGATCCAGGTCGGCAGCCATTACCACTTCTTCGAGACCAATGCGGGACTGAGATTCGATCGCGACAAGGCCCGCGGCATGCGCCTCGACATCGCTGCCGGCACCGCGATGCGCTTCGAGCCGGGGCAGGAGCGCGACGTTACTCTGGTGCCGCTCGGCGGCAAGCGCGAGGTCTACGGGTTTCAGCAGAAGATCATGGGCGCGCTGTGAGATCGAAGGCGTCGAGCAGTTTCGGCTCAGCCGGGCGGCTTGGCCGCCGCATAGATGACGACCTTTCCGGGATCGTCGAATTCTACCGCCAGAACGTCCTCGGTCTGCACTCGCCGCGAGTCGATGGCGTTGAACAGCAATGCGTTCGCCTCGATCTCCTTGCGCAGCTCGGCAATGTCGTCCCGATGTTGCCTGACCTTGTTCTCGATCGCCGGCGGCGGGCCGCCTTCGGTGCGCGCGGCGTCGGTAAGAAACACGATATCGACCTTGTCGAGCTTGGATGTCTTGCGCACGACGGCGATGTTTTCACGCGTGCGGTCAATCGCCGAACTGACCTTGCCGGCTTCCGCATTTGTCTTGGTCTCTTCCTGGCCGACCTCCGAGCCGACGATCCGGTTGACGGTCTCGGCGCTGTCCAGGCTTTGCGCGTTCAGCGCGGCGTGCGGAATGCTGGCTGCCAGAAACGCGGTTGCGGCAATCCCATGCAGCCATCTGGTGTCGGAGAAGGTGGTGATCGCCATCGCTCGTTCTCAGGGTCCTTTTCGAGGCTTGTGTCAGGGCGACAGGACCGAAACGTAACGTCCCCCGTGAAGGTTCCCTTTGCGATGCGGCGGGCTGACCGGGCGCCGGCCCGCCGCCTCGTCTCGTCAGCTCGCTTTCTTGGTGATCAGCGTCAGCGCGCCATTGGTGCTCATGCTGGCGGCGATCACCTGCGCCGAGGTGAGCCCCTTGGCTTCGAGCGCGGATTTGACCTGCGGTGTCGCGTCGATCGAGCCGCGCAGTTTCTGCAGGTCGGCATCGCTGCGCTTGGCGATCACCTCGTTGACCTTGGCTTGAGTGTCCGCCGGCAGATCCTTGATATCGACGACGTTGATCGCCTGGATGGTGGGCGCCTGCGGCTGCGCCCCGGGTGCGGCAGGAGCAGGCGCCGCCGGCGCCGGACTGGGCTGCTGCGCAGGCTGTTGCTGGCCGCTGGCGGCAGTTGCGAGCACCAGCGTGGCGGCGGCTGCCAGAAGGGTCGTTTTGCGCATGGATGTTCCTTTCCATCGATTGGCAAATGGTCGTTTTGGGGTGGCCCGGCCACCTCAAACGCTAAATGGGATCGGAAAGTGTCGCTCAGCGGGTCATTGCGTGACCATAGGATGGCGGCAATGTGGGGCCCGGCCGCGGGCAGGCCGTGTTTCAGCAGAAGGCAGTGGGGAAAACTATGATTTCCGCGAGCTTTTCGGAAGGCGGTTTGCGCTACCAGAAATTCATCGACGAATTTGTCGAGCTTTCGGGCTCCGAGGTCGTAGCAGATCGGATTAGAAAGTACGGGCATACGGAACGCACGAACCACGACGATTTGCCGTTGGATTTGCAGGAGGAAACAAGAAAGGCATTTCTCCTGTCACTCACCGGATCGAATAGGGAAATTGTTGCGCAATTGATCGAAGACGCTCGAAGTAGTGCAGTCCACGATGTTCTTTCCCATCTTCAGTGGAAGCACACATGTGGAGGGCTCGATTTGACTGTCGACGGCTATCGGCTGCCGAGGGAGCCGTTCTGAGGCAGTATGCATATGGACTACATGTGCCGGCGAGCCGGGGATCCGTGGCCCGAAGAGGATCCCGAGACTAACTAGCGAAGACGTCAGTGCGGCCCGCACGGGGGACTTTGGGGTTAAAGTAAGTAGCCATTCTGGCCGTTGAGGGCCGCATCCGCAAACAGGGAACATCCATGCCCGCCAAAATCACCCGCGCCGCCTATGCCCAGATGTACGGCCCGACCGTTGGCGACAAGGTCCGGCTCGCCGACACCGAGCTGTTCATCGAAGTCGAAAAGGATCTCACCCTTTACGGTGAGGAGGTGAAATTCGGCGGCGGCAAGGTCATCCGCGACGGCATGGGCCAGAGCCAGGTTTCGCGCGCGCAAGGCGCGGTCGACACCGTCATCACCAATGCGCTGGTCGTCGATGCCACCGCCGGCATCGTCAAGGCCGATATCGGCCTCAGGGACAGCCGCATCGCCGCGATCGGCAAGGCCGGCAATCCGGATACTCAAGGCGGCGTTACCATTATCATCGGCCCGGGCACCGAGATTATTGCCGGCGAGGGCAAGATCGTGACCGCCGGCGGCTTCGACGCGCATATCCACTTCATCTGCCCGCAGCAGATCGAGGAAGCGCTGATGTCGGGCATCACCACCATGCTCGGCGGCGGCACCGGCCCGGCCCACGGCACGCTGGCGACCACCTGCACGCCGGGGCCGTGGCATCTGGCGCGCATGATCCAGTCTTTCGATGCCTTCCCGATGAATATCGGCCTGTCGGGCAAGGGCAACGCGTCGCTGCCTGCCGCGCTCGAGGAGATGGTGCTCGCCGGCGCCTGCTCGCTGAAGCTGCACGAGGACTGGGGCACAACGCCGGCTGCAATCGACTGCTGCCTGTCGGTCGCCGACGATTACGACGTGCAGGTGATGATCCACACCGACACGCTGAACGAGTCCGGCTTCGTCGAAAACACGGTCGCAGCGATCAAGGGCCGCACCATTCACGCCTTCCACACCGAAGGCGCCGGCGGCGGCCACGCGCCTGATATCATCAAGGTCTGCGGCCTGCCCAACGTCATTCCGTCCTCGACCAATCCGACCCGCCCCTACACGGTCAACACGCTGGCCGAACACCTCGACATGCTGATGGTCTGTCATCACCTGTCGCCGTCGATCCCCGAAGACATCGCCTTTGCCGAGAGCCGCATCCGCAAGGAAACCATCGCCGCCGAAGACATTCTGCACGACATCGGCGCCTTCTCGATCATCTCGTCGGACAGCCAGGCCATGGGTCGTGTCGGCGAAGTGGCGATCCGCTGCTGGCAGACCGCCGACAAGATGAAGCGCCAGCGCGGTTCGCTGCCGCAGGAGACCGGCAACAACGACAATTTCCGTGTCCGCCGCTACATCGCCAAATACACCATCAATCCGGCCATCGCGCATGGCCTGTCGAAGGACATCGGTTCGGTGGCGGTGGGAAAACGCGCTGACCTTGTGCTGTGGAACCCGGCCTTCTTCGGCGTCAAGCCGGACATGGTGCTGATTGGCGGCATGATCGCCGCCGCCCCGATGGGCGATCCCAACGCCTCGATCCCGACGCCGCAGCCGATGCACTATCGGCCGATGTTCGGCGCCTATGGCAAGGCGATGACCAATTCGTCGGTGACCTTCGTTTCGAAGGCCGCGCTCGATTCCGGCCTGCGCGGCAGGCTCGGCATCGACAAGCAGATGGTGGCGGTAGAGAACACCCGCGGCGGCATTGGCAAGCACTCGATGGTGCTCAACGACGCCACGCCGCATGTCGAGGTCGACCCCGAAACCTATGAGGTCCGCGCCGACGGCGAGTTGCTCACCTGCGAGCCGGCCACCGTGCTGCCGATGGCGCAACGCTACTTCCTGTTCTGAACCATAGGCGTTAGAACGACCGACGTAGAACATGCCGCGCCAGGCCTATGGACCAGCAACTCCCCTACGCCCACGACATTTTCCCTCATATCCGCATCGTCCTGGGCATGGTGATCGGCCTCGGCGTCACCCGCCTGCTGTCGGGGCTCGCCCGCATCGTCCAGCATCCCGGCCAATACCGGCTCTATCCCGTGCACCTCGCCTGGGTTGCGTCGGTGCTTTTAATGCTGGTGCATTTCTGGTGGTGGGAGTTCGGCCTGTTCCAGATCGAGAATTGGACCTTCGGCAAATACCTGTTCATCATCTTCTACGCCGTCACGCTGTTCCTGCTCTGCGCGCTGCTGTTTCCGGATTCGATGCTGGACTACACCAGCTATGAGGATTTCTTTTATTCGCGCCGGGCCTGGTTCTTCGGCCTGCTGGCGGCGACCTATCTGCTCGACGTGGTCGATACGCTGCTGAAAGGGCCGGCGCATTTCGCACATTTCGGCGTCGAATATCTGATCCGCACGCCGGTTTTCGTAGCGCTTTGCGTCATTGCGGTCCTGCTGCGCGACCGCCGCTTTCACATCGCCTTTGTCGCCGGCGCGCTCGTCTATCAGATATCGTTTATCCTGCGGCTCTTCGACACGATTGTTTGAGCGCCATTGGGGCGGCTGATCGGTATAGTCTAGGCTTTTTGCGAAAGGTAGTCTTACATGAAGCTCGACATCCGCACCGACTTCACCAAATTCCCGCGCGCTGTGGCGGTACTAGCTGCCGGCAAGGCCGGAACCACTACGCCGTATGACAGCGCAGTGCTTGCCCATGACGAGCGGCATCTGCGCCGTCGCGCCATCGAAACGGCCCGTAGCGACAAGGTGCTGGTCGACCTGCCCGAACCGGTGACCTTGAACCATGGCGACCGGCTGGTGCTGGAGGATGGCCGCCACATCGAGATCATCGCGGCGGCGGAGCCGCTCTACGACGTCCGGGCCAGCGACCCTGTTCATCTGGCCGAGCTTGCCTGGCACATCGGCAACCGCCATCTCGCAGCCGCCATCGAAGCTGGGCGCATCCTCATCCTGCGCGACCATGTCATCAAGGCGATGCTGGAAGGGCTTGGCGCCACCGTGAGCGACGTTTCCGAACCGTTCAAGCCGGTGCGCGGTGCCTATTCCGGGCATGGCGGGCACGGCCATGCTCATGCCGAGGTGCATGCACACAGCCACGCCGAAGCGCATTCCCATAGCCACAGCGAATCGCATTCCCACAGCCATTCGCACGACCATGATCATGACTGACCAGCCCTCCAACGTGGCCCAGCCTTCCAACGTTGCTTTGTTGCGGCTGATGGCGTGGCTGTCGCCGTCTTTTCCGGTCGGCGGTTTTTCCTACAGCCATGGCCTGGAACAAGCCGTGCATGCCGGGCTGGTTGCCGACGGCAAAGAGCTCGCCGCGTGGCTGGAGACGCTGGTCGAGATGGGTTCGGGCTGGAACGATGCGGTGCTGTTTGCCGAAAGCTGGCGCCGTGCGCGCGAAGCCGGCGATCTCGCCGAAATCGCAGCACTCGCAGAGGCCTTGGCCGGCTCGCGCGAGCGTCATGCCGAAACCATGCTGCAGGGCGCCGCCTTCCTGAAGGCGGCCTCGGCCTGGCCGTGCCAGGTGCTGGACCGCCTGCCGGCCGAATGTGCCTATTGCGTCGCCGTCGGTGCCGTCGCCGGCGGCCACGGAATTATGCTGCGGGATGCGCTGGCCGGCTTCCTGCAGGCCTTCTTTTCCAACCTCGTCCAGGCCGCGATCCGGCTTGGTGTCGTTGGCCAGACCGGAGCGACCGCGCTGCTCGCCGGCTTCGAGCCGCTGGCCTTGGCGACTGCAGCCCGCGCTTCCGACTCGACCCTCGACGATCTCGGCGGCTGCGCTTTTATCTCCGACATCACGGCGATGAAGCACGAGACCCAGTATTCGCGGCTGTTCCGCTCATGATCGTCCTAGCCTCCGCGCTCTCCTCGGTCCTGCTGCTGATCACCGCACTGCATGTCTATTGGGGCATTGGCGGCATCTGGCCGGGCAGGGACGCTGCCTCCTGCGCCCGCGCCGTCATCGGCTTTCATGGCGTCGACGAAATGCCGGCACCCTTCGCCAGCTTCGCCGTCGCCGCATGTCTCGGCCTGGCGACACTGTGGCCGATGGCGCTCGAGGGCATCTTTGCCACGCCGTTTCCCAAGGCTGGGCTTGCCGCCACGTCACTGCTTATCGCCCTGGTTTTCCTGGCGCGCGGCATTGCCGGCTTCACGTCCTGGTGGCGCCGGCTGACGCCCGAACAGCCTTTCGCGCGGCTCGATCTGCGTTACTATTCGCCGCTGTGCCTGCTGATCGGGCTTGCCTTCGCCATTCTTGCCTTCACGGAGTTCCCCGCATGATATCGCCCAACGGTCCTCTTCGCATCGGCATTGGCGGTCCCGTCGGCTCGGGCAAGACGACGCTCACCGAAAAGCTCTGCAAGGCGCTGCGTGACGAGTTCTCGATCGCCGTCGTCACCAACGACATCTACACCAAGGAAGACGCCATGATGCTGGCCCGGCTGCAGGCGCTGCCCGAGGATCGCATCGTCGGCGTCGAGACCGGCGGCTGTCCGCACACCGCCATCCGCGAGGACGCCTCGATCAATCTGCAGGCGATCGCCGAGATGACCAAAAAATTCCCGGATCTCGACATCGTCTTCATAGAATCGGGCGGCGACAACCTCGCCGCCACCTTCTCGCCGGACCTTGCCGACCTGACGCTCTATGTCATCTCGGTTTGCCAGGGCGAGGAGATTCCGCGCAAGGGCGGGCCGGCGATCACCCGGTCCGATTTCCTGGTCATCAACAAGAGCGACCTTGCGCCCTATGTGAACGTCAATCTCGACATCATGGAACGCGACGCTGCCCGCATGCGCGGCAAACGGCCGTTCGGCTTCACCGACCTGTCGCGCGGCAAGGGACTGCAGGAGGTGATAGACTTCATCGTCGAGCATGGCGGGCTCAGGGTCGGCGCGGCCACCAGCACGGCGGCATAACGGCGCTCGCCTGCACCAAACGAAACCGGTTGCGCGTGTTCCAGCCGCGCGGCATGCTCGCTCCATTCACGGAGGTCTACGATGAGCATCACGCGCCTGCAGAAGGAAGTGCTGACCAACCTGCCGTTCTATGAGGAGCGCGTCGATCTGGCTTGCGCCTTCCGCTGGACGGCGCGGCTTAACATGCACGAGGCGGTGGCCAACCATTTTTCGCTGGCGGTCAACGACGATGGCTCGCAATTCCTGATGAACCCTAACCAGGTGCATTTCTCGCGCATCAAGGCGAGCGATCTGCTTCTGATCGACGCCAATGATCCCGACACGCTGGTCGGCCCGAATGCGCCCGATCCGACGGCGTGGGGGCTGCATGGTGCCATCCATCGCAACGTGCGTCATGCGCGCTGCGTCATGCATGTCCACTCGATCCACGCCACCGTGCTTGCCTCGCTTGCCGACTCGACGCTGCCGCCGGTCGACCAGAACTCGGCAATCTTCTTCAACCGCCATGTCGTCGACGCTCATTATGGCGGGCTGGCCTTCGAGGAAGAGGGCGAGCGCTGCTCGCAGCTTCTTGTGGACCCGAAGGTCAAGGTCATGGTGATGGGCAACCATGGCGTGCTGGTCATCGGTGACAGCGTCGCCGACACCTTCAACCGCATGTTCTATTTCGAGCGCGCCGCCGAAACCTATATCAAGGCGCTGTGGACAGGCCGGACGCTGCGGGTTCTGTCGGATGAGATCGCCGAAAAGGCGGCACGGGAACAGGAAGACTATCCCGGCCAGGCCGAGCGCCACCTTTCCGAACTGAAGGCGATCCTCGACGAGCAGGAGCCTGCCTACCGGAACTGAGTGCAGTCCCGCCGGGCCTGGCTTAAAGCCCGAGCTTGGCCCGCAATTCGTCGGCGCTGTTGATGACAATCGCCCCCGGCGGCCCTTCCATGGGCACCTCTGGCCAGAAGATCGTCTTCATTCCCGCTGCCAGCCCCGCCGTGGCGCCGGTCACGCTGTCATCGACCGCCACGGCCTCGGCGGGATCGACGTCGGCCAACCAGGCGGCGCGCAGGAAAGGTTCGGCATGCGGCTTGCCTTCGCGCACGTCGTTGCGGCTGACCGTCTTCATGCCGGGATAGACGAGGCCTACGGCGCGCAGATTGGCATCGACGATCAGCCTGTCCGAGTTGGACACCACCGCTTGCGGCACGCCAAGCTCCCGCAGCTCATTGAAAATCTCGATCGCGCCGCTGCGTGGCGTCAGCGTTTCGGCCATCGGCAGATAGTGATCGTATTTGCGCACGATCCAGTCGTCGAAAGGCAGGTCGAGGCCGAACTCGTCGCGCAGCATTTCGTAGACCGGCCATGCGGCGATGCCGAGCACCCGCTCGTGCAGGTTGGCCGGCGGTGCGATGCCGACGCTGTGCAGCGCCGCAATCAGCGCTGCCTCGTGCAGCGGCTCGCTGTCGACCAGCGTGCCGTCCATATCCCAGAAAACCGCTTTCGGCGTCATGCAAGGCTCCATTCTCCAAAATCCCTTAAAGCGTTTAGCGCGGGAGATAAACCGCCGCGTCCCCGCTAATGCATGTCGCGCAAAAGTGTGCAGCGGTTTTGCGATAACGACATGCATGAGGCCGATCGAACACGTCGCGCTTTGGAACCGAGATTGGTGCGACCTCGACAGCCTTGCTGTTGCGACGAGACTAGGTCGACCCCGTCACTTCGTTCGAACCACCAAGTCCTTAAGCAATTGCTCGTACAATAGGCAATTGCGCGCAAGTTCATTCCCTGCGAAACTATGGTACTCCGCCTCTTATGCTCGGCGGGTTGGGAGGCAGGAACTTGAATTCGCGGCAGGACAGCGGCGGCAACAGGCTGGACGACGCGGCGCGCGCCGGATGGCTCTATTACGTTGCCGGCAACACCCAGGACCAGATCGCCGCCACGCTTGGCATCTCGCGGCAGACGGCGCAGCGGCTGGTGTCGCTCGCAGTCTCCGAAGGGCTGATCAAGGTGCGCGTCGACCATCCGATCGCCAATTGCCTCGACCTTGCGGCACGGCTGAAATCGCGCTTTGCCCTTGATCTGGTCGAGGTGGTGCCGAGCGACCCGTCTTCGTCCTCCACCGTCATCGGCGTCGCAGAGGCGGCGGCGGCCGAGATCGAGCGGCGGCTGAGGTCGCCGACCCCGATTGTCATGGCGATCGGCACCGGCCGCACGCTGAAGGCCGCGATCGAGCAGCTGCCGCCGATGGAATGCCCGCAGCACAAGGTGGTATCGCTGACCGGCAACATCTCGCCGGACGGCTCGGCCGCCTTCTACAACGTCATCTTCACCATGGCCGACAGGGTCAAGGCGCGCTCGTTTCCGATGCCTTTGCCGGTCATCGCCTCCTCGCCGGAGGAGCGCGAGATGCTGCTCAGCCAGCCGATGATCCAGCCGACGCTGGCGCTTGCGGCCGAGGCCGACGTCACTTTTGTCGGCATAGGCGATCTCGGCCCGAAGGCGCCGCTTTACGAGGACGGCTTCATCTCGGAGGGTGAATTGAAGGCGCTGCAGAAGGCCGGCGGCGTCGCCGAGATCGTCGGCTGGGTGTTCGATCGCGACGGCCGCATGATCGACGGCATCACCAACGACCGGGTGTCGTCGGCGCCGCTGCCGTCGCGCGAAAAGTCGCTGGTGATCGCGCTTGCCATGGGCGACCGCAAGCTGCCGGGCATCTTCGCCGCCGTCAACCGGCGGCTGGTCAACGGCCTGATCACCGATGAGCGGACCGCCGCCGCCCTGCTGGCGGGCGCATGATCTCCGAGCCCCTGACGGTCGGAAACGATCATGTGAAATCGAAACGCATCTGAACCCCCGATAAAACGAGCGACACTACTGGCGACGGCCGCAAGGATCATTGCCGTCGAGGAAGCCCATGTCTCGCTGCAGATGCGGCGGCAGTTCCCGGACGTCGAGATAGGCCCGTTTCCGCGCCGCGTGCCTTGCCAATCCCCGCGCCAGCCGTGAAAACCAGCCATGGGCTGGAGCAAGAAGCAGCTTTTCCTGTATTGTGGTCATGATCGTCAGCCTTCGCTATCTCTAGGCGTAATTGATCTTCAACACGGAATATCGGTAGGACCGGCCGGTGCCGCCAATCAAACGTCGATCACTGCCCATAAGGAGGGCTTATGCCGGAGCTCAATTCACGACAGCTGGTTTCGCAGCTTCCTCCGCTTCAGGCGATCCGGGTGTTCGAGGCCGTGGCGCGGCATCTCTCGTTCACCAAGGCCGCCCAGGAGCTTGGCATGACGCAGGCGGCGGCAAGCTATCAGATCAAGCTTCTGGAGGAGCGCATCGGCGCGCCCTTGTTCCTGCGCCAGCCAAAACAGATCGTGCTGACCGAACCCGGCCAACGCCTGGCGCCCGCGGTCAGCGAAGCATTCGCGCTGTTGAGCGGCGCCTATGCCGCCGCGCGCACCGGCGCCGACGGCGTACTTTGCGTTTCGACGCTGCTGACCTTTGCCTCCAATTGGCTGGCGCAGCATCTCGGTTCGTTCCAGGTCGCGCATCCGTCGCTGGCGGTGCGCGTCGACACCTCGAACAGGGTTGTCGACTTTGCCAGAGAGGATATCGACATCGCCATCCGCTCCGGTGGCGGCAACTGGCCGGGCGTCGAGACCCATATGCTTTTCAGGGCCGATTTCACGCCGGTTCTCAGCCCAAAGCTCGCGGCAAGCATCGGCGGCGTCAAGGAGCCGGCCGACTTGCTGCGGCTGCCGATCCTCGACCCGGGCGACATCTGGTGGCGGGACTGGTTTGCCGCCGCCGGCCTGCCGGTCGAGGAACTGGCCAAGCGCCCCGGCACCAGCATGGGCGCGCAGGCCTATGAGGCCAACGCCGCGATTGCCGGCCACGGCGTGGCGATCGTTACCAAGGCGCTGTTCAAGACCGAACTTGCCGACGGCCGCCTGATCCAGCCCTTCGATCTTGTTGGTGACGACGGCCATGCCTATTGGCTGGTCTATCCGACAGCGCGGCGCAACGTGCCGAAGATCCGCGCCTTCCGCGATTGGATCCTGAGCGAGATCGCTTGCCAATAGGCTGAATCCCAGCCACCCGGACAGCAAAGCTCCGGCTTTTGGCGGCGCGATGAGCCCGACCGAACCCCTCTCACATATCCCGCGAGTGGCCCAGGCTTGCCGCTGCACGAGACCGACGTGCTGCGCTGCAGCAACGAATCCGTCTTGACATAATTCACCGCAAGTGAGTAATTGCTCACAGCCAAGGCAAATGCTCATCTTGGTTTATGGGAGGAATTTTGATGAAACTTCGCACGTTCACCCTAGGCCTGTTCTCGGCCAGCGCGCTTGCTTTCGCCGCGCATGCCGAATCCATCACCATCGCCACGGTCAACAATGGCGACATGGTCCGCATGCAGAAGCTGACCGACGACTTCACCGCAACGAATCCCGACATTCAGCTGCAGTGGGTCACGCTCGAGGAAAATGTCCTGCGCGAGCGCGTCACCACCGACATCGCCACCAAGGGTGGCCAGTACGACGTGATGACCATCGGCACCTACGAGGTGCCGATCTGGGCCAAGCAGAGCTGGCTCTTGCCTCTCGACAAGCTCGGCGACGATTACGACGTCAAGGACATCATCCCGGCCATAGCCGGCGGCCTGTCGGTCGACGGCAAGCTCTATGCAGCGCCGTTCTACGGCGAAAGCTCCTTCGTCATGTACCGCAAGGACCTGATGGAAAAGGCCGGGCTCAAGATGCCCGATGCACCGACTTGGGACTTCATCAAGCAGGCCGCCGACAAGATGACCGACCGCGCCAACGGCGTGAACGGCGTCTGCCTGCGCGGCAAGGCAGGCTGGGGCGAGAACATGGCCTTCCTGACCGCCATGTCGAACTCGTTCGGTGCGCGCTGGTTCGACGAGAACTGGAAGCCGCAATTCGACCAGCCCGAATGGAAGAACACGCTGCAATTCTATGTCGACCTGATGAAGGCCGACGGCCCCGAGGGCGCGTCGTCCAACGGCTTCAACGAAAACCTGGCGCTGTTCCAGCAGGGCAAATGCGGCATGTGGATCGACGCCACCGTCGCTGCCTCCTTCGTCTCCGACCCGAAGAACTCCACCGTCGCCGACAAGGTCGGCTATGCGCTGGCGCCGGACAATGGCCTCGGCAAGCGCGGCAATTGGCTGTGGGCATGGTCGCTGGCCATCCCCGCCGGCACCCAGAAGGCCGACGCCGCTCAAAAGTTCGTATCCTGGGCTACCAGCAAGCATTATGCCGAGCTCGTCGCCTCGAAGGAAGGCTGGGCCAACGTTCCGCCGGGAACGCGCTCCTCGCTCTATGCCAATCCCGAGTACCAGAAGGCAGCGCCTTTCGCCAAGATGACGCTGGACTCGATCAACTCCGCCGATCCGACGCACCCAACCGTCAAGCCGGTGCCTTATGTCGGCGTCCAGTTCGTCGCCATTCCTGAGTTCCAGGGTCTCGGCACCACCGTCGGCCAGCTCTTCTCAGCGGCACTTGCCGGCCAGTCGAGCGTCGACGATGCCTTGAAGCAGGCGCAGGACGCCGCCACCGCGACGATGACCGAGGGCGGTTACATCAAGTAGGTTCCTCCCGGTGCCGGTTGCCAATAGCAATCGGCACCGGCCGCCCGAATCCCAGTTCGGGCGGCCAGCTTCATACCGCTGAAAAACTTGGCTGACCTCGAAGGGTGACCGTCATGGCTACTCAGCAGACCCGTTCGCTTGCCCGTTTCATGATGGCGCCATCCGTGGTGCTGCTGCTGGTTTGGATGATTGTGCCGCTGGCATTCACGCTGTGGTTCTCCTTCCAGCAGTACAATCCGCTCAATCCGATGCGCGACGGCTTCGTCGGCTTTTCGAACTACGCGCTGTTCTATTCCAACCCGGCATTCCTGCAGTCGATCCTCAACACGCTCACCATCGTCGTCAGCGTGCTTTTGATCACGGTGATCGGCGGTATCTTGCTGGCGCTTCTGCTCGATCAGCCGATGTGGGGACAGGGCATCGTCCGCATCCTCGTCATCTCGCCGTTCTTCGTCATGCCGCCGGTGGCAGCACTGGTCTGGAAGAACATGATCATGCATCCGCAGTACGGTGTCTTCGCCGATATTGCGCGCTTCTTCGGCGGGCAGCCGATCGACTGGTTCGGGCAGCACCCGCTCCTGGCGATCATCATCATCGTTGCCTGGCAGTGGCTGCCGTTTGCGACGCTGATCCTGTTGACCGCGCTTCAGTCGCTCGACGGCGAGCAGAAGGAAGCCGCCGAAATGGACGGTGCCGGCTTCATCAGCCGCTTCATTTATTTGACGCTGCCGCATATGTCGCGCGCCATAACCGTCGTCATCCTGATCCAGACGATCTTCCTTCTGTCGGTCTATGCCGAGATCCTCGTCACCACCAATGGCGGCCCGGGTTACGCCTCTACCAACCTGCCCTTCCTCGTCTACCAGAAGGCATTGCTGGAGTTCAAAATCGGCCAGGCGTCCGCCGGCGGCATCATCGCCGTCATTCTCGCCAACATCGTCGCCTTCTTCGCCATGCGCGCCGTCGGCAAGAACCTGGACAAATAAGGGAGGCTAAGATGGCACGTGCAGTCACCACCCAGCACAAGACGATTGCGACCGCGGCCGCCTGGATCGTCGCGCTACTGATCTTCTTCCCGATCCTCTATACGATCATCACTTCGTTCAAATCGGAGCAGGAGGCCATCCAAGGCTTCAACCTGTTCCCGTCGGGAACCACGGAGAGCTATTCCGAGGTCCAGGCGCAGAGCGGCTATTTCAAATTCTTCCTGAACTCGGTGTTCCTGTCGGTCGGCTCGACCGTCCTGGCTCTGCTTGTCGCCGTACCGGCGGCATGGTCGATGGCGTTTTCGCCGAGCAAACGCACCAAGGACATCCTGATGTGGATGCTTTCCACCAAGATGATGCCGGCCGTCGCCGTGCTGTTCCCGATCTATCTGATCTTCCGCGATACCGGACTGCTCGACAGCCGCATCGGCCTGATGGTCATGCTGATGCTGATCAACCTGCCGATCGTGGTCTGGATGCTCTACACCTATTTCCGCGAGATCCCGGGCGAGATCCTGGAAGCGGCGCGCATGGACGGCGCATCGCTCTGGAACGAGATCATCTACGTGCTGACGCCGATGGCGGTGCCCGGCATCGCCTCGACCATGCTGCTCAACATCATTCTCGCCTGGAACGAGGCGTTCTGGACGATCCGGCTGACCACCACCGAGGCCGCGCCGCTCACCGCTTTCATCAGCTCCTTCTCCAGCCCGCAGGGGCTGTTCTGGGCCAAGCTTTCGGCCGCCTCGACGCTGGCGATCGCGCCGATCCTGATCATGGGCTGGTTCAGCCAGAAGCAGCTGGTCCGCGGCCTGACATTTGGGGCAGTAAAGTAACGGAAACTGCCTGACGCAAAACGACGAAATAGCCCTTCGGGGGAGGAAATCATGGGAAACATCACGCTCAAGAACGTCTCCAAATCCTTCGGGGCGACATCCATCATTCCCGGCCTCGACCTGGTCATCGAGAACGGCGAGTTCGTCGTCTTCGTCGGCCCGTCAGGCTGCGGCAAGTCAACGCTGTTGCGTCTGATCGCTGGCCTGGAGGATACCAGCGGCGGCACCATCAATATCGATGGCCGCGACGTCACCGGTGAGGCGCCGGCCAAGCGCAAGCTGGCGATGGTGTTCCAGTCCTATGCGCTCTACCCGCACATGACGGTGGCCAAGAACATCGCTTTCCCGCTGAAGATGGCGGGCGAGGACAAAGCCACCATCGACAAGAAGGTGAAGGACGCCGCGCGGATTTTGAACCTCACCAACTACCTCGACCGCCGCCCCGGCCAGCTCTCCGGCGGCCAGCGGCAGCGCGTCGCCATCGGCCGCGCCATCGTGCGCCAGCCATCGGCCTTCCTGTTCGACGAGCCTTTGTCCAATCTCGACGCGGCGCTGCGCGGCACCATGCGGCTGGAGATCAGCGAGCTACACCACCAGCTCAAGACAACCATGGTCTACGTCACCCACGACCAGATCGAGGCGATGACCATGGCCGACAAGATCGTCGTGCTCAATGCCGGCAATATCGAGCAGGTTGGCTCGCCTATGGAGCTCTACAAGACGCCGAAGAACCTGTTCGTCGCCGGTTTCATAGGTTCGCCGAAGATGAACCTGATCGAAGGCGCGCCGGCCGCCAAATATGGCGCCAACACAGTCGGCATCCGCCCGGAGCATATGAACATTTCGAAGACGTCAGGCGACTGGAAGGCGACGGTCGGCGTTGCCGAGCATCTCGGCTCCGACACGTTTTTGCACGTCCAGGCAGATGGTGTCGGGCAGCTGACGGTGCGTGCCGACGGCGAGCTGGCCGCCCATCACGGCGACACGATCTACCTGACACCGGACAAGACCAAGCTGCATCGTTTCGGCACCGATGGGAAGGCGATGCTGCAATGAGGCTCGGAGGTAAATCGGCGCTGATCACCGGATCGGCGCGCGGCATCGGCAGGGCGTTTGCCGAAGCCTACATGCGGGAGGGGGCGACCGTCGCCATCGGCGACATCAATCTCGAGGCTGCCGAGAAGACGGCTTCGGAAATCGGCGGCAATGCCTACGCGGTGAAGCTGGACGTCACCGATCTCGCGTCGATCGATGCGGCCGTCAAGGCGGTCGAAGCCAGGGCCGGCGGCCTGGATATCTTGATCAACAACGCTGCTTTGTTCGACCTGGCGCCGATCGTCGAGATCACCAAGGCAAGCTACGACAGATTGTTTTCGGTCAACGTCGCCGGCACGCTGTTTACGTTGCAGGCCGCCACCCGTTCGATGATTGCCCGCGGCAAGGGCGGCAAGATCATCAACATGGCGAGCCAGGCCGGGCGCCGCGGCGAGGCGCTGGTCGCCGTCTACTGCGCCACCAAGGCGGCGGTCATCTCGTTGACCCAGTCGGCAGGGCTCGACCTGATCAAGCACCGCATCAACGTCAATGCCATCGCCCCGGGTGTCGTCGACGGCGAGCATTGGGACCATGTCGATGCCCTGTTCGCCAAGTTCGAGAACCGGCCGAAGGGTGAAAAGAAGAGACTGGTCGGCGAAGCCGTGCCTTATGGCCGCATGGGCACGGCGCAAGACCTCACCGGCATGGCGGTGTTCCTGGCCAGCGACGAGGCCGAATACATCGTTGCCCAGACCTATAATGTCGATGGCGGCCAGTGGATGAGTTGAGGGGGCGAAGGCGCTCTTCTCCCCGTCTCCTCCACGGGGGGAAGAGCCGTCCCGCTAAAGGGTAAAAGCAGATGACCGTGAAACTCTCTTCTTCCATCCTGGCCAAGCTGCCGCCCAAGGTCGCCGGCCCGAAATACGATCGCGTCGCGCTCAAGGCCGGCATCGTGCATTTCGGCGTCGGCAATTTCCATCGCTCGCACCAGGCCGTCTATCTCGACGACCTGTTCAACTCGGGCGTCGGCCACGACTGGGCCATTGTTGGCGCCGGCGTCTTCGAGGGCGAGAAGGTCGGCCGCGGCAAGTTGCAGGAGCAGGACTGGCTGACCACCGTGGTCGAGCAGGACAGCGGCCATATGAGCGCGCGCGTCACCGGCGTCATGATCGACTTCCTGGTGCCTGGCGACGCGATCGCAATCGTCGAGCGGCTCGCCGATCCGGCGATCAAGATCGTTTCCCTGACCATTACCGAGGGTGGGTATTTCATCGATCCGGCTTCAGGCGTCTTCAATCCGACGCATCCCGACATCGTTGCCGACGCGCAACCCGGGGCGACACCGAAGACCGTTTTTGGGCTCATCCTCGCCGGGCTGCTGCGCCGCCGCGCCGACGGTATCGTGCCCTTCACCGTCATGTCCTGCGACAACATCCCCCATAACGGCCACGTCACCTCGGATGGCGTCATCGGCCTTGCGCGGCTGATCGACGAGGATCTGGCAAACTGGGTGAGCGAAAACGTTGCCTTTCCCGACGGCATGGTCGACCGCATCACGCCGGCCACCACCGACCGCGAGCGCGGCATTCTCTCCAGCGAGTTCGGCCTCGACGACAATTGGCCGGTGTTTTGCGAGCCGTTCAAGCAATGGGTGCTGGAGGACCGTTTCACCGACGGAAGGCCGCCGCTGGAACAGGTCGGCGTGCAGTTCGTCAGCGACGTCGCGCCCTATGAGCTGATGAAGATTCGCATCCTAAATGGCGGCCACGCGACCATCGCCTATCCGGCCGGGCTGATGGACATCCATTTCGTCCATGAGGCGATGCAGGAGCCTCTGGTACGCGGCTTCCTCGACAAGCTCGAGCATGACGAAATCATCCCGACCGTGCCGCCGGTGCCGGACACCGACCTCGAAGATTACTACCAGCTCATCGAGCACCGCTTCTCCAATCCGAAGATCGGCGACACCATACGCCGGCTTTGCCTCGACGGCTCCAACCGCCAGCCGAAATTCATCATTCCGACCATCGCCGACCGGCTGAAGGCTGGCAAAAGCGTCGTCGGCCTGGCGCTGGAATCTGCGCTCTGGTGTCGCTACTGCTTCGGCACCACGGATTCCGGTGCCGTCACCGAGCCCAACGACCCGAACTGGGGCCGGTTGCAGGCGACAGCCAAGGCGGCCAGGGGCATGCCTGCCGCCTGGCTTGCCATGGAGGACATCTATGGCGACGTCGGACGCTCGGCGCCGTTCGCCGAAGCGTTCGCCCATGCGCTCAAATCGCTGTGGGCGGACGGCGCGCGCGCGACACTGACGCGCTATCTCGCCGGCGAACTCTGAAGCCGATCCAGCGCGATGACGCCTGAACTGGTCATTTTCGACTGTGACGGCGTGCTGGTGGATAGCGAGATGCTGTCCGTCTCGGCATTGCTGGAGATGATCGCGCTTGCCGGCGGCAACGTCAGCGAGGACATTGCCTACGAGCACTTCCTCGGCAAGAGCATGAAGAGCGTCCGCGAAATCCTCGCAAGCGACTTCGGGCTCGATCTCACCGACCAGCATCTGATCGAGATGCGCTCCGAACTGATGCGCAAGTTCCGCCAGGAGCTGAAACCGATGCCAGGCATCGCACAGGTCCTGCCGAAGCTCGGCGTGCCGTGCTGCGTCGCCTCCTCCGGCACGCTGGAGCGAATCCGCTATGCGCTCCAGGTTACGGAGTTGCTTGGGCTACTGGAGCCGCATTTGTTCAGCGCTGCCATGGTGGCGCGGGGCAAACCGGCGCCTGACCTTTTTCTCCACGCAGCCGACAAAATGGGGGCTGTTCCGCGAAACTGCCTCGTCGTCGAGGACAGCCCTGCCGGCATCGAAGCGGCTCGGGCGGCCGGCATGCGCGTCCTTGCCTTCACCGGCGGCTCGCACACCGGCAACCCGGCACTGAAAGCGCGGCTTGCGTCGAGTGAGCCGGACTTTATATTCGCTGACATGCTGCAATTGCCCGATCTGATTGCAGGCCTGGGAGCGAGAGCAAGAACACCTTGACCAACAGTTTCGTTTGCGCGGTCGATGTCGGCACCGGAAGCGCCCGTGCCGGCATTCTCGACACCGCTGGCGCCTTGCTCGGCCGCGCCGAGCACCCGATCGCCATGCAACAGCCGAAGGCCGATCACGCCGAGCACGATTCGCAGGATATCTGGTCGGCAGTGTGCAGTGCCGTGCGCGCTGCCCGCGAAAAGGCGGGCGTGAAGGCTGAGGATATCGTCGGCATCTCCTTTGACGCCACCTGCTCGCTGGTGGTGCGAGACCGGCATGGCGGCCAGCTCAGCGTATCCGTCACCGGTGAAAGGCGCTGGGACACCATCGTCTGGCTCGACCATCGCGCCATTGCCGAGGCCGATGAATGCACCGAAAGCGGCCATGCCGTGCTCGACTATATCGGCGGCGTGATGTCGCCGGAAATGGAGACGCCCAAGCTGATGTGGCTGAAGCGCAACCTGCCCGGAACATGGAACGAAGCCGGCTACCTATTCGACCTCACCGACTTCCTGACCTGGAAGGCGACCGGCTCGCTCGCCCGTTCGCAATGCACGCTGACCGCCAAATGGACATATCTGGCCCATGAAGAAATCGGCTGGCGGCGCGACTTCTTCGAAGCGGCCGGGCTCGGCGACCTTTTCGAGCACGGCAATCTTCCGGAAAAGGCAAGCCCGGTCGGTGCCGATATCGGCCCGCTCGGCGCGCAAGCTGCGGCGGAGCTTGGCCTCACCGAAAAATGCCGGGTCGGCGCCGGCGTCATCGATGCCTATGCCGGCGCGCTCGGCGTGCTCGGCGGTTTCGCCGGTGAAGCGCAGGACATCGGCCGCCATCTGGCCCTGATCGCCGGCACGTCGAGTTGCGTCATGGCGATGTCGCCCGATCCGCAGCCTTTCGCCGGTGTTTGGGGTCCTTACTATGGCGCTGCCCTTCCCGGCCTGTGGCTGTCGGAAGGTGGCCAGTCAGCCACCGGCGCGCTGCTCGATCACATCATCCGCTGGCATGGCGCCGGCGGCGAGCCGGATGCCGTCATGCATGCCAGGATCGCCCGCCGCGTCGCCGAGCTGCGCGCCGCCGAGGGCGGCAACCTCGCCGCAAGACTGCACGTACTGCCCGATTTCCACGGCAACCGCTCGCCGCTCGCCGACCCGCATGCCGTCGGCGTCATCAGCGGGCTGACGCTGGATTCCTCCTTCGACAGCCTGTGCAAGCTCTACTGGCGCACCGCTGTCAGCATCGCGCTTGGCGTACGCCATGTGCTGGAGGCGCTGAACGAGAACGGCTATCTGATCGACACGCTGCACGTCACCGGCGGCCACACCAAGAACCCGCTGTTGATGGAGCTCTATGCCGACGCCACCGGCTGCGCGGTGGTCGAGCCGCTGGCGGACGAGGCGGTGCTGCTCGGCACCGGCATGATTGCCGCCACCGCTGCCCGGCTTTTTCCCGATTTGAACGCTGCCTGCATCGCCATGCAGCAAGGCGGCAAGACACGAGACCCCAATCCAGCTGCCGCCGGCCGGTTCGATCGCGACTACCGCGTGTTTCTCGAAATGCACAGGCAAAGGCAGGCGCTGGACGCGATCCGATAGATCGGGATCGGCCGCTATCTCTGGTTCCAGCGCCGGATAACCGGCTCATCAAGGTCGTGCTCATAACCAAGCACGCTCACGCTGGCGGTATCCAGCACGAAAAGCGCGCCGTCTTGCGGCGGCAGGCCGAGCCAGCGTGCGGCCAGCACCCGCAGGAAATGCGAGCTTGAGAAGATCAGGACGTTGCTGCCGGCCTCGCGCAACTGGCTGACGATCCGGTCCGCTCTCGAGCCGACATCCACGGCGGGCTCGCCGCGCGGGCAGCCGTCGCGAAAAAGCCGCCAGCCGGGACGCTCGGCGAGGATTTGCTTGGTGGTCAATCCCTCATAGGCACCATAATCCCACTCCGCCAGATCGTCCTTCTTCACGCCTGACGCGCCGAAGCCGGCCAGCGCACAGGTGTTGAAGGCGCGCTGCGACGGGCTCGACCACACCGCCGAGAAGGACAGGCCCTTGAGCCGCTCAGCGACGCGCCTCGCCGCGTCCTCGCCGGCCGGCGTCAGCGGTATGTCGGTACGGCCGGTATGTTTCCCGGACGCACTCCATTCCGTCTCGCCATGCCGAACCAGATAGATTTCGGGAAACGCGCTCATCAGGGTGCCTTTCAAATGAATCCGCCGTGACCATAGCGGCTTCCATAGCCTCTCCAATAGCGTGCATTGAGCCGACTGGCTTAACCCTTCCGCAGGTCAGCCTCTTGCCACCGGTGCCCATTTGATAGACAAACCCGTCGTAATGCGGAATCCGGCCGATCTTGGCCATTTTCCGCGCTGAGACGCGGCTTCCGGCTCTTGCCGACGTGCCGCAATCGGATAGGCGGAAAACTAGAATGTCTGCGATCGAAGCCGACGCTCGCGCGCCGGAAAACCTTTGGCGTCGGGAAATCAGGGCGATGCTGGCGCTCGCCTGGCCGATGGTGCTGACCAATCTCGGCCAGACCGCGATGACGGCCACCGACGTCATGATGATGGGGCGGCTCGGACCGGACACGTTGGCCAGCGGTGCGCTTGGCGCCAATCTCTATTTCATGCCGCTCATCTTCGGGCTCGGCCTGATGCTGGCGACCTCTCCGATGATGGCGACCGAGCTTGGCCGCCGCCGCCACTCGGTGCGCGACCTGCGCCGCACCGTGCGCCAGGGTCTGTGGCTGGCGATCCTCATTTGCATTCCGATCTGGGTCTTTCTCTGGCACGGCGAGGCCGTGTTGCTGGCCATGGGTCAGGAACCGGCACTGGCGCATCAGGCCGGCATCTATCTGCGCTGGCTCGAATGGGCGGTGCTGCCCTTTTTCGGCTACATCGTCCTGCGCTCGTTCATTTCGGCGCTGGAGCGGCCGGGCTGGGCGCTGATCATCGTCTTCGTTGCCGTCGCCTGCAATGCCTTTTTCAACTGGCTGTTCATGTTCGGCAATCTCGGCATCCAATCGATGGGCATCGCCGGCTCCGGCCTTGCCACCACTCTGTCCAGCACGCTGATGTTCGCCGGCATGGCGGCGGTGGTGATGCTTGAGAAGAAATTCCGGCGCTATCGTCTGTTCGGACGCTTCTGGCGCGCTGACTGGCCGCGCTTCAAGGGCCTGCTGCGGCTCGGCCTGCCGATCGCCGGCCTGCTGGCCTTCGAGGTGACGATCTTCAACGCGGCGGCCTTTCTCATGGGCCTGATCGATGCGGCTTCGCTTGCCGCCCATGCGATCGCCATCCAGATCGCCTCGATCACCTTCATGGTGCCGCTCGGCCTCAACCAGGCCGTGACGGTGCGCGTCGGACTTGCCCACGGCGCCGGCAATCCGGAAGGTGTCAGCCGGGCTGGCTGGACCGCCTATGTCGTCGGTGTCTCCTTCATGGCGCTGATGGGGCTAGTGATGATCCTGTGGCCGCATGTCTTGATCGGCGCCTTCATCGATCTGGGCAATCCGGCTAATGCCGAGGTGGTGGCGCTTGCCGTGTCGTTCCTCGCTTTTGCCGCGCTGTTCCAGGTTTTTGACGGCGCGCAGGCGGTCGCCAGCGGCATGCTGCGCGGCCTGCACGACACCAAGGTGCCGATGATCTATGCCGCGATCGGCTATTGGGGCATCGGCCTGCCGCTCGGCGTGCTGCTGGCCTTCCATTTCGGCTTCAATGGCGTCGGCATCTGGATCGGCCTGTCGTCGGGACTGGCGGTGGTGGCGGCGCTCTTGCTGGGGCGCTGGCTGCGGCGCGACCGTATAGCGCCGTCTCTGGTATTCGGGCGTTGAATTGCTGGTCGCCCGCTCAGCGGGCCGCCGCCCGCTGCTCGAGCGAACGTGCATATTGCGTCAGCGGAAAGCACATGACGAAGAAGATCAGCGCTACCAGCCCATAGACTTTGAACGGTTCGAACGTCGCATTGTTGATCGCGTTGGATGTCCTCACCAGCTCCTCGAAACCGATGATCGAGGTCAGCGCGGTCGACTTGATCAGCTGCACCAGGAAGCCGACGGTCGGCGCGCGGGTGATCGAAAACGCCTGAGGCAAGATGATTAGCCGGAGTTCCTGCAGATAGTGCAGGCCGAGGCTGGCGCCGGCGTCCCACTGGCCGCGCGGCAGTGCATCGACGCCGCCGCGCCAGATCTCGGCGAGATAGGCGCTGGCAAAGAAGGTCAGGCCAAGCACCGCCGCGGTCCACGGCTCGATGCGCAGGCCCAGCATCGGCAAGCCGAAGAACATCAGGAAGAGCTGCATCAGCAGCGGCGTGCCCTGGAAAAGCGCGATGTAGCCGGAGGCAAACCGGCGCGCCCATTTATTCTTGGCGATGCGGAAGAACAGCACGATCATGCCGACCACGGCCCCGCCGACAAAGGCAGCCAACGACAAGAGCACCGTCCAGCGCGCCGCCAGCAGCAGGTTGCGCAGAATGTCCCAGAAGGTGAATTCGATCATGACACGCCGGCTCCAAGAAGCCGGCGCCCGCCGCCGACCAGCAGCCGGCGCAGCCCAATCGACAGGATGAGATAGACCATCGTCACCACGAAATAGGTCTCGAAAGCCCGGAACGTGCGCGCCTGCAGCATGTCGGCTTCATAGGTCAGCTCGCGCACCGCGATCTGCGACACCACGGCGGATTCCAGCATCATGATGACGATCTGGCTGGTCAGCGCCGGATAGATCACCTTGAGCGCCTGCGGCAGCACGATCTTGACGAAGACCTGGCGCGGCCTGAGGCCAAGCGCCAGTGCCGCTTCCGTCTGCCCGGGCGGCACCGCGTCGAGCCCGGCGCCGACGATCTCGATCGTGTAGGCCGCCATGTTGAGCGTCATCGCCAGCATGGCTGCCAGCACCGGATCTAGCCTGACGCCGATGCTGGGCAGCCCGAAGAAGATGAAGAACAGCTGCACCAGGAAAGGCGTGTTGCGGATCACCTCGACATAGACGCCGATCGCCCGCTTGAGCAGGAGCGGACCGTTCCGCCGCCCCGCCGCGCCGAGGATGCTGAGCAACGTTCCCGCCAGCGTGGTCACGGCGATCAACAGGATCGTCGTGGCCGCGCCGCGCGCGATCGCCCCTGTCGCCCCGGCAAGCCAGCCGAAGTCGAGGCTATAGGTCACTGGCCGTCAATCCTTGAGATTGGCGGGATCGAGCGGCGTCTTCAGCCAGGCCTTCGAGCTTTCGTCCAGTCTGCCGTCGGCCAGCATCTTGGCAACCGCATCGTTGACCGCTTGCTTGAGGCGGTCTTCCTTCTTGTTGAGGCCGATATGCGAGGGCGAGGTGAGAAGCTGGAATTTCTGTTCCGGCTTCAGCGCCTCCTGACGGGCGAGCACCTGGGCGCCGACATCGTTGCCGACCACCATCAGCTGGGTCTGGCCCGAGATGAAGGCCTGGATGACGGAATTGTAGTTGTCGAAGCGGCGGATGTCGGCCGAGGCGGGTGCTGCCTCGGTCAGCGAGCTGTCCTCCAGCGTGCCGCGATTGACGGCGATCGACTTGTCGGCAAGGTCTTCCTTGCCTTTGACGGCAAGCGCGGCCGGGCCGATCACGGCGATGTAGTAGGGTGCGTAGGCGGCGGCGAAATCGATCACCTGCTCACGCTCCTTGGAATAGCCGACACTCATCAGCAGGTCGACGCGCTTGTCGGTCAGGTACGGGATGCGGTTCTGGCCGGTCACGCTGACCAGATTGAGCTTGACCTTGAGCTGGTCGGCGATGGATTGCGCCACGTCGATGTCGTAGCCCTTGATGCTCATATCGGCGCTGGCCGAGGAGAAGGGCGGGAAATCGGAAAAGATGCCAACATTGATCGCGCCGGCCTTGGCGATGTCGTCGATCGCGTCGGCATTGACGGCCTGGGTGGTGAAACCAAGGCCGGTCGCGCCGAGCATCAGCACGGCGGCGATGGATGATTTGAGCTTCATGTGAAGTGTCATTGTCATTCCCCTGCTGGAAGCTTGTTTGTTTGGTGCAACCGCCGGCTCCAGCGCGGCGGTCGCCTTTGGATTCTCTAGTGAACCATGATCGTCTCCGAAAACCGGTTCCCACTTTTCGGATCATGGTCGAGCGTGTCAGCCCGCCTTGCCGGTGATTGCCGGGCTGAAGACCATCAAGCTGAGGATCTCGAACAGCACCTGCGCGCCGGCATGCGCCGTGTTGGTGGTCGCGTCGTACTGCGGTGCCACCTCGACGACGTCGCCGCCGACGATGTTGAGGCCTTTCAGGCCGCGCAGCAGCTCGAGCACTTCGCGCGTCGTCAGCCCGCCGACTTCCGGTGTGCCGGTGCCCGGCGCGAAGGCCGGATCGACGCTGTCGATGTCGAACGAGACATAGGTCGGCCCGTCGCCGACTATTCTGCGCGCCTTCTCGATAATGGCGGGGATGCCGAGGCCGGTCACCTCTTCGGCATGCACCACGGTCATGCCGGACTCATAGGTGAACTCCCAAAGGTATTCGGCCGAGCCGCGAATGCCGATCTGGATGGTGCGGCTCGGGTCGAGCACGCCGTCCAGCACCGCGTTGCGGAATGGCCCGCCATGGTGGAACTTGGTCATGTCGAACAAGCCGCTGGTATCGCAATGGGCGTCGATATGGATCATGCCCACCGGCGCCTTCTTGCCGACAGCCTTCAGGATCGGGTGGCTGATCGAATGGTCGCCGCCGACAGACAAGGGCAGCACGCCGGCGTCGACGATCTGGTTGGTGCGGCGTTCGATGTCGTCATGGCTGGTCTCCAGCCGGTAGCGGCTCTGGAACGGCACGTCGCCGATGTCGGCGACCTTCAGCTCATGCGTCGGCGCGCATTCCAGCACATGGTTGTAGGGGCCGATGCGCTCGATGGCGCGCAGCGCCCTTGGCCCGAAGCGGGCGCCCGGCCGGTTGGTGACGCCAAGATCCATCGGCACGCCGATCATCGCCACCTGCAGATCGCCGAAATCCGGATTGTCGGCGGCGATTTCACGATAGGGCGCCGCGAGGAAGGTCGGGATGCCGGAATAGGGCGCCAGCCGCGTGCCGGTCTTGGAGAAGATCTTGTCGGCGACACGCTGGAATTTCGGGTCGAACATTTCGCCGCCATGGCTCTCGCCATATTTGCGGCGCAACGCTTCGAGCTTGCCGCGGTCATAACCCATGTCGGTCCTCCATGGCTGGTGCAGCGCGGACGGCGGCCTCGATAGCCGCAGCCGTTGGCTGCCTGCAGATTTCACGTCTTGATGCAAGGCTTGGGCAAAGTGTCCTGTAGCTGCATTGAAAAATCAATTGATATTGTTAGGGTGTTCGCTGTGAGAAAATCTCACAGAGCCTAGGTTCCAAATGGCCAAGCGTTTGCCACCGCTCAACCCGCTGCGCGCCTTCGAGGCGACGGCGCGCCATGCCTCGCTGACCAAGGCGGCGGCCGAGCTGAACGTCACCCACGGCGCCATCAGCCATCAGATCAAGGCGCTCGAGCAATCATTGGGCGTCAAGCTGTTCGAGCGTGCCGGCCAGCGGGTGAAGCTGACGCCGCACGGCGCCGAATTGCTGCCGGCGGTGTCGACCGCCTTCGACGGCATTGCCGCCGCCACGCAGCGCATGACGAGGCCGGCCAGCACCGGCGCGCTGTCGGTATCCTGCGTGCCGGCGCTGCTGTTGCTATGGATGATCCCGCGGCTGGGCAGCTTCACCTCGCAATATCCGGATATCAGGCTGACGCTGATCCCATCCAATGACGCCAAGGACGTCCGCGCCCCGCACATCGATGTCTGCGTGCACTATGGTGACGGCAGCTGGACCGATTGCTGGATGCGCAAATGGTCGGGTCTCGAACTGTTCCCGGTGGTCAGTCCGACGCTGATCAACAACCGCCCGATCCGCACCGTCCGCGACCTCGCCGATCACGTCTTCCTGCATGGCGACGACGGCCGCGAATGGCACACCTGGCTGGCCGCCGCCGACGCGCTGGACCTGGAGCGCGGCCGCCGCCACCATCTTGGCGACGCGCGCATGGCGACCGAGGCCGCGGTCCACGGCCATGGCGTGGCGCTCGGCGACACAGTGACCGCGAGCGGACTGCTCGCCAGGGGTCTACTTGTCGCCCCGTTCAGCCTTTCCGTGCCGGCGGTCGACGATTTCTATGTCGTCTGCCGCAACGAGATGCGGTCGGCGCCGATCGTGCAATTGTTCATCGACTGGCTGTTTGCCGAGAAAGAGCAGGCCGACCGCCGCGCCGATGCGCCGGTGGCGGGCCGCATCATCGGCACTCGTCGCAAGCGTCCGGCGCTCAAGGTGGTCGGCGCCAAGACCGCATCCTGAGGTCGACACTGCCGCGGGCGCCGCTTGCCGCAGGGACTTCTTTTTGTCGGGCCAGTCCGCAAAGCGGGAGGCGCTTTCAAAAATTCGATGCTAAGAGGCATTTGGAGCAATTCTAGGAAAAGTGCGCAGCGGTTTTCCGTCCGGAATTGCGCTAGACAAAAAGCTAGAGCGAGCAGCGAAGGCGGCATTGAGCGATGGCAAAGACCGATATAGCGCGGCGCGTCTACAACCACACCTGGAAGCTCGACCCGATCGTCCGCAGCCTGCTGGACACCGATTTCTACAAGCTTCTGATGCTGCAGATGATCTGGGGCATGTATCCCAAGGTCGACACCACCTTCTCGCTGATCAACCGGACCACCTCGGTCCGCCTTGCCGAGGAGATTGACGAGACGGAGCTGCGCGAGCAACTCGACCATGCCCGTACGCTGCGTTTCTCGAAGAAAGAGATGATCTGGCTCGGCGGCAACACCTTCTATGGCCGCAAGCAGATATTCGAACCGGAATTCCTCGCCTGGCTGGAAAATTTCCGGCTGCCCGAATACGAGCTTTCCAAGCGCGACGGCCAATACGAACTCGCCTTCAGCGGTCCGTGGATGTACACGACGCTGTGGGAGATCCCGGCGCTGGCAATTATCAATGAACTTCGATCTCGCGCGGCCATGCGGGCGTTCGGGCCGTTCGCGCTCGACGTGCTATATGCCCGCGCTAAGGCCAAGATGTGGGCCAAGACCGAGCGGCTGAAGGCGCTGCCCGGCATCCGCATCTCGGATTTCGGCACCCGCCGCCGTCATTCTTTCCTGTGGCAGCGCTGGTGCGTCGAAGCGTTGAAGGAGGGCATCGGCGAGGCCTTCACCGGCACCTCCAACGTGCTGCTCGCCATGGACAACGATCTCGAGGCGCTCGGCACCAATGCGCATGAACTGCCGATGGTGTTCGCCGCGCTCACCAATTCGGAAAAGGAATTGAAACAGTCGCCCTACAACGTGCTGCAGGACTGGCAGCGCTACTACGGCGGCAATTTGCTGATCGTGCTGCCGGACACCTTCGGCACCGCGGCGTTCCTGCGCGATGCGCCGGACTGGGTCGCCGACTGGACCGGGTTCCGCCCCGACAGCGCGCCGCCGATCGAGGGCGGCGAGAAGATCATTTCCTGGTGGCGCGAAAAGGGCAAGGACCCCAAGCAGAAGCTGCTCATCTTCTCCGACGGGCTTGAGGTCGAGACCATCGAGGAGACCTACCGCCACTTCCGCGGCAAGGTGCGCATGTCCTTCGGCTGGGGCACCAACCTGACCAACGACTTCGAAGGCTGTGCACCGACGGAGACCAACCGGCTCGACGCCATCTCGCTCGTCTGCAAGGTCACAGAAGCCAACGGCAGGCCGGCGGTCAAGCTTTCCGACAATCCGGCCAAGTCGACAGGCGACGAGAAAGAGATCGAGCGCTATTTGCGCATCTTCGGCCAGAAGGACCGCGTGGAGCAGCTGGTGAAGGTGTGAGGGCCGACAAGAAGTATTTCTTGGAAAGCATGAGTTCCCGCCCACCCCCCTCTGTCCTGCCGGACATCTCCCCCTCAAGGGGGGAGATTGGCTCTCATCTCCGCTTTGGCCAACCCTCAACAAGGCAAGAAAAGCGCCGGCCGATTCAACCGCCAATCTCCCCCCTTGAGGGGGAGATGTCCGGCAGGACAGAGGGGGGCGCCGTAGAGCGCTGCATTTCTGCAATCAGGCTCTTTCCCGGCCCCATCGCTTCCTTGGCTCTCCTGTCGCCCACTCCCGCCTTCGCTCATGCCTCCGACCGCGGCCACGTCCTGCTCCTTCCCACCGGCTACTACGTCGCCGGCGGCGCGCTCGCCGTTGCCGCCAGCTTCCTGATCCTGGCTCTGCTCCCGCCGGACTCCCTCGACCGCTTCTGGCGCAAACGCCTGCCGCTTTTCGCCTTCGGCGACGGCGCGCGGACCGCCGTCAGCCTGGTATCCTTTGCCGGCTTTGCAATTCTGATTGCCGCCGGCCTGTTCGGCAGCCGCGACCCGCTTTCCAACCCGCTGCCGCTGACCATCTGGACGCTGCTCTGGGTTGGCCTGGCTCTGCTGCAGGGGCTCGCCGGCGATCTCTGGTCGTGGCTCAATCCCTGGTACGGACCGTGCCGCGTCGTCTCGCGCCTGCTAGGTGGCAAGGAGCCGCGGCGGCTCCCATCACGGCTCGGCTATTGGCCGGCTTTCGTGCTGTTCTTCGCCTTCGCCTGGTTCGAGCTTATCGACCCGGCGCCCGACGATCCGGCGCGGCTGGCCTGGGCCGCCGGCGTCTACTGGCTGCTGAGTTTCGCCGCCATGCAGGTCTTCGGCTACCGCGACTGGAGCCTGCGCGGTGAGTTCCTGACCGTGTTCTTTTCCATGGTAGCGCACTTCGCCATCGTCGAGCGTAACGAGGACGGCCGGCTCAAACTCTGCTGGCCGGGCGCCAAGCTGCTTGGTGCCGCGCCGCTACCGCTCAGCGGCGTCGCTTTCCTGCTGCTTGCGCTGTCGTCGGTGTCCTTCGACGGCCTGTCGAAAACCTTCTTCTGGCTAGGCTGGTTCGGCATCAATCCGCTGGAGTTTCCTGGACGCACCGCCTTGATCGGCATCGGCAGTTTCGGCCTTGTGCTGAGCTTTGTCGTGCTTGCGGCCGTGTTCGCGCTTGCTGTCTTTCTTGGCCACCATCTGGCCGGCAGCAAGCATTCGCTCGGTCACGCCGCCGGGCTTTTGGTCTGGTCGATTGTGCCGATCGCGCTCGCCTACCACTTCGCGCACTATCTGACGGCGCTGCTGGTCGACGGCCAATATGCGATTGCCGCTCTCTCCGACCCGTTTGCGCTGGGCTGGAACCTGTTCGGTACCGCCGACATGCCAATAGAAGCCGGCGTTGTCGCCGGCGCCGGTTCGGCGTGCTGGCTGTGGAACCTCCAGGCCGGCGTCATCATAGCCGGCCACATGTTTGCAGTGCTTGTCGCCCATGGCTTGGCCTCGCGGCTGCATCCCGTTCCCGCTCGCGCCGCGCTCAGCCAGTTCCCGCTCACCGTGCTGATGATCGCCTACACCGTCCTCGGCTTGTGGCTGCTTGCCACGCCGAGCGCCGGATGAACGAGGTGCGCGATGGCCGTCAATCGAACCTTGGGGAAAGCTCGCTTGCCACGTCAGAGCTTTGGTGATTTAGTTTGTACACATGCAATTTTCGGCCCTCTTAACAAGAGTGGCCCGCCTGCTACAGCCATTGGTCAAAGCTCATAAACAAGGGGAACTGCCGTGACTGACAAGAATGGGTTTTTCGATCTCTCCAGATACGCTCTCACCCGCCGCACGGCGCTGAAGGGCCTTGCCGCCGGCGCCGGTCTTGCCGTCGCGCCGGGTTTCGTGCGTTACAGCCAGGCGCAGAGCTCGGCGCCGATCAAGATCGGCTTCCAGTCGCACCGCACCGGCATCGGCGCCGCCTATGGCCGCTGGTACGAGAAGACCACGGCGGCTGCAGTCAAGGCGATCAACGATGCCGGCGGCATCAACGGCCGGCCGGTCGAGGTGATCATCGAGGATGACGGCACCGATCCCGGCCGGGGCGCTGAAGTCGTCGGCAAGTTCGCCTCCCAGCACAAGACCGACATCGTCTACGGCACGCTGTTTTCGCATGTCGTCATCGGCTCGGCGCCGGCCGCCGGAGAGGCCAAGATGCCCTATTTCGTTGTCAGCGAAGGCCACCACGTCGCCTCGACCAAGTTGAACCGCTACGTCTTCCAGCCCGGCATCACCGACGTGAAGAGCCAGATCCAGTCGATGGCGCCATGGATTGCCGCCAACGCCGGCAAGAAGGTGACGCAGATATTCCCCGATTTCGCCTTCGGCTACGATCATCGCGACTACCTGCCGCCGGCGCTGAAGGCGCAAGGCGCCGAGGTTATCGCCCAGATCGCGATTCCGCCGACGGAATCCTCCTTCACCAAATATTTCCCGCAGATCCCCGCAGAGACCGAGGTGATCTACCACGTCATGGTCGGTCCGGCGGTGCTCACCTTCGTCAAGGAGCTCGGCGAGTTCTACGGCTCCAATCGGCCGCAGCTGTTCGGCTTCATCGATTCGCTCGAAGCCACCGACATCAACAGCCCCGGCCTCGAATTCCTCGACGGCAGCCATTTCTGGGAAGGTTCGCCGCGTTATGCGCAGCCCGATGACTCCCCTGCGCAGAAGGCCTACCGCGCCGCCGTCGGCATCGACGACAATGGTGCCGCTGTCGGCGATCCCAAGGACGTCTCCACCGCCGCACATATGTTCGGCTGCTGGGAAACGCTCTACGTCGTCAAGAAGGCGATGGAAGACGCCGGCTACAAGGGCCCGGAAGACCGCGCCAAGCTGGTCGAGGCGACCGAGGCGTTGACCGAGTTCGCCGAGGGGCCGGAGCACCCGCAGGGGCCGAAAACCTTCAACGGCAAGATCCACCAGTGTTTTGGTATCCAGAACATCTCCAAGGTCGAAGGCGGCCGGCTGAATGTCGTCCACAAGACCAAGATCGAGGACGGCCTCTACGAGCCGGAAGGGGATTACACGACGCAGGCGCTGTGAGCTCGGTTCTTTAGTCACAGTGCGCTTCGCCAGAGGGGGGCGCTCTGGGCATCTCCCTTGGGCGCGTAATCGATGCACTTCGGACCCCACCTGCTCCTCGCTGCCCTCGAAGGCCTCGTCACCTCCGCCGTCCTGGCGCTGACGGCGCTTGGCCTGTCGCTGGTGTTCGGCGTCATGCGCATCGTCAATGTCGCGCATGGCGAGTTCTTCATGCTGGGCGCGGTGCTTGCCTGGGCGATCTCTACGGCGATATCCGGCCATCCGGCGCTCGGCTTCCTGGCAGCCCTGGTGCTGGCGCCGCTGATCGTTGGCCTGATCGCGCTGGTCGCCGAACGGCTGGTGCTGCGCCGGCTCAACTACAATCCGGAAGCCACCATCGTCGCCACCATCGGCATGCTCTACATCATCCAGCAACTGGCGCTGACCTTCTACGGCCCGGAGGCGCGGCCGGTGGAGCCGCCGTTCAGCTACCGCATCCTTCTGCCGTGGTTCGGCTATTCCGGCTACAAGCTGTCGATCATCGCCGCGTCGGCGCTGCTTCTGGTCGCGACCTGGCTGATGCTGACGCGCACGAAAATCGGCCTCATCATGCGCGCCACGCAATATGACAGCGAGACGGCGCAGGCCTTCGGCATTCCGGTGACCAGAGTCTATGCCGGCGTCTTCGCCCTCGGCGCCATGCTGGCGGCTGTGGCCGCGGTGCTGATCGTGCCGATCAGCCAGGCGCATTATCTGATGGGACAAGACCCGCTGTTGCTGTCGTTCATCGTCGTCATCATCGGCGGCCTCGGCTCGCTGCGCGGCACGGTCGTCGCCGCGGTGCTGATCGGCCTTTCCGACGGCATCATCTCGGTGTTCTTCTCGCCGACGCTGGCCAAGATCATCGCCACCTTGCTTGTCGCCATGGTGCTGGTGTTCCGGCCGCAGGGCCTGTTCGGGATGGCATCGCGATGAAGGATGCATCGCCGGCAAAGCCATATGCGCTGCATCTCGGCGTCATCGCCCTGCTTTTCGGGCTTAGCTTCGTCCTGCCGGATTACCATCACGGCCTGCTCGCCCGCATCATGGTGCTGGCGGTCTTCGCCATGGGCTACAATCTGCTGTTCGGCTATGTCGGGCTGCTCAGCCTCGGCCATGCCATGTTCTTTTCGGCCGGGCTCTATGGCGCCGGCCTTGCCGTCATCCATCTCGGCTGGAGCGTGCCGGCCGCCTTCGCAGCCGGGCTTGCCTGCGGCGCGCTGCTTGCGCTGGTGATCGGGCTGCTGGCGCTGCGCACCTCCGGCGTCGCCTTCATGATCGTCACCATGATGTTCGCGCAGGTATTCTATCTCGTCATCCTCTATCTCGCCGCCTGGACCGGCGGCGACCAGGGCATGGTCGTACCGCAGGCAATGCGGGTCCTGGTCCTGGGCAGCACGTCGCTCGACCTCACCAACCCGACCGTGCGCTATATGAGCGCGCTGACGCTGTTCTCGATCGTGCTGCTTATAAGCCTGGCCATAGTCCGCTCCGGCTATGGCCGCGTGCTGGTCGCCATCCGCGAGAACGAGGAGCGGACCAAGATGCTTGGCTACGATACGTTTTCCAACAAGCTCGCCGCCGTCGTCATCTCAGGCAGCATCTGCGCGGCTTCTGGCGCGGCCTATGCGCTGCTGTTCGGCTATGTCGGCTCGAGCTTCGCCTCGGTGCAGTATTCCATCCTGCCGCTGCTCTGGGTGCTGCTGGGCGGTGCTGCCACCACGCTCGGTCCGCTGATCGGCACGCTGTTCATGTATTATGTCATCGACGTTGCCAGCGGCTACACCTCCTCCTATCTGCTGATCGTCGGCATAGCGCTCATCCTGCTGGTGCTGTTCTTCCCGACAGGCATTCTCGGCAGCATCCGCCAGCGCTGGCTCGGGTGGTTGCCATGATGCCGCTTTTGACGACCAAAGGCCTGTCCCGCAGTTTCGGCGGCTTGCGCGCCGTCGACGGCGTCGACTTCGCGCTGATGCCGGGCGAGATCCGCGCCGTCATCGGCCCCAACGGTGCCGGCAAGACCACCTTCGTCAGCCTGGTCAGCGGCCGCATCCAGCCGTCGTCGGGCACGATCGTCTTCGACGGCGCCGACATCACCAATCTGCCGGCCTACGCCAGGGTTCGCCTTGGCATCGCCTACACGTTCCAGATCACCAGCGTCTTTGCCAATCTCAGCGCCTACGACAATGTTGCCCTGCCGGTGCAGCGCACGCTGACCGACGGCCGCTCGAAGGGTGCTGTTCACATCGGCGTCATGGCGGCGCTCGAGCGCACCGGCCTTGCCGATCGGGCGCAAATGCCGGCCGGGCAATTGTCCTACGGTCACCAGCGGTTGCTGGAAGTGGCGATGGGGCTGGCACTGAAGCCGCGGCTGCTGATCCTCGACGAACCGACGCAAGGGCTGGCCGACAGTGAGATCGACAATTTCATCGAGCTGGTGCGCGAGATCGCCGATAGCGCCACCGTGCTTTTGATCGAGCACAACATGCCGGTGGTCATGCAGCTCGCCGACCGCATCACCGTCTTCAACGCCGGCAGGATTTTAGCTGAAGGCACGCCCGAGCAGATCCGCGCCAATGCCGCGGTGCAGGACGCCTATCTGGGGACCACCCATGGCTGAGGCCCAGTCCAAGGCACTGACGATCTCCGGACTTGATTGCTTCTATGGCGAGGTCCAGGTGCTCTATGGCCTCGATCTCGTGTTGAACGAGGGCGAGGTGCTCTGCCTGTTCGGCCGCAACGGCGCCGGCAAGACGACGACGCTGAAGGCGATCATGGGCCTGGTGCCGGCAAGGTCCGGCTCGATCCGGCTCGAAGGGCGGGAATTGACCGGCTTGCCGGCGCACGAGGTGCCCAAGGCCGGCGTCGCCTACGTGCCGCAGGGCCGGCGGCTGTTCGCCGAGATGACGGTGGCTGAAAACATCGAGATCGGCCTGATGGCCCGCAACAAGGGCAGGGCGACGCGCGAAAACGTGCTCGATCTTTTCCCGCTGCTGCGCCAGCGCCTCAGGCAGCGTTCCGGCACGCTGTCCGGCGGCGAGCAGCAGATGCTGGCCATGGCCCGCGCCCTGTGTCTGGAACCGCAGGTGCTCCTGCTCGACGAGCCGACCGAAGGGCTGATGCCGTCGATGATCGCCAAGATCCGCGAAACCGTGTCGAAACTGCGTGCGCTTGGCGTGTCGACAATTCTTGTCGAGCAGCGCGTCGATGCCGTGCTGTCGGTTGCAGACCGCGTTTGCTTCATCGAAAACGGCCGCAACCGCGAGACGGTCGATGTCGAGGAACTGCGTGCCGATCCCTCCGCGGTCCGTCGCTATGTCGGCGTCGGCTGATCAGGCAAAGAACAGCAAGCCGGCGAGCAGGAAAGTCGGGATCAGCACGGCGCCTGACCACGCCATGTAGCCAAAGAAGCTCGGCATCTTGATCCCGCGATGCCGGGCAATGGCATAGACCATGAAATTCGGCGCATTGCCGACATAGGTGTTGGCGCCCATGAATACCGCGCCGGCCGAGATCGCCGCCAGCGTCGAGGCGAGCTCGGTCATCAGATGCTGCGCATCGCCGCCCGCTAGCTCGAAGAACACCAGATAGGTCGGCGCATTGTCGAGGAAGGACGACAGCGCCCCGGTCAGCCAGAAATAGGCAAGGTTGTCGGGCGCGCCGGTCGGCGAACTGACCAGCAGCACCAACGGCGCCAGCGCGCCGTCGAGGCCGGCCCGCAATATGGCGACGACCGGCACGATGCAGATGAAGATGCTGGCGAACAGCTTCGCCACCTCGGCGATCGGCCCCCAGTTGAAGGCGTTTGCGCCGCGAAACTCCTTCGGCGAGACGACAAGCGACGTGAAGGCCAGTATTAGGATGGCGGCGTCGCGCACCAGATTCTGCAGCTCGAGGCTGACGCCCTGGAAAGCGAAGCTCACTCCCGGCTTCCAGGCAGCGGAAATCAGGATCGCGGCGATCACCCCGGCCAGCAGCGGGATGTTGGCCAGGCCACGAATGCGCACCTTGCTGTCGGGCGTCGGATCCTTGATCTTCGGCGCGCCTTCCTCGCGGTGATGCATGATGATGTCGATCGCCAGGAAAACCACCAGCACCACGCCGGCGACGAACAGCGTCTCGGGCAACAGGTGAACTGTCGTCCAGAAGAAATCGACGCCGCGCAGAAAGCCGACGAACAGCGGCGGATCGCCGAGCGGCGTCAGCGACCCGCCGATGTTGGACACCAGGAAGATGAAGAAGATGACGACATGGGCGTTGAAGCGCCGGTTGTCGTTGGCGCGGATGAGCGGCCGGATCAGGATCATTGAGGCGCCGGTTGTGCCAATGACCGAAGCAAGCACCGCGCCGCCCAGCAACAGCCCGGCATTGACCAGCGGCGTGCCGTGTATGTTGCCGGCAACGAAGATGCCGCCCGAAATGGTGAACAGCGCAAACAGCAGGATGATGAACGACATGTATTCGGTGAGCAGCGCATGCAGCACCGCCTGCGTGGCCGACGGGATGCCGAAGGCGATGGCCAGCGGCCCGATCACCAACGCTGCCCAGAAGGCAGCGATCTTGCCGTAATGGTGCTCCCAGGCATGATGGAAGAGCAACGGGCCGGTCGCGATGCAAAGCAATAGCCCGGCAAACGGCAGCACCCACCACAGCGACATGGCGGCGCCCGGCAATTCGTGCGCTTCGGCCGCGAGAACCGCTCCCGGAGAAAAGATTGCGGCAATAAGTGCAGCACTTGCCGTCAACGCCGCAAACCGCATGAAGCCCCTCAAAAGTCTGTCAGCTTCGGCTGGATGACGTTCAAATCAGTGCCACGCCGGCATCGCGCATCCGGCCCAGCATCCTCTCCACGGAGCCGTTGAGATCGATGCCGCGGCAGGCGTCGAGCCGCACGGACGTCGCAAAACCGAGCTTGACCGCGTCGAGCGCCGAAAAGGCGACGCAGAAATCCGTCGCCAGGCCGACCAGGGTCAGCGTCTCGATGTTCCGATCCCGAAGATAGCCGGCAAGGCCGGTCGGCGTCGTCCGGTCGTTCTCGAAGAATGCCGAATAGCTGTCGATCGCAGGACGGAACCCCTTGCGGATCACCAGCTCGGCCTTGCTCCAGGCGAGGCCCGAATGGAAATCCGATCCCAGGCTGCCCTGGATGCAGTGATCCGGCCACAGCGTCTGGTGGCCATAAGGCACATCGATTGTTTCGAACGGTTGCTTGCCGGGATGGCTGGAGGCGAAGCTCGAATGGCCGGCGGGGTGCCAGTCCTGCGTCAGCAGGACGTGCTCGGTCCGCCGGATCAGGTCATTGACCAACGGCACGATTTCGTCGCCACCGGCCACTTCCAGGGCGCCACCCGGGCAGAAGTCGTTCTGCAGGTCGATGACGACAAGCGCTTCGTCGGCCATGGAGCCTCCTTATTTTCTTGGTCTTGAGCTTAGGCTCCAATGAAAACGCGACCGGACGCAGAAACTTGACCAGATGGCCGGCTGCGTCAACCTCTCACGGCATAACAAATGCGTTCCGGGCGCACCGGTGCCCATAGCCGTGCAAACTCTGGCTTTGACAATTCCTGCCGGCTTGATATCATTTGCATACGAATGAATTTCCTGCCTTGCATGCTCGGGAAAATCTTTCGGCAGGATCCCCTCTCGGGAAGCCCATTCTGGGAAGGCAAAGCGTGATCCGTTACGCAAAACCCACCACGGTCGACGACGCCCTCGCTTTGCTGGGCGAAGGGCAATGGCGCATCCTCGCCGGCGGCACCGATTTTTATCCTGCACAGGGCAGGAAGCCTTTCCGCGACAATATCCTCGACATCAATGGCTTGGCGGCATTGCGCGGCGTTGCCGAAGCCGAGAACTATTGGCTCATTGGCGCGCGCACCACCTGGACCGATCTCGTCCGCCATCCGCTGCCGGCGGCTTTCGACGCGCTGAAGCAGGCGGCGCGGGAAGTCGGCTCAGTGCAGATCCAGAACGTTGCCTCGATTGCCGGCAATCTTTGCAATGCCTCGCCGGCCGCCGACGGCGCGCCGGCGCTGCTGGTGCTCGACGCCGAAGTCGAACTGCGTTCCGCGGTGGCGACCCGGCATCTGCCCCTTGCAGAATTCATCCTCGGCAACCGTCGCACCGCACTGCAGCCCGGCGAAATGGTCACGGCAATCCGCATTCCCAAACCCGCGACCGCCGGCAGCTCCGCATTCGTGAAACTCGGCGCGCGGCGTTATCTCGTCATCTCCATCGCCATGGCCGCCGCACGCCTGGCCGTCGAAGATGGTGTCGTCAGGAACGCGGCCGTCGCCGTCGGTTCCTGCTCGGTCGTCGCCAGGCGCCTGGTGGGTGTCGAGGCGGCGCTGCGCGGCCGGCCCGTCGGCCACGCGATGGCCACTGCGATCCAATCCGCACCGATGGACGAGCTGTCGCCGATCGGGGACGTGCGCGGCAGCGCCGAATATCGGCTGGATGCAGCGCGCGAGATCGTCGCCCGCGCCGTGCTTGGTGCGGTGGGCGCTGTTCCCGACGAAAGGGCGGCGGCCTGATGGGCATGGAGCGCGCCGACATCGCCTTCGAGGTCAACGGCGCCGCCGTCAGCGTTTGCGTGCCGCCGGTGCGACGGCTGTCCGCGGTGTTGCGCGACGAGCTGCAGCTGACCGGCACCAAGATCGGCTGCGATGCCGGCGATTGCGGCGCCTGCACGGTGCTGGTCGACGGCGAGCCGGTCTGCGCTTGCCTGATGCCCGCGGCTTCCGCCTCCGGCACCGTGGTGACGACCGTCGAAGGTCTCGGCGATGGCCGGCTGTCGGCGCTGCAGGCCTCGTTTCTCAGCCATGGCGCAGCACAATGCGGCGCCTGCACGCCCGGCCTGCTGGTCGCCGCAACGGCACTCCTGGACAGGACGCCTTACCCGAGCGAGGCCGAAACGCAGGATGCGCTGGGCGGCGTGCTCTGTCGCTGTACCGGCTACCGCAAGATCGTCGCCGCGGTGATGGATGCTTGGCGCCACGCCGACGGTCTCGATCAGCGCATGCCATCCTCTGGCCATGCCGTCGGCTCCTCTCCGATCCGCCTCGATGGCGTGCCGAAAGTCACCGGCGTCGAAAAATTCGGCGGCGATTCCTTTCCCGTGGATGCACTGTCGGTGCTGGTGGTCCGCTCGCCGCATTATCATGCCGCTTTCACTTTTGGCGATCTCGGCAGCTGGGTGAAATCCCGTCCCGGCATTGCCGGCGTCTTCACCGCTGCCGATATCCCGGGAAAGAATTGTTTCGGCGTCATCGCGCCCTTCGCCGACCAGCCGGCGCTGGCTGAAGGATTTTCGCGCTTTCGCGGCGAGGCGGTGGCGCTGATTGTCGGCGAATGCGAGGCTATCCTCGATCTCGACCTAGCCGATTTTCCGGTCAGTTGGACCGAATTGCCGCATTTTCTGGAAACTGGCGAAGCACAGGCCGGCGGTGCGTCACTGGTCCATGAAAACCGGCCGTCGAACCTGCTCACCTCCGGCTTCGTCGAGCGTGGCGACCCGGAAGCCGCGCTTGCCGGTGCGGCTTTCGTCGTTTCCGGCGCCATCGACACCTCCTATGTCGAGCATGCCTATATCGAGCCGGAAGCCGGCTATGCCTTCATGGACGGCGACACGCTGGTCGTCGTCGCCTGCACGCAGGCCCCCTATATGGACCGTGACGACACGGCAAAAGTGCTCGGCCTTGCCCCGGAAAAGGTGCGCATCGTGCCGACCGCCACCGGCGGCGGCTTCGGCTCCAAGCTCGACGTCTCGCTGCAACCGCTCATCGGCCTCGTCGCCATGAAAACCGGCCGGTCGGCGGCGCTCGCCTATACCCGCACCGAATCGATGATCTCGACCACCAAGCGCCATCCCGCTCAGATGAGAGCGAGCATCGGCGCCGATGCCGACGGCCGCATCACCGGAATGGTCTTCGCCGGCGATTTCAACACCGGCGCCTATGCCAGTTGGGGGCCGACGGTCGCCAACCGCGTGCCGGTGCACGCCTCCGGCCCCTATGCGACGCCGAACTATCGCGCCGAAGGCCGCGCCATCCACACCAATGGCCCGATTGCCGGCGCCTTTCGCGGCTTCGGCGTGCCGCAGGCGACGATCATGCAGGAGACCCTCTATGACGAATTGGCCGACAAGCTCGGCATGGATCGGCTCGACTTTCGCCTGAAGAACTGCCTTCGGAACGGATCCGAAACAGTTACCGGGCAGCGGCTCGAGTCGGGCGTCGGCATCGCCGACTGCCTGGAGGCCCTCCGCCCACAGTGGCAGCGTGCCCTTCGCGATGCCGAAGCGTTCAATGCCGGTAACAGTATCAAAAAACGCGGCGTCGGCGTGGCCTCTTGCTGGTACGGCTGCGGCAACACCTCGCTGCCCAATCCGTCGACCATCAAGGTCGGCATCTCGGTATCGGGCGAAGTCGTCCTGCATCAGGGCGCCGTCGATATCGGGCAGGGTTCGAACACTGTCATCGCGCAGATCTGCGCCGACGCGTTGGGTCTTCCGCTTGAAAAGCTCCGGCTGAAAGGCGCCGACACGGCGATCACCCCCGACGCCGGCAAGACCTCGGCCTCGCGCCAGACCTTCGTCACCGGCAAGGCCGCCGAAAAGGCCGGCCGCGCCTTGCGGGAGACCATACTGCGCTTCGCCAATGTCTCGGAAAAGGCGGCGATTGCGCTGGATGGCACAAGCCTGAGCATCAGGGAAGGCGAAGCGACGCGCCGCATCGATCTTTCCTCGCTGAAGGCAGACGCCGAAGGATTCGTCTTCCGGGCCGAGGAAAGCTACGACCCGCCGACGCAGCCGCTCGATGCTAAGGGCCAGGGCAAGCCTTACGCCGTCTATGGCTATGGCGCGCAGATCGCCGAACTCGAGGTCGACCTCAAACTCGGCACGGTGAAATTGATAAAGATCACCGCCGCGCACGATGTCGGCAAGGCCATCAACCCCTTGCTTGCCGAAGGCCAGATCGAGGGTGGCATCGCCCAAGGCATCGGCATGGCGCTGATGGAAGAATACATCCCCGGCCGCACCGAAAACCTGCACGACTATCTGATCCCGACGATCGGCGACGTGCCGCCGATCGAGACCATCTTGATAGAAGTTCCGGATCCGGAAGGACCCTTCGGGGCCAAGGGTTTGGGCGAGCATGTGCTGATCCCGACGGCGCCGGCGATCCTCAACGCCATCCGCCATGCCGCCGGTGTGCTGGTCACCAAAATTCCGGCGACGCCGACCCGCATCCGCGCCGCCATCCTCGACAAGGAGGCGCGCCGATGAGCGAGCTTGCCGAACGCTTCGAGACACACGATCCCGGCGAGAAGCTGGTGGCCGAGAAGATCCGCTGCGATGCCTGTCCGGTCATGTGCTACATCGCCGATGGCCGCACCGGCGCCTGCGATCGCTACGGCAATGTTGGCGGCAGGATCGTGCGGATGGACCCGCTGACCATCCTCGACCACGCGGCCGAGACAGGCGGCGCGGTCGTGCCCTTTGCCGAGGAAGGCAAGGGCTGGGACGGCGAACTGGTCAACACCGGCCGCCGCTTCGTCACCGCGATCGGCGCCGGCACCACCTATCCCGATTACAAGCCGGCACCCTTCATCGTCAGCCAGGAGGTCGAGGGCGTCGATCTGGTCACCGTCGTCACCGAGGGCATCTTCTCCTATTGCGGCGTCAAGGTGAAGGTCGACACCGACCGTCATATCGGCCCCGAAACGGCGACGGTCCGAGCCCAAGGCGAGGCGATCGGCCATGTCACGACCGGCGAATACGGCTCGCAGATGCTGTCGCTGGGCGGCGTGCATCATCTGACCGGCGGTTCGAAGGCTGAAGGGCGCGCCACCTGTGACGCCATGCTCAGCCTGTGCAACCGCAAGCCGGTCGAGCTCGTCATCGACGGCGGCGCCACCGTCATCGTCGAAGCCGGCAAACCGCCTGTCATCGACGGCAAGCTCGAGCAGCGCATGCGCGTCGGCTGCGGTTCGGCCACCATAGGCATGTTCGCCACCCAGTGGCGCGGCCTTGTCGACGAGGTGGTGGTGGTCGACGACCACATCACTGGCGTCGTCTCCGAGCATCAGGCCGGCAAGGTGCTTGGCTGGCAGGACACCGGCATCAAGATTATCGGCCGCCGTTCGACGCCGGGCCGTTATTTCAAGGTGTCGGAGCCCGGCCTCGGCTGGGGCGGCACCAGCATCTCCGACCCGCTGTCGATCCTTGGTGAATGGAACGCCAAAAAGGGTGCGCGCCCCGGCATGTCGCTGCTGATGGTCTCGACCACCGGTGAGCAATTCGCCTATTACGAGCTCGACGACGAATTGAAGCCGGTGCAGAAACCGTTCCCGGAGCGGCTGCGGAAGTCGGTTGAACTGATTGAGGACAATTGCGAGCCGGCGCTCTGCACCGTGCTTTTCGTCGGCGGCGCCGGCGGCTCGCTGCGCGCCGGCGTCACCGAGAACCCGGTCAATCTGACCCGCTCGGTGCAGGGCCTCAAGACCTATGTGACGGTCGGCGGCGCGCCGGTCTATGTCTGGCCGGGCGGCGGCATCACGCTGATGGTCGACGTCACCCGCGTGCCGGAAGGTGCCTTCGGCTATGTCCCGACGCCGGCGCTGGTGGCGCCGATCGAGTTCACCATGCGCCGCGACGATTATGTCAGGCTCGGCGGCTACGAAGCCGAAATCCGCAGCGTCGATGATATCCTGGCTAAGGGCGGCGAGTATCTCAACCCGCGCCGCGGCACGGCCGCACCCCGTGACAATCCCTGGCCGCCGCTGGCGCAGTTGCGTCGCGCGGCCGCAAACGGGGCCGGGCGATGAACGGCCCACAGGCGCATTGGCTCAAGGACGGCCGGCGACTTCACCTCAATCATGGGCCGATTGACCTGATCGTCGAGGCATTCGGCGAGGCGAATGAATGCAGCGCCGCATATCGCCAGGCAATGGCGCGCTTCCAGACAATCCTGGTTGAACTGGTCGAAGAGTTGCCCGGGCTGCGCTGCCCGGCCTCCTCGCAGCCCCGTGCTTTCGCAGGCCCGACGGCACGTCGCATGGAAGCGGCGGTCGTTCCGCTAGCGAAACAATTCATTACGCCGATGGCTGCCGTCGCCGGTTCGGTAGCCGACGAAGTGCTTGGCGCGCTGCTTGCCGGCCACCGGCTCGAGCGCGCCTATGTCAACAATGGCGGCGACAGCGCGATCTATCTCGGCCACGGGCAGTCGATGACGCTTGCCATTGCCGGGACAGGTCATGGGTTGGCAGATCGTCTCACGATCCGCGCCGAAGACGGGATCCGCGGTGTCGCGACAAGCGGCTGGCGCGGCCGCTCCTTTTCGCTGGGCATCGCCGACGCGGTCACGGTGCTGGCGCGAACGGGTGCTGAAGCCGATGGCGCCGCGACCTTGATCGCCAACGCCGTCGATCTGCCCGGTCATCCGGCCGTTAGGCGCGTACGGGCGCGCGATCTCGCACCTGACAGCGACCTCGGCGACCGTTTGGTGACACAGGGCGTCGGGCCGCTTTCCGCCGCTGAAATCGCTATTGCGCTGGAAGGCGGATTTGCCGTTGCCGAGGAGTTTCGGCGGCGCGGCCTGATTGCCGCCGCGGCGCTTTTCCTCGGCGGTCAGGTGCGCATCGCAGGTCCGATGGCGCTCGCCAACAAAGTTTTAGAGAGGGAAATTGCTCATGCCTGAGTTTCCGATCCGCAAGATCGCCGTGCTGACCGAAGAGATTTTTCACGAAGGCGGGCCGATGGCGAAGGTGCCGCGGCGCCGCGCCGCGGCCATGGCTGTGGTGAAGAACCCGTTCGCCGGCCGTTACGTCGAGGAACTGCAGAGCGCCATGGAGGATCTGAAGCCGCTCGGGCTGCTACTCTCCGACAGGCTCATTGCCGCATTGGGCGGCGACGTCAAACAGATCGACGGTTACGGCAAGGGCGCCATCGTCGGCATGGCGGGCGAGCTGGAGCATGGCGCGCTGTGGCATGTGCCGGGCGGCTATGCCATGCGCGAGCGGCTCGGCGACGCCAAGGCGATCGTGCCGTCGGCAAAGAAGGTCGGCGCCTTCGGCGCGCGGCTCGATGTGCCGCTCGGCCACATCAACGCCGCCTATGTGCGCAGCCATTTCGACGCCATGGAAATCGGCATCAGCGATGGTCCGCGTCCTGACGAGATCCTGTTTTGCCTCGCCATGACCTGCGGCCCGCGCGTGCACGACCGCATGGGCGGGCTGGCGGCCAAGGACATCAAGGCATGGGATGGGCTGCGGTGAGCGCCGAGGACAATCTGCTCAAGCTGGTCGAGGCCGAGGAGCCTGACGAAAACGACTATCGCTTGCAGGAGCAGGTCGGCTTCATTCTGCGCAAGGCGCATCAGCGCCACGTCTCGATCTTCGCCGCACATATCGCCGATCTGACGCCGCCGCAATTTGCCGCTCTGGCCAAATTGCGCGACGTCGGCGAGACCTCGCAGAACCAGCTTGGCAGCCTGATCGCCATGGATGCGGCGACGGTGAAGGGCGTCATCGACCGGCTGAAAGCGCGTGGCTTTGTCGAACTTAGCAAGCACGAAGTCGACAAACGGCGCCTGCTGGTCAGTCTGACGGCCGAGGGGCGCGACGCGATCGAGCGGCTGATCCCGCTTGCCCGCGAGATTACGCAGGAAACGCTGGCGCCGCTTTCCGCCAGGGAAGCGGCCATTTTCATGAAGCTGCTGGCCAAGCTGGCTTAATCTGCTGCCTGCCGGCGTTTGGTTGTTGTTCCTGCCGGGCGCTGAACGCCCGGCAGGAAAGCCTCGTCTCAGAGGCCGTTGTCCTTCAGGATCTGGGCGGCATTTTCCTTGGTGATCTTCTGCGTCGGCAGGGTGATGGTCTTTTCCACCTTCTCCCCGTTCAGGAACTTGATCGCCTGCCGCAGCCCTTCGGCGCCCGGCGTCACATAAGTGAACGTCGCCGTCAGCTCGCCATTGGCGACCAGCTGCACGCCTTCATTGGGCAGGCCGTCGATGCCGATGAACTTGATGTCCTTCTCACGTCCGACGTCCTTGGCGGCAAGATAGGCGCCATAGGCCATCGGATCATTGTGGCCGTAGACAAGATCGATCTTCTCGTTGTTGCGCAACGCGGTCGCCATGATGTTGTAGGCCTGGTCCTGCTTCCAGTCGCCCGACTGCTGGTCGAGCAGGTATTTTATGCCGGGCTCCTTGTCGGTGAATTCATGGAAGCCGTCATGGCGATCGTGTGCCGGCTGGGTGCCCATGCCGCCCCAGATCTCGACGACGTTGCCGGCAGCCTTGCCCTTGCCGCCAAGCAGCTCGACGGCATATTCACCGGCAGCCCGGCCGATCAGCTTGTTATCGCCGCCGACGAACTGCGTGTAGTCATTGGTTTCGACGTTGCGGTCGAGCACGAAGACCGGAATCTTGGCATCGATCGCCTGCTGCACGACACCGGTCAGGCCGGCGGATTCTTTCGGTGACACCAAGAGCGCATCGACCTCCTGACGGATCAGGTTTTCGACATCGGCGACCTGCTTCTCGGTCTTGTCCTCGCCGTCGGTGATGATCAGCTCGACTTCCGGATGCTTGGCCGCTTCGGCCAGGATGTCCTTGTTGAACTGGGCGCGCCAGGGTTCGATGGTCGTCACCTGCGAGAAGCCGATCTTCCACTTCTTGTCCTGCGCATGGGCGCCGCCGGCAAGCATGGCGGTCGTGGTCAGGAGTGCCGCTGTCAGCCCGGCGAGCTTCAACAATTCACGTCGTTTCATTTCTTGTTTCCTCCAATATTCAGAGACGCGGTCTCTTGCGACGGCCGCTTTGCCGCGGCCGTTTCCTTGTGCGCTTGCCCACCGGGCAGTCGCAGATAGAAGAGAAGATCACCGGCATTGCGCTCCTGTACGAGCACGGTACCGATGATGATCATCCCCTTCAGCACCAGCTGAAGGTTCGAATTGATGTTGTGCAGCTGCAGGATGTTGGAGAGCAGCCCGAAGATCAGCACGCCGCAGAACGTCCCGGTGAGGCTGCCGCGTCCGCCCATCAGGCTGGTGCCGCCGATGACCACGGCGGCAATCGCGTCGAGCTCCAGCCCGGCGCCGGCGTCCGGCTTGCCTTGCCGGTACTGCGCGACATAGAGCACCGCCGCGATACCGGCCAGCAGCCCTGACACGGCATAGGTGGCGATCTTCACGCGGCCTGCGGCGATGCCCGACAGCCGCGCCGCCTCCTCATTGCCGCCGATTGCGTAGACATAGCGGCCGAACGGGGTGAAGCGCAGCACGGCGCCGTAGATCAGGATGGCGCCGAGGAAGAACAGGCCCGGCATCGGGATCACGCCGAACACCAACGAGCGCAGCATTTCGAAATCGGCTGTGGCGTTCGAGCCGGTATAAACCGGCAGCACCGCATTGTTCTGGCCGGCGGTCAGCCGGGCGATGCCGAGCGCAGTGACCATCATCGCCAGCGTCACGATGAAGGGCTGCAGCCGCCCGGCGACGATGATAAAGCCGTTGAGCGCGCCGAACAGCAGGCCGACGCAAGGCGCCACCAGCAGCACGCCGAGCACGCCGAATTTTGAGCCTACCTGCGGCAGCAGGAACCACAGCACCAGACTGCACAGGATCACCCCGACAATGCCGGGCGTCACCAGCCCGCGAACGCTGTCCAACCTGATGTCGTGCGTGGCCTGCGCGCCGGCGCGGGATTTTTCGATGTTCAGCAGGATGAAACGAGTGACGAGAATGCCGAGGCAAAGGGCTGCCACGGCAACTGTCGGCACCCCCAGCACCACCGCCGGCGTCACGCCTGGGACCGTCAGCAGCATGGCACAGACAACCGTGCAGATCGCCATCAGCGAGCCGACGGAAAGGTCGATACCGCCGGTGATGATCACCGCAGTCATGCCGGTGGCAATCAGGCCGGTGGTCGACACCTGGCGCAGCACATCGAGCAGGTTGCCGTAGGACAGGAAGATGTTGTTGCCCTTGGAGCTGATCGGCGAGCCGAGCACGCCGATCAGGAAAATGGCGATCAGGCCCCAATAGAGCTTCGTGCGGGACAGGATATGCAAAATGCTCATGCGGCAGGCCTCGTCATGGTCCGTCGCGGCGCCGCAAGCCGCATGATGGCCTCCTCGCTGGCTTGCGCGCGGGACAGCATTCCCGTCTGGCGGCCGTCGGCCATGACCAGGATACGGTCGGAAAGATGCAGCAGCTCCGGCAATTCCGAGCTGATGACGGCGATCGCCAGCCCGTCTCGCGCCAGCTTGAAGATGAGATCGTAGATTTCCCGCTTGGCGCCGACATCGATGCCGCGCGTCGGCTCGTCTAGCAGCAGCACCCGCGGCCTCGTCGCCAGCCATTTTCCGATGACGACCTTCTGCTGGTTGCCGCCGGACAGCGTGCCGGCCGGCTGCTCGACGGTCTCGCAGCGAATGCCGAGCGCCTTCACGGCGTCCCGTGCCAGCCCTTGCTCACCGGCCAGCGAGCGCATGCCGAACCGCGCCAGCGCGCCGACCAGCGGCAGCGCGACATTGTCGGTGATCGAGGCCTCGAGATGCAGGCCTTGCGTCTTGCGGTCTTCTGTGACCAGGGCGATGCCGAGCCGGCGTGCATCGCGCGGCGAACGGATTTCTACTGCCTCGCCATCGAGCCTGATCTCACCGCCGGCACGTCCGCCGCTGGACCCGAAGATGGTTTCCAGGATTTCGGTGCGGCCCGAGCCCAGCAACCCGCCGATACCGAGGATTTCTCCTGCGGCAAGATCGAAGCTGACGCCATCGAGCACGGTGCGCCAGCCATGGCGATTGGGCTTCGACAGCGACAGCTCGCTTACGGAAAGGACCGTGTTGCCACTGGGGATGCGGTGCTCCTGGGGGGAAGCAAGCAGGTTTCGCCCGACCATCGCTGAAATTATGGCGTCTTCGTCGAGCTTGTCCATCGCCTGCGTCAAGACGTGGCGTCCATCGCGAAGCACCGTGACCCGGCTGGCCAGATGCATGACCTCGTCGATGCGGTGCGAAATGTAGACGATCGCCACGCCGCTGTCGGCGAGCTGGCGGATGATGCGGAACAGCCGCTGGCATTCGGCCGGCGAAAGCGCCGAGGTCGGCTCGTCCATGATCAGAATGCGCGCCGACATCGACAGCGCCTTGGCGATCTCGACCAGCTGCTGTTCGCCGACGCGCAAGGCACCGACGCGCGCATCCGGGTCGAGCTCGATGCCGAGCCTTTGCAAGAGCGCGCCGGCGGCGCGGCTGCTCGCCTTGCGGTCGACGATCAATCCGGCGATCAGCTTCTCGCGGCCGAGAAAGATATTGTCGGCGACGCTGAGTTCGGGGACGAGGTTCAGCTCCTGGTGGATGATGGCGATGCCGGCACGCTCGGCTTCGCGGACGCCGGCAAAGCGCACCGCATGGCCATCGATACTGACCGTTCCGTTATAGTCCGTATAGACGCCGGACAGGATCTTCATCAGCGTCGACTTGCCGGCGCCGTTCTCGCCCATCAGCGCATGAACCTCGCCGCGCCGCAGCTCGAAGCCGACATCGACAAGTGCGGCGATCCCGCCGAAGGACTTGGAGATGTGCTCGGCGCTCAGCACGACAGCCGAGCCGTCCGCCATAATGCCTTGTGCAGGGATGGAATTGCCGTGCTGCATGACAAGGACGGCCTCCCTCCGTCGTCACCGAACACCTCAAACGCTAATCTAAACGTTTCGATCATGTCAAGCCAATATCTGGAGTCTGAGATTGTTCCATTTCAATTCTTGCGCAAAACCATAAGATTCCGTAGGTATTGCTGCCGCGGAGTGGTGAAACGTTTCGAAAATGACAGCGTCAGGGCGAAAAAGGCAGCGTAAATCCACTGCACCGACCATGCTTCATGTGGCCGAGGCCGCGCGTGTTTCCGTGGCCACCGTATCGGCGCTGATCAACGGCACCGCGACCGTCAGCCCCGAGCTCAGCCAGCGCATCGAACAGGCGATCCGCGACATCGGCTATAAGCGCAACGCCATCGCCCGCAGCCTCAAGATGGGCACCACACGCACCATCGGGCTCACCGTCCCACACATCACCAACCCGTTCTTTACCGACGTGGTCTCGGTCATCCAGCAGGCTTTCGACCGGGCCGGCTACGCCGTCATGCTGTGCTGCACCGACGAGCACCTGAACACCCAGGACGACCAGATCAGGCTGCTGCTCGACCGCATGGTCGACGGACTGATCGTCGCGCGTGTCGGCGACGGCGCGATCCTCAAACGGATTGTCGACGACGCCAATGTGCCGGTCGTGCTGCTCGACCGTGTTTGCCAGGGTGTCGACACCGATGCCGTCGTTCTCGACAATCAGCGTGCGGTGTTCGACGCCATCACCTACCTGATCGATCTCGGCCATCGGCGCATCGGCTACATCTCCGGCTCTTTCGACATCTCGCCGATGCATGACCGCATGGCGGGATACCGCGAGGCTCTCCAGGCCGCCGGCCTGCCGGCCGAGGCCGAGCTCGTCCGCTTCGGCAACTTCCATGAAGTCGACGGCTACAACGCGACCATGCAGCTTCTTTCGCTGCACGACCGGCCGAGCGCCATCTTTTCGGCCAACAACCCGATGGTGATCGGCACGATGAAGGCCATTCGCGATATCGGCCTGTCCTGTCCGGAGGATATTTCGGTCGCCTGCTTCGACGATTTTCCGTGGTCGGATGTGTTCCGGCCGCAATTGACCACGGTCGCACAGCCAGTGCAGGCGATTGGCGAACAGGCGGCCAATCTGCTGCTCGACCGGCTCGCCGGAAACAGGGACGCGCCGCCGCGCAAGCTGACGCTCAAGGGACGCTTGATGATCCGCAATTCATGCCGCCCGCTAGGTGCGACTGCGCAGAGCGTCAGCGCGTAGCGCTTGGGCTCTGTTCAGAATCTTTGTAATGCCGGACGGACAGCGCTCCCTCTGTCCTGCCGACCCCGGCCCTTCGCAGCCGCTACGGGCGTTCGTCGTTCGAAAAACCGAGCAATTGAAGGGCGCGGCGCCGATCGAGCCAACAATCAGCCCGCCGACAAGCAGGAAAATCTTGGCAATCGAAGCATGTCGGATTAGGAATATGACGAGATGCGGCTGATCGCCTACACGGGCGCCGGCTTGAGTCATGTGCGTGAAATCGATCCTAATCGGGCTGGTACTTGCTGGGATGGTCGCATTCTTCGGCTGCACCACCGGCGGCGCATTAAGGACTTTCCCCTCGGCCTATGGCGGCCTCACCGATTCCGGTTTTCGCGTTCCGCCGGTTCCGATCTACAAGGTTGACCAAAAGTTCCATCGGCAGACAGTGCCTTATGCGACTGAAGAGGCGCCTGGCACCATCATTGTCGATACAGGAGCGAAGTTCCTCTACTACGTGTTGGGAGACGGTCAGGCGCTGCGCTACGGAATCGGCGTTGGCAAGGCGGGCTTCGAGTGGCATGGCACTGCTCACGTTGCGAGGAAGCGCGAATGGCCGGATTGGAGCGCGCCGTCTGCGATGATCGTGCGCGAGCAGAAGCGAGGCCGCATCATACCGGCTCATATGGAGGGCGGACTCATGAACCCGCTCGGGGCGCGCGCGCTCTATCTTTTCAACGAGAAAGGTGACACTGGATATCGCCTGCACGGTAGCCCTGAATGGTGGTCCATCGGCAAAGCGGTGTCGGCGGGCTGCATTCGCCTCATGAACCAGGACATCATCGATCTCTATAACCGCTCTACAATCGGCACCAAGGTGGTCGTCATTTAGTAGACGCCGCGTTTCCGTCTAACAGACGAGCATGACGGATCGAACACTCTCCGCGTAGAACGCGCGAACTGTTCGCGATGTTCCCCTGCCTGAGGCCGGCCTTGACCGCAACAGTGCCAAGTGGCGAACCAACTCTTAGGCAGCTTCCGACAGCGATTTGTGAGCGTCGGCCAGGATCTCGAACGAGCGCACCCGCGCCGCATGGTCGAAAATCTGCGCCGTGACCATCAGTTCGTCGGCGCCGGTGCGGCCCACGAATGCCTCGATGCCTTGCCTGACCGTTTCGGGAGAGCCGACGACGGCGCAGGAAAGCGCTTGGCCGAGCATGGTCTTGGCCATCGGATCGAGGTCGCGCTCATATCCTTCGACGGGCGGCGGCAATCGGCCGGGCCGGCCGGTGCGCAGATTGACGAAGGCCTGCTGCAGCGAGGTGAACAACAGCCGCGCCTCGGCATCGGAAGGAGCGGCGAAGACGTTGAGGCCGAGCATCACATAGGGCTTGTCGAGCTGCTCCGAAGGCTGGAAACGCGAGCTGTAGATCTCCAGCGCATGGTCGAGCTCGGCCGGCGCAAAATGCGAAGCGAAGGCGTAGGGCAGGCCGAGCATGGCGGCAAGCTGCGCGCCGTAGAGGCTGGAGCCCAGGATCCAGATCGGCACTTTTTCGCCTTCGCCGGGCACCGCGCGGATGCGTTGGCCGTCTTCGGCCGGCTGCAAGTAACCGATCAGCTCGACGACGTCCTGCGGGAAATTGTCGGCGCCAGCCTCGAGGTTGCGGCGCAGCGCCCGTGCCGTGGCCATGTCGGTGCCGGGCGCCCGCCCGAGGCCGAGATCGATGCGGCCGGGATACAGAGCGTTGAGCGTGCCGAACTGCTCGGCGATGACTAGCGGCGAATGGTTGGGCAGCATGATGCCGCCGGCGCCGACGCGTATCGTCTTGGTGCCGCCGGCGACATGGGCGATGACCACCGAGGTGGCGGCGCTGGCGATGCCCGGCATGTTGTGGTGCTCTGCCAGCCAATAGCGCCGGTAACCCAGCCGCTCGGCATGACGGGCGAGATCGAGCGAATTGGCGAGTGACTGCGAAGCGTTGCTGCCTTCGACGATCGGCGACAGGTCGAGAACGGAAAGAACGGTCATCGGCGCGGGTTTCCTGTGGGCCGAAGGGATGTAGGAAGCCGTTGCCGAGGCGGCAAATTCAAAATGTTGATGGAGCACTGGGGGCACACAACGGACGTGCGGCCGATGCAAGGTCGTGATCTGCCCCAATCGGGGGACGCTTTTGACCCTTTAAGTCGCTACTTTTTCACCTCGGGAATCTCTTCGTCCTCGAGCACCGTCGTGTGTTGCGCCGCCAGGAAATTGCCGACATGGCTGAGACCGTCGAAATGATCGCAGAACACCTTGATGACGACCAGCAGCGGCACCGCCAGCAACGCGCCGACGAAACCCCACAGCCAGGACCAGAAGGCGATGGCGATGAGGATCGCCACTGCGTTGATCTCGAGACGGCGGCCGACCACCGTCGGCGTCACGAACTGGCCTTCGACGACATCGCACATAAGGACGAAGGCCGGCGCCAGCAGCGCATAGGAAATCGTGTCGAAGCTTATCAGCGCGATGATCGTGACCAGCGTGATGGTGGTCAGCGCCCCGATATAGGGTAGGAAATTGAGCAGAGCCGCTGCCGCGCCCCAGACCTGCGCGTTGGGCACGCCGAGCGCCCACAGGCCGAGCCCGATGACCACGCCGAGACATGTGTTGATGACCGTGACAGTAAGCAGATAATGCGAGATTTCACGTTCTACGTCGTAGACGACGCGCAGCGCCCGCTTCTTTTCGCTGAGACTGGGGAAGGACTGGACAATCTTTTCATAGAACATCGTGCCCGAGGCGAGCAGGAACAGCGACAGGACGAAGACGATGGTAACGCTGGCGCCGGCCGACAGCACATTGCCGGCGGCCTGCGAGAGAATACCGGATGGCGCCATCGCCACCCTCTGGACGCCCGGCTCCTGGGATGTCTGTGTCAGGCCCTCGATCTGGCGTGAAATCTCCACGATCCTTTCGAGCGGACGGCGCAGTTGTGCCAGACGTTCGGTAAGCTGCTGGCCGATCGTCGAGGTGTTGTTGATGAGGTCGATGACCGGGCCGCTGAGCAGATATCCCGCGACGGCGACGAGGCAAAACGAAAGCAGCACCAGCAGTGTCGCCGAAATGACATCGGGCATGCCATGCTTGCGCAGGAAGCGAACGATCGGCGTCAGCGTCAGCGCCAGCAGGAAAGCCAAAATGACCGGCATGAAGAAGGCGCGGGCGAAGTAAAGCGCGTAGATCGCCATGAGGATGAAGATGCCGACGAGCAGCGAACGCATCAGATGCGCATCCGCCCGCGCCTCGGCGCGCGGATCCGGGCTTTCGGCAGCGCTTGCGCCCGAAGCGGCGGGTTCGGCTTTCATTCTGACCCTCGGCGGTACACCGCGATTGGTGCAGACCGTTGGCGAAAACGCCTCTGTGGCTTCAAGGTTCCGTTAGCCGGCGTCACCGGAAGGGCTGCCTCGCGGCCTTGCCGGTGAATCAGGCAACCGGCGTCGCCACGGCGGGAACGGCCTTCGCCGTTTCCCGGCGCACGATCGGCGCCACCTTGGTGCCGTAGAGTTCGATGGCCTTCATCACCTTGGCGTGCGGCATGGCGCCGATCGCCATTTGCAGCAGGAAGCGGTCGTTGCCGAATATCCTGTGCTGGGCAATGATCTTCTCGGCCACCTGTTCTGGATTGCCGACGAACAGCGCGCCGTTCGGGCCGCGCGATTGGTCGAAATGCGCCCGCGACGTCGGCCCCCAGCCACGCTCGCGGCCGATGCGGTTCATCGCCTCGGCCTGCGGCCCGTAAAAATCGTCGGCTGCCTGGTCCGGGGTCTCGGCGATGAAACCGTGCACGTTGAGGCTGGTGGCAAGGCTCGCCGGATCGTTGCCGGCCCGCCTGGCTGCATCCCTGTAGATGTCGAACAGCGGTGCGAACCGCGCCGGCTCACCACCGATGATCGCCAGCGCCAGCGGCAGCCCGAGCACGCCCGCGCGGGCGACAGATTGCGGTGTTCCACCGATCGCGATCCAGATCGGCAATTTGTCCTGCAAGGGCCGGGGATAGACGCCGCGATCGTTGATCGGCGCGCGCAGACTGCCCGACCAGGTCACCTTGACATGATCGCGGATGGCGAGCAGCAGGTCGAGCTTCTCGGCGAAGAGCTCGTCATAATCTTCGAGATTGTAGCCGAACAGCGGAAAGGATTCGATGAACGAGCCGCGCCCGGCCATGATCTCGGCCCGGCCGCCGGACAGAAGATCGAGGGTGGCAAACTGCTGGAAAACGCGCACCGGATCATCGGAGGACAGCACGGTGACGGCGCTGGTCAGCCTTATGCGCTTGGTCCGTTCGGCAGCCGCCGCCAGCGCCACCACCGGAGCCGAGGCAGCATAGTCGGGACGGTGGTGCTCGCCGAGACCAAACACGTCCAGCCCGACCTGGTCGGCCAGCTCGATCTCCTCGATCAGGTTGCGCAGCCGCTCATGCGCACCGATCGCACCGGGACCCGGTTCCGGGCTGACGTCGGCGAAGGTGTAGAGACCGAGTTCCATAGTGTGTCATCCCAGCGTTTGTCTTGGCGCTACAGGTAGCGATCAGTCCGTCGCCCCGCCAGAGGCCTGGATGGTGAACAGTGCGGGTGGCTTTCAGTCGAATTCAATCGAAATGGCGTCTCCCGTTTGCAACAGATCAGAATTTCATGGCTGGCATACCGTTTTGGCGCTTGAACTCTCGGTTTTCACGCGTATGTAAGCCTCGCAAATTGACTCCAGGGAAGTGGACTTGGCTATCTACAGGGAAAAAGACGTTTTCGAGCGGCGCAATGCCGCAAACGAGGCAAAGAAGGCGCTTCTGGAGCGCTTTAAGGCAAAGCCGGCGGCAGATGATCCAGCGGTGCTGGCACGACAGGCGGAGCGCAAGGCGATCCTCGAGGCCCGCGCGATACGCGAGGCCGAAAAGGCCAGGCTGAAGCAGGAAAAGCTGGCGCGCGAAGCAGCAGAAAAGGCCGAGCGCGAGGCAGCTGCCGAAGCGGCACGCATCGCCGCGGAAGAAGCTGCACAGGCCGAAGCGAAGATCCGGGAAGCTGAAGAGAACGAGCGCATCGCCCGTTTTCTTGCCGACGAGGCCGAACGCAAGGCCAAGCGTGATGCGCGCTATGCCGCGCGCAAGCAGCGCACTGGCAGGACGCCGCCCGGCTTCTCCGCCCGATAGCGCCTTCCGGCGCTGATCAGCCGAATTCAAGAATCAGGGCCGCCTTGCAGCGGCCCCGAGCGCGTTCGTCTGTCAGAATCGGCTAAGCCGCGAGCTTCAGTCCCATGATGCCGCAGACGATTAGCGCGATGCAGGCCAGCCTGATCGCCGTCGCCGGCTCCCCGAGCAGCCATATCCCCAACAGCGCCGTGCCGACGGTGCCGATGCCGGTCCACATCGCATAAGCGGTGCCGACCGGCAACGCCTTCAGCGCCAGGCCGAGCAAGGTCAGGCTGACGATCATCGAGGCTACCGTCAGGACGGTCGGCAGCGGCTTCGAGAATCCGTCGGTGTACTTGAGGCCGATCGCCCAGCCGATCTCGAACAGGCCGGCGAGGAACAGGAAAATCCACGACATCGGAACGCTCCGTTTCGATGGCTTCCGGCCGATTTCTTGAACGCGCAAAACTGTCTTCGCCCCATCCATAGGGGATGCGCGTGCGCTTAATGAACAATCATACCGGCCGCGTTTGCGGCCGGTCGAAATCAGCCGAAACGGTAGCTGCGGCCCTACTTGTCCTTCAGCTTCATCGCCTTCACCGGCGGTGCCTTCAGGGCCGGCGCCGGAGCGGGTTTCTTCGCGTCCTTCTTCGGCTTGCGGGCTTCCTTGCCTGCCTTCATCGCACCCTTAGCCATGATTCGTTCCTCCAGTTGATGTCTGGCGAAGTGAAACAAGAGAAAACGCTCGACTGCAAGAGGCCGCTGCCGTGCAGTCGCCCTGGCCGATGGCTGTCAACCGGTTTCTAATTCCCTCGTAAACCGCAGCGGTCCGTGCCATGGTCTTCTTCGCCCTGCAGCATCAGCCCTTGCGATTCGCCGGCTGATGATCAGGCAGGCCGGTCAGGACGACAATGCGGATCCACATCGGTTGCCAGATGAGCTTCGATTTCCCGCAGGAAACACCGCTGATCGCGATGCTAAATGTCCATTATTCGCGCGCATCCGATCTTGAGCGGCCGGACTTCCTGACGTCGAACCCGCCGGTGCCGATCGAAAGCTACCGCGACAGTTTCGGCAATTGGTGCAACCGTCTCGTTGCGCCGGCCGGGCGCTTTGCGTTCGGCACGGACGCGGTCATCCGCGACCCCGGCTCCTTCGAGACGCGCGAGCTGACGGCGTGGCAGCACGAGGTGCGCGATCTGCCGTCGGAGACGCTGCTGTTCCTGCTGCCCAGCCGTTATTGCGAGAGCGACGTGCTGGCGAATGAAGCGTGGCGGCTGTTCGGCAGCACCCCGCTCGGCATTCCGCGCGTCCAGGCGGTCTGCGACTTCGTCCACAACCACATCGTCTTCAACTATTTCAATGCGCGCCCGACGCGCACCGCCGCCGAGGCCTATCGCGAGCAGAGTGGTGTGTGCCGCGACTTTGCCCACCTCGCTGTTGCCTTCTGCCGCGCCCTGAACATTCCGACCCGCTACTGCACCGGCTATATCAGTGATATCGGCCTGCCAAAGCCGTGGTCGGACATGGATTTCGCCGCCTGGATGGAGGTCTATGTCGGCGGCCGCTGGCACGCGTTCGACCCGCGCAACAACGCGCCGCGCATCGGCCGTATCCTGATTGCCTCCGGACGCGATGCCGCCGATGTGCCGCTGACCCACATTTTTGGGCCGGGCGCGCTGGCTGGCTTCAAGGTCTGGACGGACGAGGTCGTCGAATAGCCCCGCGCCGCCCTTTTGAACAACTGACCTTTTGAACAACTCGACACTTCGGGCGTTGTGGGAACTGTGGAGCGTGGGCGGGCGCTCCGCCAATCTCGGTGCATCAACCAAGGCAGCACACCATGGCGGCGCATGGCGGGTCGAAAAAAGTGATCTATGCGGCGCTCGCCGGAAATCTTGCGATCGCACTGACCAAATTTGCCGCTGCCTTGTTCACGGGCAGCTCGGCAATGCTCTCGGAAGGCGTCCACTCGCTCGTCGATACCGGCAATGGCAGCCTGCTGCTTTACGGCATGCACCGTGCCGCCCGGCCGGCCGACCGCACGCATCCGCTCGGCCATGGCCGCGAGCTGTACTTCTGGAGCTTCATCGTCGCGCTCCTCGTCTTTGCACTGGGCGCCGGCATATCGTTCTACGAAGGCGTGACGCACATCATGGCGCCGGAGCCGATCGCCAACGCCAAGGTGAACTACGCTGTCCTTGGCCTTTCCTTCCTCTTCGAAGGCACCTCTTGGCTGGTGGCGCTGAAGGAATTCCGCCACCAAAAAGGCAGCCACGGCTGGCTTGAGGCGGTGCAGCTCAGCAAGGATCCGAGTGTCTACACCGTACTCTTCGAGGACAGCGCGGCACTTCTCGGCCTCGTTGTCGCCTTCGCCGGCATATTGGCAGCGGAACGGCTGGACATGCCTAAGCTCGACGGCGCCGCGTCGATCGGCATCGCGCTCATCCTGGGCGCGACCGCGATCTTCCTGGCGCGCGAAAGCAAAAGCCTGCTGCTCGGTGAGCCGGCCTCGCCCGAGGTGCAAACAAAGGTGCTGGCCATCGTCCAGCAGGACCCGGCGGTGCAACGCGCGAATGGCGCACTGACGCTGCATATGGGTCCGCAGGAGATCGTAGCCGCTTTGAGCATCGAGTTCGAGGATCATCTGTCTGCGCCGGAGATAGAGACCTGCGTCGAGCGCCTCGAGACACGGCTGAAGGCGGAGATGCCGGAGGTGACGCGGCTCTTCGTCAAGCCGCAGACCACCGGCACCTGGGAACGCCGGAGCAAGGCCTTGGCGGGGGCATCCGGACAAGAACCGGCCTAAGGAAAATGGCTTGAGGAAACCGATGCGTCATCGGGCAGTCCCGGCTATGATCGCAGGCAAAAGCTAGGGAGGAACGAAGATGAAAATCGACGGCGGGTGTCATTGCGGCGCCATCACTTACGAGGCCGAAGTCGATCCGGAAAAGACCACCATTTGTCACTGCATCGATTGTCAGAAGCTAACCGGAACGGCCTTTCGCGTCACGGTGCCGGCGTCCGAGGACAATTACAGGATCACCAAGGGCACGCCGAAGATCTACATCAAGACCGGTTCGAGCGGCGCCAAGCGCGCTCAGGCATTTTGCGGTGAGTGCGGCTCGCATCTCTACGCCACGTCGGCGGGCGAGGGACCGAAGGTTTACGGCATCAGGGTCGGGACGGCACGGCAGCGCGATCAACTGGTGCCGAGAAAGCAGATCTGGCATCGCTCGGCGCTGCATTGGCTGCCGGAATTCGAAGGCATGACCATCATCGAGGAGCAGTAGCGCCAGACCCGGGCGAAGCGCTCGCCTCCGGTTCCGGCGGAGCTCTCAATCGTCGCCTTCGACGACCCTTAGCCTCAACTGCCCGGTTTTCGAATCGGCGACGCGCGGGCTGCTTTCCGCTTTTGCTCCGCTGCCATTCGAACCAGTGGTGTTCTCCGCCGGCTGCACGCCAAACTCCAGCGCCTCGATCTTTTGTCCGCGCCTGGTCACCTTCGATGTCGAGACCAGAATGTCGTCGATATCCTTGGCCGATTGGCCGAAATGCGTCTGCAATTTGCGCACCCGCTCGTCGAGCCGAGACACGTCTTCCATCAGCCGGATAACCTCGCCCTGGATCAGGTGCGCCTGCTCGCGCATGCGTGCATCCTTGAGGATTGCCTGGATGACCTGGATCGACAGCATCAAAAGCGATGGCGAGACGATGACGATCCGCGATCGATGCGCCTTTTGGACAACGGCTTCGAAATTCTCATGGATTTCGGCGAACACCGATTCCGAGGGCACGAACATGAAGGCGGTGTCCTGCGTCTCGCCCTGGATCAGGTATTTTTCGGAAATATCCCGGACATGCACCTCGATGTCGCGGCGGAAAGCCTGTGCGGCGGACTTCTGCAGGTCGGCGCCTTCGGCGGCCCGAATGGCATTCCAGGCCTCGAGCGGAAACTTTGCATCGATGGCAAGCGACGGTGCGCCGTTCGGCATCTTCACCAGGCAGTCGGGCCGGCTGCCATTCGACAAGGTCGCCTGGAATTCATAGGCGCCGTGCGGCAATCCGTCGGCGACGATGGCTTCCATGCGCGACTGGCCGAAGGCGCCGCGCGTCTGCTTGTTGGAAAGGATCGCCTGCAATTGCACGACCTGGCCGGCCAGCGACTGGATGTTGCCTTGCGCGACATCGATAATCGCCAGCCGTTCCTGCAGCTTGGCGAGGCTCTCATGCGTCGATCTCGTCTGCTCGGTCATGGTCTGGCCTAGGCGGCCGGTCATGGCATCGAGGCGCTGGCCGATCGACTGTGTCAGTTCCGCTTGGCGCGCCCCGAACACTTCTGCGATGGCGCCCATGCGGCCCTGCATTTCCGCCTGGCTTGCCAAGATGCCGGCCATCCGCACCTCGGCGTCGCGGGCGTGGTCGGCGGCTTCGGCGGCCGCCACCGCACGCGCCTTGGCCGATCGCCAGAGCGCAACGACGAGCGCCACGAACAGTCCGAGGAACAGCATTGCGCCGAAACCCAGGGCATGGCCGAGCGTGATCGTGGTGGCGCCGAGCCGGGCGACAGGTTCGGACAGGATGGTGGCCAGATCGTTCATGCCGACAGCATAGATGATTCGGTCTACCGGCACAGATCAAAACGTGAACGACCCGAAGGCGCCCCGGTTGACGCTTTTCCTGCGAGGTCTTAGGTGAGACGCCATGTCGATCAAGCCGCTTATCATCCTCCCCGATCCCGTCCTGCGCCAGGTTTCAAAACCGGTCGAGCGTGTCGACGGCGACTTGCGCAAACTGGCCGGCGACATGCTGGACACCATGTATGACGCGCCCGGCATTGGCCTCGCTGCGATCCAGGTCGGCGAACCCTTGCGCATGCTGGTCATCGACCTCGCCAAGGAGGACGAGACGCCGGCACCGCACGTCTTCATCAATCCCGAAATCCTCGAAAGCTCCGACCAGCGTTCGGTCTATGAGGAAGGCTGTCTGTCGATCCCGGACTACTACGCCGAGGTCGAGCGTCCGGCAGCGGTGCGGGTGAAATATCTCGATCGCGACGGCAAGCTGCAGGAGATCGAAGCCGAGGGGCTGATGGCGACCTGCCTGCAGCATGAAATCGACCATCTCAACGGCGTGCTGTTCATCGATTACATCTCCAAGCTGAAGCGCGACATGGTGGTCAAAAAGTTCAAGAAGCTCGCCAGGGACAAGGCGCCAGGCAAGATGGTGGGATAGGGGTCGACGAATGCCCCTGCGTGTCATCTTCATGGGTACGCCTGAATTCTCCGTGTCGACGCTGCGGGCGATTGCCGAGGCCGGGCATGAATTGGCAGCCGTCTACACGCAGCCGCCGCGCGCCGGCGGCCGGCGCGGGCTCGAACTGACGCCGTCGCCGGTGCAGCGCGAGGCGGATCGGTTGGGCGTCGAGGTTCGCACGCCGGTGTCGCTGAAGGGCGAGGCGGAGCAGGAGGCGTTCCGCGCGTTGGGTGCCGACGTCGCCGCGGTAGTCGCCTACGGGCTGCTTCTGCCGAAACCCATTCTCGAGGCGCCGCGGCTCGGTTGCCTCAATGGCCACGCATCGCTGTTGCCGCGCTGGCGCGGCGCCGCCCCTATCCAGCGCGCCATCATGGCCGGCGATACCGAGACGGGCATGATGGTGATGCGGATGGAGGAAGGCCTCGACACCGGGCCGGTGGCAATGGTTGAAAAATGCGCCGTTGGACCCGACATGACGGCCGGCGATCTGCACGACCGGCTGATGGTGTTGGGTGCGGCTCTGATGGTGCAGGCGCTCGAACGGCTGGAACGGAATACACTGACATTTACCACACAGGCCGAGGTGGGGGTGACCTACGCCAAGAAAATCGATAAATCGGAGACTCGCATAGACTGGCTGCGACCTGCCGGCGACGTGCACAACCAGATTCGCGGCCTGTCGCCCTTTCCCGGTGCATGGTGCGAGGCCGAAATCGGCGGCCGCATGGAGCGGCTGAAACTGCTTCGCTCGACGCTCTTGCAAGGCGCCGGCGAACCGGGAGGAATTCTCGACGATCGGCTGACGGTCGCCTGCGGGTCAGGCGCGATCAGGCTGGTCGAAGTTCAACGTGCGGGCGGAAGGCCCATTGCCGCGCAGGAGTTTCTGCGCGGGGCCAAGCTCGAAAAAGGAATGAAATTGTCATGAGCATGATGTCCATACGCGCGGCGACGCCGCGGGACCGCGAGGCGATCCGCCTTGTCGAAGAACACGCATTCGGCCAGCAGGCGGAGGCCGGACTGGTCGACGCGCTGGTCACCGGCGGTGATGCCGTCGTCGAACTGGTGGCGGACGAAGACGGGCAAGTGGTCGGCCATATCCTGTTTTCACGGCTCTTCGTGCAGAATGGCGGCAAGAGCTTCCCGGCGGTGGCTTTGGCGCCTCTGGCGGTCGAGCCGTCGTTCCACGGCACCGGCATCGGCGGTGCGTTGGTCCGCGAGGCTCATATCCGCCTGAAAGCTGCCGGCGAGACGCTCGCCGTGGTGCTCGGCGATCCGGCCTATTATGGCCGCTTCGGCTACAACCGCGCCCGTGCAGTAAAATTCGAGAGCGAGTACCAAGGCGAGGCTTTGCAGGCGCTTGCCTGGGGCGAGGCGCCGGAGACCGGCAGGCTGGTCTACGCCTCGGCCTTCGGCTCAGCCCTCGCCGCCTGATTTCGCCTCGATCCGGGAATGCCGCGTTTTCGCCTCGACATCGAATATGACGGCAGTCTCTTCGCCGGCTGGCAGCGCCAGGCCAACCAGCCTTCGGTGCAGCAGGCGATCGAGCAGGCGATCGAGAAGTTCTGTGGTGAGCAGGTTTCGCTGCGCGCCGCCGGCCGCACCGATGCCGGCGTCCATGCGACCGCTCAGGTGGCGCATTTCGATCTGATCAAGGCATGGCCCGGCGACAAGGTGCGCGACGCCGTCAACGCGCATCTGCAAGCGGCCAAGGTGCGCATCGCCATCCTGAAGGCCGCCGTCGTGCCGGATAGCTTCGATGCGCGTTTCTCGGCGATCGGCCGCCATTACCTCTACCGCATCGTCAACCGCCGCGCGCCGGCGGCGCTCGACAAGGGCAGGATCTGGTGGGTACCGAAGCAGCTCGATGCCGGTGCCATGCACGAAGCGGCAAAGGTGCTGCTTGGCCGGCATGATTTCACCACCTTTCGCTCGACCCAGTGCCAGGCCACCAGCCCGGTCCGCACGCTCGACCGGCTGGATGTCAGCCGGGCGGGCGATTTCATCGAAGTCCGCGCTTCGGCGCGGTCATTCCTGCACAACCAGGTGCGCTCGATGGTCGGCTCGCTCAAACGTGTCGGCGAAGGCGGCTGGACCATTGCCGACCTCAAGGCGGCGCTCGAGGCGCGCGACCGTGGGGCCTGCGGTCAGGTGGCGCCGCCCGACGGGCTGTTTCTCGTCGGCGTCGATTATCCTACGCCTGGCTGATCCGGCACGCTGATACCGAGCAGCGCCTGCAGGCCGAACAGGACGATCAGCGACGCCACGAACATACCGGCAAAAACAGCGCTGCCGACAGCCGCACCCCTGCCGATCGCGACGTTGGTCATCCGCCAGGTCAATACCATCGACAGCGCGAACAGCAGCAGCGACACCAGTCCGGAGACTTCGTTGGCCGACGTCAGGAAAAGCCGGATCAACGCTGATGGCAGCATCATCCAGGCGATGATCGCCGAGGCCCAGTTGCTGGCCACGACATAATGGACGAAACGGCCGCCGACGCCGACCCGCGGCGCCACCAGGGCGAGGCCTATGAGCGGCAGCACCCAGGCGCCGATATCGACAGTGGCCAGGCGGATCAACATGCTGAAACGGCCGACGAATGCGTTGGGATCGCCGATCTCGTTGGCAATACCGACCCAGCCGACGATCAGTGCCGGCGCCGCGACGACGATGGCAAAAAAGGAGTTCCAGAAACCGTCCGCCGAAAGGTCGAGCAGGCGAAATCCGTCGGCCTTGCCGAGCATCAGCCGCCAGGCGCCGGCAAGCGAAGCGTAGGTTTCATCCGCGGAAAGCATCACTAGGATATGTCCTGCGCAAACCAGTCTTCAACGAAGCGCAGATAAATCTGCGTCAGCGTCTCGAGGTCGGCAATCGCCACGCGTTCGTCGACCATGTGCATGGTCTTGCCGACAAGTCCGAATTCGACCACCGGACAATAATCCTTGATGAAGCGGGCATCGGAGGTGCCGCCGGAGGTGGAGAGCACCGGCTTCCTGCCGGTCACCGCCTTGACCGAACCGCCAAGCGTCTCGATCAACCTGTCGTCGCGTGTCAGGAAAACATGGCTCGGCCCGTCGCGCCAAGCGATCTCGTAGTCGACCGGCGTCTTCTTGCCGGCGCGGTATTTCTTGCGTTTCGCCGCCCGGTCGAGGCGATTGTGGATCTCGGCCTGGATTGTCTCGGCGGTCCATGTGTCGTTGAAGCGAATATTGAAGGTAGCCGCCGCCTTCGCCGGGATCACGTTGGTGGCAGGGTTGCCGACATCGATAGAAGTGACCTCAAGATTGGTCGGCTGGAAATCCCTTGTTCCGTTATCGAAGACCGGGTGAAGCAAGGCGTCGACCAGCGTTACCAGGCCACGCACCGGGTTGTCGGCTAGCTGCGGGTAGGCGGCGTGGCCCTGGCGGCCGTTGACGGTGACCGTGCCCGACAGCGAGCCGCGCCGGCCGATCTTGATCATATCGCCGAGCGCGTCGGGATTGGTCGGCTCGCCGACGATCGCAGCATGCCATTTCTCGCCTTTGGCAGCCGCCCATTCGAGCAGTTTCGTCGTGCCGTTGATCGCCGGCCCTTCCTCATCGCCGGTTATCAGCAGCGAGACCGACCCCTTCGGGCCGCCCTTCTGCGCGATATGTCGCGCTACCGCCGCGACGAAACAAGCAATGCCGCCCTTCATGTCGACGGCGCCGCGGCCGAACATCTCGCCATTGGCGATCTCGGCGGCAAAGGGCGGGTGCGTCCAGGCTGTTTCATCGCCCACCGGCACCACATCGGTATGGCCGGCAAACATCAGATGCGGGCCGTTGCCGGAACGCCGCGCGAAAAGGTTCTCTATGTCCGGTGTGCCGGATTCGGAAAACACCGGGCGCTCGACAGCAAAGCCGAGCGGCTTCAACATTTCTTCCAGCGCGCTCAGCGCACCGCCTTCGGCGGGCGTCACGGAAACGCAGCGAATGAGAGCAGCCAGATTTCTAGTGGGATCGGTAGGCAGCGTCATGGGCAAAAGCGATAGTCGAAAGCGCAAGGCCTGTCACGGCCAGACATAAGGGCCAGCCATGCCGCCGACATTATGGTTTTCATGTCGTATAACTGTGACAAGGCCTCTCGACCAGGACAGGGCCATCGCATGGTCGCGCGTGGCAAGACGATCGTAATCGCCGGTGCCGGCAGTATCGGATGCTACGCCGGCGGCTGCCTGATACTTGCCGGGCGAAAGGTGGTTCTGCTGGCGCGACCGCGCATCGAGCACGCGCTGCAAAAAGGTGGATTGCGCATCACCGACCGTGATGGCCGCGACCGTTCCGTCAAGTCGGAGGCATTGTCGGTCACGGCTGATCCGGCCGCGGCGTTCCCCCGTGCCGATGTCATCCTGGTAACGGTCAAGAGCGGCGCGACGCAAGACATGGCCGGGCTTATTGCGGCCCATGCCCGACCGGACACGATGATACTCAGTCTGCAGAACGGCGTCGACAATGCCGATAAATTGCGAGCCCATCTCACCGCCCGGCCGGTGCTCGCGGGTATGGTGCCGTTCAACGTGGTCCAATCGCCGGAGGGCGAATTGCCGCTTCGCCTGCACCGCGCCAGCGGCGGCAAGGTGATGATCGAACAGGGTCCGACAGGCCTTGACGAAGTGCTTGACGTCGAGGGCTTTGCCGTCGCCACGCATGGTGACATCGAAGCGGCGCTATGGGGCAAGCTGCTACTCAACCTCAACAACGCACTGGTGGCGCTTTCCGGCCTGCCGCTGACGGCAGAGCTTGCCGATCGCCGCTGGCGGCTGATCCTGGCCGGCCAGATCGACGAAGCGTTGGCGGCAATGACGGCGACAGGCATCGAACCCGCTCGCATCGCCGGCCCGCGTCCCGCACTGCTGCCGAAAGTGCTTCGCCTGCCCGACTGGCTGTTCAAGTTCTTGGCGCGGCGGATGCTTGCCATCGATCCGGCCGCGCGTTCGTCGATGTGGGATGACCTTCAGCGCCGCCGGCCGACGGAGATCGGCGAACTGCAAGGCGCGGCCCTGCGCTTGGCCGAAAAGGCCGGCACGCCGGCACCTTTGCTGAAGCGTGTGACGGCACTGGTGCGCGCGGCCGACCAGGAGAGGCGCGGATCGCCCTGCCTGACGCCGGAAGCCGTCATCGCGACCGTCAGATCGTAGCCCGCACAGGCGCCCAATAACGGCCCTTGCCGGTGCGCTTGGCTTCGTAGAGCGCATGGTCGGAACAGGTGAGCAGGATTTCCGGATCGCCGCCGTCTGCGGGTGCGAATGCGCTGCCGACACTCAAGCCGACATGGATGGCGGAGCCGACCCCGAGGTCGAAAGGCACCGAGACCTTTTCGATGGCCCGCTTTGCCAGGTAGGTGGCCTCGATCTCCGAGGTTGCGGGCAAAAGGATGACAAATTCATCGCCGCCGATGCGGAAGACCACGTCCCCCGGCCGGAAGCCGCGCTTCAATCGTTCGGCCACCTTGCGCAGCAGCACGTCGCCGACGGCGTGGCCAAAACGGTCGTTGACCTGTTTGAAGCCGTCGAGATCCATGCTGAGCACTGCAAACGGCTTGCCGCCATTGGCGGCCGGCGCCGCAAGGTCGCGGCACATGTCGCGCAATTTCTCCTGCAGGAAGATGCGGTTTGGCAGGCCGGTCAGCGCGTCCTTGATGGCCAGGTCGCGATTGTCCAGCTCGGCGCGGATCATGCGGGCGTTGATCGCGTGGTTCTGAAGCAGCACGATGATGACGCCGGCAACATAGAACAGCGTCTGAATTCCGACGATCGGCATTCCGGGCGCCGCAGAAAACAATGCACCGACCACGTAAGGCAGGCTTACGGCCAACATGACGAATATGGCGAAGCGCGGGGTCGCCGCATTGCGTGACGACACCACGCCAACGACACCTGCGACATTCAAGGCAGCCAGTACGGACAGCGCCATATTCCCGCTGGCAACACAGCCATAGCAGCCGAGGCCGAAAACGACCGACCAGACGCCGCTGGCTGCCATCAGGCCTGCCAGCGGCCCTTTCGAGCCGCGCCTGCGGGCCCGCTCGCATTCCCGCATCAGCAGAACGCGGACGACGAAAAGCATCAGGTCGGCTGCGATCCAGGCGTAGGGCCACCAATCCTTGGTGGCAAGTGCGGCGCTGACCGCAACCACCAGAACGCTGATGGTGCCGAACAGGACTGCGAATTTGCGGTCGAAAGTGGTGTCGAGCAGCCGGGCGCGGACGGCTTCCGGTTCCAATCTCATCGGCGAAGAGAACCAGGCAAACAGGCGAGCGCCGGCGGTCCACGTTTTGCGCGGCTCCTTGGTGGTCAGAGATAGGTCGCTTGTCAGTCGAGCGCTCCGTGCCGGTCGACACAGTCTTCGCCGGCATGCTGGGCGAGGGTGATTAACATTCGCTTAGAGCATCCGGCGCAAAACCGGGGTTTCGGAACTCCCCGCTCTGCCGCTCTAGCGGATCTGCCGCCGGCTCGCGGGTTTTAGCTTGCCGGCCCCGGTTGTTTGCGGACCGCAGGCCGACGCGGCGGACCCGGCTCGGGATCGGTCTTCGCCGCACGTGCCGGCTGCCCATGAGGGGTTTCGATCAGCGTGATCTTCTGCCAGATCTTTCGAGAGAGGTTCGAAGCCAGGTTCTCGATGTCATTGACGCCGTCGATGACCACGGCGTCGTTCACCGATTGCGCGAACAGCGCGGCGATCTTGCCGGTGATCGACAGCATTTCGGAGCAATAGTCGAGATAGCGGGCAAGGTCAGCGGCGTTGGTGATGCGGGCTGGCGAATGCGCAGTCGGCTTGAAACTGGCTGAAAGTGCTGCCGGATCCTTGGTCAGCTGGTGCATGTCAATGACGTGGATCAGCGACCGCAGCCCGTGGAGCTGGCGAAACACCCGCTTGCGCTTGATCCGCTCCTCGGAGCGGATCAGGGCCAGGAAGCCCAGCACGGCGAGGATGATCATGTTGAGCGAGGCTTCGATGCCTTGCACCGACTGGAAGGCATCGTGGTTTCCAGAAATGCGGCCAAGCGGCAGGATTGTGCCGACGAAAAGGAACATCAGCGCTCCGACGACGAAGGCGGCGATGATGAGGCCGCGCAGCCACCAGATCGGCGCCTCCAGCGCCTTGGCTGCCTTTGCCAGATCGCGCGACAGCGACACGAGCTCGGCGGCGACGCCGCGCAAGCCTGCATTGGGAAAGCGCTCGGCGACACGCCCTTCCAGCCGTTCGGCGGTTTCGAGGATCAGTTTCGGATCAAGCGAGCGGTAGCGCATGACGAAATGTCCAATCGGCGCTCAGGGTTCGGCCGGTGCATTGGTGCGCTTGCCATAGCGGTTGGGGCCGGGTTGCCCCGGAAACAGGCAAAGCACGAGGAAAGCGATGATCGATACAACCGGTACGAACAGCACCAGCGCCGCAACACCCGGCTTGTCGAGGTCATGCAACCGCTTCACCGCCAACACGACGTTCGACCAAAGCGAGGCAATGAAGGCGATGAAGAAAATGAACGACCACATGTTGCTCTCGGTGGTGCCTTCCGGCACCAGCGTGAAACGGTAGAGCGGGAAGGCCTGTATGATGGCCACCAGCAGTCCTCCAAGAAAATAGGCCGCGCGGCTGACGCGGCCCGAAGCTTTGAAGAAAAGCCAGATAAGGTCAGATCCGTCAGGCAAGCGAATTCCATCCGTATTCGTTGGGAAAGATCAATCGCGAAGCAATTCGTTGATCGAGGTCTTGGAACGGGTCCTGGCGTCGACCCGCTTGACGATGACGGCGCAGTAGAGGCTGGGGCCGGGCTCGTTGTTTGGAAAAGGCTTGCCCGGCAGTGAGCCGGCCACGACGACGGAATTGGCCGGCACCTCGCCGTAGAAGATCTCGCCGGTGGCGCGGTCGACGATCTTGGTCGACTGGCCGATGAAGACGCCCATGCCGAGCACCGAGCCTTCGCGCACGATGCAGCCTTCGACCACTTCGGAACGGGCGCCGATGAAGCAATTGTCCTCGATAATGGTGGGACCCGCCTGCATCGGCTCCAGCACGCCGCCGATGCCGACGCCGCCCGACAGATGCACATTCTTGCCGATCTGGGCACAGGAGCCGACCGAAGCCCAGGTGTCGACCATGGTGCCGCTGTCGACATAGGCGCCGACGTTGACGAAGGACGGCATCAGCACGGCGCCGGGCGCGACATAGGCGGAGCGGCGCACGATCGACGACGGCACGGCGCGGAAGCCCGCCTTCTCGAAATCGACGGCGCTCCAGCCGTCGAATTTCGAGGGCACCTTGTCCCACCATACTGCCTGACCGGGACCGCCCTTTATGATCTCCATCGGGGTAAGCCGGAAGGACAGCAGCACCGCTTTCTTCAGCCACTGGTTGACATGCCATTTGCCGTCGGCCTGCCGCTCGGCAACGCGGGCGACGCCCCGGTCGAGCAGGTCGAGCGCCGATTGGATGGCCTCGCGCGTCTCGCCGCGGGTTGCGGTCGAAATCGTGTCGCGTTCCTCGAAGGCGTTCTCGATAATCTCCTCGAGGCTCGCGAGATCGGGCTTCGACATGAATTCGCTCCATTACCAAGCTGTTAAGGGCCGGCGCCTTAACCTGTTTGAAAGTCGCGCGGACCCTATGTGAAGGCTTGGGGAGGGTCAATCGCGGCAGCGTCACGGGACGGCGCAAGTGAATGATTGGACGGGTAAAGCAAATATGACTCCCATGGAAAAGGCGGGATGGACGCCGCTGCCGCATTCGGACGAGGATCTGGAGCGGTCGAGAAGCGTGCCGGACACGCCGCAAACGCGCGCGGAGACATATCGGCTGGCCTGGAACGATCCCGATTTCATGACGCGGCGCGAGTTGCGCGCGGTCAGGCTGCAGCTCGAACTGCTGAAACCGGAGATGATCCTGGCCGAGCGCGGCATCCAATCGACCGTCATCCTGTTCGGCGGCGCCCGCATTCCCGAGCCCGGCGGCGAAGCCTGGGCGGCCAAGAACGAGACGCAGAAGAAGAACCTCGAGCAAAACAGCAAATATTACGAGGAGGCGCGCAAATTCGCCCGCCTCTGCTCACAGCAGTCGGCCACCTCGTACTATCGCGAATTCGTCGTGGTGACCGGCGGCGGGCCGGGTGTCATGGAGGCCGGCAATCGCGGCGCCGACGATGTTGGCGCGCCGTCGATCGGTCTCAACATCGTGCTGCCCCACGAGCAGGCGCCAAACGCCTACGTGACGCCGGAACTCTGCTTCAACTTCCACTATTTCGCGGTCCGCAAGATGCATTTCGTTATGCGGGCCAAGGCCGTTGCGGTATTTCCAGGCGGCTTCGGCACGATGGACGAGTTCTTCGAAACGCTGACCCTGATCCAGACCGGCCGCATGGAACGCGTGCCGGTCATTCTGTTCGGCAAGGCTTTCTGGGCAAGGGCAATCGACCTCGATTTCCTCGCCGAGCAAGGCACGATCACGCCCGGCGACCAGGATATCATCGATTTCGTCGACACCGCCGACGAGGCCTGGGGGATCATTAGCCGCTTCTATAAACTTTGACATGCAAGCAAGGACTTGAAGCGCGCCGGCTGCCTCAAGCAGTGACTTCGACGATCGCCGTGAGAAAGCCGGCGAGATCGTCGGTGACGAAGTCCACATCGTCCTCGTTGGCCGGGTCGCGTTCCCAGATTTCCGAGAAGGTCGGCTCGAAATTGCGCGGCACCACCAGCACCGTGGTCATGCCCAGCGATTTCGGCACCGACAGGTTGCGGGCGAGGTCTTCGAACATCACCGCATTTTGCCCGGTAACGGCGTGGAGTTCGGCAAATTTCTCATAAGATTGCCGCGCCGGCTTGGGGTTCAGTCCGGCAGCGACGATATCGAAAATATCGTCGAAATGCTCAAGAATGCCCAACTGCCGCGCGGTGCGTTCGGCATGCCGGCGATCCCCGTTGGTGAAGATGAATTTACGGCCGGGAAGCTGGCGTATGGCGGTGCCGAGGACGGGATCTGGAACCAGCCAGGAATAATCGATGTCGTGGACCTTCTCGAGAAAATCATCGGGGTCGATGCCATGGCGCGTCATCAATCCGTTCAGTGTCGTGCCGTATTCGCGGTAGAGCTCCTTTTGCAGCTTGCGTGCTTCCTCGCGCGGCAGCGTCAGCAATTCTCCGACATAGGCGGTCATCTTCACATCGATCTGCGAGAACAGATTCGAATGATGCGGATAAAGGGTGTTGTCGAGATCGAACACCCAGTCGGTGACATGGGCAAAGCGGGCGGGGTCGGGAAGTGTGGTCATACCGTCCTTATGGCACGAAACGATCTTTCTAACAGGAGGTTTATCCACAACCTATGCGCGCCCTGGGTGGTGAAAATGGCGCCATAATTAAAATCTTAAGCATCGCCGAAAGGTGACATTCAGCGCTTGCTGTGACCAAGACGGATCAGTGGGAGCAAGCGATGAATCGCATATTTCTAAAGTCTGCCGCCATCGCTTTCGCCTCTGTCGCGGTCTCGCTTTTGCTGACGCTGATCGTCGTGCCAGCAATGGGTTTTCCGATCAATCGCACCATCTGGCTGACATCCACCGTCTGCCCGCTGGCCCTTGCCTGGGGCGTCGGCGCCTATACGTTCTGGCAGGGCGAAAGGTTGCAGACCGCCCATCGCGAGCTTTCCCGCGCCCATGCCCAACTAGCCGCCGCGCACAGGCGCTTGGCGGAAAAGGCGAGCCGCGACGACATGACCGGCATGCTCAACCGCGAAAGCTTCTTTGCCGCGCTCGACGGCTCCCGGCGTAAATTCGATCGCGGAGCATTGCTGATCATCGATGCCGATCATTTCAAGACCATCAACGACAGCTACGGCCATCTGATCGGCGACGATGCGCTGCTCCTGATCGCAAACGCGATAGAGCGTGGCGTGCGCAGCGGCGACGTGCTTGGCCGCATCGGCGGCGAGGAATTCTGCGCCCTTCTGATCGGCGCTACCGAACACGAGGCCAGGCGCGTCGCCGAGCGCATCCGCCGTGAAGTCGAGCGTATCCGTTTCCGGCCCGTCGACGAACGAACGGTTCCGCTGACGGTCAGTATTGGCGGCATCACCTGCGGCAAGGACGCCGCAGTGTCGGAGCTGATGCGCGCCGCCGACCAGCGGCTTTACGAGGCCAAGCATCGCGGCCGCAATCTGTCGATCATCGACCGCGATATTTCCGAAGCCGCCTGAGCCTTGGCGGTCGCTAACAAGAACTAACCTTTCAGACCTTTTGCCGGATCGAGCGCCGGCTCGCCTTTGCGGCGCGCCACGATCGCCGCAAGATCGGCGGTCTCGAAAGCATCACGCAGGGCGTCGAACGACGGCAGCACGAAATAAGCACGCTGAAACTTGTCGATCTCGTAGCCGGTGCGCATTACGGTTTCCAGGTCGAAGGCGACATGGTGCGCCTCGCCGCCTTCGACCGCGAACTGAAGCTCCGTGAAGGATGACATCAGCCCGGCGCCGAACGCCTTCAGCGGCTGGCCGGGTTCGCGCATCAGCCCGTATTCGACGGTGTACCAGTAAAGCCTGGTGATCATCTCGTCGCCGCCGAGCGCAATCACGCTGTCGGCCTTCTTGCCATACATCTGCATGAAGTCGGCAAAGACCGGCTGCGTCAGGATCGGCACGTGACCGAAGAAATCGTGGAACATGTCGGGCTCGACAATGTAGTCGAGCTCCTTTTGGGTTCGCAGCCAGTTGGTGACCGGGAAGCGGCGGTTGGCGAGGTGGTCGAAGAACGGCTGGGCGGGAATGAGCCCCGGCACGGCGACGATCTCCCAGCCGGCGAGCTTGCGCAGCTTCTCGCTGACCTCACCGAAATCCGGGATCTTGTCGAGAAGGCCAAGCGCCGCAACGCCATCGAGATAGGAATGATGGGCGAGCTTCCTGGTCAGCTTCGTCTGGCGGTCGCACAGCGTGCGCCACACCGCCTGTTCTTCGTCGCTATAATTGTAGCCCTGCGCCACGGTGAAATCGGCACGGCAGACCGAATAGTCGCCGCGAAGGCCTCGCGCGGCGCATTCGCGGGCATAGTCGGCAACGTTCATGGTCATGGCTGCTCTCCCTGGAAATCATGATCAGCGGATTGTCGGCAATTCTAGCGGAATGGCGGGAGGCAAATCAGCTTTGATGGTGGCTCAAATGCGGGGTTGGAGGTAAAAGACTCCACGATCGAGCTTTGGGAGAGTGAAAATGCCTCAGTTTGACGAATTCGAGATCAAGATGCTCGACATCCTGCAGCGCGACGGGCGCAAGCCGGTATCCGAACTGGCGCAGCAGATCGGCCTGTCGACGACACCTTGCGCGCGGCGCTTTGAGGTTCTTCAGCAGGCGGGCATCATCAAGCGCTTCGCCGCGGTGCTCAGCCGTCGCGCCGTCGGGCTGATGGTCGAGGTGTTCATCCAGGTGCGCCTGACCAGCCACAGCGACGGCTCGCCCGAAAGCTTCATCGCCGCCGTCCAGCGCATGGACGAGGTGTCCTCATGCTGGACCATGACCGGCGACCATGATTTCTTGCTGCACGTGATGGTGCCGTCGGTCGACGAGCTCAATGCTTTCGTCATGCACCGTCTGATGCGGCTCGAAGGCGTGCGCGACGTCCACACCCAGCTTGTGCTGCAGAACATCAAGGGGCCCGGCCATGTCCCGCTTGCACATCTCAGACGATAGGCATTTCTGCGGAAAGGCTGCACACAAACTGCTGAAGCTGGCCAATCTCCAGAGCTAGATCGCCGACTACGACATGCGGACCGCCATTGAAGGTCCGCCATGAAAATCGTCCTGATCAACCCGCCACATACAGTCATCGGCAGCCGTGTGCCGGACGACCATCTGCCGCCGCTCGGTTTGCTGGCACTGGGCGGTCCGCTGATCGACGCGGGACATCAAGTGCGGCTTGTGGACGCCGAATTCGGGCCGATGGCGCTTGCCACGCTGGTCCGGGACGCCTTGAGCGACCATCCCGACTGCATTCTGATCGGCCATTCCGGCTCGACCTCTGCACATCCGACAGCCCTGCTGATCGCCGGCATGGTCAAGGACATCGAGCCGGCGACAATCCTGATTTATGGCGGCGTGTTTCCGACCTATCATTGGCGCGACATACTGAACGAAACAGATGTCTTCGACTTCATCGTGCGTGGCGAGGGCGAGGCGACAATCGTCGCGCTGGTCGAAGCGCTGGAAAAACGCAAGCCGCTGTCGGATGTGACGGGCATCGCCTTTCCTGATGATTTGCGCCGGCCCTTTGCCACCCGGCCGACAAGGACGATCGCCAATTTCGACGATTACCGCATCGGCTGGGAACTGATCGACTTCAGTCGCTACAGCTATTGGGGAGGCAAGCGCGCGGTGGTCATGCAGTTCTCGCGAGGCTGTCCGCATCTGTGCAACTATTGCGGCCAGCGCGGCTTCTGGACGCGCTGGCGGCACCGCGACCCCGTGAAGTTCGCGCGGGAGATTGCCTGGCTATACCGCGAGCATGGCGTCGAGCTGATCAACCTTGCCGACGAGAACCCGACGTCGTCCAAAAAAGCCTGGCGCGCCTTTCTCGATGCGATGATCGCCGAGAACGTGCCGGTGCTGATCGTCGGCTCCACCCGCGCCGACGACATCGTCCGTGACGCCGACAGCCTGCATCTCTATCGCCAGGCCGGCGTCATCCGCTGGCTGCTTGGCATGGAAAACACCGACGAGCAGACGCTCCAGTTGATCCGCAAGGGCGGCAGCACCTCGTCCGACCGCGAGGCGATACGGCTGTTGCGCCTCAACGGCATCTTGTCGATGGCGACCTGGGTGGCCGGTTTCGAGGACGAAGGCTTTCGCGACCTCTGGCGCGGCTTCCGCCAGCTGATCGCTTATGACCCCGACCAGATCCAGGCGCTCTATGTGACGCCGCATCGCTGGACGCCGTTCTTCAGGATTGCCAGGGACCGCAAGGTGATCCAGCTGGACGCCCGCCTGTGGGACTACAAGCACCAGGTGCTGCGGATGACCCGCCTCAAACCGTGGATGCTGTTCTTCGCCGTCAAGCTGATCGAACTGGCCGTGCAGTTGCGGCCCAAGGCGCTGGTGCGTATCCTGTTCCACAAGGATCCGGAGCAACGGCATTCGATGCGCTGGTACACCAAAATGGGCCGCCGCGTCTGGTTCCGCGAGGTCTGGGGCTTTCTGGTCCGCGACCGCCGCCTCAAAAATGGCCCGACGCTTGCCGAATTCTGGGGCGCGCCGCAAGACGAGGAAGAGGAATCGATGGTTGTCGAACGCCTGTCGCGTAAGTCCGTGACCGCTATTTCGCCAAACGCTTGAGCCCCTCAGGCACCCGGCCAGTCACGGCACGATCAGCGTGCCGGCGCCGTGTTCGGTGAACAGCTCGAGCAGCACCGCATGCGGCGTCTTGCCGTTGAGGATGACGACGCCGGCGACGCCGCGCTCGATTGCCTCGATGCAGGTCTCGACTTTGGGGATCATGCCGCCCGAGACAGTTCCGTCCTTGATCAGGGCCTTGGCCTCGGCCACGGTCAACTCGTCGATCAGCTTCTTGTCCTTGTCGAGCACGCCGGGCACGTCGGTGAGGAACAGCAGGCGCGTCGCCTGGCAGGCCCCGGCGATGGCGCCGGCAAAAGTGTCGGCGTTGATGTTGTAGGTATGGCCGTCGCGGCCGGGCGCCACCGGCGCCAGCACCGGGATCATTTCGGACCGCGCCAGGAGGTCGAGCAATGTGCGGTCGACCTCGACAGGCTCACCAACGAAGCCTAGGTCGAGCACCCGCTCGATGTTGGAATCCGGATCGATCATGGTCTTGCGCGCCTTTTCGGCAAACACCATGTTGCCGTCCTTGCCGCACAGGCCGATCGCCCACTCGCCCTCGGCGTTGATCAGCGCGACGATTTCCTTGTTGATCGACCCGGCCAGCACCATCTCGACAATCTCGACGGTCTTCTGGTCGGTGACGCGCAAGCCGCCCTCGAATTTGGATTCGATGCCCATCTTGCTGAGCATGGCGCCGATCTGCGGCCCACCGCCATGCACGACGATCGGGTTGACGCCGGATTGCTTGAGCAGTGCGATGTCGCGGGCGAAAGCCTTGCCGAGCGCGATGTCGCCCATCGCGTGGCCGCCATATTTCACCACGACCGTCTTGTTCTCGTAGCGCTGCATATAGGGCAGCGCCCTTGAAAGCAGCGCGGCCTGCATTTCGGCGGTGGCGGCGACATCCGTCATCGGCGTGGTTCCCAGCTTGGAATGAACGGCGGCGTCTTAGCGGGAATTGGACGAGGGGGCAAACGGCTTTGCTGTCACGATCGATCAAATCACCGCCTATGCCGGCACCTGCAGCGGCGCCCGCCGGCCCAGCCATCCCGAGATTTTTTCCATCTGCGCGGCGAACGACAAAAGCGTCTCCTCGTCGCCGGGGCGGCCGGCGGCCTGGACGCCGAGCGGCAGGCCGGCATCGGTCACGTAAACCGGAAGCGTGATCGACGGTTGCCCGCTGACGTTCTGGATCGCCGGCCAGTGGGTGAACCACAGGCTCTTGTCCATCAGCTGGCCGAATAGCGGCTTGAACTTCAGCAGGCCGGCGAGGCGCAGTCTGTCCAGGACATTCTCGATGAATTCGTCGGCGCCTTTCGGGTCCATGGTGCCGCAGGCGAGCGGCGGATGCGCGATGACAGGCATCAGCACTGCATCGTAATGCGCGGTTTCGGTGATAAGCCGGCGCGAGGTTGCGTGCAGCCGCTGCAGGCCGGCATAGATTTCGCCGGCCGAGAGGATTTCACCGAACCGGCTCATCACGCGCGTTGCGCGTTCGATGTCGCCTGAGATGGAGCGGCCGACGCGCAGGGCCTCGCCACGCATCGTGCCGGCCACCGCCGCGGCGACGGTTCTGGCGAAATCGGCGATGAAATCGCGATCGATATAGGGCAGGTCGATCTCCTCGACGCTGTGCCCGCCTTCGCGCGCCAACGCAATTGCCGCATCCAGAGCTTTCAAGGTTTCTTCCGAAATCGGCAGGCCGAGCGGCGATTTTCGGTAGAAGGCGAGCTTGAGCTTGCCCGGATCGCGCCCGGCGGCCGCAGTGAAACTGCCGTTCGGCGAGGGTGCCGCGTAGGGCGACAGCGGGTCGGGCCCGTGGGTCAGGTCGAGCAGCAGGGCCGTATCGCGCACCGAGCGGGCCAACGCATGGTCGACGACGAAGCCGTACCAGCTTTCGGTGACGAGCGGCGTCAAGGGCACGCGGCCGCGCGAGGTTTTCAGCCCGACCAGCCCGGTACAAACGGCAGGCACCCTGATCGAGCCGCCGCCATCCGAGGCGTGCGCCACCGGCACGACGCCGGCCGCGACCAGCGCAGCCGCGCCGCCCGAGGAACCGCCGGTCGTGTGGGCGGTGTCCCATGGATTGCGGGTGACGCCGTAAGCCACGGACTCGGTCACCAGCCTCAGCCCGTGTTCGGGTGCGGTGCTGGTGGCGATCGGGACCAGGCCAGCAGCCAGATAGCGTTCCGTCATGACCGAGTTGAAATCGGGGGTGTAGGCTGGGATGCGGCTGCCGCCATGCGTCGGCACGCCCTTCATGGCAATGCCGAGGTCCTTCAGCGCAAAGGGCACTCCGGCAAGCGGCAGCTTGTGGTCGACGGTTTTCGCTCGCGCCCGCGCCGCCTCAAAAAGCGGTTCGGCGATGGCGTTGATCTCCGGCTGGGTGGCCTCGGCCCGGGCGATCGCCGCATCGACGAGATCTTGCGGTGTGATCTCTCCCTTGTGCACGAGTGCGGCCTGGCCGGTTGCGTCATGCTCCCACAGAACCCGCTCGATCGACATGGTCGCCCTCCCGCTCATGGCAAGCTAGCGGGCGGCGATTTCCTTGGCAATCGACGCTGGCGCTGCCAGTGCGCAAGACCATTTCAGTCGTTGCAAATACATTGCAATCGCCTAATTTGGCGGCCGATGACGCCGCAGGACATCAGCAACCTGATTGTCCGGACTTCCATGAAGGACCGGGCTGCGTTCGATCTGCTGTACCGGCAGACCAGCGCGAAACTTTTCGGCGTCTGCCTTCGTGTATTGAAGGATCGGGGAGATGCAGAAGAGGCGCTTCAAGAGGTCTTCGTCAAGATATGGACGAAGTCGGACCGTTTCGCCGTTTCGGATCTGAGCCCGATCTCCTGGCTGGTGGCCATTGCGCGCAATCATGCGATCGATCGGATCAGGGCGCGGCGAGAGCCTGCCGCCTATATCGATGCCGCGCTCGACGTGGCCGATCCGGCGCCGGGGCCGGAGGCCATGGCCGTGGCGGGCGGTGAGTCCGAACGCATCTACCATTGTCTCGAGGAATTGGACAAGGACCGGGCGGCGGCCGTCCGGAGCGCCTATCTGGATGGCAAAAGCTATGCCGAGCTGGCGGAGCGCTATCGCGTGCCGCTGAACACAATGCGGACCTGGCTGCGGCGCAGCCTGTTGAAACTGAGAGAATGCCTGGAAAGATGACGCTGGCTGACGACAACGGACCGGAACGTGGGGGCGACGACCTGTTCGCCGCCGAATACGTTCTTGGCGTGCTGGCCGCCGACGAACGCGAGATCGCGTCGCGCCGCATCGATGCGGACGCCGCCTTCGCGCGCCTTGTCGATAGCTGGGAGGCGCATCTTTCGCCGATGGCCGCCGCCTATCCGGAGACAGAGCCTCCGATCAGGGTCAAGGAAGCATTGGACCGCCGGCTGTTCGCTGCAGAGCCGCGCGCCGGCCTGTGGTCGAGCCTTGGCTTCTGGCGCGGCCTTGCCGCCGCCGCCATTGCGGCGCTGGCGATCTACATCGCCGTGCCTTACTTCCGCCCGCCCACCGAACCGCCGCAGACGCGGCTTGTCGCCTCGCTGGCGGCCGAAGGCAGCGACGTCAAATATCTCGTCGTCTACGATGCCGCCCGTCACGAGATCGGTCTTTCCCACGTTTCCGGCGAGCGGGCCGCCGGCAAGGACTTCGAACTGTGGATGATCGAAGGCAAGAATGCGCCGGTGTCGATGGGTGTCATCCCGGCCGGTGCGAGCGTGCATCTGGCCATCCCGCTCGCCGTCCAGGAAAAGTTGGCGCAAGGCGCCGTGCTTGCGGTCAGCGTCGAGCCTGCCGGCGGTTCACCGACCGGCCAGCCGACTGGACCGGTGGTCGCAGCGGGCGATCTGAAGAGCGTCTGACCGCTTCTTGCCTCTAGAAGCAGACCTGAAATCTATCTCCCGCGATTTAAACGCCTGCAAAGTTTGTTGGCGGCTGCCGATCCGCACTGGGCAAATTGCAGCGACACAATATTTTTTGCGGAGAGGGCGAAACTCCCACATTTCTGTCGCGTATCTCCTTGCGTTCCCGAATGAGGCGAACGATAACCCGAGGAGATTGAAATCATGCGTAAATTCGCCACCCTTTTGCTTGCCGGAACGGTCGCCATTTCTGCGCTCGCCACCATTGCCTATGCCCAAAATCCGATGGTCGGCGGCGCCGCCATGTATGCCCAGAAAAACATCGTCGAAAATGCTGTCAACTCGAAGGACCACACGACGCTGGTCGCTGCCGTCAAGGCAGGCGGCCTGGTCGATACGCTGCAAAGCGCTGGCCCCTTCACCGTGTTCGCGCCGACCAACGAGGCCTTTGCGGCACTTCCAGCCGGCACGATGGGGACGCTGCTCAAGCCTGAAAACAAGGACAAGCTGGTCAAGATCCTGACTTGCCATGTCATCGGCGCCAAGGCGATGGCCGCCGACGTCGCCAAGATGGTCAAGGATGACGGCGGCACCCACAAGGTCAAGACGGTCGGTGGTTGCGAACTGTCGCTCAAGACCGACGGCGGCAAGGTCACCGTGACCGACGAGAACGGCAATGTCGCCAATGTGACGATCGCCGATGTCGAGCAGTCCAACGGCGTCATCCACGTCGTCGACAAGGTTCTCCTGCCGAAGATGTAACAAACGCACGCTGCCGGCGAAGATATCGCTAAGGGCCTCCCTGCGCACACTCCGCGCCGTTCACGCAAGATGTGGATAGGCGCGGAGTCCCGCTTTGAGGACAGCGATCGTCACCGGCTTTTGATTTCCGTGTGGCGGTCGAATTTGGCACAAGCAATGACAGGAGGAATGGCCATGAACCGTCGCGAGCTTCTTTTGAGTGGTGCGGCAGCCCTTGGCGTTGTCGCAGGCGCCACCGCGCTGCGCATGGGCGGAGCCCAGGATGCACGCGCGGCCGAGACTTTCGAGGTCACCAAGACCGAAGCCGAGTGGCGCGCCATCCTGTCCGACGCGGCCTTCAATGTGCTGCGCAAGGAGGGCACGGAATACCCGGGAACCAGTCCGCTGCTCAACGAGCACCGCAAAGGCATCTTCGCTTGCGCCGGCTGCGACCTGCCGGTCTATTCGTCAGAGACCAAGTTCGATTCCGGCACAGGCTGGCCGAGCTTCTGGCAGGAAATCCCGAATTCCGTCGGCAAGACCGTAGACAGGTCGTTGGGCATGACCCGCACCGAGGTCCACTGTCGCCGCTGCGGTGGCCATCTCGGCCACGTCTTCGACGACGGTCCGCCGCCGACCGGGTTGCGGCATTGCATCAACGGCGTCGCCTTGACCTTCAAGCCGGCGACGGCGTGAGGACGGCTGCGCCCTGGCTTTGTCGGAGCGCGCGAGGACTTCGTAATGGTTGATTTTGCGCATGACCCCGAAAATCGCTTTTCGGGGTCATGCGCGAGGGCGCCAGGCGGGGGATCCAGCGCGCCTCAATGGCCTCCGCCACTGCCGCCCTGAGCGGCTGGCTTGCGGATCACCAGGGTGAAGAGCCCAAGCGTCGCGAACAAAACCGTCAGCATGAAGAATACGTCCATGAACGACAGCAGCGATGCCTGCTGCTGGACCATGCCTGACAGTTTGGAGATGGCCGCCTTGGAGGCGTCGAGCCCGGCGGTCTGCTCGAAGTTGAGCGTCATGTTCTGCAGCTTCTGCTGCGCAGCGGCACTTCCCCATTGCACGTGCTCGGAGAGCCTGGCGTAGTGGAAGGCATTGCGGTCGATCAGCACGGTGTTGATGACGGCCAGTCCGACGGCGCCGCCGAGATTGCGGGTCAGGTTGAACAAGCCAGACGCATTCTTCAGCCGCTCCGGCGGCAGGGTTCCGAGCGCAATGTTGTTGATCGGCACCATGCAGAGCATCATCGAGCAACCGCGCAGGATCTGCGGGATCAGCAGTTCATAGAAATCCCAGTCGGCGGTGAGATGCGTCATCCACCAGGTCCCCGTGGCGAAGCCGAAGAAGCCGATCATCATCATGATGCGCGGGTCCATCTTGTTCGACAGGATGCCGGAGATCGGCGCGGTGAAGAACATGGCCAGGCCGCTGACGAACAGCGCCTCGCCGATCATCATCGAATCGTAGCCGCGGATGCGCCCCAGGAACACCGGATAAAGATAGGTCAGACCGTAGAGGCCGATGCCGACGACGAAGGAGAACAGCGAGCCGAAGGCAAAATTGATATTGCTGAAGGCCCTCAGATCGACAATCGGCTCCTCGGCGGTGAACACGCGCCAGAAGAACAGCACCGCGCCGAAGGTCATGATGACGGCGCAGATGAACACCGCCTGATCCTGCAGCCAGTCGTTGTTGGGACCTTCCTCCAGCACATATTCCATGCAGCCCAGGAAGGCGGCCATGCCGGCAAGCCCCCACCAGTCGAACTTGCTGAACAGCTTGAGATTGGGTTTGTCGAAGTCGATCAGCGACCAGGCGGCCGTCGTCACCAGAATGCCGGGCACGACGTTGACCAGGAACAGCCAGTGCCAGGACATGGCATGGCTGATATAGCCGCCGACTGTCGGGCCGATGGTCGGCGCCAGCGTCGCCACCAGGCCGATCATCGGCGAGACGATGGCGCGACGCGACGGTGGGAAGATGGTGAAGGCGGCTGCAAAGACGCTCGGGATCATGCCGCCGCCGATGAAGCCCTGCACGGCGCGGTAGACGATCATCTGGTCGATATTGGTTGCGGTCGCCGCCAGCGCGCTGGCCGCGGTAAAGCCTGCTGCCGAGATCGTGAACAGCACCCGCGTCGACAGCATCCGGCTGAGGAAGCCCGACAGCGGGATCATCACCACCTCGGCAATCAGATAGGCCGTCTGCACCCACGGAATCTCATCCGAACTGGCGCTCAGCCCCGCCTGGATCTCGGCCAGCGAGGCCGAGACGATCTGGATGTCCAGGATGGCCATGAACATGCCGAACACCATCGCCAGGAAGGCGATGACGCGGCGTGTCGAGATGTGGTCGGCCGGCACCGGCATGGCTGGCGCCGGCGCCGATCCTGCAGTTAGGGTTGCGGTCGCCATGACCTTTGCTCCCGGTTCCGCTTTACTTCGATGCCGAAGGCGCCGTACGGCTGTCGACGGCGACGACGACGCTCAGGCCGGCGCGCAGCCTGCCCGTCTTCAGCACATCCGCGGGCACGTCGACACGAACCGGAACGCGCTGCACCACCTTGGTGAAATTGCCTGTGGCGTTTTCCGGCGGCAGCAGCGAGAACACTGCTCCCGAAGCCGGGGCCAGCGACGACACGGTACCCTCGAAGTCCTGGCCGTCGATCGCGTCGACCGACACACTGACCTTTTCACCAGGCACCAGCCGGGCAAGCTGGGTCTCCTTGAAGTTGGCGACGATATAGAGCTTGTCCATTGGCACGATGACGGCGAGCTTCTGTCCGGGGCTGATCAGGTCGCCCTGCTCGACCGAGCGGTTGCCGACCACGCCGTCATAGGGTGCGCGCAACACGGTGAAGGACAGGTCCCGCACCGCCTTGTCGTGGGCAAGCTGCAGCGAGGCCAGCGTGCTGGCCGATTCCGCGCGCTGCGCCTGGAGCACGCCGATATTGGCCTGAGCCGCCGCGATCTGTGCGTCGGCGCCGGCTAGTGCGGCATTGGCTTGCTCGACCGCCGTCTGGGCATCGTCCAACTGGGCCTGGGTGCCGACGCGGGTCTTGAGCAGCTGGGCGGCACGAACCTGAGCCCGCTTCGCATTGTCGGCCGCGGCCTGGTCGGCGGTCTTCTGCGCCTGCGCCTGCTTGAGCGAGGCGCGCGCCGCCTCGGTCTGGGCATCGATGCGGTCGAGCGTCTTGCTCAACGTGGCGATCTGCGCCTCGGCCTGGGCAACGGCTATCTTGTAGTCACCGTCATCGACGATTAGCAGCGGGTCGCCGGCCTTCACCTGCTGGTTCTCGGTCACTTTGACCTGATCGACATAGCCCGAGATTTTTGGCGAGATGAACGCCGTGTCGGCCTGGACATAGGCGTCGTCGGTCGTGATCATGAAGCGCCCGTCGGTCCAATAATCATAGCCATACCAGGCGCCGGCGCCCAGCAGGGCCAGGCCGATGATGGGCAACAACAGGGAGCGCATCGAGCGCTTCTTCTTGGCGGGCGCCAGCGGGGTGACGTCGGCGGGTTTGACGGGGGCTTCCGGCGCTTCGATCGCAGGTTGGACCTTGGCACTGGGGAAAGGGCGGACTTCGGCACTGGTGGGCGCGTTCGAGGACATGATATCTCTCTAAATTAACTGGCGCTGAACTTCATCAGACTGAACCGTTCGGTTCGATCTCGGCGTTGACTTAGCGCTTAAAGAGGCCCATATCAAGAGCAATCGAACCGGATGGTTCGAATTATTTTACGAGGTGTGACATTATGGCCGAAGCCCCCAAGGCCGCTCCTTTGCCTGAGTCAGGCCCATTGTCCAGCGCTGGCAAGGACCAGTGCGATCTGCTGGACAGTCTGCCGCGCGGCCGCCCGGCCGCGGGGCAAGACCCGGTCAAGCGCAGCCAGATCATCGAGGGTGCGCGCCGTGTCTTCATCGACAAGGGCTTCGAAGCCGCGTCGATGAACGACATTACCCGCGAGGCCGGCGTGTCCAAGGGCACCATCTATGTCTACTTCGCCAACAAGGAAGAGCTGTTCGAAGCACTGATCGAGGAAGAACGCGGCACGATCTTCAAGAACATGTACGAAGTGCTGGACCAGATAGGCGACCTTCGCCAGACGCTGGTGAAGTTCGGCATCGTGCTGTCCATGAAGATCACCTCGGCCAGGGTCATCCTGGCGCAGCGGACGGTGATCGGCGCGTCGGAACGCATTCCGGAGCTTGGCGCGCGATTTTACGAACGCGGGCCGAAGCGCGGCCATGACAGGGTTGTCGTTTTCCTCAACATGGCTATCGAACGCGGCCTGCTGAAGATCGACGATGTCGAGCTTGCCGCCTATCAGTTCACCGAGCTGTGCCTGGCCGGTCTTTTCCGCCAGTGCATATTCGCCTATCGCACCAAGGCGCCAAGTGCGGCCGAGATCGAACATATCGTCAGGTCGGGCGTCGACGTGTTCCTGAAGGCCTACGGCACCGAACAGCTTGCAGAGCAGGAACGGGCCTCCAGCCCCGCCTGACCAGCCGTCGGAGTCCGTTGCCTATCCGCCATTGGCGGCGAGCACGATCGCCGCACGCAATTCCTCGAGGCCCTCGCTCTTTTCCGACGACGTGGCGAGCACGAAGGGAAAGGCCGCCGGGCGTTTCTTGATTTTCGCCAGCGTTTCCTCGATCAGCTGCGGTATCCCCGCCGCCTTGATCTTGTCGGTCTTGGTCAGCACGATCTGATACGACACCGCCGCCTTGTCGAGCAGCGACAGCACCTCGTCGTCCTTGGCCTTGATGCCATGACGGGCATCGATCAGCACGTAGACGCGCTTCAGCGTCACCCGGCCCTTGAGATAGTCGAACACGAGCTTCGTCCACTCGTCGACCTTTTCCTTCGGCGCCGTGGCGTAGCCATAGCCCGGCATGTCGACCAGGGCCATCGGCGGCAGATCGGCGCCTTCTCCCGAAAATCCGCCCGGCACGAAATAGTTGAGCTCTTGCGTCCGGCCCGGCGTGTTGGAGGTGCGCGCCAGCCCCTTCTGGTTGACCAGCGCGTTGATCAGCGACGATTTGCCGACATTGGAGCGGCCGGCAAAGGCGATCTCGGGTGGACCCTCCGGCGGCAGGAATTTCATTGCCGGCACGCCGCGGATGAAGATCCAGGCTCGCGTGAACAATTCGATGCCGATCGTGGTCTTGTTCAACGCGTTCAAACCGCTGCCTCCAGAAGAAAAATGTTGCTGCCACGAATGGCATCGAGATTGCGGCTGATCTTTTCCACCGGCCAGTGCCACCACGCCAGCGCCAGCAGCCGCCGGATGGTCCTTTCGTCGAAGCGCATCTTCACCACCTTGGCAGGATTGCCGGCGACGATCGCATAGGCCGGCACATCGTGCGTCACCACCGACTTTGCCGCGACGATGGCGCCGTCGCCGATCTTCACGCCCGGCAGCATCACCGCTTCCATGCCGATCCAGACGTCATTGCCGACGATTGTGTCGCCACGCACCTCTTTAGACGATGTCGCCGGGTCGAAACCTTCCTCCCAGCCGTGGCCAAAGATGTTGAACGGATAGGTCGAAAAGCCGGACATGGCGTGATTGGCGCCGTTCATGATGAAGCGCGCACCCTCGGCAATGGCGCAGAACCTGCCGATGACCAGCCTGTCGCCGATGAACGGATAATGATGCAGCACGCATTTTTCGGCGAATTTGTCGGGTCCGTCAGGGTCGTCATAATAGGTGAAGTCGCCGATCTCGATATTCGGCGCCGTCACCAGCGGTTTCAGAAAGCCGACGCGCGTGTGCAACGGGATCGGATGCTTGATCGATGGATTGGGTCCGGTCATATCGAGCTCCATCGGGCAACTGCCAGCCAGGTCAAAATAGCGCGATCCGTCCGGCAGTACCAATCGCTTAATCCAGGCCGGCAACTTGTGCAAAAAGCCCCGGACGAACCGGGGCTTTTGGGTTTCGCATCATCGGAGCGCCGGCTATTCCGCCGGCGACGGTTTCTTGCGGAACAGCGCGACCAGATTGTCCCACAATTCGATCTTGGCGCCTTGCCGCTTCATGATCACGCCCTGCTGGAGGATCGACAGCGTGTTGTTCCAGGCCCAGTAGATGACGAGGCCGGCCGGAAAACCCGCCATCATGAAGGTGAAGATCACGGGCATCCAGGTGAAGATCGCAGCCTGCGTCGGGTCCGGCGGCGTCGGGTTCATGCGCATCTGCAGGAACATCGTCACGCCCATGATCAGCGGCCAGACGCCGATCATCAGCATGTGCGGCAAGGTGACCGGGATCAGCCCGAAGAGGTTGAAGATCGATGTCGGGTCCGGCGCCGCCAGATCCTGGATCCAGCCGAAGAACGGCGCGTGCCGCATCTCGATGGTGATGTAGAGCACCTTGTAGAGCGAGAAGAACACCGGGATCTGCAACGCCACCGGCCAGCAGCCGGCGAGCGGATTGATCTTCTCGGTCTTGTAGAGCTCCATCATCGCCTGCTGCTGCTTCATCTTGTCGTCCGCGTATTTCTCGCGGATCTCGAGCATCTTGGGCTGCACCTTCTTCATGTTCGCCATCGACGCATAGGACTTGTTGGCGAGCGGGAAGAACAGCGCCTTGACGATGACGGTGGTGGCGAGGATCGCCAGACCGAAATTGCCGAAGAATTTGTAAAGCGTGTCGATCAGCCAGAACATCGGCTTGGTGATGAAATAGAACCAGCCCCAGTCGATCAGAAGATCGAACTGGCGAATATGACGGTCCTTTTCATAAGCGTTGATCGTCGAAACTTCCTTGGCGCCGGCGAATATCTCCGACTCCACGGTCGTCGATTGCCCGGGAGCGACCGTGACAGGATCGGACAGGAAATCGGACTGGTAGCTGTGCGGATGGGGCCCGCTTTTGAACTCGAAATAAGAGAATTTGGGCTGAAATTCGCGGCCGCTAGGCGGCACGAGGGTCACCGCCCAATACTTATCGGTGATGCCCAGCCAGCCGTCGGTCGACTTGCCTGGCTTGTATTCCTTGTCAGATTCGACGCTGGAGTATTTGTATTCCTGCAGGCCCTCGCTTCCGGTAACGCCGATCAGGCCCTCGTGCAGCACATAGGTGCTGGCGATAGCCGGCTTGTCGAAACGCGTAACGCGGCCATAGTTCGACAACGTCGCCGGCGCCGAGCCGCCGTTCTGAACCGTGTCGGACACGGTGAACATATATTGGCTGTCGACGGAGAAGGTGCGCTTGAAGGTCAGGCCCTTGTCGTTGGTGAAGGTCAGCGTGACCGGCGTCGCCGGTGTCAGCGTCGCCTTGCCGTCGGTCTGCCAGACGGTGTCGGGGCCGGGCAGCGTGCCGACATTCGGCGTGCCGGAAAAGCCGATCTCGGCGAAATAGCCGTTCGGCAGAGACGCCGGGTTGAGCAACGCGATCTCGGGCGAGGTCTTGTCGACCGTCTCCCTGTAGTGCTTGAGCCGGAGGTCGTCGAGGCGCGCGCCGGTGAGGTTGATCGAGCCTTCGAGGCTCGGCGTGTCGATCTTGACGCGGCTGGTCGAGGCAATCGCCTGGTCGCGGCCGGCCGGCGTCACCGCGTCGCCGCCAGGCGCGTTCGGAATGGCGCCCGGCTGCACCGGTGTTTCGCTGGCGCCCGGGCTGGTGCCTTGGGCGGCCTTCTTCTGCTCCGCCACGCGCTGCTCTTCGATGCGGGCGGCTTCGCGCTGCATCTCACTGCGCGGCATCACATAGAAATATTGCCAAAGCGCCAGGATCAGCACCGACAGTGCGATGGTGATGAAGAAGTTGCGGTTGTTTTCCATCGAAGCCCTTGGCCTATCGTGTTCCACGCAATCTGCGGGAGAGTTCGGCCTTCAACTGGCCGAACGGAGTGGTAAGCACGTCTTCGCGCCCGACGATGACATAATCATTGCCTGGCGCCATGTCATCCGCGGCATGCGTGCGCACGGCCTCTCTCAGCCGCCGCCGGATGCGGTTGCGAACGACGGCGTTGCCGACCTTCCTGGTGACGGTATAGCCGACGCGCGGCGCTTCGCTGTCGCCGCGGCCCAGAACCTCGACGAGGAAAAGCCGCCCGCGGCGCTTCTCACCACGGCGGACGGCCAGGAATTCCGCGCGCTTCAGAAGCCGCTTGGGATGGGCACCCGTTGGCTTGCCGGTTGCGGGCAACGATCTTGTCTCTCGCTTGGTGCTCAGGCGCTGAGACGCTTGCGGCCGCGGTTGCGGCGGGCTGCGACGACGCCGCGGCCACCTTTGGTGGCCATGCGGGCGCGGAAACCGTGCCTGCGTTTGCGGACGAGTTTGGACGGCTGGTAAGTACGCTTCATTTGTTTAAATACCGCGGGGTGCGGCCCTTCTTGATTCTGTCACTTTGTAACAGGAGCTTTGCCGGGCCGGTTTTGGCGCGATCGAAACCGCGCCGGGACGAATGGCCCGAGCGTGAGCGGGCTTATAGAAAGAAGGGTTTTGGAAGTCAATCCAGCGCGTCGGGCCGGTGTTGCCGGGCTGGCAGGGAAGTCTTGCGGCCCTTTGTCCGGCTTCGACCAAAGGATGAATTTGGCAAAAAAGCCGCAATCGCCTAATCTCACCCGATCAAGCGATCGTGAAGACGAGCAGTCCTTAAGACAAGCAGCCGTGATGACAGGCAGCCGTGACGACGAGCATGAGTGAAGTCCCAGCAACCGACGAGAGCATCGCCCAGGCGAAGGCGGCCACCCGCAGGGTGCCGCTGGCGCGCGGCCTGTCGACCAAGTTGCTGCTGCTCACCATCGTCTTCGTGCTCTTGGCCGAAATCCTCATCTTCGTGCCCTGGATCGCCAGCTACAGGCTGAGCTGGCTGAAGGAAAGGCTGAGCACGGCCGCCGCGGTTTCAATCGTCCTGGTGCAGGGCGAACCTGCCTCGCTGTCGCGTGCCGCCCAGAACGACGTGCTGATGGCGATCGGCGCCAAGGCGATCGCGGTGCGCGACGGCGGCGTCTCGCGGCTTCTGGTCGTGGCCGAAATGCCGCCGCAGGTCGACGATCATATCGATATCGCCAATGTCGGCATGATCAAGGGCATGACCGGCGCGCTGGACACGCTGTTTTTCGGCGGCAAGCGGATGCTGCGCGTCTTCGGGCCGGTCGGCGACAGCGACAAGGAATTCGAGCTGATCATGCCCGACCACCGCCTGCGCAATGCCATGCTGATCTATTCGCGCAACGTCGCCTTCGTCTCGCTGCTGATCTCGCTGTTCACCGCCATGCTGGTCTACGCCGCGATAGACCTGATCATGATCGGCCCGATCAGGACGATGACACGTTCGATGCTGTCCTTTTCCGAGGCGCCCGACGACCCCGGCCGCATCATTCACCCCGCCGCGCGGGGCGACGAGATCGGCGTCGCCGAACGCGAGCTGTCGCAGATGCAGGAGCGGCTGCAAAAGATGCTGACCGAGCAGAAGCACCTGGCCGATCTCGGCCTGGCCGTGTCGAAGATCAACCACGACATGCGCAACATCCTTGCCTCGGCGCAGCTGATGTCGGACCGCCTGCGCCAGGTCAAGGACCCGACTGTGCAGGCCTTCGCGCCAAAACTGCTGCGCGCGCTCGACCGCGCCGTGTCCTATTCGGAGGGCGTGCTTGCCTATGGCCGCACCCAGGAGCCGCCGCCGTCGCGCCGCAGGCTGCGGCTGCGCCAGCTGGTCGAAGACGTCCAAGGCCTGCTCGACATCGAATGCGGCATCGAATTCGTCAACGCCATCGATCCGGTGCTCGAGGTCGACGCCGATTCCGACCAGCTGTTCCGCGTGCTCACCAATCTTAGCCGAAACGCCGTGCAGGCGATGGCGGCGGACACCGAGAGCGCCGTGGTGCGCCGCCTGACCATATCGGCCGAGCGCATCGGCAGCGTCAGCCGCATCGTCGTCACCGACACCGGCCCCGGCCTGCCGCCAAAAGCGCGCGAAAACCTGTTCGCGGCATTTCGCGGCTCGGCCCGCAGCGGCGGCACCGGCCTTGGCCTGGCGATCGCCCATGAATTGATCCGCGCCCATGGCGGCACGGTGGAGCTGGTCGAAAGCATCGGCGGCCGCACCACATTCGCGGTCACCATTCCCGACCAGCCGGTCCGGCTCGACCAGGCCCGCAACGGTCTGCGCCGCCCGGCGTAACGAACCGTTTCGTTACGGGCCGTTTCAATTCGCAAATGGTTGGTCCGAGACTACGAGCCATCGGCTCGGCCGCCGTGTGGCGTGAGCTCGCCTTCGCCGGCGGGCGCGTGACGGCAAAACGTGGCGGCAAAACTTTTGGCCAGGATCGGCTTGCTTTTCGCAAATTCAGTCGCTAGGGAACAGCTCACATTCGCGGCCGGTCGCCAGGATCGGATTGCGGGGCTATGCAAAGCATGGCCTGTTGCGCGCCCGTAGCTCAGCTGGATAGAGCACCAGACTACGAATCTGGGGGTCAGGAGTTCGAATCTCTTCGGGCGCGCCATCAATCCAATGCACGGCCCGCCTCATGGGGCCTCTCGGGCGCGGTGAGCTCATAGCCGTCCGACTATGACCGTGACCGGTAGCCGGAAGGTCGCGAGGGCTGAGCGCCATCCCTGCCAAAAAGGGGATCGTCAGCCGATGCTGCTCAGTCGGCCTGCTTAATCTCCGGACCCGGTTCAGTCGGCGGAGCTGGCGTGCAATTCTGGCCGGTGCATTCCTGCACGGGATCGTTCGCCGGCGGGAGACAATTTTGGCCTTCACAATGAACGGGCGGCTGCGCTGTTGCGGCTTTATTGTTCGGCGGCACAGGCCGATCCTCAGCGCGAACGGCCGGCATTCCAAGGTCGATCATGGCCGTGCACAAGAGCGCAATCCGAAGCAAGTTCATTTTCGCCTCCGCAACTGACAGCGAGACGCAGATTATACCTTCGAACTGCGGCCAACATCCTGTCACCCGCGAACGGCGTTAACAGCGCGTTTCATTGCCGGTCGCAAGGGCGTACCGATTGAGATCGAGCGTCGTCCTCTTCCTGGCAAAATAGCGCCAGAAACGGGGCATTCGGCCGGAGGTGACTGAAGCCAACCTTCCGATTTTCCTGTACACGTGTTCGAAGGGTTTGAGTGCCTTAGGGCTTTCGCATATTCGAGCTTCTTCAGGTCTTTCACGGGGGAACGTACATGACGGCATTCAACAGCGTCCGCTTCCAGGTCAAGCCGGGTAGTGAAGACGAATTCGTCGAACTGTTCAGCAGCGCTCCGCGCAATTTCGAGGGATTGCGAAAAATGGCTCTCATCAAATCGGGAGACGGCGCCTTCTTCTCGATTGGAGAGTGGGACACTTTCCAGCACATGGTCGATGCCAGGCCCAAAATGCTAGGCAATCTTGATCGGTTCCGGCATGCGTTGCAGCGGCTTGAGGGCGGATATACGGATGCTGTTTCCGGCGAGGCCGTCTTCGAAACGGACGGCAGGAGCAGCGGCAGGTCGGTATAGGTTCGCACTTCGAAAAGCTTATGCCGTGCGCCACTTCCCGGCTGCCTCACCTAAACCGCACATTCCCCCTGGAAAGCTCTGCCACCGACCTGCATCCCATCAGCCGCATGTCGCGTTCGATCTCGGTTCGCATCAGGCCGAGTGCCCGTTCGACGCCGGCCTGTCCGGCGGCTGCCAGCGGGAAGAGATAGTAGCGCCCGACACCGACGGCCTTGGCACCCAACGACAGGGCTTTCAGCACATGCGTGCCGCGCTGGACGCCGCTGTCGATGATCACGTCTATCTTGTCGCCCACCGCGTCGACGATCTCCGACAGCTGGTCGAAGGGACTGCGCGAGCCGTCCAGCTGCCTGCCGCCATGATTTGACAGAACGATGCCGGTGCAGCCGATGTCGACGGCCTTTCTGGCATCGGCGACGCTCATGATCCCCTTCAGGCAAAACTGGCCGTTCCAGAAGCGGACCATGTCTTCGACGTCCTTCCAATCCAGCGATGGATCGAGGATCTCGGTGAAATAGCGGCTGATGGAAAGCGCTCCGCCACCGAGATCGATATGGCCGTCCAACTGCGGCAGGCTGAACTTTTCGTGCGTCAAATAGTCGATAGCCCATCTCGGCTTGATCGCGAACTGCATCATCCCGCCGAGCGTAAGCCGAAAGGGGATTGAAAAGCCGGTCCGCAGGTCACGCTCGCGGTTTCCGCCGGTGACGCTGTCGACGGTCAGCATCATCACCTCGACGCCGGACGCCTTGGCGCGCTCCATCATGGCGCGGTTCAGGCCGCGATCCTTATGGAAATAGAACTGATAGACCTGCGGCGTCCTGTGCTTGCGGACTTCCTCCAGGCTGACTGTGCCAAGCGACGAGACGCCGAACATCGTGCCGAACTTCTCCGCCGCCGCGGCGACGGCGCGCTCGCCGCTATGGTGAAACAGCCGCTGGAGAGCCGTCGGCGAACAATAGACCGGCATCGCCAGCTTCTGGCCCATGACGGTGACCGACATGTCGACCTGTCCGACGCCGGCAAGGACGTTGGGGACGAGATCGCAGTCCTCGAACGCCGCCGTGTTGCGCCGCAGCGTCGTCTCGTCGTCCGCGCCGCCATCGATATAGTTGAAGATCGGGCCTGGCAGGCGCTGTTTTGCCAGCCGGCGAAAGTCCTGAAAATTATAGCAGCTTTGCAATCTCATGGATTCAATCGGGCCTATGCCGGGCGCGCTGTCAAGCCAGTGCCATTGCGGCTCGCCAGCTATCCCGCCGCCTCGCGTCAGCCCGCCACAGCGCCAACCGACTCCCGCTCCACCAGCGGACATTCGAGCTTCGTGATGGGATAGCGGCCGCGACCGGGTGGGGCGGGGACTTCCAGCTGCTCGATCGCCCATTGCCCCATCGCCATATGCGGCAGGATCGACGTCGTCAGCGGCGGGAACAGATGCCGCGCGATCTCCTCGTCGTCATAACCGACCACCGAAATATCCTGGGGGATGTGCAGGCCGGCCTCCTTCAGCGCCTCGTAGCAGCCGATCGCGGTGCGATCGTTCTGGCAGAAGATGGCGGTCGGCCGGTCCTTCAGCCCCAAGAGCTTGACGGTCGCGGCATAGCCGGCGCTCGCCGACCAATCGCCTTCGACGACCAGCGCCGGGTCGAACGGGATGTCGGCTGTCGCCAGCGCCCGGCGGTAACCCTTCAACCGGTCCTGCGCCGCCTGCATCCAGGGCTCGCCGGTGATGGTGGCGATACGGCGATGGCCATGGCTGATCAGGTGCCGGGTCGAGCTCTGCCCGCCGGCGATCTCGCTTGGCACCACGGCGGGGAAGGCATAGTCGGCGGTGTAGCAGTTGAGCAGGATGACCGGAATGTCGAGGCCGTAGAGATAATCCGGCGCGACGATCTCGCGGGTGAAGATGGTCATGTAGATCAGCGCCGAAATGCCCCGCTTGGTCAGCGCCGCGATGGCGCGGGGCTCCATCACCTCGTCGCCCATGGTCTGCGCCACCAGCAGCACATTGCCGGCGTTCCACGAGGCTTGCCGCGCCCCTTCAATGGCGACGACCGCCTCCGGGCTGGTCGCCAACTGGTCGACGGCGAAGCCGATCACGCCATCCAGCCCGTCGAATGCGGCAACCGGGGCTCGCAAGGCAGAAAACACCGGCGGCGAATAGCCCAGCGTTCGCGCGGTCTCGATCACCCGCTCTCGGGTTTGCTGCGACAGCCTGATACCCGGCGTGTTGTTGAGCACGAACGAAACCGTCGCCTGCGAACAGCCTGCGGCCCTGGCGATGTCGGTCATGGTAACGCGGCCCTTGGGGTTTTTCCCGGGCAGCTTGCGCCGCCTGGTACCCTCAAGGACGGGATCACGCAGTGGTTCGTTCATATCATTGGTCCCTCGAATCTCGCATTTATAAGGCAAAGCGCTACTAATAGATATAATCGACCCTCTTAGGCGATTTAGTCCCCGATCCGAAACGGTAGCGACTGGGGAGGCCGCTCTCCTTTGTGACGAGAATCCCGACCAAACTAATACTCTTTACTAATATCTGGCATCCCTATAACGTCAATCCATCATGCCCGGACGACATCGGACCGCGCATGTTCGGAACGCAAGCCAGCCTGGTATCGGACGGTTCCCGTCAGCCGGAGCTCGCCTGCCGCTTCGGGGAAATGTCAGACAAATCGGACTATTTACGAACGACGAATGAGTCTCTAAAGTCGACGATCGCGGCTGGAATTGCGTCGTTCTTCGCTGCCGGAAACCCTTGAGGAGGAGGGCGTCCAAGCCGCGCCGGCAAGTTCATCATCAGCGAAAATTACTGAGTCAAATGGGAGGTTGAATATGAAATCTGTGATACGAAATGCGTCCGTCGCCGCTGCGGCCCTGCTGCTCGGCCTGTCCGCCAGCGCAATTGCGCGGGCCGACGACAAGCCGACATTGGCCTTCGTCGTCAACGGCGCGTCCGACTTCTGGAAGGCGGCAGAAGCTGGCGTCAAGAAAGCGCAGGGCGAACTGCCCGACTACAATCTGGAACTGAAATATCCTGAGCAGTCGTCGGTCGCCATCCAGCAGCGGCTGATGGACGATCTTGTGACGGCGGGCGTCAAGGCCATCATGGTCTCCGCGGTCGACCCCAAGACCTCGACCGACGGCCTGAACAAGATCGCTTCGGAAACGGCGCTGTTCACCACCGACAGTGACGCCCCGCAGACCAAGCGCGTCGCCTATATCGGCTCGTCCAACGTCGATGCCGGCAAGCAGGCGGCCGAGATCGCCAAGAAGGCGATGCCCGACGGCGGCAAATGCCTCGGCTTCGTCGGCCTGCTCGGCGCCGACAACGCCAAGGAGCGCATCCAGGGCATGAAGGACGGGCTAGCCGGTACCAAGATCGAGCTGGTCGACGTGCGCGGCGATGACATCGATCAGGCCCGCGCCAAGAAGAATGTCGAGGACGCGCTGGTCGCCAGCCCCGACGTCACCTGCATGGTCGGCTTCTATTCCTACAACACGCCGCGCATCTATGAGGCGCTGCGCGATGCCGGCAAGCTTGGCCAGATCACCGTCGTCGGCTTCGATGACGATCCGATCACGCTGGGTGGCGTCAAGGAAGGCACCGTTGCCGCCACCGTGGTGCAGCAGCCCTTCGAGTGGGCCTATCAGGGCATGAAGCTGATGGCCGCCTATCTCAAGGGCGACAAGTCGGGCGTCCCGGCCGATGGACTGATCATCATCCCGACCAAGATCATCGGCAAGGACGATGTCGACGCCTACGCCGCCAGCCTCAAGGCGATGTCTGGAAACTGAGCGAATTAGGTTGCGCCGGCTCAAGGTTCGCCTTGAGCCGGCGTTCTATTGACGTGCCTCGCGAGGCTCGTCAGTCTGAGGCCAAACGGCTCACCGGCTGCTGTCAGGCGTGATGAATTATTCCGACCCATCCATCGTTGCATCCACGGACGCTCCGTTCCTGAGCCTCGACGGTGTGCGCAAGACCTATCCCGGCGTCGTCGCGCTAGACGGATTCTCGATGGACGTAAGGCCCGGCGAAGTCATCGGCCTGGTCGGCGAAAACGGCGCCGGCAAATCGACGCTGATGAAGATCCTCGGTGGCGTCACCAGGCCAGATACCGGCACCATCACCGTCGATGGCGTCGCCCATGACGGGCTGACCGTCGAGGCCAGCATCGGCTCGGGCATCGCTTTCGTCCACCAGGAACTCAACCTGTTCGAAAACCTCGACGTGGCCGCCAATATCTTCTTCGGCCGCGAACCGCTGCGCGCCGGGCCGCTCAAGCTCGTCGACCGCGCCAGGCTGCGAGCGCAGGCGGCGCCGCTGCTCAAACGCGTGGGCGCCAATTTCTCGGCCGATACGCCGGTGTCGGCGCTGTCGCTGGCGCAGCAGCAAATGGTCGAGATCGCCAAGGCGCTGTCGATCGAGGCAAGACTGGTTATCCTCGACGAACCGACGTCCAGCCTGCCGATCGCCGAAACAGACAAGCTCCTCGGCGTCATCAAGGCGCTGAAGGCAGACGGCATCAGTGTCATTTTCATCTCGCACCGCCTTCACGAGGTCGAGCGCGTTGCCGACCGCGTCGTCGTCCTCAGGGACGGAATGCTCGCCGGAACCTTGCCGAAGAGCGCCATCAATCACGACCAGATGGTCAAGCTGATGATCGGCCGCATGCTGAAGGAGCGCGAGAAGGCCGCAGAATCGGCGCGCCCGCCGGGCTCAGTCGCGCTGTCGGTCAAGGCCATTCGCACCGCCGCCTATCCTGATCGGCCCGTCGACCTCGATGTCAGGCATGGCGAGATCCTTGGCCTGGCCGGCCTCGTCGGCTCCGGCCGGACGGAACTGGCGCGCGTCCTGTTCGGCATCGACAGGAGCTTTGGCGGTTCGTTCCAGCTTGACGGAAAAGATCTGGTTCTTGGTTCGGCCGCGGATGCAGTGGCCAACGGTATTTTCCTCGTCCCCGAGGATCGCAAGCTGACCGGCATCCTCCTCGACCTGTCGATTGCCCAGAACATCTCGCTGCCCAATCTGCCAATGCATTCGCGGCGCTCGCTGGTCTCGGCCAGCGCCGAGGCCGCCACCGCCGAGAAGCAGAAGACCGATCTCGGCATCAGGGCGCCCTCCGTCCAGACGCGTACCGGCACGCTGTCGGGCGGCAACCAGCAAAAGGTCGTGCTGGCCAAATGGCTGGCGATGAAGCCGAAGGTGATGATCCTCGACGAGCCGACGCGCGGTATCGATATCGGCGCCAAGGCCGAGATCTACGGACTGATGCGGGCGCTGGCCGATGCCGGCGTCGCCGTGCTGATGATCTCAAGCGACATGGAGGAGGTGATCGGCGTGTCCGACCGCATCGCCGTCATGCATGAAGGCCAGATCTCCGGCATTCTCGACAAGGACCGGTTCAGCCAGGAAAACGTGCTGCTGCTGGCGGTCGGCAAGCAGCCGAAGTAGTTCGCAGGCATTGGGAGAAGACGATGAGCAAGAAAGATCTCGGCCTGCTGATCCTGATCCTGGTGGTCGGCGCGGTGGTGGCGATCATCAACCCGCGCTTCCTGCTGCCGATCAATCTCGCCAACACCTCGAACCTGATCGGGCTGTTCGGCATCCTGTCGATCGGCCAGGCCTTCGTCATCATCACCGGCGGCATCGAATTGTCAGTCGGCTCGGTGGTTGCGCTACTCGGTACGCTGTTCATCGATTTCATCGCCGTGCGGGAGATGGAGTGGCCGCTGGCCTTCGTGCTGATCATCGCGCTCGGCGCCATCATCGGCCTGATGCATGGCTGGCTGATCACCCGGCTGAAGTTGCAGCCGTTTGTCGTCACCCTCTGCGGCCTGTTGATCTATCGCGGCGTGGCGCGCTTCTACACCGCCGACGGCACCGCCGGCTTTGCCTTCGGACAGAACTTCCCGGAACTCGAGTTCCTGACGGCGGGGCGGTCCTGGGGCGTGCCGAACAGTTTCATCGCGCTGATCGTCATCGCCGTCGTCATGTGGGTGGTGCTGCACCGGTCGGTGTTCGGGCGCTATCTCTATGCCATCGGCAAGAACGAGGAAGCGGCGAAATATTCCGGCATCCGTACCGGCCGCATCGTCATGGCCGCCTATGTCATCTGCGGCGTGCTGACGGCGCTGTCGGCTATCTATTTCGCCATGTACACACGCTCGATCTCGCCGGCGAGCCACGGTCAGTTCTATGAGCTCTACGCCATCGCGGCAGCGGTGCTCGGCGGCTTCTCGCTGCGCGGCGGCGAAGGCTCGCTGATCGGCGTCCTCCTCGGCACGGTGCTGCTGCAGGAGTTGCAGAACCTCGTCAACCTGCTCGGCATCCCGTCCTCGCTCAACTTCGCCGTCATGGGCGGGGTGATCCTCATCGGCGTGCTGGTCGACCAGCAATGGGGCGTGTTCAGGGCGCGGCGGCGGATGCTGGAAGCCACACGCAAGGGCGTGGCGGGTGCTGCCGCGGAATGACGCAAAAATAGCTGGATGAAATACGCCGACTGCCACGGCAGGTGGCGTGAAAAGGTCAGCCTGAGCTTCGCGACAGCAGTTCAGGTCGGTCTCTATTTGGAACGAAACCCGTATCTGAGCGTTTATTTAAGCTTTGCTACGCGGAGGCGTCCCATGCCCACGAATCCAGTAAGTACCGCAAAGGTAGGAACTCACCCTCTCCACCCGATGCTGATACCTTTTCCTGTCGCGTTTCTTGTCGGCGCCTTTGTCTCCGACCTGGTTTTCTGGGGAACTGCCGATGCCTTCTGGGCACGGGCATCGATGTGGCTGATCGGGGCAGCCATCGTAATGGCCCTTCTCGCTGCGACAGCCGGTTTTATCGACTTCCTCAACGAGCCGCGCATTCGCGCCTTGTCCGACGCCTGGTACCACATGCTGGGCAATCTGACCGCGGTTGTTGTGGCACTGATCAATTTCTATCTTCGATATGCCCAAGGCGCCGAAGCCGCGGTCCGGCCATGGGGTGTGCTGTTGTCGTTCATAGTGGTCTGCATACTGCTGTTCACCGGCTGGAAGGGCTGGGAAATGGTGTATCGCCATCACGTTGCAGTTCTGGATACACCAGCGGATGTGCCAGCGAAGCCTTCGACAACCACTGCCACCGATACTCGTCACACTGGTCGGGACCGGCACGCCGCATGAGGCCATAATCCCGAAAAGTGGATACCGGTTTCCAAAAAAATATGGGTTAGACAAGTAGCGCCCATCCAGAATTCATCGGATGGGCGCTACTTTAGATAAGGCCCGACATGTCGGAGAAGGCCATGGCCTTGCGCAGCACCTCGGCGAAGCGCTCGCCGGCGGCTTCACGAGGACCGCTATTGTCGATCGAGGTGACACCCGGTCCGGACAGCGCCACATTGGCGCTGCGCGCCAGCCGTGCCAGCACTTCGCCGCGCGATTCGCGACCGCGCAACGCCAGCCGCTCGGCCAGGATCTGCGGCGTAGCCGTGATCTCGACGACAGCCAGATTGGCGTAGCGCTCCCGCAGCGCCGGGATGATCGCGCGCGAGACGTTGGCGATCGCGACACGGCCGTTTGAGACCGACCAATCGACTTCGGCCGGGATGCCATAGCGCAGGCCATGCGCCTCCCAGGAAATCGCGAAGGCGCCATCCGCTTCGGCCTCGACGAAGGCCGCGTCGGCGAGCGTGTCGTGATCCTCGGTAGCCGCGTCGCTCTGCCGGGTGATGACCCGGCGCACGAACTCCAGCCGGCTCTCGTCGGCAAACACGGCGCGCGCATAGCCGATCACCGTGTCCTTGCCGGCACCGCTCGGCCCGACGACGGCGACGAAGACGCCGTCGCGGATCGGAAACGCCGCGGCTGACAATTCACGCTCGACCGATGCCGACACCATCATGCGACCCGCCGTCCCTGCCGCCAGACCGTGCGGACGACTGGGACATGGTCGTCGACGCGCACGCGAACCAGATCGGCGCGCCGGCCGGGCTCGATGACGCCGCGATCGGTGAGGCCGACCGCCTCGGCCGGGTTCTTCGAGACCATCGCCACCGCCTGTGGCAACGAGATGCCCTCGACCACGTCGCCGAGGAAGAAGGCCGACTGGATCAGGCTGAACGGAATGTAGTCCGATGACAGGATATCGAGCAGGCCGTCGCCGGCCAGCGTGCGGGCCGAGACATTGCCCGAATGCGACGCGCCGCGCATGACGTTCGGCGCGCCCATCAATACGCCGAGCCCTGCCTCTTTTGAAGCCCGTGCCGCCTCCTCAGTGGTCGGGAACTCGGCGACGCGCACACCTTGCTCGATCGCTTCGTCGACATGGCCGACGGTTGCGTCGTCATGGCTGGCCAGCACGATGCCGCGCTCTTGGCAGGCAGCGGCGATGAAGCTGCGGTTCGGGCTCGAGTTCCTCGCTGATTCCGCCATCCGCTTTTCGCAGAATTTCTGGAAATCGCGATCGGTCAGCTTCAGCTTGCGCTGGTAGTAATAGGCATAGGTTTCCAAATTGACGAATTGGCGCTGTCCCGGTGCATGGTCCATCAGTGACGCCAGCCTGACCCGCTCGTCGCCGTCGAAATTGGCGAAGGCTGTGAGGCAGTCCGGCGCCGAAACCTCGCAGCGCAGATGGAGGAAATGGTCGGCCCTGAGCCGGTCCTGCTGCACGCTGTCTTCGATCGCGTCGGCCAGCTTGCGTATGTCGGCGGCCGTCAGGTCGGCATCCTCGTCCATGCCGACACGCAAGGCGTCGAGCACGGTGGTGATGCCGGCGGTCGCCACCTGCGCGTCATGCGCCAGCACAGCTGCGATCGGGTTCCAGCGCACTTTCGGCCGCGGCGCGTAATGGCCTTCGAGATGGTCGGTGTGGAGCTCGACCAGGCCAGGGATGATGAAGTCGCCGCCCATGTCCTCGCCGCTGCGGCCAGCGCCGGGAGCGATGTCGGCGATCACGCCATCGCGCAGCACGATCGACCCTTCGATGATCTGGTCGGCCAGTACGATGCGGGCATTGTCAAGAACGGTCTCGGCGGTCATTTCAGGCAGTCCTCGGAGCATTTTGCAACCAACTGAAAATGAATCGGCGTCGCACAATGCGGTTAAAGCAAATAGTCATTTAGGCAGTTCTTCTGGTCAGGCAGTTCTTCTGGCCGGGCGGCGCCCGAGCGCGTGATGGGACAGCACCATGAATGGTGCGCCGGGTTCAGTTTCCACAAACAGCGTCAGCGCGTCCACCGCCACCGGCCGTTGCAGCACGCCCGCAAACAGGCTGTCGATTGCTAGGCGAAGACGAGGGCTTTCCTGTGACGAGACCCGGCCGGACAGCGTCATATGGAAGCGAAAGGTCTCGAAGACATAGGGGTAGCCCCACTGGCAGAGATTGCGGAACTCGTCGGGCTTCAGCGAATCGGGGCTGCGCCGCTCGATCTCGGCTTCGGTCAACGGCGCGCGAAAGCGGTCGAAGTCGTGCACCACATCATCGGCGAAGCGGTTGAGCGCCGGCAGCGGTGCTTCCGGCACCAGCGCGAAGAAGCCGTCGATCTGGGTGACGATCAGCCGCGGGACCGTCACCACCGACGTCGCCTCGGCAAAATCGTCGAGTGCTGCGCGAAGCGAGGCTTCCGTCTCGGTGGAAGCCAGTCGGAAGGGCGCCTTCAGCGTCGCATGAAAGCCATAGCGGCGCGCCGAGGCGGTATGGAAGGCAACTTCCGCCGCCGACAACTCGCCCACCGCCTCGACCGGCTTTGTGGCGGCGCCGAACGGGTCGCGGCCGAGCCAGTTGGCGGCGATCCGCGCCAGCGGTTCATCCTGCCGGGGGGTGAAATAGATAGCGTAGCGCATCGAAAGTCCTCGTCAGCCCCGCTGCCATAGGCGATTTCCATGACGAATTGACGAAGCTTTGCAGCGTTTTCGGTAACAAAACGACACAGCCTGGTCATTAGCCGACGATTTTTTCGGCTTGGACCAGCGGTTGAGAAGCGAAGGGGAAACGGTCAGGCCTTCATCAGCCATTCGTGCTCGGGCGCGTTGTGGAATTTCCACGTCCGCTTCGGTCCGGCCATGACGTTGAGATAATAGAGATCATAGCCGTGGCAGGCGGCGCAGGGGTGATAACCCCTGGGGACCAGCACGACGTCGCCGTCCTCGATCGCCATCGCTTCGTCGAGCGAACGAGCACCGTTCTCGTCGGCATCGGTGTAGACGCGCTGGAAAGCAAAGCCCTGTGGCGGGTTGAGACGGTGGTAATAGGTTTCCTCCAGATAGGATTCAGCCGGCAGATTGTCCTGGTCGTGCTTGTGCGGCGGATAGCTCGATGTGTGGCCGCCGGGCGTGATGACCTCGACCACCAGCAGGGAATCGGCCGGCTCGCCCTCCGGCAGGATGTTGGTGACGTAGCGCGTGTTGGTGCCTTTGCCGCGAACCTCCTGGCCGAGATCGTCAGGTCCGATGACACGGACCGGCAGACCGCCGCCCAGTCCTGGCGCCGAACAGACGGCAAGTTCGAGATCGGTATCGGCGCTCACCGACCACTCCGACCCCTGCGGCACATAGACCGACCACGGCTTGCCTTCGAAGGGCGACATGCGCTCGCCGAGCAGGCCGAGTTCCTTGCCGCCGGCCTTGGCCTTACCCTTGCCGGTGACGAACACAAGGCAGACCTCACGATCCGCGGTTTGCCCGGAAGCGCTCTCGCCGGGCCGCAGCCGGTGCAGATCGAAGCCGACATAGGTCCAGCCGGCGCTCTGCGGCGTCACATGAGCGACGCGGCCGTGGCCCTTATTGGCTTTGACGAGCAGCTTAGACATGGTCATTCCTTCGGTTTGGCGTCCGCCGATGGCTTGTCCTCGTCAGCTGGCTTGTAGAGATAGAAGAATTGCCAGACGGCATAGCCGGCGAAGCCGAGCGCAATCACGCCCCAGAACGGTGTGCCGGTAGCGAATTCGATCACCGACCAGACCAGGCAGACCGCGACAACGGCAACGCGCCGCCACAGCGGCCGGAAAAACGGGTGCTCGGAGTCTTTCATCGGATCACCCACGGCATCGGATCAGCCCTTCCTCGCGAGCCTCAAGCATTGGGAAAGCCCTGTGTCTCCACCGTGTAGCCCGCCGCCGTCATCACCCGCATCAATTCCTTATAGCCGACCTGCGCCATCTTGAGCGGCGGGTTCTTCTTCGGATCCTGCTCGGCCTCGACCACGAACCAGCCTTCATAGCCATGGTCGGCTAGCCTCTGGACGATGGCGCCAAAATCCAGCGAGCCATCTCCCGGCACCGTGAAGGCGCCGAGCGCCACGGCATCGAGGAAGGATTGCTTCTGGCGGTCGAGTTTCTCGATCACCTCCATGCGCACGTCCTTCACATGCACGTGGTTGATGCGCCGGTGATGATTGTCGATGGCGCGCAGCACGTCACCGCCGGCAAAAGCCAGGTGCCCGGCATCGAGCAGCAAGGGAATGCCTTCACCCGAATAGCGCATGAATACATCGAGTTCGGGCTCGGTCTCGACGACCGCCGCCATATGATGGTGGTAGGAGAGCGGCATGCCTTGCTCGGCACACCATTCGCCGAACTGCGTGAGCCGCTTCGCATAGGCTTTCATCTCCTCGTCCGAAAGCCTGGGCTTGGTGGCGAGCGGTTTGGAGCGGTCGCCCTGGATGGAGCGGCCGACTTCACCATAGACGATGCAGGGCGCATTCACCGCCTTGAACAGATCGATCATCGGCTGGATACGATCCTTGTTTTTCGCCATGTTTTCGTCGACCAGCGTTCCCGAGTACCAACCGCCGCAAAGCGTCACGTCGGCCTGCCTGAGGATCGGCAGCATGATTTTCGGATCGTTAGGAAAGCGGCGGCCCATTTCCATGCCGGTGAAACCAGCCGAACGCGATTGGCGCAGGCACTCCTCCAGCGACACATCATCGCTGAGTTCCGCAAGATCGTCGTTCCACCATGCAATAGGGGACATGCCCAGTTTGGCTTTCAAGTCGTCACTCCAGTTTCTGACATTCGAGGCGTTGGCGGGCGCTAAAATCGCCGCCCGCTCAGCGCTTCCTCATATTTCTTGCGCGCCGCATTCACTTGCGGCCGTGCCGAGACTTCCGGCACTGCGACATCCCACCAGCTTCCACCGGCCTCGGTCGAAACCAGCGGGTCGGTGTCGATGACCAGCACGGTCGTTCGCGTATTCTTCTTCGCTTGCACCAGCGCCGTTTCCAGCCCGGCGATCGACGGCACTTTTTCGGCAATGGCGCCCAGGCTTGCCGCATGTGCGGCGAAGTCGATCTCGGGCAAGGTCTCGTGACGAGCGTCCTTCAGCAGATTGTTGAAGTTGGCGCCGCCGGTCGCCATCTGCAGCCGGTTGATGCAGCCATAGCCGCGGTTGTCGAGCAGCACGATGGTCAGCTTGAGGCCGAGCATCACCGAGGTCGCGATCTCGGAATTGAGCATCAGGTAGGAGCCGTCGCCGATCATCACCACAACCTCCTCGTCGGGCCTGGCCATCTTGACGCCGAGTCCGCCGGCGATTTCGTAGCCCATGGTCGAGAAGCCGTATTCGGCGTGATAGGAGCCGGGCGCACCCGCCTGCCATAGCTTGTGCAATTCGCCGGGCAGGCCGCCCGCGGCATGAAGCAGCGTCACGCCGGAGCCCATGGCCCGCTGTACGGCGCCGATCACCTGCGCGTCGGACGGATGGGCCGCATTGGTTGACCCAGTCGCCTTGCCGGCATCCGCCTGCCACTCCTTCTTGCCCCTGATCGCATTGTCGGTCCAGCCTGAAGGGGCTTTCCAGCCTTTCAGCGCGGCAGCCAATTCGGCGAGCCCTTCCGCCGCATCGGCGACCAGCGGCAGCGCCTGGTGCTTTCCGGCATCGAAAGGCTGCACGTTGAGCCCGATGATTGTCTTGCCGGAATTCTTGAATAGCGCCCAGGAGCCGGTGGTGAAATCCTGCAGTCTGGTGCCGACGGCAAGCACGACGTCGGCCACTTCGGCCAGCCGGTTGGCCGCCGAAGTGCCGGTGACGCCGACCGCGCCCATGTTCAAGGGATGATCGTCCGGGAGCGAGGATTTGCCGCCTTGCGTCTCACAAACCGGAATGCCGGCACCTTGCACCAGCTTCGCCAATTCATCCGACGCCTGCGAATAGAGCACGCCGCCGCCGGCGATCACCAGCGGCTTTTTCGCCGCTTTGAGCGCCGCGACTGCGGCCGCCAGTTCGTTGCGGTCCGGGCGCTGCCGACGCGGCGTCCAGAGCCGCTCGGCAAAGAAGCTCTCGGGGTAGTCATAGGCCTCGGCCTGCACATCCTGGCACAGCGCCAGGGTCACCGGGCCGCATTCGGCCGGGTCGGTCAGCACCTGCATGGCGCGGTTGAGCGCCGGCATAATCTGCTCCGGCCGCGTGATGCGGTCGAAATAGCGCGACACCGGCCGGAGGCAGTCATTGACCGTCGCCGTGCCGTCGGAAAAATCCTCGGCCTGCTGCAGGACGGGATCCGGAATGCGATTGGCGAAGACGTCGCCGGGCAGAAACAGGACAGGCAACCTGTTTACATGTGCAAGTGCCGCAGCGGTCACCATGTTGAGCGCGCCGGGGCCGATCGAACTGGTCGCAGCCATGAAGCGGCGGCGGAAATTGGCCTTGGCGTAGGCAATCGCCGCATGCGCCATCGCCTGCTCGTTATGGGCGCGGAAGGTCGGCAATTCGTCGCGCACCTGGTAGAGCGCCTCGCCGACGCCGGCGACATTGCCGTGGCCGAAGATCGCCCAGACGCCGCCGAAGATCGGCACTTTCTTGCCGCCGATCTCGGTCATCTGCCGGGCAAGAAAGCGGGTCAGCGCCTGCGCCATCGTCAGGCGGATTGTCTTGGTCATGTCGGTTCCTCCGCAGTCCTTATTGCCGCGCCTTCTTATGCTGCTTTGCGGCCGCGCGCGGCAAGCCACGCCTCGGTCAGTCTCTCGAAGCGAGATGCCATGTCGGCAACCGCCTCATCGTCCGACATCTTGCCGGCCAGCCATTGTTCGGCCGCGTTGATGAAGATGGTGCGGCCGACGGCAAAGCCCTTGACGATGGGCGCCTTGGCGGTGGCGGCAAAGGCCGCTTCCAGCTCGTCCTGCGGCGCTTCCAAACCGAGCAGCACAATCCCGCGGCACCAGGGATCGTTCTTCAGGATCACCGCCTCGATCTTTGCCCATGCGCCGGCCGATGCCTGTGGTTCGAGCTTCCACCAGTCGGGCTTGATGCCGAGTGCGTAGAGTTCCTCGAGCGCGCGCGGGATGGTCATGTCGTCGAGCTTGCCGTGCTTGCCGGCGATGATCTCCACCAGAAGTTCTCTGCCCACTTTCCGCGCGGCCTCGAACAAAGCGCGCAGTTTCTGCTGCTGTTCGGTCTTCAGCGCCGCGGGATCGTCGGGATGATAGAAGCACAGGCACTTGATGCAGTGGTCGACCGGCCATTCGGTCAGTTGCGAACCTATGTCCTGCGAGAACTCGAAGCGAAGCGGCCGCGAACCCGGCAGCTCGACCGGCCGGCCGAGCCAGGCGAAGGAATGGTGGGCGAATTCGAACATCGCCTCGCGTCCGTATTTTTCGTCGAGAAGCATGCCGTAGCCGCCGCGGCCGGCCGCGACCTTGGCCGCAGCCTTGACCGTCAGCACCTTGAAAGCTGGTATTCGCGACGGATCGGCGCCGGCTTTTGCCGCGACGTCCTCCAACTGGACGCGGTGGTCGCAGGCGAACGCCATCAGCGAGGGGATGTCGTGCCGGCGCGTGGTCGCCCAATGGATGTGGTTGATCGCCTCGTCCTTGCGCAGCGCCAGATGCTTGCTGCCGTTTTTCAGGAAGAACTGCAATTCCTCGAAAGTCGGGTATTCCGGTGCGCAGAGCAGCCGCGACACGGCAAAGGCGCCGCAGGCATTGGCCCAGGTCGCCGCCGTCGCCAGGCTTTCCTCGCCGAGCCAGCCGCGCAGGAAGCCCGACATGAAGGCGTCGCCGGCGCCGAGCACATTGTAGACCTCGATCGGAAACCCCTTGCCGACGACACCGTCCTCGAGGTCGTCACTGATCGGCCCGTCATAGACGATGCAACCCATGGCGCCGCGCTTCAGCACGATGGTTGCCGCCGACAGCGAGCGGATGGTTTTCAGCGCACTCAGGCAATCGTCTGCGCCCGAGGCGATCATGATCTCCTCTTCGGTGCCGACGATGAGGTCACAGTCGGGCAGCACCGTCTTCAACTGCGCCGAGACGCGGTCGGATTTCACATAGCGCTCAAAGCCTTCGGCGTGGCCGGCGAGGCCCCACAGGTTGGGGCGGTAGTCGATGTCGAACACCACCTTGCCGCCCTTGGCCTTCATGGCACGGATCGCTTTGCGCTGGGCGGCGTCGCTGTTGGGTCGCGAAAAATGCGTGCCGGTGACGACGACCGCGCGTGCCGAAGCGATGAAGGCCTCATCGATGTCGTCTTCCGAAAGCGCCATGTCGGCGCAATCGCTGCGATAGAAGATCATCGGCGAGACGCCTTCATCCTCGACCGACAGCAGCACCAGGGCAGTCAGCCGCTCCGGATCGGTCTTGAGGCCTTGGACCGAAACGCCCTCGCGGGTCAGCTGCTCGCGGATGAAGCGGCCCATCTGCTCATTGCCGACGCGGGTGAGCAGCGCCGAGCGCAGGCCGAGCCTGGCAGTGCCGACTGCGATGTTGGCTGGACAGCCGCCGACCGACTTGGCAAAGGAAGTAATGTCCTCGAGGCGCGAGCCGATCTGCTGACCATAGAGATCGACGGAAGCGCGGCCGATCGTGATGATGTCGAGCGGCGCATGTCTCGCTTCCACGGCTTCGCCCATTCGAACCTCCCATCGGCTTTGTTGTCTTGGGTAACACGCGCGAGCGGCAACGTGGCGCCGGCAATATGAAATAATAATTCCAATCCATAGTCAATATGGAACGAGCATTCCCAAGGCTGAAAAGTGCTGTGCAAAGCTCGCGCGTTCAGAAACTTTGAAGTCAGACGAACGTCAAGGGTCTGCCACTGAAACCAGCTGATTTACCAAGGAAGCGGGCCATCATCGTTGAAGTACCCGGCGGTCGGGCCATCGGCGTCCAAGGTCGCCACGTGAATGACGATCTCGGCCGCCTGCTGCACCGTGCGGTGACCTTTATACCCGTTGAGATCGGTGGCGGTGTAGCCGGGCGCCGCGGCGTTGACCTTGATGCCTTGGGGCGCGAGCTCCCTGGCGAAGGCCACGGTGATGGCGTTCAAGGCTGTCTTGGAGCTGCCGTAACCCATCATATTGACGGCGTGGTTCGCGGTGGCGGGATCCAGCGCCCGGCCGATGGACCCGGTGGAGCTGCTCACCATCACGATCCGGGCAGCAGGTGCTGCCAGCAGCAGCGGCAGGAATGCCTGGGTCACGCGGATGGGGCCGAAGACATTGACGTCGTAAGTGGCCTGGATGTCGGCGATCCGCTGCTGGCTCGGCGGCAGGTCGTAATTGATGGCGACGCCGGCGTTGTTCACCAGCACGTCGAGGCAGGGGCTGGCCTGCCCGAGTGCCTTGGCTGCCGCCGCAACACTGTTATCCTGCGTGACGTCGAGTTCAAGCCACTCTGCGTCGAGGCCTTCCGCGCGCAATGCCTGCGCCGCCGCCATGCCGCGTTCGGCGCTCCTGGCGCCGAGCCAGACCTTGAAGCCCATGGTCGCCAGTCGCCGGGCGATTTCGCGGCCTATACCCTTGTTGGCGCCGGTCACCAGCGCGGTCTTCGAAGTCGTCATTTCGGTGTCTCCATTATTCTTGTGGAAGACCCACAAATGGCGCGAGGCAGCGGGCGCCGCGCGCCGGAAATTCTCAGGCTCTTGCCTAATCCTCTCACGCTGTTGCGCGGCCGGTGCGAATGCGCGATGCTGGCGCAATGAGCGAGGCGCTGCAGGAGTTGATCGAGATCGCCGGCCGCCATGCGCGCGGGCGACGAACAAGCACGGCGGTTCCCCGCGTTTCGATCGGCCGCAGCGAAGTTGCCACGCCGCCATTGCCAGGGGTGTGGGGGTTGGGGATCTTATTCGTATTGCAGGGCGCGAAGACGGTTCTGATCGGCGACCGGGCTCTTCGTTACAAGCCGGCCAGCTATTTCATCTACACTGTCGAGACGCCCACTATCAGCCAGATAATCGAAGCGAGCGCGGCGCGTCCTTATCTGGCCATTGGCTTGACCCTTGACCTGCAAGCCGTCGCCGCCCTCCTCGTCGAGCACGCGCCAGCCCTCGGCGGCGACAGTTTCTCCATCTCTCCCGTTGATGACGACCTGCTCGACGCGCTCCGTCGAATGATGCGGCTGCTTGACCGGCCAGCGGAGATTCCCGTGCTCGCGACCATGCTCAAGCGGGAGATGCTGTTTCGGCTCCTGCAAGGTCCGCAAGGCGGAAAGCTTCGTGAACTTGCGCGCGCCGATGGCCATCTGTCCCGAATTGGCCAGGCGATCGCCTGGATCCGTTCGCATCCCCATCAGCCGGTCCGGGTCGGGGATCTGGCTGAAATCGCCCATATGAGCAGTGCTGCGTTTTATCGTCACTTCAAGGCGGCGACGGCCATGAGCCCAGTCCAGTATCAAAAGCAAATCCGCTTGCTGGAAGCCCGCCATCTGCTGATTGCCCAGCCGGGCAACGTGGCGCGTGTCGCCTTCGCTGTCGGCTATGAGAGTGCTTCCCAGTTCAGCCGGGAATATGCCCGCCAGTTCGGGTCGCCGCCTGCCCGCGACGCAGCGCGGCTTTTGGCAGAAGGCGAAACGGCAATAGAGGTGATCTAGGCCTTGCGCTTCCTGCCGCTATCGCGCCGCTTCTCGCCGACTGCGACGGTCAGCGCCATAGCCAAAGCCATCGTCGCCGACAGCGAGCGGAAGCCGGCGAAATCGGCTTCGGCGACCTCGAACCAGACCCTGGCGAACTGGGCGAGCGGCGAAAAGGAGCTGTCGGTAATCGCCACGATCGGCACGCCTTGCTCCGAAATGACGCGCGCCTCCTCGATGGTGGCCGGGGCATAGGGCGAAAAGCTGATGGCGATGACGGCATCCCTTGGAGAGGCAAAGCCGATCATCTCCGCGTTCAGGCCGGCGGCCGATTCGATCAGCTGGTTGCGGATCTTGAGCTTGCCCAATGCATAGGCAATGTAGGAGGCGACCGGGTAGGAGCGCCGCTTGGCCAGCACATAAATGGTTTCCGCCTTGGCCAGCACGGCGATCGCGTCTTCGAAATGGTCTTCATTCAGCGTGCGCGAAATGTCGTTGAGCGAGGTGCTGGCTGCGGCGACAAAACCGTCGAAAATCGCGCGGTGGCCGGCGCCTTCGTCGGCCTTGGCGCGCAATGCCGCCAGCCTTTCATCGTAGGATGAGTTGCGCTCGCGCAGGCGCTCGCGAAACACCAGCTGCAGGCTGGTGAAACCGTCAAAGCCAAGCTGCTGGGCAAAGCGGATCAGGGTCGAAGGCTGGACACCGGCGGAAGCGGCGATGCTGGCAGCGGTGCCGAAGGCGATATCGTCGGGGTTATCGAGCGCATAGGCGGCGATCTGGGCGATACGTTTCGGCAGGCTCTGACGCCGCTCCAGGATCGTCGCCCGCAGCGTTTCGAAATCGCGAGGCACCCGTTCGTCCATCGTCGCTCCGCCCAGGCTCATCGTCGGTTCCCTCTGTGCCCCATCATAGCGGGCCTGTGCAAGAACACCATAAAAAATGAGGCAAGCGTTCCATTTGCAAACAAAATGGACTAATTCATCCACATAAGTTTGCACACAGGGAGGCAAGGCAGATGGTCAGGGTAGGTCTTATCGGCACGGGCTTCATGGGCAAGTGCCACGCCATTGCCTGGAACGCGGTCGGCACCGTCTTTCCCGATGTCGACAAGCCAAGGCTGGTCCATCTGGGCGAGGTCAACGAGGACCTTGCCAAACGCCGCGCCAGCGAATTCGGCTTCGCCAAGGCATCCGGCGACTGGCGTGCGGTGGTCGATGATCCCGATGTCGATGTCATCTCGCTGACCACGCCAAACCAGTTCCACCCGGAAATGGCCATCGCCATCCTCGAAGCCGGCAAGCATCTGTGGTGCGAGAAGCCGATGGCGCCAAGTTTTGCGGAGGCGCAAGCGATGGCTGCGGCGGCCCAAAAATCCGGCAAGGTGGCCGCGCTTGGCTATAACTACATCCAAAATCCCGCGATCCGCCACATCGGTGCGCTGCTCGACGAGAAGATCATCGGCGAGGTCAACCATCTGCGTATCGAGATGGACGAGGACTTCATGGCCGATCCGGAGGCGCTGTTCTTCTGGAAGCACGAGGCGGCGTCCGGTTACGGCGCGCTCGACGATTTCGCCGTACATCCGCTGTCGCTCATTGCCGTACTGTTCGGCCGTGTCGCCCGCGTCATGTGCGACATGGCCAGACCCTATGCCGACCGCCGCGTCGCCTCGGGCGGGCGCCGCGCCGTCGAGACCTATGACATCGCCAGCATCCTGATGCATCTCGAAAACGGCATTGCCGGCACGTTGCTGGTCAACCGTTCGGCCTGGGGCCGCAAGGGCCGGATCGCCATCCAGATTTTTGGTTCGAAGGGCTCGATCCTGTACGACCAGGAGCGGATGAACGAGTTCCAACTCTATCTGACAGCCGACCGGCCGACCGAGCAAGGCTATCGCACCATCCTGGTGGCGCCGCACCATACGCCTTACGACGCCTTCCTGCCGGCACCCGGCCACGGCCTTGGCTTCAATGATCTCAAGATCATCGAATGCTGGGAACTGTTGACGCGGCTTGCCGGCAAGCCGGCGCGGATCATCGACTTCGACGAAGGCCTGGAGATCGAGCGCACCGTGCACGCGATGGCGCGCTCGTTCGCGGAACAGCGCTGGATCGCAGTGCGGTAATTGCTGGGCGCCGGTTGCCCTTCTCCCACAACAAGGGGAGAAGGGGCATTGGCTGCCTCAGGCGGCTCCCGGACGGCCGGCGATCATGGCGCGGCGCACCGACCGGCGCCGCTCGACGGCGTCGGCAAGGCCGTGAAGCACCGTCTCGGTGGCTGCCCAGTCGATGCAGCCATCGGTGATGCTCTGGCCATAGACGAGCGGCTTGCCGGGCATGACGTCCTGCCGGCCGGCGACAAGGTTGCTCTCGATCATGACGCCGATGATGCGCTCGTCGCCTGCCGCGACCTGGCCAGCCACGTCGGCCGCCACCCCTGGCTGGTTTTCCGGCTTCTTGCTGCTGTTGGCGTGGCTGACATCGATCATCAGCCGCGGCGCCACGCCGATCCGGCCGAGTTCCGCGCAGGCAGCAGCAATGCTGGCCGCGTCATAATTCGGCACAATACCGCCGCGCAGGATGACGTGGCAGTCCTCGTTGCCGGTGGTCGTCGCGATGGCGCTGCGCCCGCCCTTCGTCACCGCCATGAAATGATGCGGCTGGGCGGCGGATTTCACGGCCTCGGCCGCGATCCGCAAATTGCCGTCGGTGCCGTTCTTGAAGCCGACCGGGCAGGACAGGCCCGATGCCAGTTCGCGATGGATCTGGCTCTCGGTCGTGCGCGCGCCGATCGCGCCCCAGGCGACGAGGTCGGCGATATATTGCGGAGTGGCCATGTCGAGGAATTCGGTCGCCGCCGGCAGACCGAGATTGTTGACGGCGGCGAGCACGTTGCGGGCCATCCGCAGCCCCTTGTCGATGTTGAAGCTGCCGTCGAGGTCGGGATCGTTGATCAGGCCCTTCCAGCCGACCGTCGTGCGCGGTTTCTCGAAATAGACGCGCATCACGATCTCCAGCCGATCCGACAGGCTTTCACGCAGCGATGCCAAGCGGCTGGCATAGTCTACGGCAGCGGCCGGATCGTGGATCGAACAAGGGCCGACGACGACCACCAGCCGATCGTCGATGCCGGTCAGCACGGTGTGGATGGCGTTGCGTGACGCGGCAACGGTGCGCGTCGCGGTCAGCGTGCGCGGTATCTCCCGCATCACCTCGTCCGGCGTGCTCAATTCCCTTATTTCTTTGACCCGAAGATCGTCTGTGGTCGTCAACACGGCATTCTGCTCCTGATTGGGAGACCTGCCGGCTGAAACAAAAAAGCCGCCAGGTCTGGCGGCTGTTCGGATGTTGTTGCTGCAATCTTCAGATCGAGCGCAATCCTCCCGCCGCCAGCGAGCTCATAAAGTACCAATATTTGGCGGTCAGGTTGATCATGAGGGCTGATATAGTCGATGCGGAGGCGCTTGTCACGTGCCAGGTGGCTCGGCTTGAAATGTGACATGTCGTCCATCGTCACCTAAGCCAAACCGCTTTATGCTTGACACGAAGCCGCTCCACCGAATGCGGCGCGAAAGCGAAATCAAAGGTTATGCCAGAGCCCCAAGGATACCATCTTCTCATAATCGTGGCGTTCGTATTGGCGATGGCCGGAATCGTCTATGGCTTGAGGTCTCCAAATTTGACTCTTGGCTGGCGCTTTGTGCTGTTCATTGCTGTTTTTGTTTTGAGTGCCCCTGGCCTCTTCCTTCTTTTCGCTTCGCTCGTCGCGCGTGCCGGGTAGACTGACACCCTTTATGGGCTCAGCCGTAGGGGAGCAGCATTCTGCGCCGCTGCAATGCTTTGAAGTCACATATGGATCTCGGGGTCTGCGCCGCGCCGCTTCGCTCCTTGCTTCGCCCCGCGATGAAGAAGCGATGGGCGTTTCCGCTAGTCGCCAAGGCATTCGGGATTTAAGCGCAAGCGCCTCCGATCTGTCACGAGCCGAGAAGGTCGTGTCTCAGTTTGCAATGTGTTCCAAACCTTGAGGATACCAGATGCCGCGACGAAACCAGTTGGCCGCACCCAAATTGGGCACGACATGGTTCTGGTCGAGATCGTTCATGTCCTTGATGATCTCGATACTGATAATTTCTTGGCGGATCCCGTAGGCAAGGGCGAAGAGTTGTAGGGCATCGGCTTCCGACCGGGCGGTAACGCTAACGCCAAGGCTACCGCTTATCCTGATCCAGTATGGATGCATCTCGGGTCACTTTCGAGGCCCAACATGCTGCGCCGAGCGGTTCATGCAGTCCAGGGATCGACGAGTTCAATTCCAAAGCCTTCGAAATCCTTCGTGTTACGCGTTGCCAAGGTGAGCTCCTGCGGCTACTCGGTTGATCCTATTCCGGCGACGACCCTGCGATGTTCTGATCGTAGTCGACCAGCGACCCGGTCATGACGCCGGACTGCGGGCTGATCATGTAGCTGATCAGTCGGGCAAGCTGCGCCGGCTTCACCAATTGGCCCATCGGCTGCGCGGCTTCGGCCTTCTCCAGCCAGTCGTCCGGCGCGTCATGCCATTTCTTCTGCACGATCGCCTCGCCCTCAGTATCCATCCAGCCGGGCAGCACCGCATTGCAGCGGATGCGATTGCCGCGATAGGCATTGGCGACATTCTTGGTCAGTGTCGCCAGCGCTCCCTTGCTCGACGAATAGGGTGCCAGGAACGACTGGCCGCAATGCGCCGACATCGACAGCACGTTGACGATCGAGCCCGGTGCCTGGCGCGCCAGCAAATGCGCCACCACTCCCTGCATCAAGAAAAACGGGCCGCGCACATTGGTCTGGAATATCTGGTCGAACAGATCCTCGGAGGTCTCGACCAGCGAGCCGCGGGCCGAGGTGGCGGCGGCGTTGACCAGCGCGTTGACGGTACCGAAATGGCCAATCGCCGTTTCGACCGCACGCTTGCAGTCGGCCACCTCTGAGACGTCGGCGCTGATAAAGATTGCATCGACGCCTGCCCGCTTGAGGGCGGCGACAGCCTTGTCGCCTTTCTCCTGCGAGCGGCCGATCAGCGCCAGTGCCCGGCAGCCCTCATCGGCCAGCGCTTCGGCGACGGCAAAGCCGATGCCTTGTGCGCCGCCGGTGACGATGGCGCGTGTTTCGGAATTGCGACCGGCTGAACCGTTCATCGCCTTGCTCCTGTGTTTGATAGTCAGATTGTTTTGTCGAGGCGGACGGTCTTGCCTTCCTTGGCCGATTTCAGCGCCGCATCTGCCAGCCTGAGCGCCACCAGCCCATCCTTGCCGCTCGGCGCCGCCTTCTTGCCTGACGTCGCTGCCGCGATGAAGGCGGCGATCTCGTTGGCATAGGCGTCGAGATAACGGGTCATGAAGAAATCGTGCAGCGGCGGCCGCGTATAGCCCTTTTCATTGGCCAGTTCGATCGACACCGGCCGCTGGTTCTCGGCCGCAATCATGCCTTTCGAGCCATGCACCTCGATGCGCTGATCGTAGCCATAGGTGGCGCGGCGCGAGTTGGAGATGACGCATTGCTTGCCGGAGGCAGTTTCGAGGATGACGCTGACGCTGTCGAAGTCGCCGGCCTCGCCGATCTTTTTGTCGACCAGCACCGAAGCGTGCGCGCTGACCGCCACCGGCTCCTCGCCGAGCAGGAAGCGCGCCATGTCGAAATCATGAATGGTCATGTCGCGGAAAATGCCGCCCGAGCGGCCGATATAGTCGAGCGGCGGCGGGCCGGGATCGCGCGAGGTGATGGTCACCATCTCGACCGTGCCGATGGCGCCGTCGTCGATCGCCTTGCGCACGGCGGCAAAGTGCGGATCGAAGCGGCGGTTGAAGCCTACCATCAGGGTGGCGCCAGCCTTGTCGACGACGGCCAGGCATTGTTCCACCCTGGCGGCGTCGAGGTCGATCGGCTTTTCGCAGAAGATCGCTTTACCCGCTTTGGCGAAGCGTTCGATCAGATCGGCATGAGTGTCGGTGGGCGTGCAGATGATGACCGCATCGATATCGCCGGCCTTCTCGATGGCATCGATGCTGCGCACTTCGGCGCCATAGGCAGAGGCCAGATCGGTCGCCGCCTTCTCGAACGCGTCGGCAACCGCAACCAGCCTGGCCTGCGGATTGGAACCAACGGCGCGAGCATGGACCTTGCCGATACGGCCGGCACCGAGAAGAGCAAAGCGAAGAGGCATGAAGAATTTCCTTTGAGGATGGTTTGGAAGGGAAGGCGTCAGCGCCTGTGGCTCAGCGTTGGCCCTTAGGCCGCAAGTTCCGCCTGCCCGGTCTTGGCGCCGGTGATGTAGGAGACGATATCGTTGCCGTCGGTGTCCTGCTTGCGCAAATTGGCGACGATGCGGCCGCGCCGGAAAACGACGATACGGTCGACCAGATCGAACACCTGGCGCATATTGTGAGAGATCAGGATTAGCGGTTCGCCATTCTCCTTCAGCGTGCGTATGATGTTTTCGACCTGCATCGTCTCCTGCACGCCGAGTGCCGCCGTCGGCTCGTCCATGATGATGAGCTTGGAAGCAAAGGTCGCGGTTCTGGCGATTGCCACGCACTGGCGCTGGCCACCCGACATGTGGCGGATGGTGTTGGAAAGATTGGGAATCTTGACCGCGGTGCGGACCAAGGCTGCCTCGGTCGCCTTGCGCATGAATTTGCGATCGAGGATCGAGAAGGGTCCTAGATTGAACAGCACCCGCTCGCGGCCGAGGAACAGGTTCGACGGCACGTCGAGGTCGTCGGCGAGCGCCAGGTTCTGAAACACCGTCTCGATGCCCGCCTCGCGGGCTTCGATGGGGCCGGCGAAATTCACTTCCTTGCCGTCGAACCACATCTTGCCGTTGGTGCGCTGCTCGACACCGGCAATCTGGCGCACGAAGGTCGATTTGCCGGCGCCGTTGTCGCCCATGATGGCGACGTGCTCGCCCTTGCGCAGCTCGAAATTGGCACCCTCCAGCGCATGGACGCCGCCATAATACTTGGTCAGGTTTTCGGTTTTCAGCACGACGTCCGACATGATCAAGCCCTCATTGCCCGCAGGCGTTGGCGCCACTGGTCGAGTACGACTGCGCCGACGATGATAACGCCCTTGACCATCTCCTGATAATAGGCGTCGAGGCGCAGAAAGGTGAAGCCGGAGATGATGACGCCGAAGATCAGCGAGCCGATCACCGTCCCGATAATCGAGCCGCGACCGCCCGACAGCGACACGCCGCCGATAACCGCCATGGCGATCGCGTCGAGCTCGTACATCACACCCATGCCGGCCTGGGCGGTGAGATTTTTCGAGCTCAGCACCACGGCGGCGAGCGCGGCGAGGACGCCGGCAATGACGTAGACGAGGATCTTGTGGTTGGCGATGTTGATGCCGGACATGCGCGCGGCGTCCTCATTGGAGCCGATTGCATAGCAGTGCTTGCCATATTTGGTGTAGCTCAGGATCAGCTGGAACAGCACCGCGAGTGATATGAAAATGATGACCGGCATCAGCCCCTTGCCGATGGAGGCGAAACTCTCGGTCGGAAACGAGATCGGCTGTCCCTTCGACCACCATTTGGCGATGCCGCGCGCGGTGACCATCATGCCGAGCGTGGCGATGAACGGCGGAATGCGCGTGTAGGCGATCAATGCACCGTTGACCAGGCCGGCCAGCAGACCGCAGCCGATCGCGACCAGCACCGGCACGATCACCGGCAGGTCGGTCCAGCCCTGGGCGATGAACATTGCCTTGGGGTTCGGGTTGCCGTTGACCGTCGCCACCTGGGCGAAGCTCATGGCGATCATCGCCGTGGCGCCGACGATCGAACCCGAGGACAGGTCGATGCCGCCGGTAATGATTACCTGCGTCACGCCGATGGCAATGATGCCGACGATCGACACCTGCAGGATGATGATCTGCAGGCGCGCCTCGTTGAAGATCGCATCGATATTGTCGCGGGTATTGAACAGGAAGCTGTCGCCCAGGAAAACCCGGCCGATCAGTTCGAAAGCGCCGACGAGGATGACGAGCGCCAGGAAGACGTTGAATTCGGCTGGCCATGCGCGCCGCTTCGCATCATAGCTGAGCCCGCCGACGCCGTGAGATGTCTGTGCCAATCGTGCTTCCTCCGTCAGCCACGGTCTCCACTCGGCGCTGTTCAGGCCGAGAGGGAAAAAGCGGAGCGGCGCTGTCTTACTTTGGCGCGCCGCTCCGTATCGGACAGGTCCGCCTCAGTTCTTCTTCAGGAACTTGTCGATATTCGCAGGCGTGACCAGCTGGAACGGGATGTAGACCTTGTGCTCGACCTTCTCGCCCTTCGCCAGCTTGAGCGCTGCGTCAAGCGCGCCGGCGCCCTGGCCGGCTGCGTCCTGGAACACCGTCGCATCGAGGTCGCCCGCCTGCATCGCCGCAAGCGCATCCTGGGTAGCGTCGACGCCGCCGACGACAACCGACTTCATGTCGATGTTGGCGGCCTTCATCGCCTGGATGGCGCCGATGGCGCTTTCGTCATTGTTGGCGATGACGCCGTCGAACGGCTTGCCTGTCGACAGCCAGTTGGTCATCAGGTTCTGCGCTTCTTCGCGCTTCCAGTTCGACGTCTGCTTGTCGATGATCTTGATGAAGCTGCACTCCGGCGTGGCGATCACGTCGTCAATGTCCTTGGTGCGCTGCACCGCTGCCTGGTTCGACAGCTCGCCCATGATCACATAGACATTGGCTTCAGTCTTGCCGGCCTCCTTGAACAGGCGGCAGACCTCCTTGGTCTCGAGCGTCCCGGAATCGGCTTCGTTCGAGGCAACGAAGGCCTGGTTTTCGGGCAGCGTGTCGACGTTGACCGGCTCGCGATTGACATAGACCAGCGGAATCTTGGCAGCGGCGGCTGCGTCCGACATCGCCTGGGTGGCCGAGGTGTCGACCGGGTTGACGATGATGGCGTCGACGCCCGAGGCGGCGAAGTTCTTGATCTGGTCGAGTTGCTTGGCGACGTCGTTCTGCGCATCCTCCACCTGCAGCTCGACGCCGTCCATGCCCTTGGCCTGCTCGATCATGCCGTTGCGCAGCACGGTGAGAAAATTGTCGTCGAACAACGCCATCGACACGCCGATCTTGGCTGCAAAGGCGGACGAACTCATCAGCGCCGCGAACGCGACGCCCAAAAGCAGTTTTTTCATTTTATTTCTCCTCCACATTGGTGTCCGGCTGCACCGATTTACCCGGAATCCCCGATCTCGCAGGGAATTCTCTCCCGATTGCCATTTTCAGTTCCGGAAGGCATTTGCCTGAAACAGATCTTCCGGAACGAAAGAACCAAAATGCTCAGTTGGTGAAATATTTATTCCATTTCGCGTGGGCGTCAAGCGAGATTTCGCCAAGAGCAATGGATTTTCGGCATTTCGAGCGCTTTTAGACGAACGCTCAGGCAAGCCAGGCCTGAAAGCGTTCTGATAGATTACATCATGTGTGCCGCCAATGACCGCGACGTCAGATGTTTTCCGGCAGATAAATGTCGAAGGGCAGAAAGGTCTGACCCGGCGCATTCGCAGCGCCGGTCTCGATGGCGTGCGCCATCAGCCCGACAAGCTCGCGGCAAAGCGCCGCCAGTGGCGTCGAGATCACCATCGTCAGGAAATTATCTGCCAGCGCCGCGCGGGAGTCGGGCGTGATCTCGTTGCAGACGACCGCCGGCATCTCAGCCGGCTTTGCCTCCCTCAGCGCCGAGATCGCGCCTTCCATGCCGCCACCGGCGACATAGCAACCGGCGAGATCGGGGTGGCGGGCCAGAAGCTCGATCATTGCATCATGCGTGATCTGGTTCGCTTCCAGATTGACCAACGTCTCGAGGAGAGTGAATTCCGGCGCCTGCTCGCGAAAAAAGGAGCGAAAACCGATCTCGCGAAGCTCATGGCCGTGGAAGCGATGGCTGCCGACGAAGAGGGCGACCTTGCCAGGTCTCTTCGCGGCCTTCGAGATCATCCAGGCAGCGGTGCGGCCAACCTTGCGATTGTCGAGGCCGACATAGCCCTCGCGAATACCGGACGCAAAGTCGGAAAGCAGGGAGAACACCGGTACACCATTGGCTTTGAGAGCCTCGACGGCGACCGTCAGCGTCGGGTGATCAGGCCCGACCAGGGCGACGGCCCTGGATTTGGCGGCCAGCTTGCGCATCCGCTCGACGATCTCGTCCGGCGCCAGCGAAGCGGCGAAGTCGATGGTGGCCACGCCGCGAAAGCGCGGCGACTGCGATACCGCCAGTTCAAGCTCGCGGGCAAATTCACTGTAGAAGACGTCCTCCCGCCTCAACAGCAGGAACCCGAGCCGGTATTCGGGCAATTCATGGCGCATCCGCTGCTTGATCAATCCGGCTGCGTGATAGCCGATGCTGGTCGCCGCTTCATAGACGCGGCGTGCGGTTTCCTCGCGCACTGGCAAGCGGTTGTTCAGCACCCGGTCGACGGTGGCAACGCTGACCCCCGAAATGCGTGCCAGGTCGGTGATCGTCGGCCGTTTCGCCATCGCTGCCTCGCTCTACTGTCCGGCTCCTTTTACACCATTCTGATGGAAAATGATAGAAACTATCTTTGTGATATTGAGCCTATCAGGGCTCGGCGTTATTTTGAACGCTGACCGAATATGATCGAGGCCTCCGCCATGGTGGATATTGGACTCCGAACCGGGAATACGAGCTCCGCAGCAGCGTCCCGACGCGACTACAGCCTGATCGGCCGCGACGCGAAGCTCGCCGTCGAGAGCGGGCTGGCGGCGGCCGAGTGGTATCACACCGACGTGCCGCGCAAGCAGATGAAGGAGCTGATGCAGCGCTCCGACGGCCCGGCAATCCGCGATACCATCATCTGGCTCGGCGCCTTAGTCCTGAGCGGCGCCGGCGCCGTCTGGTTCTGGGGCAGTTGGTGGTGTGTGCCGTTCTTCTTCGTCTACGGCGTCCTCTACGGTTCCTCCACCGATTCACGCTGGCACGAATGCGGCCACGGCACCGCTTTCAGGACGCAGTGGATGAACGACGTGGTCTATCAGGTCGCCTGCTTCATGATCATGCGCAACCCGGTGACCTGGCGCTGGAGCCACACGCGCCATCACACTGATACCATCATCGTCGGCCGCGATCCGGAGATCTCGGTCATGCGGCCGCCCGATCTGCTGCGCGTCGTTCTCAACTTCGTCGGTATTCTCGATGCCTGGCATGCGATGAGCGACATGCTGCGCAATGCAGCCGGCATCATCAGCCCGGCCGAAGGAACATTCATTCCCGACCAGGAGCAGCCGAAGGCAATCCGCATTGCCCGCATCTGGACGACAATCTATGCCGCGACCATTGCGCTGGCGCTCTACACGGGCTCGTTCCTGCCGCTGATGCTGGTCGGTCTGCCCAGGCTTTACGGTGCCTGGCATCATGTCATGGTCGGCCTGCTGCAGCATGGCGGCCTGGCCGAAAACGTCACCGATCACCGGCTCAACAGCCGCACCGTCTACATGAACCCGATAAGCCGCTTCATCTACTGGAACATGAACTACCACGTCGAACATCACATGTTTCCCATGGTGCCCTATCATGCGCTGCCCAGGCTGCATGAACTGATCAAGCACGATCTGCCGGCGCCGACGCCGTCCATCCTGGCCGGCTACCGCGAGATGATACCGGCTTTCCTGCGCCAGCTGCGCAATGAGGATTATTTCATCAAGCGCGAACTGCCGCCGACGGCGAGGCCCTATCGCGAGGACTTCCACAGGGATAACGCTGCCGCTGCTGTGGCTGCCGAATGACAAGCCCATGCCGAGGGCGCCAAGAATTGGGGGAGGCGTAAATGAGCGACTGGGTCGAGGCCTGTGACGCCGGGGACATCGACGAAGAGGACGTGATGCGCTTCGACCATGGCGGCCGCACCTTCGCCGTCTACCGCAGCCCCGACGACGAGTATTTCGCCACCGACGGGCTTTGCACGCATGAGAAGGTGCATCTGGCGGACGGGCTGGTGATGGACGATATCATCGAATGCCCGAAGCATAATGGCCGCTTCAATTACAAGACTGGGGCTGCCAGGGGCGCGCCGGTCTGCGTCGATCTAAGAACCTATCCGGTCAAAGTCGACGCCGGCAAAGTCCTTGTCCGGATCGGTTGATGATGACGAAGGGAATGGTCATCATCGGCGCCGGCGAATGCGGCGGGCGCGCCGCCCTTGCGCTGCGCGAGCTCGGCTATGATGGCCCGGTGACGCTGGTCGGCGACGAGCCGCATCTGCCCTATGAGCGGCCACCGCTGTCGAAAGACGCGATGGTCGCCGACTCGCCCCTGCTCAAGGCGATCGCAAGCGAGGCGGTCCTGGCCGAAAGATCGATCAGGCATATCCATTCGGTCCAGGCGGTGGCGATCGACCGCGCGGCGCATGTCGTGCGCCTCTCGGACGGTTCCGTCCTGGCCTACGAGAAGCTCCTGCTGGCGACCGGTTCGGTGCCGCGCAAGCTGCCGATGCCGGGCCTTGGCGGGCGCTGCGTCTACCTCCGGACCTTCAACGACGCGCTGGCCATTCGCGCCCATCTCAGCGCCGGAAATCGCATCGCCATCATTGGCGGCGGCTTCATCGGGCTTGAGCTTGCCGTGGCGGCACGCAGACTGGGTGCGGCGGTCACAGTTATCGAGGCGCAGCCGCGCATTCTGATGCGCGGCGTGCCGGCCGAGATCGCCGAGATCATCCATCAGGCGCATGAAGCCGAAGGCGTCAAAATCCTGTGCGGCGAGGGCATCGCCGCCATTGCCGATGACGGCGCCGAAGTGCGCATCACGCTTGCCGGTGGACACGACATTGTCGCCGATCTTGCCGTGATCGGCATCGGCGCCGTGCCGGTGACCGGACTTGCCGCGGAAGCAGGGCTGACGATCGACAATGGTATCGCCGTCGACGCCGAGCTTCGCACCAGCGACCCGGACATCTTTGCCGCCGGCGATTGCTGCTCGTTTCCGCTCGCCTTCTATGGTGGCCGGCGCGTGCGGCTCGAAGCTTGGCGCAATGCGCAGGAGCAGGGCGCGCTCGCCGCAAAAAACATGCTTGGCGCCGGCGAGGCCCATGCGGCGGTGCCGTGGTTCTGGTCGGATCAGTACGGCCTGACCTTGCAGATCGCCGGCCTGTCGGACGAAGGCCGCAGCATTGTGCGCCGCGATCTCGGCGCCGGCGCCTTCATCCTGTTCCACCTCGCCGAGGACGGCAGGCTGGTTGCGGCAAGCGGCATTGGCCCCGGCAACGCGATCGCGCGCGACGTAAGGCTGGCCGAGATGCTGATTGCAAAGCAGGCAAAGCCGGCGCCGGAAGCGCTGGGCTCGCAGACCGTGAAGTTAAAGTCGCTGCTGGCGGCTTGATCCGCCGCGTGGATAGTTGGCCGAACGCGTTCGGCTAAAACAGCGCCTTCAGCTCCGGCAGCTTGTCGTTGACCAGCCAGCCATAGTAATTTTCCTCCGGCAGCTTTTCCGGCTCGCCCGCAGCGCGGCGCTTGTCGTTCTCGGCCTTCAGCGCATAGGCACGCTGTTCGGGGTTGCCGACATTGTAGAGCGTCGACGTGATGCCGGGATTGCCTGAGATGTCGAAGCCGGCAATGCTTTCATAGGCGTCGATCGACTTCCTGATCGTCGCCGCGACATAAGGCAGTGTCAGGTCAGGGTCCATGATTGTCTTGTAGACCGCGTTCGGGTCGCCGACGTCGAGCTCCGGCAGGCCGGAAACCTTGTGCACGAGGTCGCTCATCTGCAGTGCCGTCAGCGGATTGAGCTGGCCAAGGCCAAAGGTCTGGCCGGCATAATAAGGCTGGAAGAAAGTGGCGCCGAAGCGGTCGTTGGGAAAGCTCTCGCCGTTGACGGTTTTGCCGCGGAACGACCGGTTCCACACCTGTTCGCGGCACTCCCACAGATCGTAGCTGTCGGACTTCCCTGCGCATTTCGCAAATTGCGGCCGTTGCACGAAATCGGTGATGTCCTCGCCATCATAGGCAAAGGAGAGCTTGCTCGACAGGTACGAGATCGCCTTCACGTAATAGGTCTGCAGCCGGTCATAGGCATCGACATTATAAGTATGCTCGCCGACGACGGCTCCAACGATATGCATTGGGTCGATGCCATAGGCCGCGGCTGCCTGCTTGATCTTGCCGCGCAGTTCGGCATCGTTCTGGAGCAGCGCAAAGACTTTTCGGTATTTCGCCTGGAACGTGGTGTTGGTCGCCTGGGTGCGCCGGCTCGATGCGCCCGGTATGTCGGGTTGCTCGGTGTTGCGGTTGCCCGGCGGCACCATCGTTGCCGCTTGCGCGGCGAACATGGCTGCCGCCAGCGTCAGCCCCAAAATGACGAGGATCAGTTTTTTCATGCGCCGCCGCCCAAATAATCGCCGGCAAACTAGGTAATGCTCCACCGGGAGTCGAGAGACGCCTGCACCGGACGGGACGAAAGCTTGCCGGATGCTTCCATTTGGCCACACATCGGGAATGCCGGGCCGAATTAGGCGGAGACCGGGAGCAATTCCCCGGCCTCTTCGAGAATGAAGCGTCTCCTACAGGATGAAACGCGACAAGTCCGTGTTTCTGGAGAGGTCGCCGACGTGCTTCTCGACATAGGCGGCATCGATGGTCACCGAGGTGCCGTTACGGTCCGGCGCGTCATAGGAGATGTCGTCAAGCACCCGTTCCATCACCGTCTGCAGCCGCCTGGCGCCAATGTTCTCGACGCTTGCGTTGAGGTCCACGGCGATGCCGGCCAACGAATCGATCGCGTCGTCGGTGAAGACCAAGTCGACGCCTTCGGTCTTCATCAGCGCGATATACTGCTTGATCAGGCTGGCTTCGGTCTCTGTGAGGATGCGGACGAAATCGTCCTTCTCCAGCGCCCGCAGCTCGACGCGGATCGGCAGGCGGCCCTGCAATTCCGGCAGCAGGTCGGAGGGCTTGGCGACGTGGAACGCGCCCGAGGCGATGAACAGGATGTGGTCGGTCTTCACCGGTCCGTATTTGGTCGCAACCGTGGTGCCTTCGACCAGCGGCAGCAGGTCGCGCTGCACGCCTTCACGCGAAACGCCGGCACCGATGCCGCCTTCGCGCGAGGCGATTTTGTCGATCTCGTCAAGAAAGACGATGCCGTCGTTCTCGGTCGATTCGAGTGCCCTGCGCACCACTTCGTCCTGATCGAGCAGCTTGTCGGACTCGTCGCCGATCAACAGCCCGTAGGACTCCTTGACCGTCGTCTTGCGCAACTTGGTCTTCTTGCCACCCATCGCCTTCGACAGCATGTCGTTGATATTGAGCACGCCGATATTGGCGCCCGGCATGCCGGGGATCTCGAAGCCGGGCATGCCGCCATTGCCGGTATCGGCCACTTCGATCTCGATCTCCTTGTTGTCGAGCTCGCCGTCGCGCAGCTTCTTGCGGAAACTGTCGCGGGTGGCCGGGCTTGCCGTCTTGCCGACGAGGGCTTCGAGCACCCGTTCCTCGGCGTTGATGTGGGCTCGCGCCTTGACGTCCTCGCGCATCTTCTCGCGCACCAGCCCGATGGCGATCTCGACCAGATCGCGGATGATCTGCTCGACATCGCGGCCGACATAGCCGACCTCCGTAAACTTGGTGGCTTCGACCTTGACGAAAGGCGCACCGGCAAGGCGTGCCAGGCGGCGCGATATCTCGGTCTTGCCGACACCGGTCGGGCCGATCATCAGGATGTTCTTCGGCATCACCTCTTCGCGCATCTGGCCCTCGAGCTGCTGGCGGCGCCAGCGGTTGCGCAAGGCAATCGCCACGGCACGCTTGGCGTCTTTCTGGCCGATGATGAAGCGGTCGAGTTCCGAAACGATTTCGCGGGGAGAGAAGGTGCTCATGTCACTAAATTCCACTTTGCCACTGCCGAATGGACTCGAACGGATGCAGCAGCATGATCACGTTGAGTGTCAGATTGTCCCGGATGAGATAGCCGACACCGAATTCGAAGATGAGGGCGAGGGTTACGATCACCCATATAGGAAGCCTTCGCGCCATGACAAACCCCAGCACCATTGCCAGCGTGTCCGACACCGAATTGATGATGCTGTCGCCATAATAGTCGAGCGAGATCGTGCCGGCGCGATAGCGATCGATGATGAAAGGGCTGTTCTCGAGCAGCTCCCAGCCGCCCTCTATCACCACCGCAAAGGCCAGCCTGAGCCCGATCGGCGAGCGCGGGAAAAGAAACCACGCCAGCGCATAGAACAGGAAGCCGTGAATGATGTGCGAGAAGCTGTACCAGTCGGAAATATGCTGGGAATTCTCGGAGCTCTGCACGATGCCGTGCCACAGCTTGACGTAGCCGCAGGTACAAATCGGCGTCCGCCCCATGCCGTAGAGGACCCCGGCCTGGAAGATGACCAGGCCGAGAACCAGCAGAAGCCCCATTCGCCAGCTGTCTTCGTAGGCCGAGACGGTTTTGTCGCTGGAAACGCTCATGCTGCTATTGCCCCTCTTCTGTGTCACCCTGTTCGGCATCACCCTGTTCGGCGTCACCCTCTGGGGCATCAATCGCCATCAGCACGGCATCGCCATATTCCGACTTCCTGCGATCGATAGCCCTGAAACCGGCCTTTTCATAGGCTCGGATAGCCCGTGCATTGGCTGGGTCCGGATCGATGATGACGCGCGGCGCCCCTTCCTCGAAAAGCTGCTCGACGAACTGCCGGACGATCGCCGAGCCGTGGCCGATCCCGACAAGCTCCGGCACGCCGATCGACAGATCGATGCCGAGCGTGCCGAACGGCTGGTCGCTATAGGGATAGCCATCCTCCAGATGTGGATCGTAGCTCTGCAGATAGCCGATGGGTTTGCCGTCGAGCTCGACAATCAGCGGCTCGACCGAAATGCTGTCGATATGTTCGCGGATCTCCGCGATCTCGGTCTCTGGATCGTTCCACCATTCGGCGACATGCGGCTCGGCAAGCCAGCCGGCGATCATCGGCAGGTCCCTCTGGGTCACAGGCCGAAAACCATAGCGGAGGCTCCGCTCAGGCGGCATCGAGGGTTTCGACGACGAAGCTGTTGTTGGTGTAGACGCAAATGTCTGATGCGATCTGCATCGCCTTGCGGGCGATCTCCTCTGCGCCCTTGTCGCTATCCATCAAGGCGCGTGCCGCTGCCAGCGCGTAATTGCCGCCCGAGCCGATGGCCATGACGCCAAATTCGGGCTCCAGCACGTCGCCGGTGCCGGTCAGTGCCAACGACACCGACTTGTCGGCCACCAGCATCATCGCTTCCAGCCGCCGCAAATAGCGGTCGGTGCGCCAGTCCTTGGCGAGCTCCACGCAGGCGCGTGTCAGCTGGTCGGGATATTGTTCGAGCTTGGCTTCGAGCCGCTCGAGCAGAGTGAAGGCGTCGGCGGTGGCGCCGGCGAAACCAGCGATGACGTTGCCGCCCTTGCCGATGCGGCGCACCTTCTTGGCGTTGCCTTTCATGATGGTCTGGCCGAGGCTGACCTGGCCGTCGCCGGCGATCACCACTTTGCCGCCCTTGCGCACGGTCAGGATGGTCGTGGCATGCATGGTCAGTTCATTCGACATTTTCCGCTCCGATAAGCACCGATCCCATCAAGGCGATCGGCGCGTTACGAGTGACTTGATCGGCCATATGTATGCATAGGCCGGACGATTGCAAACCGACCATCCGCCGGGCCGGACTGTGCTCCGCAGCGGTAACTGGCAATCGCCGGACCATGCTGCTAGAAGGCTTTCGTTTTCAGGCATGTGAACGCCTGAATCATGCAAATCTGAGACAAGGATGAGGTCATGGCGCCCCGTTCCGCCGAGATAAGCCGCAAGACCAAGGAAACCGACATCTCCGTGTCGGTTCAGGTCGACGGCTCGGGCAAATCCGACATTTCGACGGGCGTCGGCTTCTTCGACCATATGCTGGACCAGTTGTCGCGCCATTCGCTGATCGACATGACCGTGAAGGCCAAGGGCGACCTGCACATAGACGACCACCACACGGTCGAGGATACGGGCATCGCGCTCGGCCAGGCGCTGGCCAAGGCATTGGGCGAGCGGCGCGGCATCATGCGCTACGCCTCGATCGATCTCGCCATGGACGAAACGCTGACGCGGGCGGCAATCGATGTCTCCGGCCGGCCTTTTCTGGTCTGGAATGTTTCATTCTCGTCGCCGAAGATCGGTACGTTCGACACCGAGCTGGTGCGCGAATTCTTCCACGCGCTGGCGCAGAATGCCGGCATCACGCTGCATGTCACCAATCATTACGGCGCCAACAACCACCACATCGCCGAGACCTGCTTCAAGGCCGTGGCGCGTGCGTTGCGTTCGGCACTTGAGCGCGACCCGCGCCAGCCGGATGCGGTTCCCTCCACCAAGGGATCCCTGAAAGGATAGCGTCATGGCCATCTATATCGTGATGGAGCCGCCAGGCCGCAGCGAAAGCGTGGACACTACCTTTATCCGTGACGGCTTTGCCTGGCTCGGCTTCCTGGTGCCGCCGCTGTGGCTGGCGTGGCACCGGCTGTGGGTCGAGGCGGCATTGGCCTTTGTCGCCATGGGCCTGCTCTCGATGCTGGGCGAAAGGCTGGGCCTCGAAACAACCGGCTCGCTTTTATCCCTGCTTGTCATGCTCTTTATCGGACTGGAAGGGCAGGGCTTGCGGATCGCAGCCCTGCGCCGTCGCGGCTGGCATGAATGGGGCGTGGTCGAGGCCGACAGGCTCGACGACGCCGACGTCCGCTATGCATTGGAAGCCGAAGCCCAGTCGGATGAACAACCGCCGGTGCAACGCATCGTTCCGGACGCAGCACTTGCCCGGCCGGCGCAGATGGGCATGGCGCTGGGGCTGAACCATATTCCGGGAAAGCCCTGAGATGAGGGTCGCGATCATCGACTACGGGTCGGGCAATCTGCGCTCGGCCACCAAGGCCTTCGAGCGTGCCGCGCATGAAGCCGGCATTGCCGCCGCGATCGAACTCACCGCCGATGCCGAGCGGGTCAGGACCGCCGACCGCATCGTCCTGCCGGGCGTCGGTGCCTATGCCGATTGCGCCGCTGGACTGCGTGCGGTCGCCGGCATGTGGGAAGCGGTGGAGGATGTGGCGATCGCCAAGGCTCGGCCGTTCCTCGGCATCTGCGTCGGCATGCAGCTGATGTCGGAGCGAGGCCTGGAAAAGACCGTCACAAAGGGCTTTGGCTGGATCGCAGGCGACGTCAAGGAGATCACGCCGGCCGATCCGACACTGAAGATCCCGCAGATCGGTTGGAACACGATTGACCTGAAGCGCAAGCATCCGCTGTTTTCCGGCATTGCGACGGGCGGCAAGGGACTGCACGCCTATTTCGTCCACTCCTACCATCTGGACGCACGGAAGGAGGATGAGGTGCTGGCGGTTGCCGACTATGGCGGCCCGGTAACGGCCGCTGTCGCCCGCGACAACCTAGCCGGAACGCAATTCCACCCCGAGAAGAGCCAGGCGCTGGGCCTGGCGCTGATCACCAATTTCCTAGGCTGGAGGCCCTGAACCATGAGCAAGAAGGGCTATTGGATGGCGATGGTCGATGTCCACGATCCTGAGATCTACAAGCAGTACATCGAGGCCAATGCCGCGGCTTTCGCGAAATACGGCGCGAAGTTCCCGGTGCGCGCCGGGCGGTATACCAGCCCGGAAGGGCCGACAGGCAATCGCCACGTGCTGGTGGAATTCGAATCCTATGAAAAGGCGATGGAATGCTACGGCTCGCCTGAATACCAGGAGGCCTTGAAGTACAGGCTCGCCGGCTCGACCGGCCACTTTGTCATCGTCGAAGGCGCCTGAAGGTGTTTCTGTTTCCGGCGATAGACCTCAAGGACGGCAAATGCGTGCGCCTCCGGCATGGCGACATGGCGACGGCGACGATCTACAATGACGATCCCGCGGCTCAGGCGCGCGCCTTCGAAGAGCAGGGCTTCGAATGGCTGCACGTCGTCGACCTCAACGGCGCCTTCAAGGGCCAGAGCGTCAACAGCGCGGCGGTCGGCGCCATCCTCAAGGCGACGAACAATCCGGTGCAGCTCGGCGGCGGCATCCGCACTCTGGCGCAAATCGAGGACTGGCTCGACCGTGGGCTGGCCCGCGTCATTCTTGGCACCGTGGCGGTGCGCGATCCGGATCTGGTCAGGCAGGCGTGCAAGGCGTTCCCGGGCAAGATCGCCGTCGGCATCGACGCCAAGGGCGGCAAGGTCGCGGTCGAAGGCTGGGCCGAGGCATCGAGCCTCGGCGTCATCGAACTGGCGAGGAAATTCGAAGGCGCCGGCGTTGCTGCCATCATCTACACCGACATCGATCGCGACGGTGTGCTGGCAGGCATCAACTGGGACGCAACCATCGACCTCGCCGAGGCGGTTTCGATCCCGGTCATCGCCTCGGGCGGGCTCGCCTCGATCGCCGACATCGTGCGCATGACCATGCCCGATGCGCAGAAGCTCGAAGGCGCGATCTCCGGCCGCGCGCTCTACGACGGCCGCATCGATCCGGCCGAGGCACTGGCGATCCTGCGCGGCAAGCCGATGGCAGGGGTGTGAAACGTGAAGGTCTCGATTATCCTCGCCCCCTATGACAGCGGGCACTATCACGAAGGGTGCGGCCAGGGGCCGGACGCCATTGTCGGCGGTGGGCTGGTCGAAGCCCTGACCGTGGCTGGCCATGACGTCGCCGTCGAAGATATCGGCAAGGTGGGAGACGAGCAGGAGCGCGAAATTGCAACCGGCTTCGCCGTCTGCAACGCTGTCGCGACTAAGGTTAGCCTCGCCCGCGATGGAGAACGCTTCCCCATTATCCTTGCTGGAAATTGCCTGACCGCCGCCGGTGCGGTCACCGGTGAAGTTGCGGATTCGATCATCTGGATCGACCAGCATGGCGATCTCAACACGCCGGAGACGTCGGCCTACGGCTTTCTCGACGGCATGGCGCTGGCGGCGACGCTCGGGCTCTGCTGGCGTCCGATGGCGGCAGCGATTCCGGGGTTCCGGCCGATAGACCCGGCGCGCTGTATGCTGGTCGATGCCCGCGACCTCGATCCCGACGAAAAGCGCCTGCTGGAAACTTTGCCGATCGTGCGCACCGAATGTGCCGGTGCACTCGATAGAGTCGGAAAGCTCACAGCGGCAGGGGCCGTCCAGGCACATCTGCATCTGGACCTGGATGTTCTAGATCCGGATGTGTTGCAGGTGAACCGCTACGCGCATCCGGGCGGCCCGAGCCCGGAACAGCTACGGCAGCTTGCCTGCGGACTGGCCAGGTCAATCCCGATCGTCGGCGTGACGCTCTCGGCCTACGACCCGGCCTTTGATTCCCAGGCCGAGGTTCCGCCCGTCGTCGGCCAGCTGCTTGTCGATTTTCTTGCGGAGATCGAGAGGATCTGATGCTGAAAGCCCGCGTCATCCCCTGTCTCGACGTCAAGAACGGCCGCGTCGTCAAGGGCGTCAATTTCGTCGACCTGGTCGATGCCGGCGATCCCGTCGAAGCGGCAAAAGCCTATGACGCGGCCGGCGCCGACGAGCTCTGCTTTCTCGACATCACCGCCTCGTCGGAAAACCGCGAGACCATTTTCGATGTCATCGCCCGCACCGCCGAACAATGTTTCATGCCGCTGACCGTTGGCGGTGGCGTCCGTCAGGTCGCCGACATCAGGAAGCTGCTTCTGGCCGGCGCCGACAAGGTGTCGATCAACACGGCGGCGGTGAAGACCCCCAATTTTGTCGCCGAAGCAGCCGACAAATTCGGCAACCAGTGCATCGTCGTCGCTATCGATGCCAAGAAAGTGTCCGCTGCGGGCGAGGCCGGTCGCTGGGAGATATTCACCCATGGCGGCCGCGAGAAGACCGGCATCGATGCCGTCGAGTTCGCTCGGCAAGTGGTCGATCTCGGCGCCGGCGAGATCCTGCTGACATCGATGGACCGCGACGGCACCAAGGCCGGCTACGACATAGCCCTAACCCGCGCGGTCGCCGATGCCGTACGCGTGCCGGTTATCGCTTCCGGCGGCGTCGGCACGCTCGACCACCTGGTCGAAGGCATTCGCGATGGCCATGCCGGCGCGGTGCTGGCGGCGTCGATCTTCCATTTCGGCACCTACAGCATCGCCGAGGCCAAGCTGCATATGGCTCAGGCCGGACTGCCGATGCGGCTGGACTCGCCGGGTAATCGGTCCTAGAGCCTTTCCGGCTAAGAAGAGGCTGTAAACGCCGTCATGACTGAGTTCTCACTCTCCGATCTGGAGAAGATCATTGGCGAACGCGCACGCTCCGGCGATCCGGATTCGTGGACGGCCAAGCTCTTTCAGCGCGGCATGAGCAAGGCAGCGCAGAAACTCGGCGAAGAGGCGGTCGAAACGGTGATCGCAGCCGTCAGCGCCGATAGGGCCGCGCTTGTTTCGGAAAGCGCCGATCTCATTTATCATTGGCTTGTCGTTCTTGGCGTAGCGGGCATTCCGCTGAGCGATGTGCTCAACGAGCTTGAACGCCGCACCGGTCGTTCGGGCATCGCCGAAAAGGCGTCTCGGCTGGACCGGGGCTGATCGCTGCGGAGGAACTCGATGGACCAGCTCGCTCCTACCGAGAAGTATTCACCCTATCGTTTCTTCTCGGCCGAGCAATGGTCGCGGTTCCGCGCCGATACGCCGATGACGCTGACCGCAGACGAGATCCATCGTCTGCGGTCGCTGAACGATCCGGTCGATCTCCACGAGGTCGAGCGCATTTACCTTTCGATGTCGCGGCTGTTGTCGGCTCATGTCGAAGCCAGTCAACTCTTGTTCAGGCAACGCCAGGTCTTCTTCAACGCGCTGGACGTGGCCAAGACACCGTTCATCATCGGCATTGCCGGTTCCGTGGCGGTCGGCAAATCGACCACGGCGCGCGTCCTAGAGGAGCTGCTGGCGCGCTGGCCGTCGAGTCCCAAGGTCGACCTGGTCACCACCGACGGTTTCCTGCTGCCGAACGAAGTACTGCGCCGCAACAATCTGATGGAGCGCAAGGGCTTTCCCGACAGCTACGACGTCGGCGCGCTGCTGCGCTTCCTGTCCGGCATCAAATCGGCGCAGCGTAACGTCCTCGCGCCAGTCTATTCGCACCTGACCTATGACGTCATTCCGGGCGAGTTCCAGACCATCGACCGGCCGGACATCCTGATTTTCGAAGGCATCAATGTCCTGCAGCCGGGCAAGTTGCCGAAGGACGGCAAGATCGTGCCTTTCCTGTCGGATTTCTTCGACTTCGCCATCTATATCGATGCCGAGGAGGCGCTGATCCATCACTGGTATATCGCCCGCTTCATGCGGCTGCGCGAAACCGCCTTCCGCGACCCGGCTTCCTTCTTCCATCGCTATTCGCAACTTTCCGAGGATGCGGCCCGCGCCATCGCCGAGGGCCTGTGGACCAACATCAATCTGAAGAATTTGCGCGAGAATATATTGCCGACCCGCGCCCGAGCCGATCTCATCCTGCGCAAGGGCGCCAACCATCTGGTCGAGGAAGTGGCGCTCCGAAAACTTTGAAATCCTGAGGCATTCCTTAAAGTCATCTTAACCCAGTCTTCCTATTGTCGGGCTTGATCTGCGGGCTCGGCAAACAATGAATGCGCCATTCCTAAATATTGATCGGCCGGCAGCTGGCCGCGCGGCACATCCGGGCAGCGGCGCCGCAACGATTGCCCTGATCGTGCCGGTCCACAATGAGGAAGGCGCAATTGCTCCATTCCTGAAGGCCGTGTGTGAAAGCACTGCTCCGCTGAAGGACAAAGGCGTTGCCCTCGAGTTCATCTTCGTCAACGACGGCAGCAGCGATACGACGCTCGAAAAGCTGATCGAAGCTCAACAAACCGATCCACGCATCCACGTAATCGACCTTTCGCGCAATTTCGGCAAGGAAGCTGCGATGACCGCGGGTCTCGACAGCTGCGATGCCGATGCAGCGATTCCGATGGATGTCGATATGCAGGATCCGCCGCATGTCATTCCGCTGCTTGTGGAAAAGTGGCGCGAGGGTTTCGAGGTTGTTCTTGCCAAGCGAGCCAACCGGTCGAGCGACAGCTTTCTCAAGCAGCGCTCCGCCTCGATGTTCTACCGCGTTCACAACTGGATCGCGCAGCAGAAGATCCCGCACGATGTCGGTGACTTCCGTTTGATCGACCGTCAGGTCATCCAGGCGCTGCGGTCTTTGCCCGAACGCCGTCGTTTCATGAAGGGCCTGTTCGCCTGGGTCGGGTTCCGCACCGCAAGCATCGAATATGTCCGCGATCAGCGCATCGCCGGCCAGTCGAAATTCTCCGGCTGGAAGCTGTGGAACTTCGCGCTCGAAGGCATTACCAGCTTCTCCACCGCTCCGCTTGAAATCTGGACCTATGTCGGCGCAACGATTTCCGCACTGTCGTTCCTCTACGGCCTGCTGATCGTCGCCAAGACAATGATCTTTGGCGTTGATGTTCCCGGCTACGCCTCGCTGCTGGTCAGTGTTCTTTTCCTTGGCGGCATCCAGTTACTCGGCATCGGCATCATCGGACAGTACCTCGGCAGGGTCTACGCCGAGATCAAGCAGCGTCCGATCTACATTGTGCGCCGCAAATATGAGGGAATGAGCTGATGGAGCTCGACGCCTACCGACAGATGGCCGCCACCGAAGACGAGCATTGGTGGTTCTGCGGGCGTCGCGCCATCGCAGAGGCGGTCATTCGCAGCATCGACCTGCCCGAAAAGGCGCGCATCGTCGAGATCGGCGCCGGCACCGGCGGCAACATCAGGATGCTGGAGCAGTTCGGCGCCGTGACGGCAGTCGAGATGAGCGATCTCGCGCGCAGGATTGCCTGGGAAAAGACCGGCCGTGACTTCCTTGCCGGATATCTGCCGGACAACATTCCTGTCGCGCCGCAAAGCTGCGACCTGGTTTGCCTGTTCGACGTGCTGGAACATGTCGCCGAAGACGAGGCATCGCTTGCCGCGATCCGCCAAATGCTGAAACCGGGCGGCAGCGTCGTCCTCACGGTGCCCGCACACCAATGGTTGTGGAGCACGCATGATGTGGGGCTGCATCATATGCGGCGCTATTCGCGCAATCTGCTGCGTGAACGAATTGAAAGGGCTGGCTTCAGGATCGACCGGCTGAGCTACACAAATGCCGCACTCTTTCCTGTAGCGGCACTGGCACGGCTGGTGGACAGGTTGCGCACGTCGGCCTTGCCAGCCGGCCATGCAACGCCGCCGAAACCACTGAATGCGGCGATGAAGGCAGTGTTTTCGGCGGAAGGCCGCATCATACCAAATGCAAGCCTGCCCTTCGGTGTTTCGCTGCTGGCGGTATTCCGCAAGGACGACGCCGTCGAAACCGGTCGCCTCGACGAGAAATTGGCTGCTTGACCGCGTAATGGGCAGCGGCTCGTATCGTCGACTATCGCGCTTTGCGCTAATTGGCATCGCGTCGACGCTGATCTATGCCGTTTGTGCTTTCCTACTGTCGCGTGGACAGGCAACGGCGGCCCTGCCGGCGGCGCTCACATCGTTTGCGGCCTACGCCGTCGCCGCGCTGTTCTCCTACACCGGGCATAAATATTTCACCTTTACCTCGGGCGGCAGCCACGCGATGGAATTGCCCCGCTTCCTCCTGCTCACCGCTTCCGGTCTCGCCGTCGCGATCGCCCTGCCGGGCCTTTTGACCCAGATGCTCGGCGTCCCGGCCGCAATCCCGATCCTGCTCACCTGCATTGCCGTGCCGGTCATCAACTATGTCGTCCTCGGGCGGTGGGTGTTTCGTGGTCTCTAGCGCGCGATCCCTCAGTGAACTGCTGCCCGGCGCCAACCGTTTCTCGCCGTTTGCGGGTGTAGCGGGTGCTCCGTTGCTGCTGGCCTGCCTGGTCGTCACATACGCCGTCTGGCTATCCACCGTTGCAATTCCGACCAATGTCGACGTGTCATGGCTTCTGGTCGTCTGTGACCGCCTGCTTGGCGGAGAGCGGCTCAACACGGACATCATGGAGACCAACCCACCGTTCTCGATCTGGCTCTACATGCCGTTCATGCTCCTGGAAAAGCTCACCGGCATACGTGCGGAATTCTGGCTGACGCTTGGCATCGTTTGCCTGAGCCTGGCCAGTCTTTTTATTTCCGTCCGCATTTTCGCGCGCGATGAACCGGTTTACCGGCAGCCCCATGCGCTGTGGGCGGCAGCGGCGGCCCTGTTTTCGATCCTCTGTTTCATGCCGGATCAATTCGGCCAACGCGAGCACTTCGCGATGATTGCCATTTTGCCCTGGGTGGCGTTGCAATGCACACGTCAGCGGACCCCGGATTTCAGCGCGGGCTCGCCCCTGGAGCACATGGTCGCGGGCCTCGGCGCGGCGGTCGGGGTCATGGTCAAGCCGCCCTATTTTGCGCTGGCCTTCATGTTGCCGTCACTCTGTCTTGCGGTTGAAAGGCGGTCGCTGAAACCGCTCTTCGTCGTGGAGAACGTGCTTGGCGCTGCGATCGTGGCCGCCTATGTCGCGTCCATCGCGCTCTTCGACCGCGCTTACGTCAGCGACGTCCTGCCCTTGGTCAGGGAGGTCTATCTTCCGTTGAGGGCCTCTGCCGCCGATATGCTGGCAAACTGGCCGAAAGTGGTGCTGCTTCTGGCCGCCGCCACCGTGCTTGTGGCCGGCGGCCTGAGACAGACGAGCTGGGACGTCAGGATTCCGCTTCTGACCGCACTGGGGTTCATTCCGGCCTTCATCATCATGGGCAAGGGTTGGCCCAATCACGCCCTGCCGATGGTCGTTGTTGCAGCACTTGCATTTGGCATCCAGCTTGTGCGGTTCGGCACATTCCGCAGTGCAGGCTTCGTTCGTAAGGCCGCCCTGATCTTCGGTTGCGTGCTGGTGCTGCAAATAGCGGTCAGGGCACAGTACGCGGCGCTGACGACGGACGACGGACCGATCGCCCGGTCTGTCGCCGCGATCCGCTCGACGGTCGAAGCCCCGACCATCATGTCGATTGCCGACCAGATGCAGGTTGCCCATCCCCTCGCCAGGCTGGTCGACGGCAGGTTCATATCACGCCATCCGAGCGCCTGGGCGGTCTCCAACGCGGACACGCTCGCCCGCGTCACCGGTGATCTCGAACGGAGACGGGACCTTGAAAGCATCCGCGATCGGGTGATCGGCGAATACGCCGCCGAGATATCAGCGAAGAAGCCCGATATCGTGCTGTCAGGCTCGCCGGCGTGGACTGCCCTGATGCTGCAGGACAAGCGGATCGCTGTCGCTTTGGCCGACTATCGTCTGCTGCACGCCGAGCCGGAAATTACTGTCTATCTTCGTTACACGGCGCTCGCGCCGCTCCAAACCGATTGAGCAGAGGCTTCCAGAAACTATGGCACGGCTGGATCCAATCGCTCCGCTGGACGACATATGGCTCGAGCCCGAGAGCCTTGGTGAAACATCATGAGCGTCTCGAACGACATTGGCGGCTTGAGCCACGGGCGCGGCCGGGATATCGCAGCGTCGCTGCTTCCTAGCCGCAATGTCCTGGCCATTGCCGCAGTCACCGTCTTCTCGATCGTCTGGCAGCGGCGTTGGGGGACTGTTCCCGATACTAGCTGGCTGATCACGGTCTGCGAGCGTATGCTGTCCGGTGAGCGGCTTTACTCGCAAATCTACGAGACCAATCCTCCATTCAGCGTCTGGCTCTATCTGCCGCCAGTGGCTGCGGCCAGATTGCTGGGCACCGCCCCGGAAATCCTGGTTGAGGCCTGGACATACCTTGCCGTGCTTATCGGACTTTCGCTCTCGGGCGTGATCGTCAAGCGTGCGGGTTTCACCGAAACTGCATCATTGTTTGCACTGGGGCCAGCGTTTTGCGCAATGTTGGTGGTCTTCCCCGGCAATGCCTTCAGCGAGCGGGAGCATATCGGCATGGCGCTTTTCATGCCGCTGCTTGCGCTTCATGCTTGGCGCGCGCGCAGAGATGCAGCTGCCCAACCAGGCACGGGGCTTGCCGTACTCGCCGGCCTGTCGGGCAGCATTCTGCTGCTGGTCAAGCCCTACTATGCGATCATGGTGTTGGCGCCGGCGTTGGTCGTTGCAGTGCGCCGGCGCAGTCTGAAATCGATCTTCGCCCTGGAACACTGGGTCATTGCCGGCATCTGCATTGTCTATCTCAGCACGGTCACGCTGATCCATCCGGAATTCCTGCGTGACGTCTATCCCCTCTTGGCGGATGTTTATGGAAAGATCGGCATCTTTTGGCCGATTGTGATCGGCTACGGTTTCTCGTGGTGTTTCCTTGTCTTCCTGATCTGGTGGCTGTGGCCTGCCAGGCGGTTTCCAGAGCTGGCGGCGGTAGCGTTGGCGGCATCGATCGCCGGCATGTTTCCCCTATTCTACCAAGCGAAAGGCTGGTCTTATCATGCCTATCCCGCGATCTTTTGCGCTGTGGCAGCCATTTTCTGCCTGCTGGCGGTGCCCAGGATCGTGCAGCAGCCGTCGAAGCTGTTGGCGTTCGTGACGGCTCCTTCGCGAGCTTGGGCACTGGCGGCGGTGGCAATCGCTTTCTTGCCGTACTGGAGCACCCAGAAACCAGGGCCGGCGCTGGTTGCCACCATTCGCGCCGCCACCGATCGGCCGACCGTAGCGTTGGTCAGTTCGGATATTTCCTCGGGACATCCGTTGAACCGTATGATCGATGGGCAGTTCGTTTCGACCCACGTCAGCGATTGGCTTGGAGCGTTCGCACTTTCCCTGTCCCGGCAGGCAGCCCTCTCGGGTGACACCGCCGAAGCCACGCGTTACCAGGCCATCATGGCGCGTTACGTCGAAAGCAAACGCGAAGAATTCGCGCGTCTGCGTCCGGATGTCGTCGTCTTCAAGAAAAACAACACAATGTGGACAAGCCAACTGATGGGGCGTTTTGGCTTTGACGCCATCCTGGCGCACTACCGCATTCTCGTCGAGGACGAGACCGAGCGCATCTATCTGCGCGACGATTATGTCCGCCCCGGCCGCCGGCCGCCCGAGCAGCCTATTTCGGCATCGTCACCCGTCGCAGCGTCAGATTAATGCGGCCGCCGTTCCTGAGCAATGCCGAGGTCGACGGGTAGATACGGTCGACGCCGTGAAAGCAGAGCCGCCCTTCGCCGCCAAGCACCACGACGTCGCCGCTTTTCAACCTGAACGATTTGGTGGCGCCGTCGCGCGTCGTCTGGCCGACCCGGAACAGGCAATCGTCGCCGAGCGACACCGAGACGACGGGCGCGGAGAAATCGCTCTCGTCGCGGTCCTGGTGAAGACCCATCTTGGCATCCTGCGAATAGAAATTGACCAGGCAGGCCTCCGGCGGGTGCGCATAGGCAGATACGTCCCGCCACAGATCTAGTAGTATCTCCGGGATCGGCGGCCAAGGCCTTCCGGTCACCGGGTGGGTCGGCTGGTAGCGATAGCCATGCTCCTTGTCGGTGACCCAGCCCAGCGGGCCGCAATTGGTCATGCGCACGCTCATCTCCTTGCCGGTACGCGGCATCGCCGGCACGAACAGCGGGGCCTCCTGCACGACCTCCCTGATATCTTCCACCAGCACTTCCTGCATGGCGCGCGACAGGTAGCCGGGCATATGGCGGACGCCTTTGGGCAGTACGAGCATCGCGTCGCTTGATCCGTTGGTCTGGAGAAATCAGAATGCCACCGTCAAACGAAAACGGCGACCCGAAAGCCGCCTCCGACGGTGGCTGCGCGCTTTAGCCGGCGATCTGGAATCCGAAGCCGCTTCGGCTGTCAGTCATCCTCGACCCGGCCGCGCATTTTCTTGATCGAGCCCCGCCCGGCCTTGCTTTTGAGCCGTCTTTCGACCGCGCCTTTGGACGGCCTGGTCTTCTTGCGCGGCGGTGGTGGTGGTTCGGCGGCCTTGGCGACCAGTGCCGTCAGCCGCGCCCGGGCGTCCGCCCGGTTCTGCTCCTGGGTGCGGAAGCGTCCGGCTTCGATGACGATGACGCCGTCCTTGGTGGCGCGCTGGCCGGCGAGCTTGATGGTCCGTTCGCGCACACGCTCCGACAGGCCTGGAGCATTGGCAGCATCGAAGCGCAATTGCACCGCCGTCGCCACCTTGTTGACATTCTGGCCGCCCGGGCCCGACGAACGGATGAAGTCCTCGTGCAGGTCGCCCGGATTAATCACCGCATCGTCGGTGATGATGATCTTGTCGTCGGCGTTCATGCCGCAGTCATGGCGCGGCAGGCGAAAAAAGAAAAGGCCCGATCGAAGCCGGGCCTTGAAGCATCACCAGGGGCGACGGCTATTCAGCCGCTACCTGCATGCGTGGTGCAGCGCCGAGCACGGTGGCGTCGACATGGGCCTCGAACTTTTCGAAATTGTCGACGAACATGCCGACCAGCCTTGCCGCCTGCCGGTCATAGGCGGGCTTGTCGATCCAGGTCGATCTCGGGTCGAGAATGGCGCAGTCGACGCCGGCAACCGTCACCGGTACGTCAAAACCGAAATTGGCGTCGGTCCGGAAGTCGGCCGCTTTCAGCGAGCCGTCGAGCGCTGCCGCAAGCAGCGCCCGTGTTGCCTTGATCGGCATCCGCTTGCCGGTGCCGTAGGCGCCGCCGGTCCAGCCGGTATTGACCAGCCAGCAATCGACACCGTGGTGTGCGATGAGCTCGCGCAGCAGATTGCCGTATTCCGATGGATGCCGCGGCATGAACGGTGCGCCGAAGCATGTCGAAAATGTCGCTTCGGGCTCGGTAACGCCCTTCTCGGTCCCCGCCACCTTGGCGGTATAGCCGGAGAGGAAATGGTACATGGCCTGCGCTGGGGTCAGCCGCGCGATCGGCGGCATCACTCCGAATGCGTCGGCGGTCAGCATGATGATGTTTTTCGGGTGGCTGGCGCGCCCCGTCTTGCTGGCGTTGGGGATGAAGTGGAGCGGGTAGGCGCAGCGCGTGTTTTCGGTCAGCCCGCCGTCGTCGAAATCCGGCACGCGACCGGCGTCGAGCGCGACATTCTCCAGCACCGTGCCGAAGCGCTGGGTGGTGGCGAAGATCTCCGGCTCGGCTTCGGCCGAAAGCTTGATCGTCTTGGCATAGCAGCCGCCTTCGAAATTGAAGATGCCGTGCGGTCCCCAGCCATGCTCGTCATCGCCGACCAGCGTGCGCGATGGGTCGGCCGACAACGTCGTCTTGCCGGTCCCGGAAAGGCCGAAGAAAACGGCCGCGTCGCCGGCTGGCCCTTCATTGGCCGAGCAATGCATCGGCATCACGCCTTTTGTCGGCAGCAGATAGTTGAGCACGGTGAACACCGACTTCTTCATCTCGCCGGCATAGGAGGTACCGCCAATCAACACGATCATGCGCGAAAGATCGACGGCAATCACCGTTTCGCCGCGCGTGCCGTGGCGGGCGGGATCGGCGCGGAACGACGGCAGGTCGATGATCGTCAAACCGGGCATGAAATGCTCGAGTTCGGCGGCGGCCGGCCGGATGAGCAGATTGCGGATGAACAGGGAGTGCCAGGCAAGCTCCGTGATCACCCTGGTCGGCAGCTTCAGTTCCTCGTCGGCACCGCCGACCAGGTCCTGCACATAAAGGTCCTTTTCAGCGGCATGGGCGCGAAAATCGGCAAGCAGCGTATCGAATTGCCCCGGCGAAATCGCTTTGTTGTTGTCCCACCATACATGCGGCGCGGTGCTTTCGTCGCGCACCACGAATTTGTCCCTGGGCGAGCGGCCGGTGTGCTGTCCGGTTTCGGCGGCAAGCGCGCCATGCGCGGTGAGTCGGGCCTCGCCACGGCGGATTGCCTCCTCGTAGAGCGCGGCCGCGCCGAAATTATAGCGCACCACGCCCGTGGTTCTCAGGCCGATCCGATCGATTGCACATGCAGGATTGCGTTTGCCGGCTTCCGACATGGGTGTCCCTTCTTCGATTTACCGCGTCTTTACCGGCGAATTCCGGAACCCCCGTTGCAGGAGCTAAAAACGTCAAAACCAGAAAAGGCGAATGATATCAAATCATTAATCGATTTAAATATTTTGAAAGTTGTTTAAATCGTTTATATGTGCAAAAACACTGATGGTTGCCCAAAGGATTGGCGATGTTCATTGGTCCAATCCATGTCGAGGTACAATTGTGGCCGCCGGCATGCCGCGCGTGACAGCGGATAGAGCCTATGCCACATTTTGTACCTAATTTGTCCTGCAAAAGCCCCTTCTCGACGAAAGAAGGGACAGCTCATGAGGGAGCCGCTTGAAATGGCAACAATCGCGCTTGTCGACGACGATCGCAACATTCTGACTTCGGTTTCGATCGCCCTCGAATCCGAGGGTTATCGGGTCGAAACCTACACGGATGGGGCGTCGGCGCTGGAGGGACTGGCGGCGCGCCCGCCGAACCTCGCCATCCTCGACATCAAGATGCCGCGCATGGACGGCATGGAGCTGCTGCGCCGGATGCGTCAGAAATCCGACCTGCCGGTAATCTTCCTGACCTCCAAGGACGATGAGATCGATGAACTGTTCGGCCTCAAGATGGGCGCCGACGACTTCATCCGCAAACCCTTCTCGCAGCGTCTTCTGGTCGAACGCGTCCGCGCCGTGCTGCGCCGCGCCAGCACCCGCGAGGCGGCGGCCAAGGCGCCCAACCAGCAGGCTCGGTCGCTTGAGCGCGGCCAGCTTGTCATGGACCAGGAGCGCCACACGTGCACCTGGAAGGGCGAGCCGGTGACGCTTACCGTCACCGAGTTCCTCATCCTGCATTCGCTGGCCCAGCGCCCGGGCGTCGTAAAAAGCCGTGATGCGCTGATGGATTCGGCTTATGATGAGCAGGTCTATGTCGATGACCGCACCATCGACAGTCACATCAAGCGGCTGCGCAAAAAGTTCAAGGCCGTCGATGATGACTTCGAAATGATCGAAACCCTTTACGGAGTCGGGTATCGGTTCCGCGAAGCATGAGTTAATGCATGTCGCCCAAAAGTGGTCCCGGTTTTTGGGACAACGACATGCATCAAAACGCTAATGCATGTCGCCCAAAAGTGGTCCCGGTTTTGGGGCAGCGACATGCGTCAAAACGCTAATGCATGTCGCCCAAAAGTGGTCCCGGTTTTGGGGCAACGGCATGCATCAAACTAAAGACTGAGCGGGGGCTGCTATTCGATGGCAGTGCAAGTTGAGCGAGTGAGACGGTCGGGCGCCGCCAGGCGCCCGCCGCGGATTCTGCCCGCCTTCGTGTCGAAAATTACGGTGCCGATGCGCCGGTTTCTCGGCCATCACATCTTTTCCAGCCTGACGCGGCGCATCCTCTTTCTCAACCTTGCCGGCCTTGCGGTCCTGGTCACCGGCATTCTCTATCTCAACACCTTTCGCGACGGGCTGATCGACGCCCGTGTCGAGAGCCTGATGACTCAAGGCGAGATCATCGCCGGCGCGATCGCCGCCTCGGCGACGGTCGAGACCGATTCGATCAGCATCGATCCGGAGAAGCTGCTCGAGTTGCAGGCCGGCGAAAGCCTAGGCCCCGGCTCCGACCAGCTCGACAACCTCGATTTCCCGATCAATCCGGAGCGCGTGGCGCCGGTGCTCAGGCGATTGATCTCGCCCACGCGCACACGCGCCCGCATTTACGACCGCGACGCCAACCTGCTGCTCGATTCCCGCCATCTCTATTCGCGCGGCCAGATCCTTCGTTACGATCTGCCGCCGGTCGAAGAGGAACAGCCGGATCTTCTGGAGCGCATCCAGAAATTCGTCTTTGATTTCTTCCGCAACAAGCAGCTGCCGGTCTATCGCGAGCAGCCGGGTGGCAACGGTGCCGCGTTTCCGGAAGTGGTCAAGGCGCTTACCGGCAGTCCGTCAACGATTGTGCGGATCTCGGAGCAGGGCGAGCAGATCGTTTCAGTGGCGGTGCCGATCCAGCGCTTCCGTGCCGTTCTCGGCGTGCTGATGCTGTCGACCGAAGGCGGCGACATCGACAAGATCGTCGCGGCCGAGCGCAAGGCGATCCTGCGCGTGTTCGGCATTGCCGCCCTGGTTACCGCCATCCTGTCGATGCTGCTGGCCTCCACCATCGCCAACCCGCTGCGCCGGCTTTCGGCGGCGGCGGTCAGGGTTCGCCGCGGCGTCAAGAACCGTGAGGAAATCCCCGACTTCTCCGACCGCCAGGACGAGATCGGCAATCTGTCGATCGCCGTGCGCGACATGACCAATGCACTCTACGCCCGCATCGAGGCGATCGAAAGTTTTGCCGCGGATGTCTCGCACGAGTTGAAGAACCCGCTCACCTCGCTGCGCAGCGCGGTGGAAACATTGCCGCTGGCCAGGAACGACAATTCGCGTAGCCGGCTGATGGATATCATCCAGCACGATGTGAGGCGGCTTGACCGCTTGATCACCGATATTTCCGATGCCTCCCGTCTCGATGCCGAACTGGCGCGGGAAGACGCGGGAACCGTCGACCTGAAGAAGTTCATCACCGATCTGGTCGCCGTCTCGCGCGAGGCCACGCGCAACAAGAAGGCGGTCGAGATCGAATTCAAGGTCGCCAAACTGCCGCAGGGCGTGAAAGGCTACTTCGTCGTCGGCCATGATCTGAGGATCGGCCAGGTGATCACCAACCTGATCGAGAATGCCCGCTCGTTCGTCCCCGAAGAACGTGGCCACATCACCATATCGCTGGCGCGCGCCGGCAAGTTCAACATCGTCACCGTCGACGACAATGGGCCCGGCATCCGGGCCGATAACATCGATCGCATTTTCGAGCGGTTCTATACCGATCGGCCGGCCGGCGAGGCGTTCGGCCAGAACTCGGGCCTTGGCCTGTCGATATCCAGGCAGATCGTCGAAGCCCATGGCGGCACGCTGAGCGCCGAGAACATCCCGGGCACCAAGCCCGGCGAGATCAAGGGCGCGCGCTTCGTGGTAACGCTGCCGGCCGAAGGCTGACGGATGAATTCCAATCACGCCTGGTCCTATTGTGCAGCCTGAAAATATTCACGGCACCGCGATCCTGATAGGTGATCGCGGCATTCTCATCACCGGACCGTCCGGCTTGGGCAAGACGACGCTGGCGCTCGCCTTGATCGATCATTGCAGCCAGCGCGGGCTGTTTTCCCGGCTGATCGGCGATGACCAGCTCTATGCCGCCGATTGCGAGGGGCGGCTGGTCTGCCGCGCACCAGCCAGCATAGCCGGCCTCGTCGAGGTGCCGGGATTCGGCCCCAAGCCGATACAGTTCGAGCCAAGCTGCGTGATCGACCTCATTATCCGGCTGGTGCCAGCCGGCAAAATGGCCCGCTTCCAGGAAGACTGGAGCGAACTCGTTTTCGGCGTACCAGTGCCGCGCATCGATCTTGCCGGGCGCAATGTCGCGGCGGCCTTGCCGGCAGTGATGTCGCGCCTGTCGATTGCGCCTTTCCTGTGATCCGATTTCGATTTTTTGCTGCAATGCGTCAAATTGGCCTGGGCCGGCGCAATTTTGGGCTTGTCAACGGGCCTTGCGTCGACAAGATAGCGCTCCCGCCACCTGGAACGGTCGGCGAGCATAAAATGCGCCTGTGAAGCGGCCATGACGGGAGCCACCAAAGAATGATCGGACTCGTGCTTGTAACGCACGGTCAACTGGCCGCCGAGTTCCGCAATGCGGTGGAACATGTCGTTGGGCCACAAGACAATTTCGAGACCGTGGCGATCGGTGCCGACGACGATATGGAACAGCGCCGCCGCGACATTATCGACGCAGTCGGCCGCGTCGATACGGGATCAGGCGTCATCGTTTTGACCGACATGTTCGGCGGCACGCCCTCCAACCTCGCCATTTCAGTGATGGAATCCGGCCGTATCGAGGTCATTGCCGGCATGAACCTGCCGATGCTGATCAAGCTGTCCAGCGTGCGCAAAGGCGACAACATGACGGCCGCGCTGGATGAGGCGCAGGCTGCCGGCCGCAAATACATCAACGTCGCCAGTCAGCTCCTGAGCAGTAAATGAGTGCGCTGTTGCCGGAAAAGGACAAGATCGTTCGCGACTTTCCGATCGTCAACCAGCGCGGCCTGCACGCGCGCGCCTCTGCCAAGTTCGTTCAAATTGCCAGCGGCTTCAACGCCACGGTCCAGGTCGAGAAGGACGGGGTCAAGGTCGGCGGCACCTCGATCATGGGCCTGATGATGCTGGCGGCGAGCCCCGGTTATTCGATCCGCGTCACCGCCACCGGCCCGGAGGCCGAAGAGGTCATCGATGCGCTGGAGCAACTGGTTGCTTCCCGTTTTGGCGAGGAATGCTGACGTGTTGGTCGCCGCTTAAGACATGCACGGATAAAGATTTCTTTATATCCCATTGTCGTCCGACTCTCGATCTGCTAGTCAGGCCGGCAACTCGCGCCCTCCGGCACGCCTTCGGGGCGGGCGCGTCCCGCAATCAATTCGCATCGGAGCACTGCCATGACGGGTAGCAAGGACTATGTGGTCGCAGACATCGCGCTTGCCGGCTGGGGCCGCAAGGAGATCGAGATCGCCGAAACCGAAATGCCGGGCCTGATGGCCTGCCGCGAGGAATTCGGCGACAAGAAGCCGCTCAGGGGCGCGCGTATCACCGGCTCGCTGCACATGACCATCCAGACGGCGGTGCTGATCGAAACGCTTAAGGCGCTCGGCGCCGATATCCGCTGGGCTTCCTGCAACATCTTCTCGACCCAGGACCACGCTGCCGCGGCCATTGCCGAGGCCGGAATTCCGGTGTTTGCCGTCAAGGGCGAGACGCTGGAGGACTATTGGGTCTACACCGACAAGATCTTCCAGTGGGCCGATGGCGGCACCTCCAACATGATCCTCGACGACGGTGGCGATGCCACCATGTACATCCTGATCGGCGCCCGCGCCGAGGCCGGCGAGGATGTGCTGTCCAATCCGGGCAGCGAAGAGGAAGAAATCCTGTTTGCCCAGATCAAGAAGCGCATGCAGGCATCGCCCGGCTTCTTCACCAAGCAGAAGGAAGCGATCCGCGGCGTCACCGAAGAGACGACGACCGGCGTCAACCGGCTCTATCAGTTGCAGAAAAAAGGCCTGCTGCCGTTCCCGGCGATCAACGTCAATGATTCCGTCACCAAGTCGAAATTCGACAACAAATATGGCTGCAAGGAATCGCTTGTCGACGGCATTCGCCGCGGCACCGACACGATGATTGCCGGCAAGGTCGCGGTCGTCTGCGGCTATGGCGACGTCGGCAAGGGCTCGTCGGCTTCGCTCAAGGGCGCCGGCGCCCGCGTCAAGGTCACCGAGGTCGATCCGATCTGCGCGCTGCAGGCGGCGATGGATGGTTTCGAGGTGGTCACGCTCGAAGACGCGGCGCCGACGGCCGACATCGTCATCACCACCACCGGCAACAAGGACGTCGTTACCCTCGACCACATGCGCCTGATGAAGGACATGGTGATCGTCGGCAACATCGGTCACTTCGACAACGAGATCCAGGTGGCGTCGCTGCGCAACCTGAAATGGACCAACATCAAGCCGCAGGTGGATATGATCACCTTCCCGGACGGCAAGCGGATGATCCTTTTGTCGGAAGGCCGTCTGCTCAACCTCGGCAACGCCACCGGCCACCCGAGCTTCGTCATGTCGGCGTCCTTCACCAACCAGGTGTTGGCCCAGATCGAGCTGTACACCAAGCCCGGTCAGTACGAAAACCAGGTCTATGTCCTGCCGAAGCATCTCGACGAAAAGGTCGCGCGCCTGCATCTCGACAAGCTCGGTGCCCGCCTGACCGAACTGTCCGGCGAACAGGCCGCCTATATCGGCGTCACTCCGCAGGGACCGTTCAAGCCGGAACACTACCGCTATTAACCACGGCGAAACTTACCACTAGATATTGAAGCCGGGCGATTGACTTTTCGCCCGGCTTTATTTTTGCGCTGATTGATTCTTCACGCCGATTCGCGCAAGCGCTATGGTGCTGATTCGCGGTCCGGGGACGAGGCCCGGGCGCACGCATCAGGGCGGTCTTGCATTCAGGCGGCGAAGAGGACCAAGACATGCCGGGGGATAACCCGCCTTGCGCGGGACAGGCCGTTTCCGGCGGCCATAACGATTCGATCACGGGCTCCGCTGCCAGAGGCGGCAGCCTTTTATGGCGTGCCGGCAGCCGTGTCGGGGTGCTGCTTGCTTCTTCCGCGCTGGTTGGTCCGCTGCTTGGCTTTACTGCACATGCCCAAACCCGCGTGGCGCAAAAGGCCGGGCTGTCGGTCAGCACGGTCGAGGTCATGCAACTCGCCATGTTCGTCGGCGTCATGGGGGCGGCATTGCTGTCAGCCATCTTTCTGATCCGCGAAAGGGCGCGCACCTCGGCGGAAAATGCCGAGCTCAGGACCCGCATCGCTGACGTTAATGCCGCGCTGCAGCGCTCGGAGGCGCTGCTCCATTCCCGCGATCAGCGCGTGGTCGTATGGGCCGCCGAGAACAAGAAACCAGAGCTTGTCGGGACATTGCCGATCGAGAGCGGCGCGCCGGAGGACCGGGCGGCCTTCCTGGCTTTCGGACGCTGGCTGATGCCGCGTTCGGCGGCCGCACTCGAACATGCCGTCGCAGCGCTGCGGGACAAGGCAAAGCCCTTCGATCTGGTCATCGAATCGCAGGCCGGCCAGCCGCTCGAGGTTCACGGCCGCAAGAGTGCGGCGCATGTATTGGTTCGCTTCGTCTCGCTGTCGGAGACACAGCGAAGCCAGGCCAGGCTGAAGATCGAGAACCAGCGCTTAGCCGCCGACCATGAGACGCTGATCGGCCTTCTGGATGCGCTCAAGATGCCATCATGGCTGCGCACCGTCGACGGGCGGCTGAAATGGGTCAACCGGGCCTATGCCGAAGCGGTCGAGGCGGAGAATGCCGAAGCGGCGGTTCGTGACGGCAAGGAATTCCTCGGCGGCCAGGCGCGCGACACGATTGCTGCGCAGCACAAGTCGCACCCCGTCTTCGAACAGGCGCTCTCCACTGTGATCGAAGGCGACCGCCGTATGTTTGCCGTGACCGACTTTGCCGGGGCGGATGGTTCGGCTGGTCTTGCCTGCGACATCAGTGCCATCGAGGCCATTCGCGGCGAGTATGAGCGGACCGTGCAGAGCCACGCCGATACGCTCGATCAGCTCAACACCGCCGTGGCGATTTTCGATACCGACGAGAAATTGCGGTTTTTCAATCAGGCGTTCCAGAAGCTATGGGGCCTCGACAGTGGCTTCCTGCACAGCGCGCCGGACAACGCCTTGCTGCTCGACCGCCTGCGCAGCGAAGGCAAGATTGCCGAGCAGCCCGAATGGCGGCGCTGGAAAGAGAGCTTGCTCGGCGCTTACCGCGCGGTTGAATCGCAGGAGCATTGGTGGCATCTGCCGGACGGCAAGACCATTCGCGTCATCGCCAATCCGCAGCCCAAGGGCGGCGTCACCTGGGTGTTCGAGAACCTGACCGAGAAGATGGACCTTGAAAGCCGCTACCAGACCGCCGTCCGGGTTCAGGGCGAGACGCTCGACAACCTTGCCGAAGGCGTCGCTGTGTTCGGTCCCGACGGCAGGCTGAGATTGTCCAACCCGGCCTTCGCGGCACTGTGGGGGCTGGATGCCGATGCCTCAAAACCCAACGTCCATGTCTCGACGATCCGCGACCTTTGCGACCGCCGTGCCGTCGACAGTCCTTGGGGCGGGTTCGTTGCCGCCATCACCGGCTTCGACGACGAGCGCCGCGACCGCCACGGCCAGACCGAATTGAACAACGGCACCGTTTTGCGCTACGCCGTCATCCCTTTGCCCAACGGCCAGGTGATGATGACCTTTGTCGACGTTACCGACAGCGTCAATGTCGAGCGGGCACTGAAGGACAAGAATGAGGCGCTGCAAAAGTCCGACCAGATCAAGAACGAATTCGTGCAGCACGTCTCCTATGAGCTGCGCTCGCCGCTCACCAACATCATCGGCTTTACCGAGCTTCTTTCACTGCCGTCGACTGGTCCGTTGAACCAGAAGCAACGCGAATATATCGGGCATGTCGGCTCGTCCTCCTCGGTCCTTCTCACCATCGTCAACGACATCCTCGATCTGGCGACGGTGGATGCCGGCATCATGGAACTCGACATTTCCGAAGTTCACATCGATCGAACCATTACGGCCGCCGCCGAACTGGTCGCCGACCGGCTGGAGGAACATGCGATCAAGCTTAGGATCGACGCGGCTGCCGCGCCGAAAACCTTCCATGGCGACGAGATCCGCGTCCGTCAGATACTCTACAATCTGCTTAGCAATGCGGCCAATTACGCGCCGGAGGCGAGCACCATAACGCTCGCCTGCCGCCAGCTTGCCAACGGCGTGGAATTTTCCGTTCACGATGACGGTCCCGGCATGCCGCCGGACCTGCTTGACTCCGTGTTCCGGCGCTTCGAGCCGCGCACCAATGGCGGCCGCCGCCGTGGCGCCGGGCTCGGCCTGTCGATCGTCAAGAGCTTTGTCGAACTGCATGGCGGCAGCGTCCGCATCGAGACCGGCAGGGATAAGGGCACCACGGTTGTTTGCGCCTTTCCCGACACGCCGTCCGGCATCCGCGCCGCGGCCGAGTAGCGCGTTCGATGGCGGTATTGGTGCTGGACCGTTTTCTCGCCGACGAGGCTGCGACGGCAAGGCTCGGCGAGGATCTCGCCATGTCGCTGCGCATTGGCGACGTGCTCGCTCTCAAGGGCGATCTCGGCGCCGGCAAATCGACCTTGGCACGGGCGCTGATCAGGGCACTGGCCGACGATGCGAGCCTCGACGTGCCGAGCCCGACCTTCACGCTGGTCCAGAGCTACGACACACGCGTGCCGGTCCATCATTTCGATCTCTACCGCTTGGGCACCGCATCCGAGCTGGACGAGCTGGGTTTTGACGAGGCCCTGACGCAAGGCGCTGCGCTGGTCGAATGGCCGGAGCGGGCAGAGGCATATTTGCCGGATACGTCGGTGCTGGTCGAACTTCTCCAGCAGGGCGACGGCCGACTGGTGAGACTATCGGGAGAGGGTGCCGCCTTCGAGCGCGCGGCGCGATCGCTGGCAATGCGCGATTTTCTCGGGCAGGCCGGCTGGGGCGAAGCGCAGCGACGATATTTCATCGGTGATGCCTCGGCTCGCTCCTACGAGATCGTCACGCTCGCCGGCTTTCCGCCGCGCGTGCTGATGAACTCGCCAAGGCTGGTGCTCGGGCCGCCAGTCCGCGACGGCAAACCCTATGCCGAAATCGCCCACACCGCGCAATCCGTTTCGGCTTTCGTGGCCATCGACCGGGCCTTGCGGGCCGGCGGCGTCAGCGTCCCGGAAATCCATGACCAGGACCTCGACCAGGGTTTTCTCCTGCTGGAACATCTCGGTTCCCAAGGGTTTCTGGACAAGCGCGGCCAGGCGGTGGCCGAGCGTTATGCGGCGGCGGCCGAACTGCTTGCCATGATGCACGGCAAAACATGGCCGGCCCGCATGCCGGCCGGCCCCGGCGTCTTCCACGAGGTGCCGCCTTTCGACCGCGACGCCATGATGATCGAGGCCGAATTGCTGGTCGACTGGTATGTCCCGGCGATATCAGGCGCTCCGCCAAGCGAGGCGCTGCGCGCCGGTTACCGCAGCGAATGGAATGCGGTGCTCGATCGGCTCGAAGGGCGCGAATACACGCTTATGTTGCGCGACTTCCATTCGCCCAACCTGATCTGGCGCGCTGACCGTTCCGGTCACGATCGCCTCGGCGTCGTCGATGTCCAGGACGCGCTGATCGGACCGTCCGCCTACGACGTCGCGTCGCTCGCCATGGACGCGCGCGTCACCATTTCACCCGAAATCGAAAAGCACACGCTCGCCGCCTACATCGCCGCGCGCCGCGCCGCCGGCGCCTTCGACGAGAACGAATTCCGCGAAACCTATGCAATCATGGCCGCACAGCGCAATTCCAAGATCCTCGGCATTTTCGTGCGGCTCGAAAAACGTGACGGCAAGCCTTATTATCTGAAGCATCTGCCGCGCATCCGCGATTATCTTCGCCGGGCGCTGGCGCATCCGGCGCTGGCCGGGCTGCAGGATTTCTACATCGCCCACGGCTTGCTGGAGGAACGCTCGATTTGACGGCTAAGGATTTGGGCCTGAAGGCGTCGGATGAGCAGCCGATGCCGACGACCGCCATGGTGCTCGCCGCCGGGCTCGGCAAGCGCATGCGGCCGATCACCGAGACAATGCCGAAGCCGCTGGTCAAGATCGCCGGCAAGACATTGCTCGACTGGGGGCTGGACTGCCTAGCCGAAGCCGGCGTCGCCAAGGCCGTCGTTAACGTCCATTACCTGCCGCAACAGATCGTGGACCATGTAGCCCGCCGCAGTGCGCCGAGAATCGTCATCTCGGATGAGAGCACCGGCCTGCTCGACTCTGCCGGCGGTATCGTCAAGGCATTGCCCAGGTTAGGGGCGCCCTTCTATGTGCTTAACGCGGACACCTTCTGGATCGACAGCGGCGTTTCCAATCTCAGGCGACTTGCCCTTGCATGGGAGGGCGCGACAATGGACATTCTGCTGATGCTTGCGGATCTCCAGTCGGCAACCGGGCATAGCGGCGGCACCGATTTCCTGATGGCGCCGGATGGCGCCTTGCGGCGTGCGAACAACGATCCGGCCGGCCTGATCTATGCCGGCGCAGCAATCGTCCATCCGCGCATCTTCAAGGATGCGCCGGGCGGCCCGCTGTCGCTCAACGCCTATTTCGATGCGGCAATCGCCGCCGGCCGCCTGTTCGGCATGAAGATGCAGGGTCACTGGATCACTGTCGGCACACCGGACGCGATCCCGCGGGCGGAAGCAGCGGTCGCCGCTGCGCTTGCCGGCACGCCCGATGCTGTTGCTGAGGCACCCGGCGCTCTTACCGAGTCGAAATGAGCGGCTCCCGCCGCGTTTTCTCGATCCCGCCCGGAGCGCCGTTCCTGCCGACGCTGGCCGAGGCGCTGCTTGCAGGGCGCCTGGTTCCCGGCTTTGCCTATGATGGCGATCCGCTGGTGCTGGCCGATCTCACCATCTATGTGCCGACGCGCCGTGCGGCGCGGGCGCTTCGCGGCGTCTTCGTCGATGCTCTCTCGCGCTCCGGAAGCCGCTCGGCGATCCTGCCGGTCATCCGCCCGCTTGGTGAGTTCGATGAAGATGAAGCCGCCTTCGAGGCGGGAGCTTCGGCCGCCATCGACCTTGCGCCGCCGATCGCCGCGGTAGAGCGCCTGTTGCTGCTTGCGCCACTGGTGCGGGCGTGGAAACGCCGCCTGCCGGCGCATGTCGCGGCATTGTTCGACGAGGAGATCGTCATCCCGGCCTCCGCCGCCGACGCCATCTGGCTGGCGCGCGACCTTGCACGCCTGATGGATGAGATCGAGACCGAAGGCACGGATTGGGCAAGGCTCGCCGACCTTGTGACCGGCAATCTTGCAGGCTGGTGGCAGGTGACGCTCGATTTCCTGACCATCGTGACCGAGAACTGGCCGAAGCTGCTCGAGGAACGCCATCGCTCCAATCCGGCCGCGCATCGTAATGCCCTGATAAGGCTGGAGGCGGCGCGGCTGAAGCGTAATCCGCCGGCCGGACCGGTGATCGCCGCCGGTTCCACCGGCTCCATTCCCGCCACGGCCGAGCTGCTTGCCGTGATCGCCGGTCTGCCCAATGGCGCCGTTGTGCTGCCCGGGCTCGACCGGGCGCTGGACGAGCCGTCCTTTGCCGCCATCAGTGCACTTGGCGCGCGCCCGGCCCTGCTTGGCCACCCGCAATACGGCCTGGCAAAGTTGATCGGCAAGATCGGCGTGCCGCGCGCCGATGTCGGGGAACTCGCTGTTGCGCCGCGGCCGCTTGCACTGCGCGCCGGACTCGTCGGCGAAGCGCTGCGCCCGGCGGAGACCACCGAGCTGTGGGCCGAGACGCGCGCCCGCTTTACGGCCGGCGATATTGCCGAGGCCTTCGCCGATGTGACGCTTCTCGAAGCCGCCAGCGAACGCGACGAAGCCGTAGCGATCGCCGTCGCGCTCAAACAGGCCGTCGAGCGGCCCGGCCAGCGCGCAGCACTCGTCACCGGCGACCGCGCACTGGCGCGGCGCGTCTCAGTCGAGCTGTTGCGCTTCGGCGTTGCCGCCGACGATTCCGGCGGCACGCTGCTCATCAACACGCCAGCCGCCAGCCTGCTCAGGCTGGCGCTTCAGGCAGCCTTCCGCCCGGGCGACCCGGTCGCCCTACTGTCGCTGCTCAAGCATCCCCTGCTTGGCCTCGGCCTGGAGCGGGCAAGCGTGCGCCATGCGGCCGAGATAGTCGAACTCGTGGCGCTGCGCGGCGGCACCGGTCGTCCGGACGTGGCGTCGCTGCCGCAACTCTTCGATGCCCGGCTCCTCGAATTCGACGGCGGTGGCAATCGCCGCCCGCCTTTCTGGCGATCGCGCCTCTCGGTCAGGCGCATTGAGCAGGCCCGCGACCTGCTGATCCGGCTAACGGCTGCGCTGGCGCCGCTGGTTGCCTTTCGCGGCGAGGAGAATGCCGATCTTGCCACGCTTGTGCGCGCCAGTGTCGGCGTGCTCGAAAGCCTCGGACGCGCCGCCGACGGCAGCCTGAGCGAACTCTATGCCGGCGATGCCGGCGAAAAGCTTGCCGAGCTCTTGCGCGGTCTGGTCGCGGCCTCGGTGTCGTTCTCCTTCGCCGCTGACGAATGGCCTGACGTGATGGAGGCGCTGATCGCGCCCGAGACGGTCAAGCCGGCGCAGGGCACCGACAGGAACATCGCCATCTGGGGTGTGCTGGAAGCGCGGCTTCAGGACGTCGATACGCTGGTCGTCGGCGGGCTCAACGAAGGCGTGTGGCCGCGCAAGCCGGAGAGTGACCGCTTCATGTCGCGGCTGATGAAGACCGGCATCGATCTTGAACCGCCGGAGCGGCGCATCGGCCTTGCCGCCCATGATTTCCAGATGGCCATGGGCGCCAAAAAAGTGGTGCTGGCTCGCTCCGCCCGCTCCGGCGACGCACCGTCGGTACCTTCGCGCTGGCTGCAGCGCATCCTTACCTTCGTCGGCGAGGATCATGCCGCGGCACTTCGCCGGCGCGGCGACGAACTGCTTGCCTGGGCGCGTGCGCTCGATGCCGGCGAAAAGCAGGACTTTGCGCCGCGGCCGCAGCCGAAACCGCCGCTCGCCGCACGGCCGCACCACCTCTCGGTCACCGAGATCGAAACGCTACGTCGCGATCCCTATGCGGTCTATGCCAGAAGGATACTCGGCCTGATGCCGCTCGATCCGGTCATTCGCGATCCGGGCGCCGCCGAGCGCGGCACGCTGTTTCACGCTATTCTGCACTTGTTCTCGCGGACGGTGGCCGATCCGCGCGCGCCGGAGGCGCTGGACGGGCTCATCGCCGCCGGCCGCTCCTGCTTTGCCGAGGCGGCTCTGCCGGCCGATGTCGAGGCGGTGTGGTGGCCACGCTTCGAAAAGCTTGCCGCCGGCATCATCGAATGGGAGCGCGGCCGGGCCGCAGCCGTGGCACGGCGGCACGCCGAGGAACGCGCCGAAAAGACCGGTGTCGGCCGATCCGGCGTGACCCTGTCCGGCTATGCCGATCGCATCGATCTGCTGGCTGGCGGAATGGCCGACATTCTCGATTACAAGACCGGCTCGTCGCCATCCAAAGCACAGGCGCACACGCTGCTCGCGCCGCAACTGGCGCTGGAGGGCGCGCTGCTGCGTCGCGGCGCCTTCAAGGAGCTTGGCGCACGCGAGCCGTCGCAACTGGCCTTCGTGCGGCTGAAGCCGAATGGCGAGGTGTTCGAAGAATCGATCCTCGAATACAACCGCAAGCCGCGAACCGCCGCCGATCTCGCCGAAGAGGCGTGGGCGCGGCTGGAAAAACTGCTGATCCACTACGCCGACCCGGCGACCGGCTATCTGTCGCGGGCGCTGCCGTTCCGCGAGGGCGAGACCGACGGCGACTATGATCATCTCGCCCGCGTGCTCGAGTGGTCGGCCGGCGGCGATGCCGACGACGAGGGAGGGGAGGTATGAAAAAGGCCTACCCCATTCCAAGCGACACCGCCGCCAGCCAGGCAAGCGCCTCCGATCCGCATAATTCCGCCTGGGTGTCGGCCAATGCCGGATCGGGCAAGACCCATGTACTCGCCCAGCGCGTCATCCGGCTTCTGCTGCGCGGCACCCATCCGTCCAAGATCCTGTGCCTGACCTATACGCGTGCCGCCGCCGCCAACATGTCCAACCGGGTGTTTTCGACCCTGTCGCAATGGACGGCCCTGGGCGATGCCGAGCTCTCGACACGGATAGAGGCGCTGGACGGGCGCCAGCCCGACCGCGAAACCATGCGCCGGGCGCGGCGGTTGTTTGCCGAGGCGCTGGAAACCCCGGGCGGGCTGAAGATCCAGACCATCCACGCCTTCTGCGAATCGGTGCTGCATCAGTTCCCGCTGGAAGCCAATATCCCGGCGCATTTCGAAATGCTCGATCCGCAAATGGAGGCTTCGCTGTTTGCCGCCGCCCGCCGCGACATGATTTCGGGCGGCGTTGCAGGCGATGCGGCATTGGCCGAGGCCTTCGCCACCGTGCTGGAGCGCGGTGGCGAACATGGGCTTGACGCACTGCTGGCCGAGATCGTGCGCAAGCGCGATGGTTTGCGCGCCTTCATCGCCGCGGCCGGCGGCGATAGTTTTCAGGCGCTGTTCGATGAGTTTCAGTTTCGCGCCGGCCAGACCGCCGAAGGCATAGCCGCCTCCGTCTGGCCGCTGCCCGGCTTCCTGCCGGATTATCTCGTCACTTTTTCACGGTCGGCTGAGGCCGCCGATGCGCGCATCGTGCTGAACAATCTGCTGCCATACGCCCGTCTTGCCTTCGCCGAGGAGCATCCGGTCCGCCGCCTGAATCTGCTCTCCAAGGCTTTCCTGAGGGCCGACGGCGAGCCTTACGATCCGGCAAAGACGTTTAAAAGGGCATTGCTTGACCGGCTGCCCGATCTTGCCGAACGTTATCTGGCGGCGGTCGACGCCATTCTCGAAATCTCCGACCGGCTGGCCTTGTTCAGAATGCTGGAAGGCACGCGTGCCGCACTGACCATCGCCGACTGGCTGATCGCCCGCTACGAGCAATTGAAGCGCGCCCGCGGCTTCCTCGACTTCAACGACCTGATCACCCGCACGGTCAATTTACTGGCGCGGCCCGACGCCGGCCCATGGGTGCAATACAAGCTCGACCAGGGCATCGACCACATCCTCCTCGACGAGGCGCAGGACACCAGTCCCGACCAGTGGGAGGTGGTCAAGCGGCTGGCGGAGGAGTTCTTTGCCGGGCTCGGCGCACGCGACGCCGTCCACCGCACCATCTTTGCGGTCGGCGACGAAAAGCAGTCGATCTATTCCTTCCAGGGAGCCGCCCCGGATTCCTTTGCCGACAGCCGGCTTTTGTTTGCCGGCAAAGTTAGATCGGCCGATGCGGCCTTCGCCGATCTCAAGCTGACCTGGTCGTTTCGCTCGACCGACGACGTGCTTGCGGCGGTGGATCGTGTCTTTGCCGACCCGAACGTGCGGCGCGGCATCAGCCATGATCCCGATCCGCTCGACCACAAGGCGATCCGTACCGATGCGCCGGGTTATGTCGAGGTCTGGCCGTCGATCGGCGCCGACGTCGTCGACGAACCAGACGATTGGACGCAAGCGGTCGACCATGCCCACGCGCCGGCAGTCCGCGTCGCTGAAAACGTCGCCGCAACCATTGCCGGCTGGATTGGCAGCGGCGAGGTCATCGAAGGCCGCGGCAAGAAACTCCGCCCCGGCGACGTGCTGGTGCTGGTGCGCAAGCGCGATCGCTTCGTCCATGCGCTAACGCGGGCGCTGAAGCGCCGCGACATTCCGGTGGCCGGCGCCGATCGGCTCAGCCTGCCCGGCCACATCGCGGTGAAAGACCTGATCGCACTTGGCCATTTTCTCATCCAGCCCGAGGACGATCTGTCGCTCGCTGCCGTGCTGCGCAGCCCGATCTTCGATGTCTCGGAAGAGCAGCTTTTCGCGCTTGCTGCCGAGAGGCCGTCGGGCGTCTCGCTGATCGCCTCGCTGCGCCGGCATGCCGGCGAAAGCGAGGCGTTGGCCGCCGTCGTCAGCCGGCTCGACACATGGTCGAACGAAGCCGCGTTCAATCAGGTGTTCGAATTCTATGCCGCAGCACTCGCCCGCGACGGCCTGCGCAAGAAGATGATCGCGCGGCTCGGGCCGGAGGCCGGCGATATCCTCGACGAATTCCTGAATTTCTGCCTGGCCGAGGAGCGGACCGGCCTGCCGGGACTGGAATCCTTCCTGTCGACATTGGAAAACGCCGGCCCCGAGATCAAGCGCGAAATGGACCAGACCCGCGACGAGGTTCGCGTCATGACCGTGCATGCCGCCAAAGGCCTGGAAGCGCCGGTGGTGTTCCTCGTCGATGGCGGTTCCGCGCCGTTCAGCGACCAGCATCTGCCGAGATTGATGCCGTTCGAAGGCTCGGGCGACTGCTGGGAGGGCAAGGGCTATCTCTGGCGTTCCGCCAGCGATGTCGCCAATGGGTTTTCACGCGCGGCATCGGCCCGCGCCCGCGAGCTCGCCGACGACGAATACCGCCGGCTGCTCTATGTCGGCATGACCCGCGCCGAGGATCGGCTGATCGTCTGCGGCTACCATGGCAAGCGGGCGCCGAATACCGGCACCTGGCATTCGATCGTCAGCCGCGCACTGGTCGGTGCCGCGGAGAGCGAAGAACGCCGGCATCCCGCCGCTGGCGAGACCGTGCATCGTTTCCAGGTGACGAAGCTGCCGCCCATGCCGTCGGCGGCAGTGGGTGAGGCACGACAGGCGGAACGCTTTGCGCCATTGCCGGAAACCCTGTTCCAGCCTCTGCCGCCCTTCGAGGAATTGCCGCGGCCGCTCTCGCCGTCCGGCGCCTCGGTGCTGATCGACGAGGCGCGGCAAGCGGTGGCCGACACGCGTTCGCCGGTACTGGATGCCGACGCCGAGCCCGGCTTTGCCGTCATGCGCGGGCTGGCGCTGCACAAATTGCTGCAGATGCTACCCGGCATCGCCGAGGGAAAACGCCAGGATGCCGCTGAACGCTATCTGGCAAGAGCCGGCGCGGGATGGCCCGACGACGAGCGCGACAAGGCCTTGGCTGGCGTTTTCAGAATTCTTGCCGACAGCCGCTTCGCGCCGCTGTTTGCGCCAAACTCGCGCGCTGAAGTCGCCATCATGGGCAGCCTGGGAGTGAGGGGCAAACTGCGCTCGATTTCCGGCAAGATCGACCGGCTGGCAGTAACGCCGGACAAGGTTTCGATCGTCGACTACAAGACCAATCGGCCAGCGCCGGCTACGCTCGCCGAAGTGCCGCAAGCCTATGTTTTGCAGCTCGCACTCTATCGCGCGCTGCTTCAGCCGCTCTATCCGGGACGCGAGGTCTCGGCGGCGCTGCTGTTTACCGAGGCGCCGCGGCTGATCGAGCTGCCGGCGGCGGCCATGGACGACGCGCTTGCTAGACTCACGGGAGCGTGACACAAGACTTGCTTGAACACGGACGCGATCACCACCACATTTGGTGCGACGAACAAATCGAAAGGATCTCAGCATGGCTACCGTCAAGGTCGACAAGAGCAATTTCCAGGCCGACGTGCTCAACGCCAAGGAGCCGGTCGTGGTCGATTTCTGGGCGGAATGGTGCGGCCCGTGCAAGATGATCGCCCCGGCGCTTGAGGACATTGCCATCGAACTCGGCAGCAAGATAAAGATCGCCAAGCTCAACATCGACGAGAATCCTGAGCTGGCCGCGCAGTTCGGCGTGCGCTCGATCCCGACGCTGATGATCTTCAAGGGCGGCGAAGTCGCCGACATGAAGGTCGGTGCTGCGCCGAAAACGGCATTGTCGCACTGGATCAACGGCAGCCTCGCCTGATCCGATCAATATTTTGCAGAAAGGCCCGGCCTCGCGCCGGGCTTTCTTGTGGCGTCACCGATCCGCAGATCTGGCACTCGCCACTTGCCGTCTCATGCTCTTGTCTGGCTTAAAGCAGGAGAAGCGATATGACCGGATCCGCCAAGGCCACCGTCTTCATCGATAATGAGCGCGTCATCGTCACCGAATACCGCTTCGCTCCCGGCGACAACACCGGCTGGCACCGCCATGGCCACGACTATGTGATCGTGCCGCTGACCGACGGCAAGGTGAAGCTCCTGACCAAGGATGGCGAATCCTTCGCCGAGATGAAGAAGGGCTCGCCGTATTTCCGCAACGAGGGCGTCGAACATGACGTCATCAGCACAAACGATGGCGAATTCGCCTTCATCGAGGTCGAGCTGAAGTAAGTCCACCGACCATAGGCTGCGCCGCTACAATTGTCCGCGAGGCGCGATCACCAATCCGCGATACGATCGCCACCGACGAATTGTGCGCTTTTCTCAGTGTATTCGAACAGTTCTATCTTCACGCCGTTGGGGTCGCGGATCCAAGCCTGGTAGGTGTCATCGCACGCGCGTTTCTTGGAAGTGATATCAACCCCCTTTGACCTCAGATGGGCGATCGCGGCGTCGATGTTTTCCACTTCGAGGCAGAAGTGGTTGATCTGGTTCAAGTCGCTATAGCTGGCGCCGTCTTTCTGGAACACCTCGACATGGCTACGGCTGCCGCAATTGAGGTAGAAGCCGAAAATCTTCCCGTCGCGCAGAAAATTGAACTGCGTATCCATGCCGAGGACGTCTCGATAGAAGCTTCGCGTCATCTCCAGGTCATTCGCGAAAATGCAAACGTGAGCGAGCTGCTTTACCTTGATCATGATTGCCTCCTCGCGGTGGTCTCGTAAGTGTTCCCGGGTGAAGCACGCCTCAAACCGGCGGCGTGCCGTTTTCGGCCAATACCGCGCCGGCCAGGTAGAGCGATCCGCCGATCAGGATGCGTGGCGGCGGTCCGTCCCATGTGTCGCGCAGCAGCATCAGCGCATTGGCGACGGAACTGACCGGTTCGGCCGACAGGCCGGCCTCGATGGCGCGGGTCGCCAGTTCGTCGTTCGGCACGCCGGCGTCGCTCAGGCTCACCGGCACGGTGTAGACATGCCGGACCAGCCCTTTGAAGGCGCGGAAATAGCCGCTCTGGTCCTTGGTGTTGATCATGCCCGAGATCAGGAACAGGGGCCGCGGGTTCTTTTCCTCCTGCTCGGCCAGCGCCTCGGCGACGACCACGCCGGCGCCGGGATTGTGGCCGCCGTCGAGCCAGATGTCGGCGCCCTTTGGCGCCAGTTCGCTCAGCCGGCCCTGAGGCAGCTTCTGCATCCGGCCCGGCCAGGCAACATTGGCCATCGCCTTCTCGGCGGCGCGGTGGCTGATCTCGAAACCCGCCGCCTTGACCGCCGCGATCGCCGCCGCCGCATTGGCGAATTGGTGGCGTCCCGGCAGGCGCGGCGGCGGCAGGTCCATCAATCCGTCTTCGTCCTGATAGACCATGCGGCCGTTTTCCTCATAGGCCAGGAAGTCCTGGCCATAGAGGAAGGCGGGGCAGTCGAGCCGCTCGGCGGTTTCGATGAGCACCTGCTGCGCCGTCTCGCTTTCCTGCGCGCCGATGACGACCGGGCATCCGCGCTTGATGATGCCGGCCTTTTCGACGGCGATCAGCTCGACGCGGTCGCCGAGATAGGCTTCGTGGTCGAGCGAGACCGGCATGATCACCGACACGGCCGGCTCGGCGATGACATTGGTGGCGTCGAAGCGGCCGCCAAGGCCGACCTCGAGGATGACGGCATCGGCCGGATGTTCGGAAAACAGCAGGAAGGTGACGGCGGTGAGGATTTCGAAGACGGTGATCTTCTGGCCTTGATTGGCTTTGGCGACGCGGGCGATGGCTTCGGCGAAGACCTTGTCGTCCACCAGCTTGCCGCCGCCATCGGCGGCCAGCCGGTAGCGCTCGTGCCAGTTCACCAGATGTGGCGAGGTGTGGACGTGGACGCGGTAGCCGGCGGCTTCGAGCAGCGCCCGTGAAAAAGCAGCACAGGAACCCTTGCCGTTGGTGCCGGCGATGTGGATGACCGGCGGCAGCTGGTCCTGCGGATTGCCGAGCCGCTCGAGCAGCCGCGAAATGCGGTCGAGCGAAAGGTCGAAGCCCTTCGGGTGAAGCGCCATCAGGCTTTCGATTTCGCGGTCGGCGGCAAGCGTGGTCATGGAAGAATCCTAGGCGCGTGCGCAACGGCACACAACAGCCGCTCGCGCCGCGTGATGTCGCGTCAGGCGTGCGGCCGGGCTTCGGCCGGAATCACCGACGGCGGCAGGATTTCCGGCTCCTGCGGTTTTTGCTCTTCCGGCAGCTTGAGCAGCATTCTCAACAGTCGCGCAATCGTCTGACGCATTTCCAGCCGTGACACCACCATGTCGACCATGCCGTGTTCCATCAGATATTCGGCGCGCTGGAAGCCGTCGGGCAGCTTTTCGCGGATGGTCTGCTCGATGACGCGCGGGCCGGCAAAGCCGATCAGCGCGCCGGGCTCGGCAATATGCACGTCACCCAGCATGGCGTAGGAAGCGGTGACGCCGCCGGTCGTCGGGTTGGTCAGGACGACGATGTAGGGCAGGCCGGCCTCCTTCAGCCTGTCGACGCCGACCGTGGTCCGCGGCAACTGCATCAGCGACAGGATGCCTTCCTGCATACGGGCGCCGCCGGAGGCCGCAAACAGAATCAGCGGCCGCTTGCGCTGCAAGGCGACCTCGAAGCCATGCACGATGGCGTCGCCGGCCGCCATGCCGAGTGAGCCGCCCATGAAGGCAAAATCCTGCACCGTCACCACCACCGGCAGACCTTCGACGGTGCCCAGCGCATTGATGATGGCGTCTTCCATGCCGGTCTTGGCCTTGGCATCCTTCAGCCGGTCTAGGTAGCGCTTCTCATCGCGGAACTTGAGCGGATCCTGAACGACCTTGGGGTTTTCCAGCGTCTCGTATTTGCCGTCGTCGAGGAAGAATTTCAGCCGTTCCTTGGCCGATATCTTCATATGGTGGCCGGAGGACGGGATGACGAACTGGTTCTGCTCCAGATCCTTGTGGAACACCATTTCGCCGGTCTCGGGATCCTTGATCCACAGGTTTTCCGGCATGTCGGTGCGGCGGCCGAGCATCGAATTGATCTTCGGGCGGACGTAATTGGTGATCCAGTTCATCGCTTCGCTCCTGTCCTTACGAAGAGTTAGACCATGATCCCGAAAAGTGGAAACCGGTTATCGGCAAGATCATGGCCAACCAGAAGATCAAGATTATTCGGCGGCAGCAAGGCGAGCCGCGCGAACTCCTTGCGAAAGCCCGCTGACCAGCGTGGCGACGGCCTCGGCCGGATCGGCGGTCTTTTCGCCCTTCGGCCCGAGCACGTTGGCGACGGCATTGACAATCGCGGTTCCGACGACGACGCCGTCGGCTGACGCGCCGATGGTGCGCGCCTGCTCGGCGGTCTTGACGCCGAAGCCGACGCAGACCGGCAGGTGGGTATGGCTCTTGATGCGCTTGACCGCCGCCGCCACCTTGCCGGTGTCGGCCAGCGCCGAACCGGTGATACCGGTCATCGACACATAATAGACGAAGCCGGAGGTGTTCTGCAGCACCTTGGGCAGGCGCTTGTCGTCGGTGGTCGGCGTCGCCAGCCGGATGAAATTGATGCCGGCCTTGAGTGCCGGGATGCAAAGCTCCTCGTCCATCTCCGGCGGCAGGTCGACAACGATCAGCCCGTCTATGCCGCTAGCAATCGCGTCCTTCAGGAAGCGGTCGACGCCGTAGATGTAGATCGGATTGTAATAGCCCATCAACACGATCGGCGTTTCATTGTCGCCGGCGCGGAATTCCGAGGCCATCTTCAGCGTTTTGACCAGTGTCTGGCCGCCCTTCAGCGCCCGCAGGCCGGCCGCCTGGATCGCCGGGCCGTCGGCCATTGGATCGGAAAACGGCATGCCGAGCTCGATGATGTCGCTGCCGGCGCCGGGCAGCGCCTTCATGATCGACAGGGACGTGTCGTAGTCAGGGTCGCCGCCCATGAAATAGGTGACGAGTGCCGGTCGACCTTCGGCCTTCAGCTTTGCCATGCGGCGGTCGATACGGGTGGCCATGATCAGATCTCCATGCCCAGCATATTGGCCACTGTGTGCACGTCCTTGTCGCCGCGGCCGGACATGTTGACGATGACGATCTGTTCCTTGTCCATATCAGGCACGATCTTCACCGCCTGCGCGATGGCATGGGCCGATTCCAGCGCCGGAATGATGCCCTCGACGCGCGTCGTCAGCTGAAACGCCTCCAGCGCCTCGTCGTCGAGGATCGGCACATAGTCGACGCGGCCGGAATCGCGCAGCCACGAATGCTCCGGCCCGACGCCCGGATAGTCAAGGCCCGCCGAGATCGAGTGGCCGTCCATGATCTGGCCGTCGGCGTTCTGCAGGAGGTAGGTACGGTTGCCATGCAGCACGCCGGGCGCGCCGGCACTCATCGAGGCGCAATGCTCGATGCCGTCGAGGCCGCGACCGCCGGCTTCGACGCCGATGATGCGCACCTCACTATCGTCGAGGAAGGGATGAAACAGGCCGATGGCGTTGGAACCGCCGCCGACACAAGCGATGATCGTGTCCGGCAGCCGGCCTTCCTGCTCGAGGATCTGGGCGCGCGCCTCGGTGCCGATCACCGACTGGAAGTCGCGCACCAGCTCCGGATAGGGATGTGGGCCGGCGGCGGTGCCGATCAGGTAATAGGTGTCCTCGACATTGGTTACCCAGTCGCGCAGGGCCTCGTTCATGGCGTCCTTCAGCGTGCCGTGGCCGGCGGTCACCGGCCGCACCTCGGCGCCCAGAAGCTTCATGCGAAACACGTTGGGGCTTTGCCGGGCGACGTCGGTCGCGCCCATATAGACGATACAGGGAAGCCCGAAGCGCGCCGCCACTGTAGCGGAAGCGACGCCATGCTGGCCGGCACCGGTCTCGGCGATGATCCTCGTCTTGCCCATGCGCTTGGCGAGCAGGATCTGGCCGAGGCAGTTGTTGATCTTGTGCGAGCCGGTGTGGTTCAGGTCCTCGCGCTTGAAATAGACTTTTGCGCCACCCCCGAGGCCCTTAGCCGCGGAAACCCCGCGAAGATGCCGGGTAAGGCCTTCGGCGAAATAGAGCTTCGATGGCCGCCCGGCATAGTGCGTCGAGAGATCGGTCAGTTCGGCCTTGAAATCCGGGTCGTTCTTGACCTCGTTCCAGTGCCGCTCCAGCTCGAGGATCAGGGGCATCAGCGTTTCGGCAACGAAACGACCGCCAAAAATGCCGAACATGCCCTGCTCGTCGGGGCCGGTGCGGAAGGAATTCGGTATCGCCGGCTTATCCATCGCCGATCTCCTGGTCTGTGGTTTGAAGCGTGGTCAGGCGGCGCGGTTGTCGCGTGCTGCCCCGACGGCCCGGAAAAATTGTTCGATCAGCGCCGGTTCCTTGACGCCCGGTGCGCTCTCCACGCCCGAGGAAACATCTATTCCGGGCGGGTTCGCCAGCCGAAGGGCGTCGCCGATATTGCCGGCGTTGAGCCCACCGGAAAGCATGTAATCAACGCCGGCGTCAAGGCCGGCCAGAACGCGCCAGTCGAAGGCAAGGCCGTTGCCGCCCGGCAATTCCGAACCCTTAGGCGGCTTGGCGTCGAACAGGAAACGGTCGGCAATGCCGATGAAGGGTTTAACCCGCTCGAGATCGGCAGTCTCGCTGACCGGCAGCGCCTTCATCACCGGCAAGCCGTAGCGCGCCTTCACTTCGGCCACCCGCCCGGGGGTTTCGGCGCCGTGAAGCTGCAGCATGTCGGGCTGCATCTTTTCGACGATCTCGTCCAGGAACATATCGCTGGCGTCGACCGTCACCGCAACAGCCTTAGCCTTGCCGCGCGCCGCTTCGCGCAGGCGGCCGGCTTCCGCCGGCCCGACATAGCGCGGGCTTTTGGCAAAGAAAATGAAGCCGACATGGCTGGCGCCGCCGGCCAATGCCGCAGCCAGTGCCTTGTCGGTCTTCAACCCGCATATCTTGATGTCGAGCGCCATGGCGCGGGATTGGCACGAAACGGCAAAAGAGTCGAGAAAAAGCATCCTGTTTGCCGCCAGCCCGGAACGCGCTACCTTGCTAATGTAAGAGCGGAACGCGCTACCTTGCTAATATAAGAGCGCGACGCGCTACTTGCTCAGGCACAAAGGCGGGAGAACAAAGACATGCCGGAAAAGACCGTCGCGGAACTCAGGCAAAAGCTGGCACAGGCCCATGAGGTCATCGCTCATTTGATGGACAAGGCGGCTTTCAACGGCGCCGAGGCGCACCGGGCGCTGGCCTATTTCAGCAACGAGACCTTCGAGCAGGATTTTCTGCCTTGGCCGCGCCATGTCGATGAGGGGTTGCGGCCGGAGGAGTTGAACGCGGCGAATGACGATTGATCGGACAACTACTCGAACGCGATCGCCTGCAGCGCGCCGCCATTGCGCTTGAGCCAGTCCTTGCAGCGGTCAGTGTCCGGGCAAAGCTGCTCGCATAATTTCCAGAATTTCGGGCCGTGGTTCATCTCCTTGAGATGCGCCACCTCATGCGCGACGAGGTAGTTTATCACCGGCCGCGGCGCCATCATGATGCGCCAGGAAAACGACAGATTGCCGTCCGACGTGCACGATCCCCAGCGGCTCGACGTATCCTTGAAGCGGATCGCCTTGGCGCGCTTGCCAACCGCAGCACAGTGCTTGGTCACCAGCGCCTCGATCTCGCGCTTGGCCTCGCGCTTCAGGAAATCGGCGATGCGGCGCGGCAGATGCACGCGTTCGCCATGCACGATCATCAGCGGCCCGCGCTCGTCGTGCGACAGCGTGACGGTGCCGCGTTTCGACGGTTCATGGACGATGCGATGCGGCACGCCGCGCATCGGTATCTTGATGCCGGGCCGCACCTGCGGCCGATTGGGCACTTTGGCCAGCCTTTGCTCCAGCCAGTCCTGATGGCGGTCGAGGAATTTTTCGACCTCGCCGCGGCGCAGCCCCGGCGGCACGGTGATGCGCAGGCCGCGGCCGCCGGAATCGATGCGCAGCGTCAGGCGCCGCGCCCGGTCGTTCTCGACGATCTTGAGCGGCAGAGTGCGGCCGGCAACGCAATGCTCGCGCTCCACGACGGGCGTGGGCTTGGGTTTCGTCGGGGTGCGGAAGAAGCCGAAGGACATTCCGGGACGATACGTGATTCGAGGGAAACGACTAGAACAAAAAAGAAACGGCGCCGCTGACGCGACGCCGTTGGATTATCTATCTGCGCACGGGACCTTACTCGTCGAGCAGGCCTAGCGTGCCGCTGGGTTTGTTGTTCGTCGTCGATCCGGTCGTGGGTGATGTCGACTTGTTGCGGTTGGCCATGAAGCGGTCGAACTCTTCCTGGTCCTTGGCGCGGCGCAATTCGCGGGCATATTCGTCGAACTCGCTCAGCATCTCGTCGAGCTTGCGGCGTTCCTCGGCAAGCCGCTCGAGTTCCTTTTCGCGCCAGTCGTCGAAAGCGACGTTGCCGGTGCGGGCGGAGCCATGACTCCAGCGCGCGGCCTTGTCGGAACCGCGGCGGCAGCCGGCGAAGATGCCGTCGGTGGCGCGGTTGACGTCACGCTTGAAGCCGTCGAGCCTGTCGCCCCAGATGATGTAGGCGAGCATGGCTAAGCCGAGCGGCCAGAACACCATGAACCCGATCACCATCAACGCGATGGTCGCCGGCGTCCAGGCCGGACGGATCAATGCAGATGTGTTCATTTCTCCCAATCCTTCAGTTGGAGACAGCCAAATCCGGCTGCGTGGAATCGAAATGGGATGGAGAAAACGGCGATTCAAGACAGCAACCGCCAAAACCGGACAAGCGGCTGAAATGATTATCGCTTTTTGAGCTTTTCGAGGAAAAGCACGACCAATCCCGCTATCAGCCCCCAGAAAGCCGCACCGACGCCGAATAACGTCAGCCCCGACGCGGTGACCGCGAAGGTGACGGTGGCGGCCATCCGCTCGTCCTCGTCTTTCAGGGCGATCGACAGCGCATTGGCGAGCGGTGCCATTAGCGCCAGGCCGGCGACCAGCGCGATCAGGCTCGGCGGCAATACGGCGAAGATCGCCACCAGCGACGCGCCGAACAGGGCAAAGACGAGATAGGCCAGTGCGTAGAACGGCCCGGTCTTCCAGCGCTCGGCTGGATCGGGATGCACGTCGGGTCCGGTGCAGATCGCCGCCGAGATCGCCGCCAGATTGGTGGTCGAGGCGCCGAACGGCGCCGTCAGCAGCGAAAACAGGCCGGTGACGCCGATCAGCGGCCCGGGTTCGGGATGATAGCCGGCTGCCCTCAGCACGGCGAGGCCGGACAGGTTCTGCGAGGCCATGGTGACGAGGTAGAGCGGCAAAGCGAGGCCGATGATCGCGGTGGCGGTGAACTGCGGCATCACCAGCGTCAAGCTCGAGAGTTCCGGTGCCGGCAGACCGCCGACCCGGCCGGTGAGGAAGGCGGCGAGACCGCCGCCGATCAGCACCAACAGCACCGACAGCGCCGGGTTGAACAGGCGGATGACGAAGAACGCCGCAATCAGCGGCAGGATCAGCCACGGGTCGACGGGAACGGTTTTCACCGCATTGATGGCGAAGGTGACGACGATGCCGGCCAGCATTCCGGACGCGACCGAAGCCGGTATTCTGGCGATCAGCTTGGTCAACGGCCCGAACAGGCCTGTGGTGATTAGCAGGACCGCGGTGACGATGAAGGCGCCAACCGCCTCGCCCATCGAAAAGCCGGTCGATGCGGCGATCAGCGCCACGCCTGGCGTCGACCATGCGGTGATGACCGGCATTTTTGTGCGCCAGGACAGCCACAGGCTCTCGATCGCCATCGCCAGGCAAAGCGCCGCCACCCAGCTTGCGGTCTCAACCTGCGTTGCGCCGACCGCCTTGGCGGCGGCGATGACGATGGCCAGCGTACCGCCGAAGCCGACGATCGCCGCCACAAAGGCAGACATCGGAATGGAAATGCGCATGTCCTTATCCCGCCTGCCGCACCATCGCGCCCACCGCCCGCACCAGCATGTCGAGATCCTGAGGCCGCGACAGGCGGTGGTCGCCGTCGGGGATGAGCGACAGCGTGACGTCGTCGGCCGGCAGCAGGCTGACCAGCTTCAGCGCATGGCTCGACGGCACGTCGGGATCGGCCAGTCCTTGCAGGATGTGGACCGGGCAGTGCGTGTCGATCGGCCCGGTCATCACCCGGTTGCTGCGGCCGTCCTCGATCAGAGCGCGCGTGTAGATGTAAGGCTCGGCTGAATAACCCGACGGCTCTTCGAAAAAACCCTTTTTTCTGAGGTCGCGCTTCTGCGCCCCGGTCAGCACCGGCTCCACCAGTTCGAACGTGAAATCAGGCGCCGGGGCCAGCAGCACAAGGCCGGCGACACTGTTCTCGCCCGCCTTGCGCAATTCCTGCACCATACGCAGCGCGATCCAGGCACCCATCGACGAGCCGACCAGGATTTGCCTGCCCTGGGTGAAGCGACGGTAAACGGCCAGGCTCTCGTCCAGCCATTTCGAGATGGTGCCGTCGGCAAAGGCGCCACTCGATTCGCCATGGCCGGAATAATCGTGGCGCAGGAAGGCGCGGCCTTCCCCGAGCGCCCATTCCGACAGGGCTTCGGCCTTAGTGCCCAGCATGTCGGATCTGTAGCCGCCAAGCCAGACGATGCCGGGCTCGGCAGCTGCCGCATGCCTGACGGCGATGCTCGTCCCGTCGACGTCCAGAAAGATCGGGGTGGTGGTCATGGTGTATTCCCTCACGCCGGTCTTTTGGCACAGCAAGGCATTCAACGAAAAGTGCTCTGCTACTTTCTTCGCTTGGTGCAGAGGAGCATTCATCGAGCAGGTGATTTCCTGAGAATGCTGTGCTATTGACTCCGACCGCGCGCTCACCACATTGCGCGTTCGCAATTCTGAACTGAAGAACCCCTTAACGAAACGGCTCAAGGAGACCACGACCATTCGCAGACCTTTCAAAGCAGCGGCGCCCACCAAGGAAGGCCCGCGCTCCAACCGTGACATCCGGGTTCCCCGGGTCCAGCTAATCGACGCCGAAGGCCAGAACCGCGGCGATGTCTCCATCAACGACGCATTGCTGCTCGCCGAAGAGGCTGGGCTCGATCTGGTCGAGATATCGCCCAATGCAGTGCCGCCCGTCGTAAAGATCCTCGATCTCGGCAAGCTGAAATACGCCAACCAGAAGAAGGCGGCCGAGGCGCGCAAGAACCAGAAGGTCATCGAGATCAAGGAGATCAAGATGCGCCCGAACATCGACAGCCATGATTATGAGACCAAGATGAAGGCCGTCCGGCGCTTTTTCGAGGAGGGCGACAAGGTCAAGCTGACATTGCGCTTCCGCGGTCGCGAGATGGCGCATATGGAACTCGGCATGCAGCTTCTGAACAAGGTTCGCGAGGAAGTGGCGCCCATCGCCAAGGTCGAAGCCGAACCGAAGCTCGAAGGCCGCCAGATGATGATGGTGCTGGCGCCCCGCTAAAGCGCGTTGCGCTTTAGTTCTGTTTTGTGCATGTCGTTGTCCCAAAACCGCGGCGCACTTTTGGGCGACATGCATTAAATCCGCCTGAATCATGTTGCAAGGCGTCCCGGCGATCGGCGGGGCGCCTGTTTCTTGTCCAGACGCTGCGATCGCCGGCGAGCGCAAAGACGCTCTGGTTCCCTCGACGATCGGATTCCCGACATGGTCAATGACGTCAAGCATTCGGAAGCCAAATATGGGCTGGGCAGCTACCAGCACACGCGCAGGATGGTGCTTGCCGTCGTCGTCGTCGTCCTGTTCGCGATGCTTTTGTTCGGGCAGTCGGTTTTTCCGCCCGATACGCCAGTGCATGAAACGATCGAAATGGTTGGCGTCGTGCTGATCTTTCTCGGCATCGTCGGGCGCTTGTGGTCGACGCTCTATATCGGCGGTCGCAAATCCTCCGAAGTGGTGACCGGCGGACCCTATTCGATCACCCGCAACCCGCTCTATGTCTTCTCTACTTTAGCTGCCGCCGGTGTCGGCGCACAGATCGGCTCCTTCACCGCCACGATCGGCTTTGGAGCGCTCTGCGCGGGTGCCTTTTACATCGTTATCCTGCGCGAGGAGAAATTCCTCAAGGAGGTTCTCGGCGCGCCATACCAGGCCTACCTGGCGAAAGTGCCGCGCTTTTTACCGAAGCTGTCGCTGTATCAGGAAGGCGACACCGGCGGCTTCAAGCCGCGCCTGCTGCGAACCACGCTGCTGGACGGTCTGGTCTTCCTGGTTGCCTTGCCGGCTTTCGAACTGATCGACGGCGCCCAGCAGTCCGGCATATTGCCGGTGCTGTTCCGTTTCCCCTGAGTACAGTGTTGCTGAGTACAGCGTTGCTGAGCACGGGGTGTTGCGCGCGCCCCCGCTTTGACGTATAGGACCGCCGTTCCCAAAAAACCGCCCGGCAGGGCATGCCGTGGCGGTTTCATTTGCTTTTCGGGCTTTGGTCGGCCTGAAGCGAACAAAAAGCGCATTGGTGCGCATATAAACGGAGTAGCAAAATGCCCAAGATGAAGACCAAATCGGCCGCCAAGAAGCGGTTCAAGATCACAGGTACGGGTAAAGTTCTGTCGGCTGCGGCCGGCAAGCGTCACGGCATGATCAAGCGTTCCAACAAGTTCATTCGAAATGCCCGCGGCACGATGGTTCTGGCTGAACCGGATGGCAAGAAGGTCATCAAGAATTTTCTGCCGAACGGCCTCTAGGGCATGATGCCAAAAAGTTGCAGACTTTTTGGAAAACATCATGCACCAAAATAAGGGCATTCGGTCTGGACACGCATTTGTTTTACGCAATTCCGAACGGAAAACCGCTAGGCACTTTTCCTGGAATTGCTTTTAAGGAGATCATGACATGGCACGCGTAAAGAGAGGCGTCACCTCGCACGCCAAGCACAAGAAGGTCCTGAAAGCCGCCAAGGGTTTTTACGGCCGTCGCAAGAACACCATCCGCATCGCCAAGCAGGCGGTGGAAAAGTCGATGCAGTATGCGTATCGCGATCGCAAGAACCGCAAGCGCTCGTTCCGCGCGCTGTGGATCCAGCGCATCAATGCGGCGACGCATGAGCATGGCCTGACCTATGGCCGCTTCATCGACGGTCTCAACAAGGCCGGCATCGAGATCGACCGCAAGATCCTGTCGGATATGGCCATCCACGAGCCGCAGGCCTTCGCCGCACTCGTGGCCAAGGCCAAGGTTGCACTCGAATACCTCAAGAACACCACGCCGAATGCTTTTGAAAGCGCTGTCGCTTAAGACCAGCGCTTCCCAAGCTATTCGACACTTGATTTGGGAAACCCGCGCTGGCAGGGCTGGCGCGGGTTTTTCTTTGCTTCCAATCGGATCTGGAACATGAGTGACATGGAAACTCTCGAAAATTCCCTGATGGCCGAGATTGCCTCGGCTGCCGATGAGCAGGCGATCGAGGCGGTGCGTGTCTCTGCTCTCGGCAAGAAGGGCTCGGTTTCCGAGATACTGAAGACACTCGGCTCGATGAGCGCCGAGGAGCGCCAGGTCAAAGGCCCGGCAATCAACGGCCTCAAGAACCGCGTCACCGAGGCACTTTCTGTTCGCCGCGCCGAGCTGAAGGACGCGGCGATTACGGCCCGTCTCGCCGCCGAGAAGGTCGACGTCACCTTGCCGGTCAGGCAATCGCCGGCCGAGCGCGGCCGCATCCATCCGATCAGCCAGGTTATCGACGAGATCGCGGCGATCTTCGGCGATCTCGGCTTTGCCATCGCCGAAGGTCCGGACATCGAGACCGACTATTACAATTTCACCTCGCTGAACTTCCCGGAAGGCCACCCGGCGCGCGAGATGCACGACACCTTCTTCTTCCAGCCGGACGCGCAGGGCGAGCGCAAGCTTTTGCGCACCCACACCTCGCCGGTACAGATCCGCACCATGGAAATGCAGAAGCCGCCGATCCGCATCGTCATTCCCGGCAAGACCTACCGGCAGGATTCCGATGCCACCCACTCACCGATGTTCCATCAGGTCGAGGGGCTGGTGATCGACAAATCGGCCAATGTCGCCAACATGAAGTGGGTGCTGGAGGAGTTCTGCAAAGCCTTCTTCGAGGTGCCGAGCGTCAAGATGCGCTTCCGGCCGTCCTTCTTCCCGTTCACCGAGCCCAGCCTCGAGGTCGACATCCAGTGCGACCGTTCGCGGCCGGGCGAAGTGCGCTTCGGCGAGGGCTCGGACTGGATGGAGATCCTCGGCTGCGGCATGGTCCACCCCAATGTGCTCCGCTACGGCGGCCTCGATCCCGACGAATACCAGGGCTTTGCCTGGGGCATGGGCATCGACCGTATCGCCATGCTGAAATACGGAATGCCAGATCTGCGCGCCTTCTTCGACGCGGATGTGCGCTGGCTGTCGCATTACGGTTTTAGGCCGCTCGACATGCCGACGCTGTTCGGGGGCTTGAGCGCGTGACAACCGGGCCGCAGCAAATCCGCGGGCAGCTCGCCTTCCTGCACATGTCCGACGCGCGGCCGCATAGCTTCAAGTGCAGCGTGCCTAGACCAGACGGAACACAGTCATGAAACTTACCCTCTCCTGGCTCAAGGATCATCTCGAGACCGACGCCTCGCTGGCGGAAATCGTCGAGCGTCTCACCTCGATCGGCCTCGAGGTCGAGCATGTCGACGACCGGGCGAGCCTGGCCCCCTTCGTCATCGCCAAGGTGGTGACGGCGGTCCAGCATCCCGACGCCGACCGGCTTCGCGTGCTGACCGTCGACACCGGCGACGGCAGGGCGCCAGTGCAGGTTGTGTGTGGAGCGCCGAACGCCCGCGCGGGCCTGATCGGCGCCTTTGCAGCACCGGGCACCTATATTCCCGGCATCGACGTGACGCTGACCGTCGGCAAGATCCGCGGCGTTGAAAGCCACGGCATGATGTGCTCCGAGCGCGAGCTCGAATTGTCAGAAGAGCATGACGGCATCATCGACCTGCCGGCCGATGCGCCGGTCGGCACCAGTTTCGCCGCCTATGCCCATCTCGACGATCCGCTGATCGAGATCAATCTGACGCCGAACCGGCCCGATGCAACCAGCGTCCATGGCATCGCCCGCGATCTGGCTGCGAGCGGGCTCGGCACGCTGAAGAGCGCGCCGATAGAGCCGGTCCCCGGCAAGGGCGAGACGCCGGTCAAGGTGACGATCGAAGCGCCGGAGCTCTGTCCCGGTTTTGCGCTGCGCCTGGTGCGCGGCGTCAAGAACGGTCCGTCGCCGAAATGGCTGCAGCAAAGGCTTCTCGCCATCGGCTTGAGGCCGATCAGCGCGCTCGTCGACATCACCAATTACGTCACCTTCGACCGCGGCCGGCCCCTGCATGTCTTCGACGCTGGGAAGGTCACCGGCAATCTCGCCGTGCGCCGGGCGCGTGACGGCGAAAAGGTGCTGGCGCTCGACGGCCGCGAATACACGCTTACGCCGGAGATGTGCGTGATCGCCGACCAGGACGGCATCGAATCGATCGCCGGCATCATGGGCGGCGAGCATTCCGGCTGCGACGAGAACACCACCGACGTGCTGATCGAGTCGGCGCTTTGGGACCCGATCGCGACCGCCCGCACTGGCCGCACGCTCGGCATCATCACCGATGCACGCTATCGGTTCGAGCGCGGCGTCGACCCGGAGATGATGGTTCCCGGCCTGGAGCTGGCAACGAAGCTGGTGCTCGATTTCTGCGGCGGCACGCCGGCGCAAACCGAAGTCGTCGGCTACGCAGGCCATCGGCCGAAGATCGTCTCGTTTCCGTTGTCGGAAGTGAAGCGGCTGACCGGCATCGAAGTGCCGCGCTCGACGAGCCTCGACATTCTTGCCCGCCTCGGCTTCGAGCCGGAGGGCACGGGCGATGTCGTCAATGTGGCGGTCCCGTCCTGGCGGCCGGATGTCGCCGGCAAGGCCGACCTGGTCGAGGAGGTCATGCGCATCCACGGCGTCGACAACATCGCGCCGCAGCCGCTTGGTTCTCATGATGCGGTCAACGCCAAGATCCTGACTGTGCTGCAGATCCGCACCCGCGCCGCCAAGCGGGCACTCGCCGTGCGCGGCATGATGGAGGCCGTCACCTGGTCGTTTATTCCGGCAAAACACGCCGAATTGTTCGGCGGCGGCCAGCAGGCGCTGAAGCTTGCCAACCCGATCGCCGCCGATATGTCGGACATGCGGCCGTCGCTGCTGCCGGGGCTGATTGCGGCCGCGCAGCGTAATGCCGACAAGGGCATCGGCGATGTCGCGCTGTTCGAAGTGTCGGGCACCTACGAGGGCGATGGCGCCGACCAGCAGCGGCGTGTTGCCGCCGGCGTGCGGCGCGGCACCGCCAAGCTCGAGGGCTCCGGCCGCCATTGGGCCGGCAACGCCGGCGCCGTCGGCGTCTTCGACGCCAAGGCCGATGCGATCGCAGCACTCGAAGCCTGCGGCGCGCCGGTCGAGCGGCTGCAGATCGAGGCCGGCGGCCCGGCCTGGTATCATCCCGGCCGCTCCGGCACGATCAAGCTTGGGCCGAAGGTAATCCTTGGCACGTTTGGCGAGTTCCATCCGAAGACGCTGGAGGGGCTGGACGTCTCCGGCCCGCTTTGCGGCTTCGAAGTGTTCATCGATGCGGTGCCTGAGCCGAAGGCCAAGCCGACGCGGACGAAGCCGAGGCTCGATCTGTCCGCCTTCCAGGCGGTCAAGCGCGATTTCGCCTTCGTCGTCGACAAGGCGGTCGATGCCGGCACACTCGTTCGCGCTGCCCTTGCCGCCGACCGGAAGCTGATTTCCGGTGTCTCGGTGTTCGATGTTTTCGAGGGTGCAGCGCTCGGCGCGGCGAAGAAGTCGATCGCCATCGAAGTGTCGATCCAGCCGGTTGAAAAGACGCTGACCGATGAGGATTTCGAGGCGCTTGCCAAGCGCATCGTCGAGAATGTCGGCAAGCAGACCGGCGGCGTGCTCAGAACCTAGAACGGTTGCGATGATGGTTCACACCAGCAAGCTCTCCATCACCTGGCTGGCAACTCACATCGGGACGATCGACGGCTTCCTGGATGACCAGGAATGCGCCGATCTGATCGCTGACAGTGAACGGCGCGGTTTCGAGGCGGCCAAGGTGAACAGCTCCGGCGGCGCCACCGTCCTGAAGGAGCTTCGCAACAACGACCGGGTTGTCTTCGATGACGAGGACCTTGCGGATTTGCTCTTCGCACGGGCGCGGCCTCTGCTCTATCGTGGTCTCGGCGACTGGCGCTTGACCGGGCTGAATGAGCGTTTCCGTTTCTATCGCTATGGGCCGGGCCAGAAGTTCGATTGGCACCATGACGGCTATTTCGAGCGCCACGCCTTGGAGCGCAGTCAGTTCACGTTCATGATTTATCTATCGGATGGATTTGAAGGGGGAGGAACCTCGTTTCGCGGCGAGATGCCGGGCTATGCCGGTAGCAGTCTTCTGGTGAAGCCGAAGAAAGGAATGGCACTGGCGTTCTACCATCCGATCGAGCATCGCGGCGACGAGGTGCTGTCGGGGCGCAAGTACGTCATCCGAACGGACGTGATGTACAAGCGCCAATGAAAGGCTGTCCGTTGTGCCGCTGAGCTAGATGCACCTGACCCCGCTGGAAGTGTTTTTCGTCCAGGAGTTCTGCCGTTCCGCCGGCATTTCTCCTGTCATGATGGGTACCCTGAAAGTCAAAAAACGCAGCCGCGATCCTGTAGGGTTCATGACCACAGTCACTTCCTCATCGGTTGCTCCGGAATTGCGATTTGAGAGTCGGGTGTTCAGTTCGCCCAGGGTAGCGTATGTCGGCCCCGACCGGCTTCCTTGCGGCATGGTTTTGTTCTTCGACGAGGTTACAGGAAGGCTCGACGCGATCGAGGGCTTTGCATATGGCGAGGAGTGGCCTTCAAACGAAGAACCGTTCTTCTGGGCAGAGCCTGACGAACCATGAACTGATGGATTGCGCAGGCATCGCGAATCGCCTTCCAAGAGCCGATGGACCATCTGCGCTATTCCGGGCTCTCCTTCGAAACTCAGCGCACGGCGTTTCTCGACATCGTCTCGAAAGACGCCCTGATCCATGAAGCGCTGGTTCGCGCGCGCGGTCTCGACCTCCCCGACTGGCTGGTCGTGTCCGGCGCGCTTTACAACAGCGTCTGGAACCATCTGACCGGAAAGCCGTCGGGCTATGGCATCCGGGATGTCGACCTGTTTTATTTCGATGAGAGCGATCTGTCTTACGAGGCCGAGGATTTGGTCATTCGTTGTGCAGCGGAGCATTTCGAAGGGTTGACGCTTCTGGTCGAGATCCGCAATCAGGCGCGGGTGCATCTGTGGTTTGAGGCGCGCTTTGGCGGTTCCTATCCCAGACTGTCGTCGTCCGCCGAGGCGCTTTGCTATTTCGCGTCGAAGACGCATGCGGTCGGCGTCCGCTTCGGCAATCACGGCCAGCTGGAGCTCGTCGCGCCGTTCGGGCTCGACGAAATCTTTTCATTTCGAATTACGCCGAACCGGGCACTGGACAATCGGCAGACGCACGAGACGAAGGGCGCTCGCGCAAGGGAGAACTGGCCGGAGATCAGTGTCGTGCCTTGGTAGGAAATGTCGGCGCGAGGCACCCCCCTCTGTCCTGCCGGACATCTCCCCCTCAAGGGGGGAGATCGGATGTCGCCTCGGCTTTCGCCAATCACCGGCGCCGGAAGGGCGGGCAGGGCGCTGGAACTGCCAATCTCCCCCCTTGAGGGGGATATGTCCGGCAGGACAGAGGGGGGTGTTTCGCGCCAATTTCTCGCAATTATTTGCATTGCGCTGCCACCGAAAACGGGGTGCCGAAACGCCCCGTTTTCGATTCCGCCGTCGATCGCCACTCACCCGTTGACCAGGGCCAGCAGCTCCTCGGTATAGCGCTTGCCGACCACCTTCTCCGGCGACAGCGCATCGCCGATGGCCTGCACCTCGGCCGCGCTCAATTCGATATCCGCCGCCGCCGTATTCTGTTCCAGATGGCGGATTTTTCGTGCACCAGGGATCGGTACGATGAAATCGCCCTGATGCAGCACCCAGGCGAGCGCCAGCTGCGCCGGCGTCACGCCCTTCTCGGCGGCCATCTTTTCCAGCACGGCGACGACCGCCGCATTGGCCGCCATGGCGTCGGCCTGGAAGCGCGGCAACCCGCGGCGCCAGTCGTCGGCGCCGAGAACATCGGGCTTGGCGATCGTGCCGGTGAGCAGGCCGCGGCCGAGCGGGCTATAGGGGACAAAGCCGATGCCGAGCTCGCGGCAGACGGCCAAGACCTCTTCCTCCGGATCGCGGGTCCACAGCGAATATTCGCTCTGCACGGCGGCGATCGGATGCACGGCATGCGCCCGGCGGATGGTCGCCGCACTCGCCTCCGACAGGCCGAGCGCCCGCACCTTGCCCTCGCGCACCAGCTCGGCCATGGCGCCGACCGTATCCTCGATCGGCACGTTGGGATCGACGCGGTGCTGGTAGTAGAGGTCGATAACCTCCGTATCCAGCCGCTTCAACGACGCTTCGGCAACCGCCTTGACGTGTTCGGGACGGCTGTCGACGCCGGCCATGCGCTCCATGCCGCTGCCTTCTTCGAGGATCTTGAAGCCGAATTTGGTTGCGATCGTCACCTTGTCACGCACCGGCTTCAGCGCCTTGCCGACCAGGACCTCGTTCTCGTAGGGGCCATAGACTTCGGCCGTGTCGAAGAAATTGACGCCGATCTCGACGGCGTGGCGCAGCGTGGCAATCGCCTCCGCCTCCGGCTGGCCGCCATAGGCAAAGCTCATCCCCATGCAGCCGAGGCCGACCGGGTAGACGTCGAGTTCATTGCCAAGCTTGCGGGTTTGCATCACGTGTCTCCTTGTTGTGATGGTTGTGATGCGGCAGAGATAGCGTCTTGCGCTGCGTTCGATAATCGGCTCTCATCTGCACGGGCTGTTCCAAGAAATAGATCAATGAAGCGAACCCATCTTTCACAGCTCGCTGTGCTGGCAACGGTCGCCCAATGCGGCAGTTTTCGCGGTGCCGCCAAGGAGCTGGCAATCGCGCCATCCGCGGTCAGTCATGCGGTTTCCAGCCTCGAAGCGCGCCTCGGCGTCCGCCTTCTGGCGCGCAGTACGCGCAGCGTCGCGCCGACCGAGGCGGGCGCGCAGCTGCTCGAGCGTCTCAGGCCGGCGCTGTCGGAGATCGACCTGGCGCTGGAATCGGCGATCGAGGCACGCGACCGGCCGGCCGGCAATCTCAGGCTGACCGTGCCGCGCACCGCGGCCCACCTGGCGCTGACGCCAAGGCTCGGCGCCTTTGCCGCTGCCTATCCGGACATCGTGCTGGAAATCGTCATCGAGGACCGCTTCACCGACATGGTCGAGGGCGGCTTCGATGCCGGCGTGCGGCTGGGCGAGAGCCTGCAGCGCGACATGATCGCCGTGTGCATCGGGCCGAACCTCCGCGGCGCCGTGGTCGGCGCGCCGTCCTATTTCAAGACCAGGCCCAGGCCGCTGCATCCGCACGATCTTGCCGCTCACCGCTGCATCCGTTTCCGCTTCTCCAGCGGCATTCTCTACCGATGGGAATTCGAGAAAAACGGCGAGGAGATCGAGATAGCGGTACAGGGGCCGCTGATCCTCGACGAGGACCATCTGATTGCCAACGCCGCGGTAGATGGCGCCGGGCTTGCCTTCGTGTTCGAGGACTATGTCCGCGATGCGCTCACCACCGCCAAGCTCATTCGCGTGCTGGAGGACTGGTGCCCGCCTTTCGACGGCTTCTTCGTCTATTATCCCAGCAGCCGCCAGATGCGGCCGGCGCTCAGGGCCTTTGTCGATTTCTTCAAGGTCGGCGAGTAAGCCAACCCTCCCCACAAGGGAGAGGTGGAAGAAAGCCGACCTGGCATTCGTTCACCGACCATGTCAGCACTGCCCAAAAACCAGGCCACCGGCTACGGCTGGACGGCGATCATCCTTCACTGGCTGATCGCGGCGCTCTTTATCGGCCAGTTCGTGCTCGGCTTCGTCATGGTGAGACTGTCCAGCCAGCGCACCGCCTTCGAACTGATCCAGCTGCATAAATCCTTCGGCTTCCTGCTGCTTGGGCTGGTCATCCTGCGCATCGCCTGGCGCCTAGGCAGACCGACCCCGCCGCTGCCGCGCTCGGTCGGCCCGTTCGAGCGCCGGATGGCGCCGCTGGTCCATCTCGCGCTTTATGCGTTTCAGCTCGCTCTGCCGTTGTCCGGCTGGGCGCTGGTCTCGGTCTCGGTGCTGGAGATCCCGAGCGTGCCGTTCAATCTGTTCGTCATGCCCAATCTGCCGCTTGGCGAATCGGACAAGGCAGAAAGCTTCTGGGCAGCGACGCACTGGTATCTCGCCTATGCCGGCATCGGACTTGTCGCTTTGCATCTCGCCGCGGCGCTGCGCCATCATTTCTGGCTGAGGGATACGGTGCTGACGCGCATGATCACGGCTTCGTCACATCGCGACACGGAATAGAGCGGGCGGCTCATTCGTTGATGGGGCGAGGACGCAAGAAAGCGTTGCCTGCCAAGAGGACCATTCCATGTACGCGCGCATCTTCGGATTTGCGGCAACTGCCGCTTGTTTTGCCATGCCTGTTTTCGCCGCCGTTGCCCTTGGCGACGCGGCCGGCAGCTACACCATCAGTCCGGGGAGTTCCAGCATCCACTTCTCCATCGCCAAGCTCGGCGGCGGCGGGCTCGACGGTGCTTTCTCCCGCTTCAAGGGCAGTATCCTCATCGACAACAGCGATGTCGGCCGGTCCCAGGTCAATTTCACCATCTTCCCCGAAAGCGTCGGTACCGGCCAAGGCCGCATCGATGCCTTTCTCCGCTCGGACGCAGTCTTCGACGCGGCCAACAATCCGGAGATCCAGTTCCGTTCGACCAGCGTCAAACGGACCGGCGACACGTCAGCCCTTGTCACCGGCCGGCTGACGGCGCGCGGCAAGACCTTTCAGGAAAAATTCACGGCCGAGCTTGGCGGCCTCAAGGCGGGCACGATAAAATTCCACGTCACCGGCAAGGTGTTGCGGTCGCGCTATGGCATGGATGTCGGCACGCCGATTTATTCCAACGTCGTCGACTTCGACATGACGCTGACGGGTAGAAGGGGATAGTCTTTGCGGAACCTGGTTCCTCGCCCCCGCAAAGCGGGGGAGAGGTGGCCCGGCGAAGCCGGGACGGAGAGGGGGACGACGGCCGCCAAGCCAGAATCCTGCAGGGGCAGGGCGCGGACTGATTATGATGCGAAGCCCATAACGGGCGCGTGAACAGCCAATTCGGCCGCCGCGAAGGCCCCTCTCCGTCTCGGGCTTCGCCCGAGCCACCTCTCCCCACTTCGTGGGGCGAGGAACCAGTGTCCCGCATTGGCTTTTCTCTTGAATTAGGGCAAACCTCCAGGCCTGCAATCGAGAGGAGAAACCTGATGTTCCGATGGGGTGTTTTGTCGACGGCCAAGATCGGCCGCGAGCAGCTTTTGCCGGCAATCGTCGAGGCGGAGAATGGCGTGCTGTCGGCGATCGCCAGCCGCGACCTGTCGAAAGCCCGGGCACTCGGTGAACGCTTCGGCGCGCGCCACGCTTTCGGCTCCTATGAGGAGCTGCTCGCCTCCAGCGACATCGACGGCGTCTACATTCCGCTGCCGACCTCGCAGCATGTCGAATGGACGGCCAAGGCGATCGAGGCCGGCAAGCATGTTCTGGTCGAAAAGCCGCTGGCGCTCGATGCCAAGGACATTCCGCCGCTGATCAAGCTGCGCGATGCCAGGAAGGTTCTGGTCTGCGAAGCCTTCATGGTCGTCTACCATCCGCAATGGATCAAGGTGCGCGAGCTGATCGCCAACGGCGCCATCGGCCGGCTGCGCCATGTCCAGGGCGCGTTCTCCTATTACAATGTCGACCCCAACAACATGCGCAACAAGCTCGATCTTGGTGGCGGCGCGCTGCCCGACATCGGCGTCTATCCGACGGTGTCGACACGCTTTTCGACGGGCAAGGAGCCGCTGCGCGTCCAGGCGACGATCGAGCGCGACAAGACATTCGGCACCGACATCTATTCCTCGATCCGTGCCGATTTCGGCGACTTCGAGCTGTCCTTCTACCTGTCGACGCAGATGGCGGCACGCCAGGTGATGGTCTTCCACGGCGAGAAGGGCTTCATCGAGGTGTTCTCACCGTTCAACGCCGGGCTCTACGACCATCACCGCGTCGAGCTGCACAACCAGAACCACAGCGAGGCGCAGGTGTTCCGCTTTCCTGGCACGCAACAGTACCGGCTGGAAGTCGAGGCCTTCGCGCGGGCGGCACAGGGCGGCAAGGACCGCGTCTTCACCCTGGAAGAATCCGTGCTCAACCAGAAGGTCATCGATGCCATCTTTCGCGCCGGCGAGAAGGAAGGCTGGGAGGCAGTCTAGGCCGGCCATGATCCCAAAAAGTGGGGGACCGGTTTTTGGACGAGATCATGGTCAAATAGATGCCCGACGACGCGGATGTGATCATTGTCGGCGCCGGCCTTGCCGGCCTTGTCGCGGCGGCCGAACTGACTGCGGCCGGCAAGAAGACCATCATCGTCGAGCAGGAGCCGGAACAGTCGCTTGGCGGTCAGGCATTCTGGTCGCTCGGCGGCATCTTCCTCGTCGATTCGCCCGAACAACGGCGCATGCGCATCCGCGATTCGTATGAGCTGGCGCTCGAGGACTGGCTGGGCACCGCAGCCTTCGACCGTGCGGAAGATCTCTGGCCGCGCCGCTGGGCCGAGGCCTATCTCGGCTTCGCCGCCGGCGAGAAGCGGTCCTGGCTCATGCAGCGCGGCCTGAAATTCTTTCCGGTGGTCGGCTGGGCCGAACGCGGCGGCGGCAATGCCGTCGGCCACGGCAATTCGGTGCCGCGCTTCCACATCACCTGGGGCACCGGCCCTGGCGTGCTCGAACCGTTCGTCCAGCGCGTGCGCGAGGCCGAGAAGCGCGGATTGATCCGCTTCAGGTTCCGTCACCGGGTCAACGAATTGACCCGGACGGGCGGCGTCGTCAACGGCGTGCGTGGCGACCTATTGGCGGCGAGCGATGCCGAGCGCGGCCGCAAGAGCTCGCGCGAGATCGCCGGCGATTTCGAGCTGAAGGCGCAGGCCGTCATCGTCGCCTCCGGCGGCATCGGCGCCAATCACCAGCTGGTTCGGGAGAATTGGCCGCAGCGGCTGGGTGCGCCGCCGAAACGCATGATCACCGGCGTTCCCGATCATGTCGATGGCCGCATGCTGGCGATCGCCGAGGCTGCCGGCGGCAGGCTCATCAACCGCGACCGCATGTGGCACTATGTCGAGGGCGTCAGGAACTGGGCACCACTCTGGACCGATCATGCGATCCGCATCCTGCCCGGCCCGTCATCGCTGTGGCTCGACGCGCGCGGCAAGCGCCTGCCGGTGCCGCTTTATCCCGGTTTCGACACGCTGGCCACGCTCAGCCACATCATGAGCACCGGATACGACTATTCCTGGTTCATCCTGACCAAAAAGATCATCCAGAAGGAGTTCGCGCTGTCGGGTTCCGAACAGAACCCCGATCTGACCGGGAAGAGCTGGCGCCAGGTGCTCGGCCGCGCCACCGGCGGCGTGCCCGCGCCGGTCAATGCGTTCATGGAGAAGGGCGAGGATTTCATCGTCGAGCCTGATTTGCCGGCGCTGGTCGCCCGCATGAACGCACTGACCGGCGGCGAGCCGCTGCTCGAACTGGGGCAGGTCGAGCGCGAAATCCGCGCCCGCGACCGGCAGCTCGACAATCCGTTCTCCAAGGACATGCAGATCACCGCGCTGCGCGGTGCGCGAGCTTATCTCGGCGACCGGCTGATCCGCACCGCAAGGCCGCACAAGCTGCTCGACCCCGCCAATGGCCCGCTGGTTGCCGTCAGGCTCAGCATCCTGACCCGCAAGACGCTCGGCGGGCTTGAGACTGACCTCGACAGCCGGGTGCTGGGCGCCGGCGGCCAACCGGTCGAGGGACTGTACGCGGTGGGCGAGGCCGCCGGTTTCGGCGGCGGCGGCATGCACGGCTATGCAGCGCTCGAAGGCACGTTTCTCGGCGGCTGCATCTTTTCCGGCCGCAGCGCTGGACGGGCGGCGGCACGCGCGGTGGGGTGAAACAAGGCCCGCGGCGGCCGTTTGCGCCAAGGTGGCGGTCGCACCGAATGGCCAACTTCCCTTAGGCGAAGGGCTGCAAATTGACGTCCTGAAGCTTGGAACTTGCAAGCAAAGCCTCGAGCACCTGCTTCTTGAGATACAGGCACTGCGAACGGGCAAGTTTGACGATGCCGGAAACGTCGCCTGCCTCGCAGGCAAGAACCAGTTCCTTTTGCTGGGCGATGATCAACTGGGTGAAGTCGCGCGACTTGAACCCGAGGTGGAGAACCCGCGCCGACTGGTCGAGGATCTGGTCCAGCAGATGCGCCAGCCGCAGATTTCCCGAGAGCTCCGCAAGGGCCAGACGAAAGGCACGATCGGCCGCAAGGAATGCAATTTGACTGCGTAGCGTCTCCGGCTTCAGCACTTTTTTTGCTGCCAGCCTGATGTCCTCCAGCCCGCGCTCGGTCATGTTCGATGCCGCCACCCTGAACACTTCCGGTTCGATCAAGCTACGGACATCGAAGATCTCGTTGACATCGCGCAGGCTGAGCGTCGCGACGACGTAGCCACGGCGCGGCTCGCTCCTGACCAGCCCTTCCTGCATCAGGCGGGCCAGCGCGGCGCGGATCGTCGCCTTTTTGATCAGGTATCGATCGCCGATCTGTTTCTCGGTCAGCGCTTCGCCGGGGCGCAGCACGCAGGCAATGATGTCATTCCTCAGCTGCTCATATGCCTGTTCCCTGCGAAGGACGTCGGCGGCTGACAGTGCTGTCGCCTCGACCGTGGCCGGCCTTGCCGGTTCGGCCCTCAACTTCGTCGTTTTCATATTTTGTCCGTCTGGCTGTCCGGTTGACGCTGGCATCAGCCTTCGCTAGCGTGAGCATCTCAGATTGGAAATCTGAGCATCTCAGGGAGGATAACTGATATGCCTTTACCCGCCAACTCGCCTCTCTACGCCGTTGCCGATGATATCGTCAATGCCGCGAAGGGGCCAGATCCCCTCGAAGCGGTAAGGACGGTCCTGGGCGACTACAGCAACCGTTTTCACGCATCGGCAACACTCGCTCACGAAGAAGACGACGACGAGGTCCTTTTGCATGCGAGCCCGAACCTGACGATCTATCACATCACGCTGTCGCCCGGCCTGCAGTACCCGCCCCACAACCACCGGATGGATGCCTTGATCGGCATCTACAAGGGCAGCGAGACGAACTTCATCTATCCCGTTGCTGGCAGCGAACTCGATGTTCCCGAAAGGCAGGACATCGCAGCGCCTGCCGTGGTGCATCTGGCGTCAAATACCGTGCATTCGGTTGCGAATACAGGCAGCGCGCGATCGGGTGCGCTGCATGTCTACCTCGGCGATCTCACACGAACCCACCGCCAGCTGTGGAGCCCGGACAGCAACCAGGCCGAGCCGTTTGACAATGACCGCTACCTCGCCGGCGCTCGGCCCATTCAGCAGTCCGGGCACGAATGAGCGCGGGGGCGCCACGGGCGGCAAAGTCGGCAGTGATCAGCGAACCCGTCGGAATCGCGTCACACTTGTCACTCTCGCCAATCTGCTATCGCCCCTATCCTATCTCACGACCCAACACGTCGCGCCTGCGGCGACAAACCAGCAAGGGAGATGCACAATGACGGCACATCAGAATGGCACAGGCGAGCAGACGACGCGGCTCGCGATGAAGACACCACCGGTCGTTTCGCCTGACGCGTGGGAAGCCGCGCGCCAGCAACTGCTCGTGAAGGAGAAGACGGTGACCCGGGCTCGCGACGCACTGGCCGCCGAGCGCCGGCGGATGCCGTGGATGGCGGTGGAGAAGACCTATACGTTCGAAGGGCCCGACGGAAAGGTCAGCCTGCTCGACCTGTTCGAGGGCCGCCGTCAGCTGATCGTCTACCGCGCCTTCTTCGAGCCCGGCGTATTCGGCTGGCCCGACCACGCTTGCCGCGGCTGCTCGCTGGGGGCCGATCAGGTCGGCAACCTCGCCCATCTGAACGCCCGCGACACCACGCTTGCCTACGCCTCGCGCGCACCGCAGGCCGACATTGCGCGGCTGAAGGCGCGGATGGACTGGAAGATGCCCTGGTACACCATCACCGACAGCTTCGATGCCGACTTCGGCGTTGACGAGTGGCACGGTCATAACGTGTTCATCCGCGACGGCGATCGCGTGTTTCGCACCTACTTCATCAACAACCGCGGCGACGAGGCGATGGGGACGGTATGGAGCTATCTCGACCTGTCGCCGCTCGGCCGCCAGGAGGTTTGGGAAGATTCGCCCGAGGGCTATCCGCAGACGCCGACGTACAAGTGGTGGAACTGGCACGACAATTACGGCGCCGAAGCCGTTCCCGACAAAAAGTGGGTCGAGGTGTCGGACGCGGGAGAGGCCGCGTTCCGGAACCGCACTGAATAGAACGTCTTTGGCGTCGCGGAAATGCGGCTAGGACAATTGGAGGAGCGGGATGCACGGTTCAATTCGACCGCATCCCGCTCACTGTGCAGGACAACGGACATGAGCGAGATTCATGCAGGCGGATCCGCCGGCGATGCGAGCCCGGCCGGCCATAGTGCAGCCGATTGGCTGTCCTTTGCGGCCGCGCCGACCTTCGCAACCATGGCGCTGCTGACGCTTCTCGGCGGAGCGCCGGATATGATGTGCTCGACCGGCCAAGAGGCGTCACCGCTGGGCGGCATGGTCCCGATGTACCTGCTGATGAGCGCCTTTCATTTGGGACCTTGGCTGAAGCGGGTTTCCGGCCCGCGACGCCGCCGCAAATAGAGCTGTACCGGCCGACAAAGGCCCGTTCTGGTCGGGAAGACATCCCTCACCAGATCCACTCGCCCCTTCCCAAAACCGCTACCGCATCGACAATCCGGGTAAAGCTCGAGCGGGCGCGGCCGGCCGTGTGCCTGGCGCGCAAATAGCCGTGCACCAGTCCCGGCTCCTCGAACCACCAGGCGCGCCCGCCTGCAGCAACGATGCGATCGCGATAGGCTTCGCCGTCCGACGACAGCGGGTCGCATTCGGCGGTGATCACGATGGTGGGCGGCAGATTGGCAAAGTCGGCGTCGGCGAGCGGCGACAAGGTGAGATCGCCGGTGCGGTCCTCGCCACCGGTCCTGATGTCCTTGTAGAAAACGAGGTCGCGCACGTTAAGCATCGGCGCTTCCGCGTGGGTGACATAGGAACCGGCGGAGCTGTCGCCGCCAAGGCCGGGATAGACTAGGATCTGGCCGATCGGCTTGCGCGCATGGCCGCGCGTCGCGTGGCTGACGGACGCGGCGAGATTACCGCCGGCACTGTCGCCGCACAGCAGGATAGGCCGTTCGTAAGTGGTCGACGCCCATTCGAAGGCGCTGATGGCATCGTCGAAGGCGGCCGGATGAAGGTGTTCCGGCGCCAGCCGGTAGTCGACCGAAACCACTTCGTAGCCGGTGCGGCTGCAAAGCTCGGCGCAGAGGTCGTCATGGCTGTCGAGCCCGCCGAGCATAAAACCGCCGCCATGGAAATAAAGCACCATCGCCGCCGTTTCCGGCGCCGGAGCGCGGTAGATGCGGATTGGAACCGGATGCCATGGCGTGGCAATGGCGGTGGTTTCCGCCGTGACGCCTTGGGGATAGCCGGCAAAGAACTCGCGGCACATCCGGTTATAGATCTCGCGCTGCTCGGCGATAGTGTAGTCGATCGTATCGGGCGGATAATAGGAATTGGTCCGCTCGATGAAGGACCAGGTCTCGGCGTCGATGAGCTTTTTGTAGTCGGTCATGGGCGCTGAATGGATCGCAAAGAATCCGCCTGAACACCCTTGCGGGGGAGATGCCCGGCAGGGCAGAGGGGGGTGTGAAGGATCGCCATCATCTCCTCAGCGTCATTTCCCCTTCCACACCGGATCGCGTTTTTCGGCAAAGGCGCGAAAGCCCTCGAGATTGTCCTCCGAGCCGTAGAGCGCGTCAACCGTCGGCAGTTGCCGGCGCGTCACCCGGTTCATGGCGTCCTGGAAGGTCAGCGATTCTGCGACCCGGGCCGTTTCCTTGATCGCAGCGAAGACCAGCGGCGGGCCGCTGGCAAGCAGCCGGGCGATCTCCCAGACGCGGTCCTCCAGCGTGTCCTTGGGCAGCACTTCGTTGACCAGGCCCCAGCGATGCGCCTCGGCGACATCCATCCAGCGGCCGGTGAGCAAAAGGTCCATGGCGACGTGATAAGGGATGCGCTTCGGCAATTTGATCGTCGCCGCATCGGCCAGCGTGCCGGCGCGGATTTCGGGCAGGGCGAAGGAGGAATGATCCGACGCATAGATGAGGTCGCAGGACAGCGCCAGTTCGAAGCCGCCGCCGACCGCCATGCCATTGACGCAGGCAATCACCGGCTTGTTGAGATCGCGCAGTTCCTGCAACCCGCCGAAGCCGCCGACGCCATAATCGCCGTCGACCGCGTCGCCGCCGGCCGCGGCTTTCAGATCCCATCCGGCGCAGAAGAACTTGTCGCCGGCGGTCTTGACGATGGCGACGCGCAGGTCGGGATCGTCGCGAAACGCCTTGAACGTCTCGCCCATCAGCCGCGAGGTCTTCAAGTCGATGGCATTGGCCTTCGGCCGGTCGAGCGTCACTTCGAGGATCGTGCCCTCGCGGCGGGTGGTGATGATTTCAGCCATTCTTCTTGTCTCCCAGCACCAGCAGCGCATCGGCGATCCAGGCGCCCTTGCCCTCGGTGCAGACGATCAGCGGATTGATGTCGAGCTCCTCGATTTCGCCGGCATTTTGCTGCACGAAGCCGGCAATGCCTGATATCGCATCGATTGCCGCCGCGACGTCGGCCTTCGGCCGACCGCGATAACCGTCGAGCAGCGGGAACAATTTCAGCCCGCGCAAAGCGGCCTCGATATCGTCGGGGGTCGCCGGCAGCATCAGCGTGACGCTGTCGCGCAACAGCTCGACCAGCACGCCGCCGGTGCCGAGCGTCATCACCGCGCCGAACATCGGGTCGCGGGTGAAGCCGACCAGCAGCTCGGCGACGCCATCGCGCACCATGCGCTCGACATAAAGCCCGGTGCCGAGCGGGCCGAGGTCATGCGCCGCGGTGCTGACGGATTCGGCATCCCTGAGGTTGAGCCGGACCGCATCGAGCTCGGATTTGTGGATGACGCCAAGGGCCTTCAGCGCCACCGGGAAGCCGAGCGCCATCGAGGAGATCACAGCCTCGACCGCATTGCCGGCGCGCTCGCCCTTCGGCACGGGGAGCCGGGCCTCGATGAGCCGCGCCTTCGCCTCGGCCTCGTCCGGCGTGACATGGTCGCCGGCCGGCGCGCCGGACGCCGAGGTGTCGATCGGCTGCGCCTGCGGCTCGCGCCACGCCCAGCCGATGAAGGCTGCCGCCTGGGCGGCGTCCATGGCCTCGGAAATGCCGAACAGCGGCACCATGCCCCGCGCCATCAGCCCGGCGGTGTATTCCTCGGGGAGGTTCTCCGGCAGCGAGGAGACGATCGCGCCTTGCGCGCGGTTGGTCTTCAGCGCCGCTTCGAAGGCGCGCAGCGTCGCCCACCAGTCGGTGTCCGAGCAGCGGTCGGGGCGCGGGAAATCGAGCACCAGCATGTTGAGGTCGAAGCCGCCAGACACCATGGCGGTGAAGGTGGCGGTCATCGCCGGCTCGTTGTTCCAGATGAAGGTGTGGTAGTCGAGCGGGTTGGCCACCGCGACCAGCGGCCCGAGCGTCGATTTGACATGCGCGCGGTGCTCGGGCGTGAGTGGCGGAAACGTCACCCAGCGGCCTTCGGCGCTGTCAGCCATCACCGACGCCTCGCCGCCCGAACAGCTCATCGACGACAGCCGGTAGCCGGGCAGGGGTCCGGTGACGTGCAGCAGCTTCAGCGCCTCGATGAAGGCCGGGATCGAATCGATACGGGCGATGCCAAGCCGCTTCAGGAACGCGCCGGACGCTGCGTCCGAGCCGGCCAGCGACGCGGTATGCGAGACGGTCGCCTGCCGCGCCTGCTCGGAGCGGCCGACCTTCATGGCGATAACAGGCTTTTTCAGCTCGCGCGCCCGTGCCGCCAGCCTTTCGAAGCCGGCTACCGAATCGAAAGCCTCGATATGCAAGCCGAGCGCGGTGACACGGTCGTCCTCGATCAGGCCGAGCGCCATTTCGGAAAGCCCGGTCTGCGCCTGGTTGCCGGCGGTCATCAGAAAGGCGATCGGCAGGCCGCGCTTCTGCATCGTCATATTGATGGCGATGTTCGACGACTGGGTGATGATGGCAACACCGCGACCGCCTTCTGGCAGCCTGATGCCGCCATGCTGGTCGGGCCACAAAAGCGCGCCGTCGGTGTAATTGATCAGCCCATAGCAGTTCGGCCCGATGATTGGCATCCGGCCCGCCGCCGCGACCAGCTCGGCCTGCAGCCGCTCGCCGTCCTCGTCATAGGCCTCGGTTTCGAGGAAGCCGGCGGCGAAGCAGACCGCACCGCCGGCGCCGCGCTCGGCCAGCGCCTTGACCACTTCGATGGTCAAGTGCCGGTTGACGCCGATGAAGGCGGCATCCGGCGCACCGGGCAACTCGGCCACCGAGCGATAGGCCTTGCGGCCGGCGACTTCGTCCTTGCTCGGATGCACCGGCCAGATCTCGCCGGCAAAGCCCATCTTGATCGATTGTGCGACGACGGCAGCCGCCTGCGCACCGCCGAACACTGCAATGGAGCGTGGACGCAGGAGACGTTCAAGTCTGTGCATCGATCAGCCCCCGAACGGGCGCAGCAGCGCCCGCGAAATAATGTGGCGCTGGATTTCCGACGTGCCTTCCCAGATGCGCTCGACACGGGCGTCGCGCCAAATGCGTTCCAGCGGCAGGTCGTCCATCAGCCCCATGCCACCATGGATCTGGATCGCCTCGTCAGCGACGAAGGCAAGCATTTCGGTGGCCTTCAGCTTGGCCATGGCCATGTCCTGATCGGTGACGGTGCCCTGATCGTACTTCCAGCCGGCTTCGAACACCATCAGGTCGGCGGCTTTCAACTCGGTCGCCATGTCGGCGAGTTTGAACGACACGCCCTGGAACTTGCCGATCGGCTGGCCGAACTGCTGGCGCTGCGCGGCATATTCGATGGCGTGGCCGAGCGCCCGCTCGGCACGGCCAAGGCAGGTGGCGCCGACTTGAAGGCGGGTCGCGCCGAGCCAGGAATTGGCAACGTCGAAACCCTTGTGGACCTCGCCGAGGACCTGGCTTGCGGGCAGCCGGCAATCGTCGAATTCGAGTATGGCGTTGGTGTAGCCGCGATGCGAGACGTTGCGGTAGCCGTCGCGCACGGTGAAACCCTTGGTGCCCTTGTCGACGAAGAAGGCGGTGATCTTCTTGCGTTTTCCACGCGAAGACTCTTCCTCCCCCGAGGCCATGAAGACGATGGCGAAATCGGCAATGTCAGCGTGGCTTATGAAATGCTTGGTGCCGTTCAGCACCCAGTCGTCGCCGTCTTGCACGGCGGTTGCCTTCATGCCGCGCAAATCGGAGCCGGCGCCCGGCTCGGTCATTGCCAGGCAATCCCATTTTTCGCCGCGAATGCACGGGAACAGATACTTCTCGCGCTGCTCCGGCGTGCCGGCAAGAAGGATGTTCGAAGGCCGCGCCACGCAGGTCCAATGCAGCGCGTAATTGGCGCGGCCGAGTTCCTTTTCATAGAGCAGCCAAGTCACCGTATCGAGCCCGGCGCCGCCGACAACGGCCGGCATGTTGGCGGCATAAAGGCCGGCTTCGATCGCCTTGGCCTTGATCTCCTCGATCAGCTCGCGGCGCAGCACGCCGGTGCGCTCGACCTCGCGCTCATGCGGGTAAAGCTCGTTCTCGACGAAGGCCCGCGTCGTCTCGACGATGAGCTTCTGCTCCTCCGAAAGACCAAAATCCATGGTCTCAGCCTTTCTTCCTTTTCTTCGGCTTTTCAGCCTTGGCCTTCTCGGCCGCCTTGGAGGCGGTGGGCTTCTTGGCCGCAAGCTTGGCCAGCTGCCTGGTGTAGTCCTTATGCAAGGCGCCGGCGCCCCAGCCTTTGCCTTTGTTCTGCTTCGACAGTGCCTCCATGATGGAGACCAGATTGTCGTCGCGGATCTTTTCGAGCTCGCGGATCGACAGACCGTGCGCCTGGTCGTCCGACTGGGTCGCGATCAGCTCGACCAACTCGTCGTTGAACTCCGGCACGTCCATCAGCTTGGTCCACGGCCATTTCAGGCACGGGCCGAACTGCGCCATGAAGTGGCGCATGCCGGCCTCGCCTCCGGCGACGCGATAGACCTGGAACATGCCCATCTGCGCCCAGCGCAGGCCGAAGCCATAGCGCATGATGTCGTCAAGCTCCTCGACCGTGCAGATTCCGTCCTTGACCAGCCACAGCGCCTCGCGCCAGGCCGCTTCGAGCAGGCGGTCGCCGACGAAGGCCTCGATCTCCTTGCGGATCACCACCGGCTTCATGCCGATCGAGGCATACATCTCCTTGGCGACTTCGATCGCCTCGGGAAAGGTCTGTTCGCCGCCGACGATCTCGACCAGCGGCAGGAGATAGACGGGGTTGAACGGATGGCCGACGACCAGCCGCTCCGGATGCTTCTTCATCGCCACCTGCATGTCGGTCGGCTTGATGCCGGAGGTGGAGGAGCCGACAATTGTGTTGGCCGGGGCATAGAGGTCGATCTCGGCCAGAACGCGGTGCTTGAGGTCGAGCCGCTCCGGCACGCTTTCCTGGATGAAGTCGGCATCGGCCACCGCCTCGGCGATCGTCTTGGCGAAGGTGAGCTTGCCCTCTTTCGGCAGACCTCCGGGCAGCATCTGCTTGTAGGCGCGTCGCGCTCCCTTCATCACCTCGCCGACCTTGCGTGACGCCTCGGGATCTGGATCGAAGATCGACACGTCGATGCCGTTGAGCAGCAGCCGCGCCACCCAGCCGGCGCCGATGACGCCGCCGCCGATGGCGGCCGCCTTGTTGATGATGCTCATGCGGAGGCTCCGGTTCTTGTCCTGGCTGTTGCGGGGTCGGTGAGGGCGACACGCTCGCCGGCACGGATCACGGACGCGTCATAGGCCTTGCGCGCGAACACTTCGAGCACGAAGGGCCGGAAGAAATCGATCGGCAATGTCTCGTAATCCGGGTCGAAGCTCGACTGATCCCAGCGTTCGCAAAACTCATCGCAATCGTCGAAATACATGTGCCCGGCGAAACGGTCGCGGGCGTGCGGATTGCCGCCGAGGTGGTGGGCGTAATAGAGGCGCTGGAAGTCGCCGTGCTTCTCCACCACCCAGGTGCATTGCTCGCGCACAAAAGGCTTCAGGATGGCGGCTGCATACTCGTCGTGATTATAGGGCGCGTAGATGTCGCCGATATCGTGCAGCAGGGCGCAGGCAAGCCAGTCGGTGTCGGCGCCGTCGCGCCAGGCCCGCGTTGCCGCTTGCAGCGAATGGCCGAGCCGGGTGATCTTGTAGCCGGACAGGCCTTCGTCGAGCTGGATCAGCGCGTCGAGCAGACGCTCACCGGTCTTTGCCGCGTAGTCGATCTCATGCTCGGTGAGGAAGGCATAGTCCTCGCGGTCGCCGTCCTTCATGGCAGTGAATTTCACGGTCTTCATCGGCGGCTCCTCCCAACCGGCTAGCGGCTTTTCAAAGCGGTGCGCGCTTCGTCAGGTTCAGCTTTTTGCGCACCTCATCCGGGCCGATGACCCTGGCGCCCATATTCGACACGATGCTGACCGCCCGCTCGACCAGCTGCGCATTGGTCGCCAGCACCCCCTTGTCGAGCCAGAGGTTGTCCTCCAGCCCGACGCGGACATTGCCGCCGGCCAGCACCGCGGCCGCGACATAGGCCATCTGGTTGCGGCCGATGGCAAAGGCCGACCAGTTCCAGGTTGGCGGCACATTGTTGACCATCGCCATGAAGGTGTTGAGGTCGTCCGGCGCGCCCCACGGCACGCCCATGCACAACTGCACCAAGGCGTCCGGCTTCAGCACTTCTTCCTCGACCAATTGCTTGGCGAACCACAGATGGCCGGTGTCGAAGGCCTCGATCTCCGGCTTGACGCCGAGCGCCGTCATTATGCCGCCCATGGCGCGCAGCATGCCGGGCGTGTTGGTCATGACATAATCGGCCTCGGCGAAATTCATGGTGCCGCAGTCGAGCGTGCAGATTTCCGGCAGGCACTGGCGCACATGCTCCATGCGGTTTGTGGCACCGCCCATGTCGGTGGCTTTTTCGTTCAGCGGCAGCGGGTTCTCCGGCGGGCCGAACACCATGTCGCCGCCCATGCCGGCGGTCAGGTTCAAAACAACGTCGACATCCGCCGCGCGGATGCGCTCCGTTACTTCGCGATAAAGGTGCACGTCGCGTCGCGGCTTGCCGGTCTCGGGATCGCGCACATGGCAGTGCACGATCGCCGCACCTGCCTTTGCTGCCTCGATGGCCGAATCGGCGATCTGCTTGGGCGAACGCGGCACGTGCGGGCTGCGGTCCTGCGAACCGCCGGACCCGGTCACGGCACAGGTAATGAAAACCTCACGGTTCATCGCTAACGGCATCGGACACTCTCCCAATAGAACGTAGGGCAAGAATGCCTGACTTGCCGGAAACTGTTTTGCGTTTTACGAAGATCGTGTGACCAAAACCGAAAAACCGACGATCTTTCGTGCCGAACGTTTGCCGCTCAAGGTGACGCTGCTGGTATTCTCCGGCTCGTCGATCATGTGCGTCGCGTCGGCCGTCGATCCGTTGCGCGCCGCCAACCGTATTGCCGGTGAGACGCTGTTCGATTTCAGGCTGGTCTCGGTCACAGGCGAGGCGCCGGTCACCACATGCGGCCTGCCGGTGGCGGTCAGCGGCCGCTTCGATGCGGCTGACACAACCGACATGCTGGTCGTCGTCGCCGGCTTCGGCACGCAGAACTATGCCACATCGGCTCTGCTGTCCGGACTGCGCCGGGCGGCGCGCGCGGCGCGCGCCTGCGGCGGCGTCGAGGCCGGCACCTGGCTGGTGGCGCGCGCGGGCTTGCTGGAGGGGCGCAGCGCCACCACCCACTGGGAGGACATGGAGGATTTCTCTTCGGCCTTTCCCGGTGTCGACGTGCGCCCCGACCGCTACGTCATCGACGGCCCGGTGTTCACCTCCGGCGGCGCCTCACCGACCTTCGACCTGATGCTGCATCTGATCCGCACGCGGCTCGGCATGGCCGTGGCGCTCGATGTCGCGAGCGTCTTCATCTATGACCAGGCGCGCGCCGCGACGGACGCGCAGCCGCTGGTCTCGCTCGGCCGTCTTGACGGCTACGATCCCAGGCTGGCGCAAGCCATCCGGCTGATGGAAGCGCATGTCGACCAGCCGCTGACCATCGCCGCGGTGGCAAAGCGCGCCGGGGTGACGGCACGGACGCTGGAAAGCATCTTTCGCAAGTCGATCGGCGAAACGCCCGGCGCTTATTACCTCAGGCTGCGCCTCGGCGCCGCGCGCCGCCTGGTGGTCGACACGCGCATCGCCATGGCGGACATTGCCGGGCGAACGGGGTTTTCGTCCGCCGCGGCATTTTCCAGAGCGTTTTCAAGAGCGTTCGGCGAAGCGCCGGTCAGGCTGCGCCAGAGATAGTAGGGGTCAGGCAGCGTCCTGGCGGACGCTGTTGCCGTCGATCTGCGAGCGCATCTGTCTCGCAAGATGGGTCTCGAAGCGGCTGGCGACCGCGCGATCCCATTCGTTTGCACTCAACGCACCTTGCTTCGGGTACGGCAGCGCCATCAGCCGGTCGATGATCGATCCGGCCTCGCCAGATGAGAGCAGGGCGTCGATTTCGCGTTCGTGCTGCATATCGTTTCGCCTCCTTCTTTCTGTTCCCGCCACGAACCACATATACGAGATTCGTGACGGCTGTTTGAAGGCAAGAGCGAGGCGATTGAGGGGCGATGCCGGGCAAAGTTTTGTCCGCCGCCGCCCATCTTGGGCACGATCGTTCCGGCAGTCAGGCAGTGCTTCAGCCAAGCCGCATCGACAGTTCAACATCCTCGCCGAACGGCGTGGACATGTAGCCACTCCCGGTCGAGCGCACCCGCTCGAGGTATTCGGGGCAAAGATCGGCGTTGTCGGCAGCGACGAAGGCGCCCGGCCTGAGGCGGTTTTCAACCAGACTCAAGATCTCGGGATAGAGCGCTTTGGCGCCGTCGAGCAGAAGCAGGTCGACGGTTTCGGGAAGATCGACGCTTAATGTTTGCAGCGCGTCTCCTTCGCGGATTTCCACCATGTCAATGAGACCGCCTGCTGTCAGATTACTCCTGGCGCGCGTCACCTTGGATGGCTCGAACTCGCTGGTGATCAGGCGGCCGCCGCCATTGTCCCGCAAGGCTGCGGCAAGGTGCAGGGTCGAGATGCCGAACGAGGTTCCAAATTCGACGATCGTCCGTGCGCCGCTGCCTCGTGCCAGCATGTAGAGCAGCGTGCCGGTCTCTCGCGAAACGGGAAGCCAGAGGTCCCTTAGCCGCCCATAGAGCTCGACGTATTCGGTCTTGCTTCGAACCAGGCGCATCCGCTCCTCGGCGGAGAATTCTGCCACTGCAGGGCTCGTTGCCGCAGCGGCTTCCTCGAACAGGCGGTCCAGCAGGGGCGCGAGCGGCTTTGTCGTCAGTGTGGTCATAGCGGTCTCCAGTCAAAATTGAATGCGTTCTTGTGCGGCATTCAAAATACGACTAATCATTCGCATTCACTAATCGCATTGGCGCGCCTCGCAATGAGCGATCACCGAAGTCCGCGGATTTCCTCGCGAAAACAGCCCAAGCAGGTCCGCTCGGCGGAGCTCGTCGCTGCGATTTTGCAGGCTGCTGTTCAGGTTTTGGCGAAAGAAGGCGCACAGCGCTTCACCACGGCACGGGTGGCCGAGAAGGCCGGTGTCAGCGTCGGATCGCTGTATCAGTATTTTCCGAACAAGGCGGCGATCCTGTTCCGGCTCCAGAGCGACGAATGGCGGCAGACGACCGATTTGCTGCGCGACATCCTCGAGGATATCAGGAAACCGCCGCTTGAACGGCTGCGCGGCCTGGTCCACGCCTTCCTCCGCTCGGAGTGTGACGAGGCCGCGGTGCGTGTGGCGCTCGACGACGCCGCACCGCTTTACCGCGATGCGCCTGAGGCGCAGGCGGCAAGGGCGTCCGGAGACCGCACCATCCAGATCTTCATGCAGGAGGCGCTGCCCAACGCCGCGCAAGTGACTCGCGAATTGGCCGGCGACTTGATCGTGACGACGCTCAGTACGGTGGGGAAGCAGTTCTCGGAGGCGCCCCGAACTTCCGCGGAGATCGAAGCCTACGCCGACGCCATGGCCGACATGTTTTGCGCCTACCTGAGAGGCCTCGATCACGACTAAGACCTTGTCGTCGGTCTCAGCCCCGCGGAAAGTGCTCTTTATCCCGCGGCCGCTGAACAATGCGGCCGCGAACGGGGTACGCCTCAGACGTACCGGTTGACGATATTTTCGAGCAGTTCCTGGCGGCCGGATCTGGGCTGCGGCTCGATCTTTTCCTTGACGACGCGCTCGGCGATTTCCTCCAGCGTGCGCTTGCCGGCAAGCATCGCCTTGGCCTCGGCCGCATCCCAGCCGGCATAGCGCTTGGCGAGCGGGGCGGACAGCGCCTTGTCCTCGACCATGCGCGCTGCCGCCTTGAGACCGCGTGCGCAGCAATCCATGCCGCCGATATGGCCGATCAGCAGATCCTGCGGATCGAGCGACTGGCGCCTGAGCTTGGCGTCGAAATTGGTGCCGCCGGTCTTGAAGCCGCCGGCCTGCAGCACCTGGTAGTAGGCCAGTGCCATCTCCGGCACATTGTTGGGGAACTGGTCGGTGTCCCAGCCCGACTGGTAGTCGTTGCGGTTCATGTCGATCGAGCCGAAAATGCCGAGCGCATTGGCCAGCGCCAGTTCATGCTCGAACGAATGGCCGGCCAGGATGGCGTGGCCCTGCTCGATGTTGAGCTTGACCTCATTCTCCAGTCCGAAACGCTTGAGGAAGCCATAGACGGTGGCGACGTCATAATCATACTGGTGCTTGGTCGGCTCCTGAGGCTTCGGCTCGATCAGGATGGTGCCTTCGAAGCCGATCCTGTGCTTGTAGTCGACGACCAGATTGAGAAAGCGGCCGGCCTGTTCCTGCTCGCGGCCAAGGTCGGTGTTGAGCAGCGTCTCATAGCCCTCGCGGCCGCCCCACAGCACGTAGTTCTCGCCGTTCAGCCGCTTGGTGACGTCGATGCAGTGTTTCACCGTCGCCGCCGAATAGGCAAAGACGTCCGGATCGGGATTGGTGGCGGCGCCCGACATGAAGCGGCGGTTGGAGAACAGGTTGGCCGTGCCCCACAACAGCTTGACGCCGGTCTGCTTCATTTTTTTAGCAAAATAGTCGGCGATCTCGTCGAGCCGCGCCGCACTTTCGGAAAAGTCCCGGCCCTCCGGCCGCACATCGGCATCGTGGAAGCAGAAATAAGGCGCGCCCAGCAGCGAAAACATCTCGAAGGCGATGTCGGCCTTGAGCTTGGCCAGTTCCATCGTGTCGACACCGCCGGCTTTGGGGAACCATGGCCGGTCAAACGTCTGGCCGCCGAACGGATCGCCGCCCGGCCAGGCAAAGGAATGCCAATAGGCGACGGCAAAGCGCAGATGGTCTTCAAGCCGTTTGCCGGCGACGATCTCGTCGGGATTGTAGAACCGGTAGGCCAGCGGATTGGTCGAATCCGGTCCCTCGTATTTGATCTGCTGGATATCGCCGAAAAAACCGCTGGTCATGTTCTTTTCCTCTCGCATGGTTCGGCCTGATTACCTCAGGCGTAATTGGTTTCGCGTTGGTGCTGGGTGAAAGGCACATGTCAAAGCCACTCAACGAAGGAGACAGACCATGACCGACCTCAACACCATTGCCGAAAACTACATCGCCGCCTGGAACGAGAGCGACGCCGCGCGCAGGAAAGCCTTGCTCGAGGCGACCTTCACCGAGGACGTCGGCTATCGCGATCCGATCATGCAGGGCGACGGCCATGACGGCATCGCGGCGCTGATCGACGGCGTGCAGCAGCGCTTTGCCGGCTTCAGGTTCTCGCTGAAAGGCAAGCCGGACGGCTTCGCCGATACCATCCGCTTCTCCTGGAACCTCGGGCCGGACGGCGTCGAGTCCATCATCGAAGGCACCGATATCGGCGTCATCGAAAATGGCCGGCTGAAAAGCATCACCGGCTTTCTCGACAAGCTGCCGGCGCAGTGAGGCCTTTTCGGCAGGCCGCGGCGAGGGCGGGAATCCGCTCACGCCGTGGCGCTCCTGATCGCCGGATAAAGCGCCCGGTAGCGCTGATAAGCATCCGCGTAGGCATCGCCGAGGGCGGCGACCGGCTCGACCGTGGTGTCCGTCGCCGGCGCCGTGCACACGGCGCGCGGATCGGCACCGGTCGACGCAATCAGGCCAAGCCGGGCCGCGCCGAAGGCGGCGCCGAAATCGCCGTCGGCTGGAATATCGATGGGCAGGCCAAGCGCTGTCGCGATGGCCTTCAGCCAGTAGCGCGAACGCGAGCCGCCGCCGATCGCCGTCACCCGGGTCAGCGTCGTGCCGGCTTTGGCCAGCGCGTCGAGGCTGTCGCGGAAGGCGAAGGCGACGCCTTCGAGCACGGCCTGGGTCAGCGCGGCGCGGCCGGTCTCGTGTGCAAGCCCGGTAAACGCGCCACGAATGGCGGAATCATTGTGCGGCGTCCGTTCGCCCGAGAGATAGGGCAAAAAGGAGACGCCGGTCGGCGCCTGCAGCGCATCGCCAAGTTCGGCGGTCAACTCGCCGGCGCTTTTTCCAGCTATCCCCGACAGCCAGTTGAGTGAATCGGTTGCCGACAGGATGACGCCCATCTGGTGCCAGGTGCCGGGCAGTGCGTGGCAGAATGTGTGCACCGCGCTTTCCGGATTGGGAAGATAGGACGCGTTGGCGGCGAAAAGCACGCCTGACGTGCCGAGCGAGACGAAAGCCTGGCCAGCGCCGACCGTGCCCATGCCGCAGGCCGAGGCCGCGTTGTCGCCGGCGCCGCCGGCGATCGGGATGCCGGCCTGCATGCCCCATTTCGCGGCCAGTTCGCCGCGCAAGGCACCGGCCTTTGCCGTGCCTTCGACCAATGACGGCATCTGCCTTTCGTCGAGCGACGTGGCGGCGAGCAGTTCGGCGGACCAGGCTCGTTTGCCGACATCGAGCCACGACGTGCCGGCCGAATCCGACATTTCCGAAATGTGCTCGCTGGCGAGCCAGAGCCGCAAAAAGTCCTTCGGCAGCAGGACCTTTGCCACCTTGGCGAAAACAGCCGGTTCGTTGTTTTTCACCCAGGCCAGCTTCGGCGCGGTGAAGCCGGGAAAGACGATGTTGCCGGTCAGCTTGCGAAAGCGCGGGTCGGCATCGAGTACAGCCGCCTCGGCGTGGCTGCGTGTGTCGTTCCACAGGATGCAGGGACGCAGCACCTGGTCGGCGGCATCGAGCAGGGTGGCGCCATGCATATGGCCGGAAAGGCCGATGCCTTTGACCGCCGCGAGTTCCTTCGCATGCATGGACCTCAGCTCGGCGATCGCCGCTTCGCAGGCGCGGGTCCAGTCGGCCGGGTTCTGTTCGGACCAGCCGGGATGCGGACGCGACACGTCGAGCGACGCATGGCCGGAACCGACGATGCCCTGCGCCGCATCGATCAGCAGCGCCTTGACGCCCGACGTGCCGAGATCGAGGCCGAGATACATGTTTCCTCCCATGTCCGTCATGCCTGGCGGCGACGGTCTTCCTTGCTTCTCGTCCCGGTCTTGCGACACGGGCGGTGAAGATATCCCGGCAATCGTGCCGCCGGACAAGCTCCGGTCAACACGCGAAGATTTTTTCGACACTCGAAAAAATCTGGCCGGGGCAGTTTTTAAGGCAAGATTTAGTCTTGGTCAATTCGCCGCGAGAGCGGTTGCACGCCGTGAAAACAGTGCTGACAACGGGCTGTCCGGCCGTGCCAGTGCACGTTCCGACGCAAGCGCCCTCGCCAGCGCGCCATCATCGGAACGCAATGCCGCCTCGATCAGGGTCAGGTCGATGACGTCGCGTTGTGCGTGGCTGCCGCCGAAGCGATGGGCGATTGCCCGGATCGGCCGGATCAGGCGTATCGTCTCGGCATAATGGCCCTCGCCGAATGCCTTGATGGCGAGCGTCAGGGGATGGCCGACATCCCGGGTGAAACCGGCGTTGTCGTCTTTGCCCTGCATCGCCTCGCGCTGCGCCTCGAGCAAGCCGCTGGCCGGCGCTTCGAAGCCGGCGCCGACAAACGCCATCATTGCGTGGGCGTCGTTGAAGGCATAATGGCCGGCGCTGGCCTTGGGCGCCCAATTGGCGGCGAGTGTTGTCCAGCGCTCGCCGACATCGACGCCGCCGAGATGCAGCCGCCACAGGATCGCCGAGGCATCGACCATGTTGAGCGCCAGCGTCGAGCGCTCGCCATAGATCGGCCCGTCATAGAGCGCCAGCACCTCGTCGGTCTCGCCGAGATCATAATGGAACAGCGCCAGATGCCACCAATTGTGCACCTGCAGGAAGCTTTCCCGCGTCCACGCCTCGGGATTGGCGCGCATCCACAGAATGCCGTCCTTCTGCCGGCTCTGCATCTCCATGACATGGGCCACCGCATGCTGGGCCCAGCCGTCGCGCGGCTCGATGTCGACCGCCGTGCGGCCAAGCTTTTCGGCGCGCGCGTAGTCGCCCATCTCCTCCAAGCCAAAGGCCTGCATGCCGAGTATGGCGTGGTAGCCCGGCATGCCGCTCTGCCAGAACGGCAGCGCGCGGCCGATGCGGTCGCGCAGCATGCGCGCATTGCCGGTGAAGAAGTCGATCTGGTGGCCGGTCTGCAGCGCCAGCGCATCGAGCGGAAACTCGATGGCGATATCCTCCAGCACGCGGGCGGCCTCGTGCCAGCGTCCCTCCGCAAGGTGGCCAAGGGCGGCGACATGCGCCTGCTCGCGCGTCGTCGCGGCAAGCGGCAGCGCTGCCTCGTGACATGCCTTGGCCAGCGCCGTCGCTTCGCGCTCTGTGGCAAGGCCAAAGAGATAACCTTTGAACACATGCGCCATGACGAAGCCGGGATCGTCGGCGATTGCCCGGTCAACTGTACCGACCGGATCGCCGATGAAGCACTGCAACTCGCGCGCAGCCCGGCTGTAGGACGAGAGCCCGGCCTCCGTCGCGCCGGACAGTGTCAAGCCGAATGCATCGCTGACCGCCATGGTCTGTCCTCAGTTGCCCGATCGCATCGCCACCGTCGCGATCCCGGCGCCGACCAGCAGCGTGCCGCCGGTGCGATTGAAGATGCGGATCGCCTTCGGGTTGCGCACCACGTTGCGCGCCCTTGCCGCGATCAGCGCATAACCGAAGGCATTGGCGAAGGCGAGCGCCAGGAAGGTCATCTCGAAGATCAGCATCTGTGCCCAGAAATCCGCATGCCGGTCGAGGAACTGCGGCAGGAAGGCGACGAAAAACGTGATGCTTTTCGGATTGAGCGCGGTGACCAGCCAGGCATGCGCCGTCATTTTCGCCGACGATACCGCATCGGTGCGCGGTTCGGCCCTGAGCGCACCGCCGGCGCGAAACAACTTTATGCCGAGATAGATCAGATAGCCGGCGCCGATCACCTTCAGCACGGTGAACACGGTGGCCGACGCCGCCAGCAGCGCGCCGATGCCCAGCATCGACAGTGTCATCGCGGTGAAGTCGCCGAGCGCCACGCCGACTGCCATCGGCAGCGCGGTGCGCCAGCCCTGGCCGAGCGCATAGGACACCACCAGCAGGATGGTCGGGCCCGGAATGACCAGAAGGACTGCCGAGGCGGCGGCAAACGCGGCCCAGTTTTCGAAGGACATTTTCTTCTCCTTGAGCTCAAAGAAGAGGATAAATCCTTGGCCTCGCGAAGATGTAAAGAGGCAAAAATCGAAAAAGCCCCTCGTTAACGCGAGGCGGCCGGCCTTCACGCTTTTTCAACCATGATTGGTGAAAATGCCTGCGATCCGGCCGGACCGTGTTTCCCGCCGATAGCGTAGGGTTTGGGTAAATGCGTGAGTTGCCGCACGGTCTGTCGCTGCCGCATAATGGCGACGCAATCGAAACCGAAATACAGCTTTCCCGCCGCACGGTGCTGTCCGGCGCCGGTGCGCTGGCGCTGCTCGGCGTCGCCGGCTGCAGTCAGACGCTGGATCTGCCGTCGCTCCAGCTCGACGACGTGACCACCGGCTCGATCCGGCCGGTCCGTCCGAGCATCAGCGTCGACAAGAACATCACCAGCCCCAACGTGATGTACGCTTCGCTCACCGACGGTGGCTTCAATGTGCCGGAAGTGCCCTATCTCAAGGTCAAGCCGGAGTTCCGCCGCCAGATCGTCGTCGATCCGACCGGCGAGCAGCCCGGCACCATCGTCGTTCACTCGCAGGAGCGGCTGCTCTATCTGGTGCAGCCCGGCGGCGAGGCGATCCGTTACGGCGTCGGCATCGGCAAGGACGGATTCCGCTGGTCCGGCCGCGCCAACGTCCAATACGGCAAGGAATGGCCGGTCTGGACCCCGCCGCCCGAGATGATCGCCCGCAGGCCGGAGCTGGTGAAATGGCAAAGCGGACAGCCGGGCGGCCTCGACAATCCGCTCGGCGCGCGTGCCCTCTACATCTATCAGAACGGCAGCGACACCGGTTATCGCATCCACGGCTCGCCCGAATGGTGGAGCATCGGCCAGGCGATGTCGTCGGGCTGCGTGCGCCTGATCAACCAGGACATCATCGATCTCTACAGCCGCGTCTCCAAGAAAAACCCGGTCGTCGTCTTCTGAACGGCGGCTTCGCTTTCAACGATCACTCTGCCGTTGCGCGATGCCGCAAGACAGGCGAATGTGCCTGCGATTTTCATTGCCCGGGAGACGTGAACAATGGCCGGAACTTTTGTCATCGCGCAAGGCGGCGGCCCGACCGCCGTCATCAACCAGACCGTGGTGGGCGCTGCGCTCGAAATCCGCAAGCGGCATCCCGGCGCCAAGGTCCTTGGTTCCATCCACGGCGTGCGCGGCATTCGTGACGGCAATTACGTCGATCTTTCCGCCATCCCCGAGGACCGCCTGCGGCTGATCGCGGCGACGCCGAGCGCCGCGCTTGGTTCGACGCGCGACAAGCCGGATGCCGCCTATTGCGATCTCATCCTCAATGGCTTGAAGAAAGCCGGCGCCGATGCCTTCATCTATATCGGCGGCAACGACACCTCGGGCACGCAGCAGATCCTGACCGACGCCGCCGGCGGCAAGATCGCCTTCGTGCACGCGCCGAAAACCATCGACAACGATCTCGAGGAGAACGATCACACGCCCGGCTTCATGTCGGCGGCCGAGTTCGTCGCTGGAGCATTCCTTTCGGTCGATCTCGATTTCCGCGCTCTGCCGGGCATCTATGTCGGCATCGTCATGGGGCGGCATGCCGGTTTCCTGACGGCCGCGTCCGCGGCATGGCAGCTCGATCAGGACAGCGGCCCGCATCTCGTCTACGTGCCGGAGCGGCCGTTCTCGGCGGCAGCTTTCATCGACGACGTGCGTGCCACGCTCGACCGCCACAAGCGCTGCATCGTTGCCGTCTCCGAAGGCGTCAGCACCGCCGACGGCAAGGCGCTGGTCGAAAGCCTTGTGCCGCCGGAAAAGCTGGAGCGCGACCAGCACGGCAATGTCAAGCTGTCGGGCAGCGACCTGCCGGCAGCCTTGGAGCGCGCGCTCGCCGAAGGATTGCCGGGCAAGCGGGCGCGCGTCGATGCGCTCGGCTATATGCCGCGCGGCTATGTCGGCGCCATCAGCGCGGTGGACGCGCAGGAGGCCTTCGACGCCGGCGCCTTCGCGGTCACGGTGGCCGACGAGGGCGGCGGTTCGGTGGCGCTGCAATATGACGGCAAGAAAACCGTGCTGAAGAAGGTGCCGCTGAAGAACGTCGCCGGCAAAACGCGCCATATGCCGGATGATTTCATGCTGCCCGATGTCAACCGGCTGTCCGATGCGGGGATGGCCTATCTGAAGCGGCTGGTCCCGCAAAAGTACAAGATCGGCAAGCCGTTCGTCTGATGCCGGCCTTGATCTGATGGACAGCTGGTTCAGCAAAACCATCGTCGATGCCAAGACGACGATGCTGACCGAGCCCTTGGTGCATGAATTCGTGCGCGCCAACATCTGGCATTTGCGCGGCCGCGATGTCGACCTGCTGGTCGACACCGGCATGGGGATCTGCCCGCTGGCGCCGCAGATCGACACGCCGGCCGGCAAGCCGCTGCTGGTCGTCGCCACGCATATCCATCTCGATCATGTCGGCTCGCTGCACGAGTTTCCGTTGCGGGCAGGGCCGAGCCACAGCGCCGCGCAGTTCGACAGCATGGATGAAGCGGTGACCTACGCCTACATGTTCCATGATCTGGAAGGCGCCGTCTCCAGGCTGCCGGCAAAGGGCTGGAAAGCGGCCGATTACAGGATTCAGCCGGCGCCGCTGACTAGGACCCTGGACGAGGGCGATAGGATCGACCTCGGCGGCCGCCAATTCCGCGTCCTGCATCTGCCCGGCCACTCTCCGGATTCGATCGCGCTGTTCGACGAGGCAGACGGCCTCTTCTTCGCCGGCGACGCCATCTACGACGCCATGCTGATCGACGACCTGCCGGATTCGGATCGCGTCGCCTATCGCCGCACCATGCAGCGCCTGCTCGACCTGCCGATCCGCATCGGCCATGGCGGCCATGGACCGAGCTTCGACGGCAGGCGAATGCGCGAGATCGCCACCACCTATCTCAGCCGGACCGACGGGAAAGGCGAATAGGAGGCCTCTGCTGAAGCGGCGCAAATCTGAAGCGATTTGTCTTGGGTAGCTATTTTGTTCTTGCTTTGTGCCGGCAGCTATGCTACTAATTTGGGTATGGTGCTGATTCGCCCCAACGATCCGCCGCAAGGCGGGTTTTTGTTTTCGGGTTTCGGCGCCAGCCCGGCACGGCGGTTGCCAGCCGGAAATTAAATCTTCGTAATATTATCTGGAAACGACGATCGGTGCCCTAAATGCGGGGCTGTCGATCCGGTCGGCTGCCGTGACAGGCGAGACAGGCAAGGCCGACGACCGACGCGCCGGTGAATCGTTCCGGTGACGGAACGTTGTGGCTTCACCAATCTCTCGCCCGGACAACGGCCATGTCACCAATCCAGACCCTTCGCAGACATCGCGTCGCCGCTCTGCTGGGCGCCGCGCTGGTTGTCAGCCCCTTCGCCCTGCCTCTCGCTCCCAGGCTGAATGATGTCCTGGCGGCAACAGTCACCCCTCCCGTCACCGGCATGACGGCGCCGAGCGGCTCGTTCGCGCCGGTCGTGGCGGCGGACAAACCGGCGGTGGTGACCATCACGACGGTCATGAAAGCTCAACAGCCGGACACCATGAGCGACGCCTCGCCGTTTGGCGGAACCTCGCCTTTCGACGACTATTTCCGCCATTTCTTCGATGACCAGGGACAGCCCGCCCCCAAAACACCGCCGGAGCAGGCGCCGCGCACCGAGGCCCTCGGCTCAGGCTTCATCGTCGGCGCCGACGGCACCATCGTCACCAACAATCACGTCGTCGACGGCGCCCAGTCGATCAAGGTGACGCTCGACGACGGCACCGAGCTTCCCGCCAAATTGATCGGCCATGACGCCAAGAACGATCTTGCCGTGCTCAAGGTCGAGGCCGGCAAGCCCTTGCCGACCGTCAAATGGGGCGATTCCGATAAGCTCATGCCGGGCGACCAGGTGCTCGCCTTCGGCAATCCTTTCGGCCTTGGCACCACGGTCACGGCCGGCATCGTCTCGGCGCGCGGCCGCGACCTGCACAGCGGGCCGTTTGACGACTTCATCCAGATCGACGCGCCGATCAACCGGGGCAATTCCGGCGGCCCGCTGACGGATGTGAACGGCAATGTCGTCGGCATCAACACGGCGATCTTTTCGCCGAATGGCGGCAGCGTCGGCGTCGGCTTCGCCATCCCCTCGGACCAGGCGCAAAAGGTCGTCGCCAAGCTGATGAAAGGCGGCTCCATCCAGTACGGTTATCTCGGCGTCCAGATCCAGCCGGTGACGCCTGACATGGCGAGCGCCATCGGCCTCGATCACCCCGCCGGCGTGCTGGTCGCGCAGGTCAGCGACGGATCGCCGGCCGCCAGGGCAGGCATCGAGACCGGCGACGTCATCACCAGCTTCGCTGGCCAGGACATAAAGGATCCAAGGGATCTGTCGCGCGCCGTCGCCGACGTTGCGCCCGGCACGAGGGAAACCCTCAGTGTCTGGCGCAAGGGGCAAAGCCTGCAGATCTCCGTCGAGGTCGGGCGCAACGAAGACGACATGGCAACGGGATCGGTGACAGGCGATCAGGGTCAGCCGTCGACGGAGCAGGGCTTTCGCGCACCGGCGCTCGGTCTCGGCCTGATGGACGTCACCCCGGATGTGCGCCAGGCAATGAACCTGGCAGGCAACCAGCACGGCGCACTGGTCGAGCGCGTCGACCCGAACAAGGCGGCATCGGCTTCCGGCATCCAGCCCGGCGACATCATCGTCACCGTCGACCAGCATCCGGTGAGGAGCGCCAGGCAGGCTAACCAGGCGATTGTGCAGGCTGCCAAATCTGGCAAGAAATCGGTGCTGCTGCTTGTCGAGCGTGGCGACGCCCAGATGTTTGTCGCCGTGCCCTTCGCCAGTGGCTGAAGCAGACGGCGCGCTGCCAAGGTCGATGTAGAGCATTGCCGCCAGGCCGGAGCCAAGATTTCGGTTGCCCGCGGGCGCGTCTTCGAGAAAACTGACAAAGGTCGATTGGACCTTGCGCAAACGGATATTCTCGATGGTTACCCGAGGCTTCTCTTCCGGACGAAAGCCGCCGACGGATACGGATGCACGTATCCCGCCGGGGCAATATCTCGAGCAAGGTTTCCCGGTCCTGTCGGCCGGCCCGACGCCGCATGTGCGCACCGAGGATTGGTCGTTCACGCTTAAGCATGGGCCGCGGCCAATCAAGAAGTGGCACTGGGCCGAGTTCAACGCGCTGCCCTTGACCAAGATGACGCGCGACATCCATTGCGTCACCGCATGGACCAAGTTCGACACGGCGTGGCAGGGCGTGCTGGTCGACGACATCCTTGCCGACGCCGGCATCGAGCCGCCCACTGCCTTCACGCTGGCGCTGGGTTTCGACGGCTATTCCACCAATGTGCCGACGAAGGATCTCACCGGCGGCAAGGCGATGGTGGCGCTGCTTTACGAGGGCAGGCCGATCACCCCCGACCATGGCGGCCCGGCACGGCTGCTCGTTCCGCATCTCTATTTCTGGAAATCGGCCAAATGGCTGAACGGGTTGCAGTTCACCGAGCGTGACGAGCCGGGTTTCTGGGAGTTGCGAGGCTATCATATCTATGGCGACCCGTGGCGCGAGCAGCGCTACACGAACGATCCATGAGCGGCGACGCACCGGCGGCGCAGTCGCCCTGGCAGACGGTCACCATCACCCGCATCCAAAAGCGTACGCCGCGCGTCACCAGCTTTTTCCTGCAGCCCTCGCGGCCCTTCGCTTACCGGGCCGGACAGCATGTCGACGTCAGGCTGACTGCACCTGACGGCTATCAGGCGCGCCGCTCCTACTCCATCGCCTCGGCGCCGGAGACCGGCGAGACCATCGAGCTGGCGATTGAAAAACTCGAGGACGGCGAGGTCTCGCCATTCTTTCACGAGATCGCGGCGGTGGGCGACGAGGTCGAGTTGCGCGGGCCGCTCGGCGGCCATTTCGTCTGGTCCGACGGCGATGGCGGACCGCTCCTGCTCGTCGGCGGTGGGTCGGGCGTGGTGCCGCTGATGTCGATGGTCCGTCACCGGGCGATGCGGGGATCGCTGGTCGCCGCCGCCCTGGTGTTTTCGGCGCGGGTCTGGGACGAGGTGGTCTTTCGCGACGAGTTGATCGACCTCGCCGAGCGCCGGGATGGTTTCGACCTGGTGCTGACGCTGACGCGCGAGCCGGCCCGCCGTCCGGCGGATTATGCGCGGCGGATCGACGCCGCGATGATGGTGCAAGCCATGACGAGGCTGCCCGCGCCGCTGAAGCTCGCCTTCGTCTGCGGCTCGAACGCATTCGTGACGGCCGCCGCCGAGGCACTGATCGATGCCGGCGTGCCGGCGGCACTCATCCGCACCGAACGCTACGGGGTCTGACCCGGTTCTGCTTGCCCGGTTGCTGCCTTCGCCGGCCGGCATAAATGGGCCGAAAACAGGCAGAACGGCGAGGCCGCGTTTGGCTGAAATGGTTAACGATTCCATAAACAACCCCTGCTGCTACTTTTATCGGTTTTAAAAAATCGAACCGAACGGTTCGTTTCTGTTGACAATGCGTGCAGGACGCTGTGAACGCTGCCTCTCCAAGTCACCTTGCAGCCAGACCGATGCTACGGGCTATCCACCTGATATTTATAAATAAAATTGTGGCGAAGGGAATCTCTGGCACAATTTCAAGGTGTAGATTCTTGGTCCACACCAAACAACTTCGTGATTGGAAACTGGCCATTGGCTTTCCCACATCGGGGCTGTCCGAACGACGCGAATTCCTCCCAAGACACGCCGCTAGACGGACCGAAAACTAAGATACTGGAGTACTAAAATGAAAAAGATCGCTCTTGCCGCCGTCGCCGTTTTGGCCATCACCGGCAGCGCCTTCGCTGGCAGTGACAACTTTGGTTCCAATGGTGCGAACCAGCCTGCCGCTTCGGTCGACAGCTCGTACACGGCTTCCATTCAGAAGCCGGTTCATGCTGACAAGCAGCCTGTCCAGGGCGCCGACCGTAACCTCTTCGGCAACAACTAACAGCCGATCCCAGTATCAGGGCGGCGGGCATATCCGCCGCCCGGGATCTGAAAAAATTCAGGAGTATTAAAATGAAAAAGATCGTTCTTGCTGCCGCCGCCGTTCTGGCCATCACCGGCAGCGCTTTCGCCGCTAGCGACAATTATGGTTCCAACGGTGCCAACCAGCCTACCGCTTCTGTCGATAGCTCGTACACGGCTTCCGTCAAGACGTCGGACCAGGCTGAAAAGCAGCCGGTCGTCCAGGGCGCCGACCGCAACCTCTTCGGCAACAACTAACAGCCGATCCCACCATCAAGGCGGCGGCATGCCCGCTGCCGGGACCCGAGAAATTCAGGAGTATTAAAATGAAAAAGATCGTTCTTGCTGCCGCCGCTCTCTTGATTGCCGCCGGCAGCGCCTATGCCCGCAACGACAATGTTGGCGGCACCGACATCAACAAGCAGACGACCGTCAACGTCGACAAGACGCAGACGTATTCGGTGCGTGACAGCAACTCGCCGATCTACAAGCTGCTGAATTCGTCTGGCGATGTGCCTAAGTCCGCGCCTCAGGGCGCCGACCGCAACCTCTTCGGCAACAACTAACAGCCGAACTGGAATTAAAAACAAGAGCGGCGGGCCATGCCCGCCGCTCTTGTCTTTTGCATGGCGGAAAAACGCCTGCTTCAAGCCGCCTTTGCTTCTGCTTCATGGAGCGCGAAAGAGCGCCCGTCCGCGTCGAAAATATGCAGGTCGCCGGCGTCAGCCGTCAGCCGCAGCGTCGCTCCGCGCTTGACCTCGACATTGCCCGGCAGCTTGGTCACCAGCGGCAGGTCGGCGCGGCCGATGTCGACATAGACGAGTTGGACCTCGCCGAGCTGCTCGACATAATCGACCGTGCCTTCGAACAAATAGTCGGCGCCAGTGGCAATCATCAGATCCTCCGGCCGCACGCCGAAGCTCACCGCAGCGCCTTTCGCCGAGACAGGCGTTGCGATCGGCACCGTCGCCTTGCGGCCGCCGACATGGCTGACGACGGTGGGGTTGCCGGTCCTGTCGATCGTTGCCGGCAGGATGTTCATCGCCGGCGAGCCGATGAACTGGGCGACGAACAGATTGCCGGGCCGCTTGTAGAGCTCCATCGGCGTGCCGACCTGTTCGATATGGCCTTCCTTCAGCACTACGATGCGGTCGGCCAGCGTCATCGCCTCGACCTGGTCGTGGGTGACGTAGATCATCGTTGTCGCCGGCATCGATTCCTTGAGCTTGGCGATCTCGATGCGGGTGGCGACACGCAGCGCCGCGTCGAGGTTGGATAGCGGCTCGTCGAACAGGAAGACCTTGGGATTGCGCACGATGGCGCGGCCGATGGCGACGCGCTGGCGCTGGCCGCCCGACATCGCCTTGGGCAGACGGTCGAGATATTTGGTCAGCTGCAGGATCTCGGCCGCCTGGCGCACCCGCTTGTCGATCTCGGCCTTGCTTTCCTTGCCGATCTTCATCGAGAACGCCATGTTGTCGTAGACCGTCATGTGCGGATAGAGCGCATAGGACTGGAACACCATGGCGATGCCGCGTTTCGACGGCGGCACGTCATTGACAATTTCGCGGTCGATCTTGAGCTCGCCCGAGGTGATTTCCTCCAGCCCGGCGATGCAGCGCAGCAAGGTCGACTTGCCGCAACCAGACGGACCGACGAAGACGATGAATTCGCCCGACTTTATGTCGAGGTCGACGCCGTGCAGAATGTTGAGATTGCCGTATGATTTCTTCACTTGCCTTAGCGTGACATCGGCCATGGTACGTACCCTCCAGTTCTTCCTTGAATTCAGTCGATACGCCCGAACCAGGCGCCGTAGCCGCCGAGGCGGATAGTGCCGGCGCCAGTCTGTCCCGAAAACCCGTGTCCCGGCAAGGGCTGCAGTGAGCGGCCGCCAAGATCGACTTCGGCCGGCTTTGCGCCGAGATTGAAGGCGCAGACGATCTGCTCGTTGCCTTCGCGGCGCGTGAAGGCGACGGTGTCACCGTCGCTTTCGATGAACTCGATATCGCCCTTGGCCAGTGCCGGATGAGCGCGGCGGAAAGCCAGGAAGCGCCGGTAGTGCTCGAGCAGCGAGCCGTCGTCGCCTTGCTGCACATTGACCGCTTGCGCAAGGTGCTTGCTGGGCACCGGCAGCCAGGGCTTTGCCGTCGAGAAGCCGCCATTGCGGGCAGCGCCGTCCCAAACCATCGGCGTGCGGCAGCCGTCGCGGCCCTTGAATTCCGGCCAGAAGCGGATGCCGTATGGGTCCTGCAGATCCTCGAAGCTGAGTTCAGCCTCGCTGAGCCCGAGCTCCTCGCCCTGATAGATACAGACCGAGCCGCGCAACGACATCAGCAGCGCCGAGATCACCTTGAGGTAGGCGGTCGGGTCGGGCTCGCCGGCTGCCCAGCGCGAGGCAGGGCGCATCACGTCATGGTTGGAGAAGGCCCAGCACGACCAGCCGTCGCTGGCCACCTTGCCGAAGGTTTCCAGCACCGAGCGTACCTTTGCCGCGCTGATCTTCTCCGGCGCCAGGAAGTCGAAGGAGTAACACATATGCACGCGCTTGCCGCCTGCCGTGTAGGCCGCCACTACTTCCAGCCCACGCTGCGAATCGCCGACCTCGCCAACCGCGGCCGTCGCCGGATATTCGTCGAGCAAGGCGCGGAAGCGTTCAAGGAAGCCGAGGTTTTCAGGCCGGCTCTTGTCGTAGAGATGGTCCTGGTAGTTGTAGGGGTTGACGGCAGGCGCCGTCTGGTCGTTGCGCTGCTCGGGCGGCAGCGGCGGATTGTCTTCCAAGCCTTGGCTGTGGAAATAGAAATTGATGGTATCGAGGCGGAAGCCATCGACGCCGCGCTCCAGCCAGAAGCGGGTGACGTCGAGCAGCGCGTCCTGGACCGCGCGGCTATGGAAATTGAGGTCGGGCTGCTCGGCCAGGAAATTATGCAGATAATATTGCTGGCGGCTGGTGTCCCACTGCCAGGCCGAGCCGCCGAAGATCGACAGCCAGTTGTTGGGCGGCGTGCCGTCCGGCTTGGCATCCGCCCAGACGTACCAGTCGGCTTTTGGATTGCTGCGGCTCGAACGGCTTTCCTTGAACCAGGGATGGATGTCGGCGGTGTGCGAGAGCACCTCGTCGATCATCACCTTGAGACCAAGCCGGTGCGCCTCGGCGGTCAGCGCGTCGAAGTCGGCCAGCGTGCCGAACATCGGATCGACGTCGCAATAATCCGACACGTCGTAGCCAAAATCCTTCATCGGCGATTTGAAGAATGGCGAGATCCAGATCGCGTCGACACCGAGCGAGGCGATGTAGGGCAGCCGGCCGATCATGCCCCTCAGGTCGCCGATGCCGTCGCCGTTCGAATCCTGATAGCTGCGCGGGTAGATCTGGTAGATCACGGCACCTCGCCACCAGTCGCGATCTGTAGCGAGATCGGGCTTCGGGGTGGCCTTCAAAGCGGATTGCATGATCTCAACCTCCTTTCACCGAGCCGGCAAGCAGCCCGCGGACGAAATAGCGCTGCAGCGAGAAGAACACGATCAGCGGCACGATGATGGTGACGAAGGCCGATGTCGTCAGGATCTCCCAGTCGCCGCCGCGCGAACCGAGCAACGCATTGAGCTTGGCGGTCAGCACGATCTGGTCGCCCTCGGTACCAAGGAAAACCATCGCCACCAGCAGATCGTTCCACACCCAGAGAAACTGGAAGATGGCGAACGAGGCCAGCACCGGGAACGACAATGGCAGCACGATCTTGACGAAGATCTCGAAATCGCTGGCGCCGTCGATGCGCGCCGATTCCATGATCTCGCGTGGCAGGCCGGCGATATAGCTCCTCAGGAGATAGATGGCGAAAGGCAGGCCGAAGCCGGTATGCGCCAGCCAGATGCCGAGATAGGTCTTCGACGGCACGCCGAAGAAGCTGCCGACGCCGTTATAGAGCTTCAACAGCGGGATCAGCGACATCTGCAGCGGCACGACCAGGAGGCCGATGATGACGGCGATGAGCAGGGCCCGGCCGGGAAAGCGCATCCAGGCCAGCGCGTAGGCGGCGAACGCGGCGATCAGGATCGGGATGACGGTCGCCGGAATGGTGACGGTCAGCGAGTTCATGAAGGAGCGACCGATGCCTTCCGAAAACAGCACCGTGTCGTAATTGTCGGTGGTGAATTTCGGCGGCGCCGACGAGGCGTAATAGACGCGCTGGCCGCGTTCGCCTTCGAAAGCCTTCGGCGAGGTCATGACGAAACTGCCGTCGGCATTGAGCTGCAAGGTCACGCCGTCGCCGAGATCGGCTGTCGTGCTGGCGGGATATTGCGTCGGCGCTGCCGACTTGACGCCGAAGGCGCTGATGTTGCGGGCCGGGCCGTCGCCGAAGATATTGCCTTGCAGGACGAACTTGCCGTCCTTCTCGACCTGCGCCGAGGCGGGCGGCAGCCGTCCGGCTTCCGTCTGGCTGGAACTGGTGAACGAGTTCCACCAGCCCGAAGCGATGATCTGGTCCTTGTCGCGCAGCGACGAGACCAGAATGCCGAGCGTCGGGATCGTCCAGATCGCGACGAAGATGAAGACGGCGATATGGACGCCGAAACGGCTGAAAAAGGACTTTCCGGTCGACGCGGCCATCTCAATGTCCTTCCGTCTCTTTGTTCGCCTGGCGGATGTTCCAGACCATGATCGGAATGACCGCGATCATGATGATGATGGCGATGGTGGCGCCGCGACCGAAATCGCCGCCGCCGCGGAACATCCAGTCGAACATCAGATTGGCCAGCACCTGGCTGTTCCACTGGCCGTTGGTCATGGTCAGCACAATGTCGAAAACCTTCAGCACCAGGATGGTGATGGTGGTCCAGACGACGGCGATCGTCCCCCAGATCTGCGGCACCATGATCTTCCAGAAGATCTGGAAAGGGTTGGCGCCGTCGATGACGGCGGCTTCCAGCGTCTCTTCCGGAATGCCGCGCAAGGCCGACGACAGGATGACCATGGCAAAGCCGGTCTGGATCCAGATCAGGATGACCATCAGGAAGAAGTTGTTCCAGAACGGCAGCGATATCCAGACCTGCGGCTGGCCGCCGAAATACTGGATGATGGCGTTGAGCAGACCGATCTGCGTCTGCCCGTCGCCGCGATACTCGTAGATGAATTTCCAGATGACGCTGGCGCCGACGAAGGAGATGGCCAGCGGCAGGAAGATCAGGCTCTTGGCGATGGTGCCCCACCAGATCTTGTCGGTGAGCACGGCGATTATCAGCCCGAGGAAGGTGCAGGCGGCCGGCACCACCGCCAGCCAGATGATGTTGTTGAGGATCGAGTTGCGGAACTCGCGGTCGCCGAACGCCCATTGATAGTTGGCCAAGCCGACGAAATGGCCGCCGCCGCGATCGAGGAACGACAGCCTCAGCGTCTCCACCACCGGGTAGATCAGGTAGATGGTGAGGATGATCATCGCCGGCCCGACGAACAGCCAGGGTCGGATCACCCCCTGCCGGCGCAGATTGTTAATCGCCGCCTTGCCGGAAACGCCGCGTGCCGGAAAGATTGTGTCGAGTGCCTTGTTGGCGCCCCAGAAATAGGCGACGCAGCCGCCCACGCCGATGATGATGACGAATATCGCCGAAAAAATCTGAGCCGCCATGGGTCCCTCCCCCTGCGCACGGATCCGCCAGTCGAGAATGGCTTTGGCGACGGGATCATGCGCCGATTCAGTTGTCTGGAGCGCGACCAGCCGAAAAGCAGGTCACTGGGCGCGCGTCATGCCGGAATGCGTTGTGCTCACGACAATCGACGCGACGCCAAGCACCGGATAGGATCCGGGCCGTTTGAGGCCCGGACCGCATCAGATTGGGAACTCAAGCCGGCCGCTTACTTGATCGCGTCCCAGCTTTTCTGGATGTCGGTGGCGACGTCCTGGGCGGACTTGCCGCCGACCAGGTCGATCATGCCGGTCCAGAACGCGCCGGCGCCGATCTTGCCCGGCATCAGGTCGGACCCGTCGAAGCGGAAGGTCGAGGCGTTGGCCAGGATCTCGCCCTGCTTCTTCAGCGCGTCGCTGGCATAGGCGTCCTTGTTGACCGACTTGAACGGCGTCACGAAGCCGCCCTGTGCCATCCAGATCTCATGAGCGAGCGGCAGCTTCAGGAATTCGATGAAGGCGCGCGCTGCCTTGGAGTCCTTGGTGATCATGGCCAGCGTGCCGGCGCCGAGCACCGGAGTGCCGAGCTCGGGCTTGGAGGCGTAGGGCGGGTAATAGAAGAAGTCGGCATCCTCGCCGATCTTGGTGCCTTGCGGGAAGAAGGTCGGGATGAACGATGCCTGGTGGTGCAGATAGCATTTCGGCGGCACCGAGAAGAGGCCCTTCGGGCTGTCGCGGAAATCGGTCGCCGCAACCGCCTTGGCGCCGCCCTCGACCATCTTGTCGTCGGTCGCGATCTTGCCGAAAATGTCGATGGCGTTGACCACGGCCGGATCGTTGAACGGAATTTCGTTCTTCACCCATTTGTCGTAGGTCTCGGGCGTCTGGGTGCGCAGCATGATGTCTTCGACCCAGTCGGTCGCCGGCCAGCCGGTGGCGCCGCCCGAACCAAGCCCGATGCACCATGGCGTGCCGCCGTCGGCGATGATCTTCTTTTCGAGCTCGGCAAGCTCTTCCTGCGTCTTCGGCACCTTGTAGCCGGCTTCCTCGAAATTGTCCGGCGAGTACCAGACCAGCGACTTCACGTCGGCCTTATAAGGAAAGGCGAAGAAGCCGGGCTTGCCGTCCTTGTCCTTGAAGGTGCCGAGGTCGACCCAGGATTGGCCGGCGCCGTAATTGTCCTTGACCCAGTTGGCGGTGTCGTCGCCGAGCGGCGTCAAAAGGCCCTTCGATGCCAGATCCTGGATCAGGCCCGGCTGCGGCAGCACGGCGATGTTGGGCGGGCTGCCGGCCTGCGTGTCGATGACGATCTGCTGCTCGTAATTCTCCGACGAGGAGTACTTGATCTCGGCGCCGGTGGCTTCGGAGAAGTAATCGAGGACGGTGCGGATAAGCCCTTCGTCCTCGCCGCGCCACGGTCCGAAGATCGTCAGCGTCTCGCCCTTGAGGTCGACCTTCTTGAGCTCTTCGTAGTTGGCCCAGTTGAAACGGGGATCTTCGCCCGGCTTGAACTTCAGTTCGGCTTGCGCGGGCATGGCCAGGGCTAGCGTGGCAAACGCGGCGCCCAGCAGAAGCATTTTCTTCATCGGTATTCCCTCCCAGTGGTGACAAACACCGAACGAAACCTCCATTCCGTCCGCCGGCGCTGCAGGACTGTGACTCAGTCGGAAAGGAACTGCAACCTTTCGCAGAGTCTTCCAAAGCGCTTTGGTCATTTTGATCTCGCCACTGAATTGATCGCGAGTCAAGAGGAAGCCGGCTTAATCGATTTAATTTCTGCAGTCGAGTGCCGGCGAAAGTGCGCTGCAGCACAGTTTTCTGGCGGTGCAGCAGCAAATTCGGCTTCAAACCGGTCCGAACCGTGCGTATGGTCATCACGCTCGGCAACTCGGTTCGTAGCGGCCAGATCGATTCAGATTAGAAGCGCTTTGAGGTTGGAGGCCTCCGGTGAACCTCAAGCAGCTCTCCCACATGCTGGCGCTTTCGCAGACCACGGTGAGCCGCGCATTGAACGGCTACCCGGAAGTCAACGAGGAAACGCGCCGGCGGGTGATGGATGCCGCCAAGCGTCACGGCTATCGCCCCAATCCGAGCGCGCGCCGGCTGGCGACCGGCAAGACCGGCATGATCGGCTATGTGCTGCCGACGGGAACGACCGTCGATATCGACCCGCATTTCGTCGAGTTCCTGTCCGGCCTCGGCGACTATGCGCGTTCGCACGAGCTCGACCTGGTGCTGTCACCGGCCGATGCCGACGACCAGGAGACGACCTACCGGCGCATTGTCGCCAACCGGCAGGTCGACGCGGTCTATATCTCCTCGCCGAGGCCGGCCGACCGGCGGGTGGCACTCGTCAATACGCTCGGCATTCCCTTCATCGTCCACGGCCGCAGCGAAGGCTTCGATTTCGACTACCCCTTCACCGACATCGACAATGAGGGCGCCTTCCACGAGGCGGCGCGGCTACTCGTCCAACTCGGTCACAGGCGGCTGGCACTGATCAATGGCGATGATCGCGAGACCTTCGCCATCCATCGCGAGCGCGGCGTGCGGCGCGCGCTTGCGGCAAGCGGCCTTGTGCTTCGTGATCAGCATGTCTGTTCCCTCACCATGACCGAGGAGAACGGCTACCGCGCCGCCAGGCGTCTGCTGGAACAAAGCGACGCGCCGACGGCGATCGCCTGCTCCAGCCTGATCATGGCGCTCGGCGTGGTGCGGGCGGTGCGCGATCTCGGCCTGACCATTCCGGGCGACCTGTCGCTGATCGCCCATGACGACGTCTTTCCCTGGCTGAAGCCGGAAAATTTTTCGGTGCCGCTGTCGACGACACGTTCGTCGATCCGCCTGGCCGGCGCACGCATCGCCGAACGGCTGGCGGCGCGGATTTCCGGTCTGGAGGAGGGCGCTCGCGGCGAGGTCTGGCCGGTCGACCTTGTGGTCAGGGGATCGGTCGCCGGCGCGCCTGCCTAGGGGCATAACTCAATCACTCTGAACGACCAAAGTCGCCGTTGGGTGGCTGTTGGCCAGCACAGGCAATCGCCATGCGTCATGTCTCAGGCCGCGGACTTGAGGTGATCGATAAAGACGCGCAGCTTCGGCAGGACTTGGCGCTTGCCAAGATGGTAGAGAAAGACGCCCGGCGTCGTCGCAGCGATGTCGTCCAGCACCGGTCTGAGTTTTCCTTCGGCTATCGGACCTTCGGCGACGGGTCGAGGCGTCTGCGCCAGCCCAACGCCCTTTGTCGCAGCCCCGAGCAACGTTGGATAGTCGTGCGCGATCAGTGGGCCTGAGACGATCGCCTCGATAGCACCGTTGCCGTCGGCGAAGGTCCAGGGCGCGATGGCGCCGTTCGAGCGGCGCAAGCGTAGGCAGGCGTGGTGGCGCAAGTCGTCGACACGTTCGGGGTAGCCGTGGCGCTCGAGATAGTCAGGGCTGCCGACGACCACGAACGTGAACGGCGGCGTAAGCCGCACTGCAACCATGTCGGGCGCGATGAGCTGGCCGAGGCGGATGCCGGCATCGAACCCCCCGATCGCGAGATCGACCATCTCGTCGCTCGCGGCGATCTCCAGTTCGATCTCAGGATAGGCTTGGCAGAACGACGCGATCATCGGCTCCAGGATCAATGGCACGACGGCGCGGGGCACGGACAGGCGCAGCAGCCCGGTCGGCCGTTGGCCGACGTCGCGCGCAGCCTCGCCGGCCGCGGCGATCTCCTCGAAGGCAGGGCCGGCGCGCTCGAGGAAGCGCTGGCCGGCCTCGGTCAGACCGACGCTCCGCGTCGTGCGGGCGAACAGCGCCGCACCCATGCGGGCTTCCAGCGTGCGCACCGCCTGGCTCACGGCGGACGGCGTCACGCCGAGATCGGCGGCGGCACGGCGGAAATTGCGGTGCCTGGCGACAGCCAGGAACACCTCGACGCCCTCCAGTGCACCACGCCGGATTGTGTAGTCCTGCTTCATAGGTTGTTCTGATTACAGCGGATAGTCGGATTATGGAAGCGGGCTTAGGTAAGAGCTGCAAGCCAGGAGACATCTTGCCCAGGAGATATATTGCAATGACCGATGAACTTGATGGCGTGCGCGACCATTATCGCGCGACCGGCCTGACCGAGCGGCTGAAGATGGTACTGGCTGCCCTCGGCCCGGAGGATCAGCTTCTTACGCCCCAGCAATTGGGCACCCTCGACCAGTTTCACACCCGTGGGCTTGCCTCGACCGCCGAGATTGCCCAATTGGCGGGGATCGCGGCCGGCACGTCGGTTCTGGACGTCGGCTCGGGCGTCGGCGGGCCGGCGCGCTTTCTGGCTGCGACCTATGGCTGCCGGGTTACCGGCGTGGACCTCAGCGAGCCTTTCGTGGATGCTGCGCGCTATCTGACCGAGCGCACGGGACAAAGCGGGCAGCTGTCGTTTCAGACCGCCAGCGCATTGGAGCTTCCATTCGATGATAGCCGTTTCGACGTCGTGCTGCTGCAGCATGTGGCGATGAACATCTCCGACCGGGCGCGGCTCTACGGCGAGATCCGGCGCGTGCTGAAACCAGGCGGCAGGTTTGCCACCTTCGACGTCGTCTCGGCCATTGGCGAGCCGCACTATCCGCTGCCTTGGGCGCGAACGCCGGCGACGAGCTTCCTCCTCACAGCCGAAGCGACGGGCGAGGCGATCGAACCGGCCGGCTTCCGCGTGCTGGCGTGGCAAGACGACACCGAGACCGCCAAGGCCTGGTTCGCGCAACTGCGCGCATCCGGGCCGCCGCCTTCACCAAATCTCGGCGTGGTGATGGGACCGGACTTCGCTCAGCTTTCGACCAACCTGGGACGAAATCTCATGCAAGGCCGGCTCGGCGTCCTGACCGCGGTGTTCGAGGCCGTGTGAACCAACTGTTGGGAGGACGTCAGATGTCCACGGAAGTACTGTTTCAAACCCATCTCGTTCTGGGCTATGTCGCGTGGCTGCTCTGCTTCGGGGCGTATGTCTGGCCGTGGCTCAGGTCGATGGACCGGGTCGCGGCGCAACGCGCTATCGCTACGCTGCACAGCTTCCGCTTCTTCGGGCTCGTCTTCATGGTTCCAGGCGTCGTAAGCCCCAATCTGCCTGCCGATTTCGCCGTGTTCGCCGCCTACGGCGATTTCGCGACTGGCGTGCTGGCCATGCTGGCGCTGCTCACGGTGAGGATACGCCCGCTCTTCTGGTCGTTGGTCGTCGCCTTCAACGTCGTAGGGACGGTCGACCTCATCGTCGACTATTATCACGCCATTCAGATCGGCCTTCCTGCCCGCGCGGGGGAACTGGGCGCAACCTACGCGATCCCGATCATCTACGTACCGCTGCTGATGATCACGCACATCGCCGCGTTCTATTTTCTGGCACGTCCTCGGCAAAACGCGACTTGAGCGGGCTATTCTTTGGCCGCCTCGGCCGCCTTGGTGTCCAGCAGGCCAAAGCCGAAATCATTGTCCTGAAGCCGGAAAATTTTTCGGTGCCGCTGTCGACCACACGTCCGTCGATCCGCCTGGCGGGCGCACGCATCGCCGAACGGCTGGCGGCGCGCATTTCCGGCCTGGAGGAGGGGGCTCGCGGAGGTCTGGCCGGTCGACCTGGTGGTCAGGGGATCGGTCGCCGGCGTGCCTGCCTAAAGGTCAAAACTCGATCACTCCGGGCGACCGAGTTCGACCCAGAGCGGCCGTCCGACCCTGCGAGCCCGATGACGCGGGCCGACCCTTAGCAGGGAACGGACTGAAGAACAGCCGCGCTGCAGCAGCAAAGGAGATCGATCGCTTCCCCCATACCACAACCGCTATCGGCGGAGTACCGAATCGGCCGGCTGAGCCGTCGTTATCGGATCGGCATGACGATGCACAATCTTCCACAGACCATCTTCTGGGCGAAAGACGCTCGTCGCGCGTAACGCAAGAGGCGTGACATCGCTCCGACCGCCAACCTTGGACCTGAGCCGCTCCACTTCGACGATGTATGCCAGCTCAGACGTCACACACTTCGCTATGTTCTCGAAGCCGGTAGCGTCGCCGTCCCTGTAGTTCGATGCCGCTTGCTCCATCGTCTCAATGACCTGTTTCCATCCATGCGCGAAAGGGCCAAACGGATTGCCCAGTGTTACATCGTCTCGTTGGGAAAAGAGCTTCTTCGCTGGCGCGGGGTTTCCTTTCATGAACTCATCCAGAGCCAGGTGGTATTCTTCAACTGCTTGATCGAAGTCACTGGCGTCGAGGGACACGTCATCCTCCCTGTCGTTTCTATTTCTGATCAGGACTGGCGACCACAGGTCTACATTCTGTGTGCCCGCGGTGAAGCATTTTCCCTACTGCGGCGTAGTGCAGGTTGGCTTGGTCATTATAGCACGGCGTGAGACAAGTTTCGCGACAGCGTTGTGAGACGGCTCGGTAAATGGCCGCTCTCCACCGAGGCCGGTGGAAACCCGTCGCGATATCCTGAGCGTAGAATTCTGTCCTCGAATAATGCTGCTGCCCTTGAGAGCGTCGGCCAGAGTCGAGTTTTTACACGGCCTCCACCCTTCTCGGCCATTTGCGACAACCAACTGATTGAGCTTTGATAAGGCAGAAGCTTCAAACACGAGACTTAGTTCTTCGCCGCCTCGGCCGCCTTGGTGTCCAGAAGCCCAAAGCCGAAATCATTGTCGCGCCCCTTGGGCCCGAGATCCTTTGCCGTGGCGGCGAGTGCTTTCTCGACCCAGTCGGCGGAGCGGTCGGGCGCGGCATGCAACAGATTGGCGATCGCGCCGGTCACGATCGCCGCTGCAAAGGAGGTCCCGGTCACCACATCCGAGCCGGCGCCGCTCGGCGCCACCATCTCGACGCCGGGAGCGGAGATGAAGACGTAGGCGCCGCGATTGGCCTGCGGCATCAGCCCGTCCTTGGCATCGGTGGCCGTCACCGCGATCACGCCGTCGAAGGCGGCCGGATAACCATAGGGCGCCTTCGGCCCGTTATTGCCGGCGGCCGCGACCAGCACGATGCCAAGCGCGCGCGCATTGCGGCAGGCGATGCCGAGCAGGTCGTTCTTCGGGCCGACGAAGCTCATATTGATGATGCGGACATCCTGCTCCGCCGCCCAGTCGAGCGCCGAAAGGATCACGTCCATGGTCGACTTGCCGCCCTCGAAGGCGCGGGCGTGATAGATCCTGGCGCCCGGCGCCATGCCTTTGAACGCGCCGGTGCCGGCGATCAGGCCGTCCACCGAAGTGCCGTGGTCGCGGGCCTTGATCGGCACGTCGGGCATGGCATCGAACTGCCCGGCAATAACGCCGGAAAGCGCCGGGTTGCTGTCGTCGATGCCGGTGTCGATGACGCCGACGCGGACATTCTCGCCGCTGGCCGCGTTGGCGTCGAGTGCGATGCGCTCGAACGCATAATTGACGATGCTGGCCGCCTGCTGCAGCGCATAGACATGGTTGGCCTCACGCCGCAAAATGCGGCCGTTGGCGGCAAGTTGCGCCAGCACGACGCCGACCGGGCGGCCATCGGGTATGCCGAAGCGCACCAGCGTGTTGCCGAGCAGCCGCGACTGCCGCTGCGAGCGTATTTCGAGGCCGAACGAGGCGGCGATCTGCTGGACCGCACCGGCATCGCCATTGATCGTGACCAGCACCTCGTCGGGCACGAAATCGCCGATCACGGCGCGCCGCGGCTCGGTTGCGACAAGATCGGTCGGCGCAACCACCGGACCGCCCGGCGCGGCAGCCTGTGTTGCCGGGGCGCCCGAAGGCGGAGCAGACGGCGGGGCCGCAGTATTGCCAGGAGGTATCGGCGCCCCGGTGACTGCGGTAGGATTGGGGAACAGGTCGACAATCAAGCCCGGAAGAAACACCGCGCCCGTCGTTCCAGGAGCCGGCGCTTTGCCGCCATCCTTCACGCCGCCGCCATCCTTGGCGCAGTCGGCGTTGGCAGCACTTCCCCGGTTCAGGCAGTCGATCTCAGCCTGGGTGAGGTTCGGGTCGTTGGTCTGGGCCATTGCGGACGCGGCGAAGATTGTGATCGCCGCCGTCAATCGAATGACCGCCTTAGCCGCCATCAGCCGGTTTCCTTCCCTCCAGGGCAGCTTCGGTGAAAGGCTGGGCGGCAATAAGGCCAAGCAGCTTCTGATAGTCGGCGGCGGTCTTGGCCGGAACGCCAAGGCGGAAGACGCCGTCGGCGGTCGGCCCGCCGGCGATCTTCAACTGGTTCTGGTCGAGAAAAGCGACGATGTCGGACAGCTTCGCATCCGGTTTGAACTTCACCAGTGCAAACGGCATTTTGGCCAGATCGTGCTCCGATCCGGCAATCTCGAAATCGCCACCTCTGTTGCCGGTCTGCACAAAGGATTGCGCGACGACCAGGGCCAGCAGCACCGTGGCCGCCGCCCAGGCGACGCCGGCGGGCACCGCCATGAAGCGGCTCCAGGCCTGCGCCAGCCAGGACGATGCCGCAGGCGCGCGGGCCGGGCCGGCCTCGGCGTCGAGCGCCCTGGCAAAGCGGCTGAGCGCATCGGCCGGCGGGCGGATTGCCTCGTTGGCGGCAGCGGTGCCGGAGAATTCGGCCTCGGCCTCGCCAAGTGCGGCCATCGCCGCCGGATCGCTCGCCAGCCATTCCTCGATGGCTTCGAGCTCGGTGCCCTCCAGCGAGCCGTTCAGATAAAACGGCAGCAGCATTTCCATTTTGTCGCGGCGCGACATTTTTTCAGCGGCGCTCATGGCCACCCCCTGTCGTAACCGGCGGCCTTGAGGGCTTCGCCGAGTTTCTTGCGGGCGTAGAACATCCTGGTCTTGACCGTGGCGACCGGGATGCCGAGTACCTCGCCGATCTCGCTCACCGATTGCCCGTGATAATAGGCAAGGTCGATCACCGTACGGTGCTCTTCCGGCATGGCATCGATGAAGCGTCGCAAGGCAGCGGCCTTGTCTTCCTTCATTGTCACGACTTCCGGCGTGTCGGCGCCGTCGGCGACCTGGGCCGCGTCATCGTCGTCGATCCAGTCTTCCTTCTTCTTGCGTAGCAGGGACAGCGCCTTGAAGCGGGCAATGCCGAGCAGCCATGTCGAGACCTCCGAGCGGCCCTCGAAGGCCGGCGCCTGCCGCCAGAGTTCGAGGAACACCTCGTTCGCGATATCGTCGGCCATCAGTTCCGATCCCGTCTGGCGTGCCACGAAGCGGTAGACCCGCGCGTGGTGGCGCATGAACAGGAGCCGCACGGCGGCACGGTCGCCCTTCGCGACCCGCTCGACGAGCGCGCGATCGGTCTCCGCGGCAGTCATCGCCGGTCGAGCCGCCTGGCTCCTGCCTTCTCTGTCGCTGATCGGCCCAAAAAGGTTCACCGCATCCGCCCGAGGAATTTTGCGGAGGCTAGCCGAAGAGCGGGAACGTTGCCAGAGGGGAGAAGAGGGCGCGCGCTCAGCTCAGAAATGGCTCGGCCTTCATTGTCGCCGGCACCGGCACGCCGAGACGCGCAAGCACCGTCGGCGCGAGTTGCAGCTGATCGAGCAGCGTATTGGCTTCCGGACCCTCGCCGGATCCGAAGTAGTAAAGTGCGAAATCCTGCATCTCCTCGTCGTGGCCGCCATGATGGCCGCGATTGGTCTGGCCATGATCGGCGGTGACGATCACCTCGTAGCCGGCCTCCCGCCAGCGCGGCAGGAAGCCGGCGAGCATGGCGTCCATTGCATAGACGGCATGATCCATCTCGTGGCAGTCATGGCCGAAGCGGTGGCCCATCGAGTCCAGCGTGCAGCTGTGCAGGATGCCGTAGTCGATGCCGTAGCGCCTGGTCAGCATGGTCAACGTCGCGAACAGGTCGACGTCGCTCGGCGTCATCTGGTTGCTGTCATTGTAGCCGGTCATGGTGTGGAACCGGCCATGGCTGATCGGCCCGCCCGGCTCGTCGAACTCCATGTCCTCCACCAGGTCGAACGGATAGCCCCGGAAGAATTCGGACCAGTAGGAATGGGTGACCGCACCCGTCTTGCCGCCGGCCTTCGTGACTTCGGAAAAAACGTCCGGCTGTTCGACGCGAAACCGGTTTTCGTTGGACAGGATGCCGTGCACTTGGGGCGGCACGCCGGTGTGGATTGAGGCATAGCAGGATGCCGAGGTCGACGGCAGCACGGAGCGCATCTTCCACACGCGCGCGTCGCCGGATTGCACCCAGCCTTCGAGATTGCCCATCAGCCGTCGCCAGTTCCGGTAAGGCACGCCGTCGAGAATGATGAGCAACAGTTTTGTGTCGAGCGCCATAGGCGGCTCCATGCGGTTTAGTCGGATAAGTCGGATCGTGCGCCTGGGGCCTGCCGTTCAATCCACGCCCGGACAGGATCGTCACGCGCAATGGCCGGCCCGCTAGTTCCCCGCGCTAGCCATGCGGCGTCCCTTGATCGCCTTTTCCAGCCAGCCGATCTCCATTTCGGGCACCGACGACAGCAAAAGATCGGTATAGGCATCGAAGGGTGGCGTCAGCACGGTGCTCTTGGCGCCGTAGCGCACCACTTCGCCGCGATACATCACGGCGATCGAATCGGCGATCGACTTGACCGTGGCCAGGTCGTGGGTGATGAACAGATAGGCGACGTTTTCCTCTTTCTGCAGCCCGAGCAGCAGCTCCAGTATGCCGTGGGCGACCAGCGGATCGAGCGCCGAGGTCACCTCGTCGCAGATGATCAGCTTCGGCTTGGCGGCGAGCGAGCGGGCGATGCAGACACGCTGTTTCTGGCCGCCGGAAAGCTCGGCCGGGTAGCGGTCGACAAAACCCTTGCCCATCTCGATCTTGTCGAGCAGTTCCGCGACACGGGCGTCACGTTGCCTTCCGCGCAGACCGAAATAGAATTCCAACGGCCGGCCGATGATGGTGCCGACCGTCTGGCGCGGGTTCATCGCCACGTCGGCCATCTGGTAGATCATCTGCAGTTGGCGAAGATCCTCTTTCGGCCGGTCGGCAAGCCGGTTGGCGAGCGGCCGTCCGTCGAAGGTGACGGTGCCTTGTTCGGGCGGCAAGAGGCCGGTGATGGCGCGCGCCAGTGTCGATTTGCCGGAGCCGGACTCGCCGACCACCGCCAGCGTCTGGCCCGGGAAAATATCGACCGAGACGTTCTTCAGCACCTTGATGTGACTGCGGCCATAGGCGGCGGTGATGTTCTTGACCGACAGGAACGGGCTCGTGCCGGGCTTCTGCTCCTGGTGTTCGATCTCATGCACCGAAACCAGCGCGTTGGTGTATTCCTGGCGCGGCTCCTTGATGATCTGGCGGGTGCCGCCCCATTCGACCAGCCGGCCATGGCGCAGCACCATGATCTCGTCCGAGACCTGCGCGACGACAGCAAGGTCATGAGTGATGTAGAGCGCCGCGACATGAGTGTCGCGGATGGCGTCCTTGATCGCCGCCAGCACGTCGATCTGCGTCGTCACGTCGAGCGCCGTGGTCGGCTCGTCGAAGACGATCAGGTCGGGCTCGGAACACAGCGCCATCGCCGTCATCACACGCTGCAGCTGGCCGCCGGACACCTGGTGCGGAAAGCGTTCGCCAATGCTTTCGGGGTTCGGCAGGCTGAGCTTCTTGAACAGCGCGACGGCGCGTTTTTCGGCCGCGGCCCGTGTCGCCCTGCCATGCAGCAGCGTCGCTTCGACCACCTGGTCCATCAGTCTGTGCGCCGGGTTGAAGGCCGCCGCCGCCGATTGCGCGACATAGCAGACCTCGCGACCGCGCAGCTTGCGAAAGCCCTCCTTGCCGCCTTTGAGGATATCCCGGCCGTTGAGGATGACCTCGCCGCCGGTGATGCGCACGCCGCCGCGGCCGTAGCCCATCGACGACAGGCCGATGGTCGATTTGCCGGCGCCGGACTCGCCGATCAATCCGAGCACCTTGCCCTTCTCCAGCGTCAGCGAGACATCGTGCACCAGCACGATGTTCTTCGGCGCCTCGCCCGGCGGATACACGGTGGCCTCGATGCGCAGATTGCGGATGTCGAGCAGCACGCCGGACTTCGGTTGCCCGGGCTTCGGTTGCTTGTCAGCCATTACCCGCGTCCTCCCTTCAGGCTTGTCGTGCGGTTGAGCACCCAGTCGGCGACAAGATTGACGGAAATCGCCAGCGCTGCGATCGCTGCCGCCGGAATGAGGGCGGCGCCTATGCCGAAGACGATGCCATCCTTGTTTTCCTTGACCATGCCGCCCCAATCGGCGTCCGGCGGCTGCACGCCAAGCCCGAGGAAGGACAGCGTCGACAGGAACAGCACGGCATAGATGAAGCGCAGGCCGAGTTCCGAAACCAGCGGCGACAGCGCATTGGGCAGGATTTCGCGGAAGATGATCCAGCCGCTGCCTTCGCCACGCAATTTGGCCGCCTCGACGTAATCCATGACGTTGATGTCGACGGCGACCGCCCTCGACAGGCGGTAGACGCGGGTCGAGTCGAGAATGCCCATGACCAGGATCAGTGTCACCAGATTGGATGGCAGCACCGAAAGCACGACAAGGGCCATGATCAGTGTCGGGATCGACATCAGGAGATCGACAAGCCGTGACAGCAGCGTGTCGAACCAGCCACCGAAAACCGCTGCCGAAAAGCCGAGGATGGCGCCGAGCGAGAACGACAGCGCGGTCGCCAGCACCGCGATGAACAGGGTGATGCGGGCGCCATAGATCATGCGCGACAACAGATCGCGGCCGAGATTGTCGGTGCCCAGCCAATGCGCCGCCGACATCGGTTCCCAAGGGACGTCGCTGACGATCTCTGCATTACCGTGCGGCGCGATCCACGGCGCGAAGATTGCCGCCAAGACGAACAGTGCCGTCAGCACGATGCCGATCAATGCCGGGATGGGGATGCGTTTGATGACGAGCATGCCCGACCCCTTCATTTCGGATGTCTGAGGCGCGGATTGGCGACAATCGCCGCTATGTCCGCGATGATGTTCAGGCTGATGTAGACGGCGGCGAAGATCAGCCCGACCGCCTGCACAACCGGCACGTCACGCTTGGTGACGTGGTCGACGAGGTATTGGCCCATGCCTGGATAGACGAAGATAACTTCGACCACGACGACGCCGACGATCAGGTAAGCGAGATTGAGCATCACGACGTTGATGATCGGCGCAATGGCATTGGGGAAGGCATGCCTGCGGATGACCGCGAAGGCCGAAAGCCCCTTGAGTTCGGCGGTTTCGACATAGGCCGACTGCATGACATTGAGGATCGCGGCGCGCGTCATGCGCATCATATGGGCGAGCACCACCAGGGTCAGCGCCGCCGCCGGCAGTGCGATGGCCTGAATGCGTTCGCCGAAAGGCATCCCGTCATAGACAGTGGAAATGGCGGGAAACCATTGATGTTGCACCGCGAAGAAAAAGACGAGAACATAGCCGACGAAGAATTCCGGGAAGGACGTCGAGGCCAGCGCCAGTCCCGAGATCAGCTTGTCGACCCAGCCATTGCGGTAGCGCACCGCGATCAGCCCGAGGATGATCGCCAGCGGCACCGCGACGACCGCCGCCCAGAAGGCGAGGAACAGCGTGTTCCACAGCCTTCCCTTGATCGAGGTTGCGATATCCTGACCGCTCGACATAGCCGTACCGAGATCACCGGTCAGGATGCCGCCGAGCCAACGAAAATAACGGATGTAAGCCGGATCATTGAGGCCGAGCTGCTCGCGCAGATTGGCGAGCGACTCCGGTGTCGCCGACTGCCCGAGAATGGCTTGTGCGACGTCGCCGGGCAGGATCTGGGTGCCGGCGAAGATCAGGACCGAAACGGCCAACAGAAGGATGATGCCCAGCGCAATGCGCTGGGCCACCAGTTTCAAGATGGGTGAGGACATATCCGCAAGGCCGGGCTCAGGCTTCGAGCCAGCACTTCGCGAGAGCATATCCGTTCATCAACTCCTGATGCGGATCATCCACCCAGCCGGCAACCTTGGCGCCCGTCGCGTCGATGAACTGATTGAACATCGGCAGGATCAGGCCGCCCTCGTCGCGCACCATCACAGCCATGTCGTGGTACATTGCCTTGCGCTTGGCCTCGTCGAGCTCGGCGCGAGCCGCCAGCACCATCTTGTCGAAATCCGGACGCTTGAACCGTGTGTCGTTCCAGTCGGCCGTCGACAGATAGGCGGTAGAGTACATCTGGTCCTGCGTCGACCGGCCGCCCCAGTAGGAGGCGCAGAAGGGCTGCTTGTTCCAGACTTCCGACCAGTAGCCGTCGCCCGGTTCGCGCTTGATCTCCAGCTTGATGCCGGCCTTGGCCGCGCTTTGCTGGAACAGCTGTGCGGCGTCGACGGCACCGGGGAAGGCGACGTCCGACGTCCGGAGCAGGACGGCACCGTCATGGCCCGATTTCTTGTAGTGGAACTTGGCCTTGTCGGGATCGTATTTGCGCTGCTCGATCTCGGTGAATAGCGGGTACGATGCATTGATCGGGAAGTCGTTGCCGAGCGAGCCATAGCCACGCAGCACCTTGTTCAGCATCTCCTCGCGGTCGATCGCCAGCTTCAACGCCATGCGCAAATCGTTGTTGTCGAACGGCGCGGTGTTGCAGTGCATGATGAAGACGTAGTGGCCGGGTCCCGAATGGTTGCGGATGGTGACGCCGGGCACGCGCTTGATCAGATCGACGATCTTCGGCTCGACGCGGTTGATCATGTGGACCTGGCCGCCCTGCAGGGCCGCCGTACGCGCCGTGGCGTCGTTGATGACGATGATCTCGATCTGGTCGGCATGGCCCATCTTGTCGCCCTGCCAGTAGTTGGCGAAGCGCTCGCCGCCATGGCGCACGCCGGGCTCGTTGGTGGTGACCTTGTAAGGACCCGCCGAGATGCCGGCATCGGCCTTGTCCTTGCCGCCATTCGGCTGAATGATCAGGTGATAGTCGCTAAGCAGGTAGGGCAGGTCGGCATTCGGCTCCTTCAGCGTCAGCACCACTTCCTTGCCGCTGGCCTTGATGCTCTCGATGCCTTTCATGTAACCGAGCGCGCCGGACTTCGACTTCTCGTCCGAATGGCGTTCGAGGGTGGCGGCCACGTCCTCTGCAGTCACTTTCTTGCCGTTGTGGAACTCGACGCCATCGCGGATCTTCAGCGTCCAGGTCTTGGCGTCGTCCGACGAGCCGATCTCCTCGGCAATGCGGTTCTCGAGCTTGCCTTCGGGAGACAGCTCGACGATCAGTTCGCCCCACATCTTGCCGAAGGCGAACGGCACCTGCGTCATGAACAGCGCCGGATCGAGGCTGTTGGTGGATTCGCCACCGACCAGGCCGGCCTTGAGCGTGCCGCCCTTGACCGGACCCGCCGCGCGGGAAGCGCTGGAAAGCAGCGAATTGGCGAAGGTTGCGGTGACGCCGAGCGCTGCCGCCCGGCCGAGAAAATCACGACGGCTCAGTTTGCCGGACGCAACGCGCCGGCTCAGATATTCCAGTTCGTTAGACATGTTGAGTTCCTCACTCTGTTGGTCCGACCTTATGGTCGTTTTTCTCATTTTCAATTGGGAGAATAATGACCGTAAGGGAAAGCGGTAAGCAAGACCGAATGCGACATGCCGTGGCGTAAATCGTGCGTCGCAATTGGACCAATCGTTATAAGCGCTCAAAGCAGTGCGCGCGGGATTTTCTCCACGAAGTTGCGCTCGAAGACCAGTTTCTCGCCTTCATACGCTTCAATTCTGGCGCTAACCATGAAGCTTTGCACGTCGGAGCGCATTTCGGCGAAGGTTTCGGTGCGCACCGACCATCCATTTCGCGACAGCGTCTGGGTCCAATGCGTCTTGCCCGACGCTGACAGCGGATTGTCAGGATGGATCGCCCATGTCTCTCTGGCGATGTTGCCATTGGCAAGGCTGTGTTGCAGATCGCGCACTTCGCCGAAATCGTCGACGATGGAAAGCGTGATCATTCCGGTCTTTTCGTCGCGATCGACATGACGCTCGGAATTGGCGGCGCGGACCGTTTCGGTTGCCCAGGGCGTGGCGCCTTCGGGGGCGGGGAAGGTGACCTCGTCGCCTTTCGCCGGCGGGCGCAGCGGCAGCGTCAATGTCGCGGCCGACAATTCCAGCCGGACCGGCTCCGGCGACGGCCAGATCATCGGCCAATAGCTGTTGGAGATGGCAACACGCAAGCGGTGGCCGGCCGGCACGCTATAGGCGCATTGATCGAGCACCACCCGGGCGCTGACGGTTTCGCCGGGCACCAGCGCTTCGGGAAATTCGTGCGAGTTGCGATGCGTCAGGTTGAGCACGCCGTAGGAAATCAGCTCCGACGCTCCGTCCGGATGGACGTCGCACAGCCGAAGCGCGATGTTCGCCTGGCACCGGTCCGACGAAACCCTGACCAGAACTTCGGGAGCACCGACGATGTCGACCGCTTCGGTCAGCACCGGCTGGTCGAAACACACCGACAGCGCGTCGTCGGGGCGCTGGTCACCCGGCAGTTCCGGTCCAAAGGTGAAGGGGAAATATTCGCCACCGGCAAGGCCGCAGCTTTGCGGCGAAGCGACGATAGCGTAGTTGCCTTCAGCGATAAGCTCAACCTCTTGCGTCTTGATGTTGGGTGACGGCCATTCCGATTCAGCGACCCAGCGGCCCGGCCGCTCGGGATGCCAGCGCGCCGGACGCACGCTGTCCATGACATAGGCGCGGTAGGCGGGGTCGGCCTCGACGCCGGTGTCGAGGTCCTTCAGCCAGCGGTCCCACCAGCGCAACGCCTCCTGCAGGAAGCCGATGCGCGGTTCGGGCGCGGCGTAATGCGGGTATTTGTGGATCCACGGGCCGACGATGCCCTTGACCGGCGCCTCGATATTGGCGGCGAGATGGGAAATCGTATTGCGATAGCCATCATGCCAGCCGCCGATCGACAGCACCGCGGCATGGATGGCGGAATAGTCCTCGCAGATCGAGCCGCGCTTCCAATAGGCATCGCGATGCTGGTGCTTCAGCCACAGCGGTGCCAGGAAGGGCTGGTTCTCCAGCCTGGTCAGCCACAGGTCGCGCCATTTGTTGTCGCCGGCCAGCAACGGATCCGGCGGCCGTGACGAATAGGACAGCATGGTCGAGGCCCAGCCGAAATTCTCGATCAGCAAGCAGCCGCCCTTGTAATGGATGTCGTCGGCATAGCGGTCGACCGTCGAACAGAGACTGATGACCGCCTTCAGCGCCCCCGGCTGCTTGGCTGCTACCTGCAGGCAGTTGAAGCCGCCCCACGAAATGCCCATCATGCCGACATTGCCGTTGCACCAGGGCTGCGCCGCCGCCCAGGCTATGACGTCGCAAGCGTCCTGCAATTCCTGCTCGGAATACTCGTCGTCCATCAGCCCTTCGGAATCGCCATTGCCGCGCATGTCGACGCGGATCGAGGCGTAGCCGTGGCCGGCAAAATAGGGATGCGTCAGCTGATCGCGGTAGATCGTGCCGTCGCGCTTTCGGTAGGGCAGGTGCTCGAGGATCGCCGGCACCGGATCGTCGGCAGCATCGGCCGGCATCCATACCCGCGCCGACAGGCGGCAGCCGTCCGGCATGACGATCCCCATGTCCGGAAATTCGACAACCTTGCGGGGAAATTCAGTGACGGTTTTCATGCGGGGCATAACGCCCCGCAGCGAGGCGACTTTCAATCGCTATTCGCGACTGGAGCAGCAAATTATGCGACCTGTCAGAGAGGCCGCGCGGCTACCGCAACTCGTCCACCAACTCCGGGTGTTTTTCCAACAGCGTCATCAGCTGAATGGTTGGGCCACTCGGCTCGATCAGACCCCGTTCGTATTTGTCGAAAGCGTTCTCGCCGACCTTGAACAGGGATCCTGCCTCGCGTTGCGAAAGTTTCAGCTTTGTGCGCACGCGACGGATGGTGGCCGGTGCCGGAACGCCGTCGATCTTTTCTTTGAGGATGCGGAGCGCTGCATCGACGACGGTCATGTCGTCTCCGACATGCACGCCCTCACTTCCCGAAGAGGGATAATAACCCGGCAGGTCGACGATCATGCTCTCGCCCTTGTAAGTCACAGTGAACGGACGCACCCCACGCGTCAGCGTTTCTCCTGTTTTGGGGGAGATCATGCTATTCGTTTCGTTATTTTCTTTCATCGCCATGGTCACTTTTCCTTGAACGACATGACTGTGAATTCGGTCACGACGTCCGCCTGAAATTTCACGTAAAGAACCAGGTCGCGTGCTGGCACGTAATTGACATCTTGCCAGACACGATGGTCGGCGAACGTCGTCATCGACTTTACAAACATCTTCCGCGTGATGCCGCCGATCACCTCGACAATACCGGCGCGATCAAAGCCCAGCCCAATGGCATCCCGCAGGGCGGACGTCGTGATTACCAGCGTGTCGACAGAACCCAGCTCGGCCTGATTGCATCAAGATCGTAAGTGGGTCTGCGTTTCTCCATAACGCAATATGCCACCATAAAGGTGGCAATTCAAGCCATTGAACTTTGCTGCATTCAATTCAACGGGATGTCGTTTTCGTCCTTGCCGGCCTGATAGGCGCCGGACAGTTCGTCATAGCGGGCGGAAATTGTGCCGATCCGTGCTTCCAGCCGCTTGCGTTGGGTCTCGGGCAGCGATCGTACGAGTCTGCGAATCGAAAAGCTCTTCCAGTAGGCATTCTCGGCATTGTAGCCGCCGGGATCGAGGGTGAAGACCTCCTTCAGGATCTTCAGATCGTGCGGAATGTCGAAGTTGTCGCGCGAGTCCTCATGGCTGAACAGATAGTAGAAATTGTCGAAGCCGGTCCAGGTGATCGCCGACAGGCAGAGCGAGCAGGGTTCGTGCGTGGCAAGAAAGATCGCGTCCCTGGTGTCGACGCGCTCGGCTTTCGGCAGTTCGTAGAAGCGCTTCAGGCAATGCACCTCGCCATGCCAGAGCGGGTTTTCCGTCTCGTTGTTGGTTTCGGCAAGCACCAGCGAGCGGTCGTCCTTGCGCAGGATCGCCGCGCCGAACAGCTTGTTGCCATGCGCGACGCCTTCGGCGGTCTTCGGCAAGATGTCGTGCTCGATGACGTCGAGCAGACGGTCGATCAGCGAAATGTCAGCCATCACCGGCTCCCATCGGGAAGATGAATCTCATAGGCGTGCGAGAAGTGGCACTCTTCGAGGTTGGAGCCGTCGCCGCCACGGTCGACGACCAGGAAGTCCTGCGGCTCGCCGATCGGCGTCAGCACGCCGTGCCACAAATTGCGCGGATAGTTGACGCCTTGCCCGGGCGCGGTGATGAACGCATGCGGTTCGCCCGGGCCTTCCTCGCCATCATGGCAGACGACGACCAGGAACGGCCGTGGCGACAGCGGGATGAAGGCTTGGCTGCCAAACGGATGGCGCTCCACCATGGTCAGCTTCAACGGCAGCTCATAGGGCGTGCCGCGCACCATCGAGATCAGCACGCGCGCATTCGGCCCTCGTGCTTCAGCGGTGGCGAGATCGTGATAGCGCTCGGCCTTGCCGCCATTGATCGAATAATGATTGTCGCCGCCCATATCGATGACGTCGCCGAATTCGGCGAAATTCTCGCGGGTCAGCGGCCGCGCGACGATGCGGGTCATGGTGTAGGTCTCGCGACGCCGGCGCTGCCAAGCTTGGCGTGGCGGTTGACGTCCTTGTAGAGGAGATAGCGGAATTTGCCTGGCCCGCCGGCATAACAAGCCTGCGGGCAGAAGGCGCGCAGCCACATATAGTCGCCGGCCTCGACTTCGACCCAGTCCTGGTTGAGACGGTAGACCCCCTTGCCCTCCAGCACATAGAGCCCGTGCTCCATGACATGCGTCTCGGCGAAGGGAATGACCGCGCCAGGCTCGAGCGTGACGATGGTGACATGCATGTCGTGGCGCATGTCGGCCGGATCGACGAAGCGCGTCGTCGCCCATCGGCCTTCGGTACCCGGCATCGGCGTCGGCGCGATGTCCTGTTCGTTGGCGAAGAACACTTGCGGCGTGTCGATGCCGTCAACTGCATCATAAGTCTTGCGGATCCAGTGGAAGCGGACGGCGGCGTCGCTTTCATTGCGCACCGTCCATCCGCTCGCCGGCGGCAGGAAGGCAAAGCCGCCCGGCCTTAGGCTATGTTTCTTGCCGGCAAGCGAAACGCTTAGCTCGCCTTCGACCACGAACAGCGCACCTTCGGCGGCGGCGTCAAGCTCAGGGCGGTCGCTGCCGCCGCCAGGCGCGAGCTCGACGATATATTGCGAAAACGTCTCGGCAAAACCCGACAGCGGCCGCGACAGCACCCAGACGCGTGTCCCGTCCCAGAACGGCAATGCGCTGATGACGATGTCCTGCATCACGCCCTTGGGGATGACGGCATAGGCCTGCGTGAACACGGCGCGGCCGGTCAGCAATTCGCTCTGGCCGGGATGTCCGCCCTGCGGCGCATAATAGGTTCGCTCGGCCATTTTCATCATATCCATAAATTCAAGCCTGTTGCGGAAGCCAGGGCCTATCGCGGCAGCCAAAGCCTATTGCGGAAGCATGTCCTTGAGACGAAGCAGCGCGATGCGCTCGACCTGTCTGCAGGCGGTTTCGAATTCGACATCGCGACTATTGGCGATGCGCGCCTCGAGCTCGGCCAGGATCTCCTCCTTGGCCTTGCCTTTCACCGCGATGATGAAGGGGAAACCGAAACTGGTGACGTAGGCGGCATTGAGTTTTGCGAACAACTCGCGCTCCTTATCGGTCACCGCGTCGAGCCCGGCCGAAGCCTGTTCCCTCGTCGATTCCGCCGTCAGCCGCTTGGCCTGCGCCAGTTTTCCGGCAAGATCGGGGTGGGCATTGAGCACGGAAAGCCGCTCGGTCTCGCTTGCCGCGCGAAACACGCGGCAAAACGCGTTGTGCAGGCCGCCGGCACTGTCATGCGCCGGGCCGAGCTCCAGCTCATAGGCGCGCTCGGCAATCCACGGCGAATGCTCGAACACGCCGCCGAATGCCTGGACGAAGGCCTCGAATTCCATTTTCGACGGGCGTGGCGCCGGCAACCGGAACGGATGCGTCTCCTGCCAATGTTTTGCAATGTCGATGCGCCGTGCCAGCCAGACCTTGTCGTGTGACTTGACGTAGTCGATGAAGCGCTTCAGTGCCGCGACCCGGCCCGGCCGCCCAACCAGGCGGCAGTGCAGGCCGATATTCATCATGCGCGGCCGCCCTGCCTTGCCCTCGGCATAGAGCGTGTCGAAACTATCCCTGAGATAGGCAAAGAACTGGTCGCCCGAGTTGAAGCCCTGCGGCGTGGCAAAGCGCATGTCGTTGGCGTCGAGCGTATAAGGGATGACCAGCTGCGGCTTCGCCGACCCGTCCGGTGCCACATGCTCGAACCAGTAGGGCAGTTCGTCATCATAGGTGTCCGACACATAGTCGAAGCCACCCTCTTCCGCTGCCAGCCGCACCGTGTTGATCGAGGTGCGGCCGGTGTACCACCCGGTCGGCCGCGCACCTGTGACCTCATAATGCAGCCGGATCGCCGCTTCCATGTCGCGGCGCTCGTCTTCCGGGGCGTGGTCGCGGTAGTCGATCCATTTCAGCCCGTGCGAGGCGATCTCCCAGCCGGCCTCCTGCATCGCCGCAACCTGGTCGGGCGAACGCGCCAGGGCCGTGGCGACGCCGTAGCAGGTGACCGGCACTTGCGCCGCGCTGAACAGGCGCAGCAATCGCCAGAAGCCGGCTCGGGCGCCGTATTCGTAGATCGATTCCATGTTCCAGTGGCGCTGGCCGGGCCAGGGCGCGGCGCCGACGATCTCCGACAGGAAAGCCTCCGAAGCCTTGTCGCCGTGCAGGACGCAATTCTCGCCGCCCTCTTCGTAATTGACGACGAACTGCACCGCGACATGCGCCCCGCCGGGCCATTTCGGATCCGGCGGATTGGCTCCGTAGCCGCGCATGTCTCGTTCGTAACGCATTCTCGCTCCTGCCGGAAAGTGTGATCAGGATAGTCGAAAGGAGTGCCTGCGCATTCCCCCGAAATTTTTGAAAGTGTTTTTGTCGCGCTCCGCTCGACCGGGACTTATGCATCGCCTTTAATTGGCGCACAATTCATGAATAGTGTTCGACTGTGCAGGGAATGGAGCAGCCAGTGGCGGAAACGTCGAAAGCCGAAGGCGGGCGCCTGACGACCCATGTCCTCGACACTGCGGCCGGCAAGCCGGCGGCCGGTCTGTCGATCGAGCTCTATCATCTTGACGGCCAGGCCCGAACGCATCTGAAGACGGTCGTCACCAATGATGACGGCCGCTGCGATGCTCCGCTGCTTGCCGGTGCGGAATTCCGTACCGGCGAATACGAGCTGATCTTTGCGGCCGGCGATTATCTGCGCCGGCAAGGGACAAAACTGCCGGAACCGGCCTTCCTCGACCATGTGCCGATCCGCTTCGGCATGGCCGAGCCGGTGCACTATCATGTGCCGCTGCTCCTATCGCCCTACGGCTATTCGACCTACCGGGGAAGCTGAGATGGCCGGGATCAAGACACGCGACGAAATCCGCTTCATCCTCAATGGCGAGGACGTCGCGCTCGGCACGGTTGCACCCGACCAGACCCTGCTCGATTGGCTGCGGCTCGACCGCTCGCTGCGCGGCACCAAGGAAGGTTGCGCCGAGGGCGACTGCGGCGCCTGCACGGTGCTGGTCGGCAGGCTCTCCGGTGGAACACTGGTCTATGAAAGCGTCAATGCCTGCATCCGCTTCCTTGGCTCGCTAGATGGCACGCATGTCGTGACCGTCGAGCATCTGCGCGGCGACGCAGGAAAACTGCACCCCGTGCAGCAGGCGATGATCGATTTCCACGGCTCGCAATGCGGCTTCTGCACACCGGGTTTCGTCATGTCGCTTTATGCTCTGTGGATGCGGTCGCCGGAGCCGTCGGACGCCGCCATCGAAAAGGCGCTGCAAGGCAATCTCTGCCGCTGCACCGGCTATGAGGCGATCATGCGCGCCGCACGTGCCATCTCCAGCTACGGCAAGGCGGCAAAGGATCCGTTGGCGACGGAGCGCAAGGCAGTCACGGCCAAGCTCGAAGCGATGAAGGACGGTTCGCGCATCGAGATCGGCTCCGGCAACAAGCGGCTGATCGTGCCAGCCAATGCCGATGATCTGGCCAGCGTGCTGGTCAAGGAGCCGGGCGCCACTATCGTCGCGGGTTCGACCGATGTCGGCCTTTGGGTGACCAAGCACATGCGCGATATTGCGCCGGCGGTTTTCATCGGCAATCTCGATGGATTGTGCGAAATGTCCGAGGACAAGGGCATCATCTCGATCGGCGCCGGTGTCACCTATAGCGAAGCCTTCGCGACGCTGGCGAAACGCATCCCGACGCTAGGCCCGCTGTTCGATCGCATCGGCGGCGACCAGGTGCGCAACATGGGCACAATCGGCGGCAATATCGCCAACGGTTCGCCGATCGGCGACACGCCGCCGCCGCTGATCGCACTCGGTGCCCGCCTGACACTGCGCCGCGGCGACAAGCGTCGAACGATCCCGCTCGAGGAGTTTTTCATCGCCTATGGCAAGCAGGACCGGCAGCCCGGCGAATTCGTCGAGGCCGTGCATGTTCCGGTGCCGGGCAGCGAGACGAAATTTGCCGTCTACAAGATCACCAAGCGCCGCGACGAAGACATCACAGCAGCCCTAGGCGCGTTTTTCCTGAAGCTCGCCGGTGATGGCACGGTGGCGGATGTGCGCATCGCTTATGGCGGCATGGCGGCAACGCCGAAGCGAGCCTTTGGCGTCGAAAAGGCATTGCTTGGCAAGCCCTGGACGGAAGCGACGGTCGAGGCGGCGATTGCCGCGTACGCCGGCGATTTCACCCCGCTAACCGACATGCGGGCAAGCGCCGAATACCGGGCGCTGGCGGCACGCAACCTGCTGCTGCGCTTCTTTGCCGAAACCACCGGCACCCGGGCGCCGATCCAGGTATCACGGCACGAGGCGGCATGATGAACAAGCACGCCACCCCAAACCTGAAGGCGCAAAAAATCGCCGGCGGCGTCGCCACCGACCAGCGCCATGATTCCGCGCACAAGCATGTCAGTGGCACGGCCGTCTATATCGACGACATGCCGGAACCGGCCGGCACGCTGCACGGCTGCCTTGGGCTTTCGACGGCGACGAGTGCCACCATCACCAGCATGGACCTTTCGGCGGTGCGCGCCGCACCCGGCGTCATCGATGTGCTGACGGCGAGCGACGTGCCAGGCGAGAACGACATTTCGCCGACCGGCCGTCACGACGAGCCGGTGCTGGCTGACGGCAAGGTGCAATTTTTCGGTCAGCCGATCTTCTGCGTCATCGCAGAAACCCGCGAGCAGGCGCGCCGCGCGACGAGGCTGGCCAAGGTCGAATACAAGGAATTGCCGTTCGTCGCCGATATCGGCGAGCTCGATCCCCGGAAAGACAAGCTGGTCACGCCGCCGCTGACGCTGAAGCGCGGTGATGCAGCGGCTGCGATCAACGCGGCGCCGCGCCGGCTGAAGGGAAAAATGCGCATCGGCGGCCAGGAGCATTTCTATCTCGAAGGCCATATCGCCTTGGCCATCCCTGGCGAGGACAACGACGTCACCATCTATTCCTCGACCCAGCACCCGAGCGAAATCCAGCACATGGTCAGCCATGCGCTCGGTGTTCCGAGCCACGCGGTGACGGTGGAAATCCGCCGGATGGGCGGCGCTTTCGGCGGTAAGGAAACGCAAGGCAATCAGTTTGCGGCATTGGCCGCTATCGCCGCGAAGAAACATCATCGGGCCGTGAAAATCCGGCCCGACCGCGACGACGACATGATCGCCACCGGCAAACGCCACGATTTCCTCGTCGACTACGAGGTCGGCTTCGACGACGAGGGCAATATTCTGGGCGTAGATTTCATGTTCGCGGCGCGCTGCGGCTTCTCGGCCGACCTCTCCGGCCCGGTCACTGACCGCGCGCTGTTCCATTGCGACAACACCTATTTCTGGCCGGCGGTGCACGCGCAATCGGCGCCACTCTACACCAACACGGTATCGAACACCGCCTTTCGCGGCTTCGGCGGCCCGCAAGGCATGGTCGGCGCCGAGCGCGTCATCGACGAAGTCGCGTTTGCCGTCGGCAAGGACCCGCTCGAAATCCGCAAGAAGAATTTCTACGGCACCAGCGACCGCAACATCACGCCCTACCACCAGACGGTCGAGGACAACATCATCTACCGCATCGTCGCCGAGCTGGAGGCGAGTTCCGACTATGCGAGGCGCCGCCGCACCATCGATGCTTTCAATGCCAACAGCCGCTTCATCAAGCGCGGACTGGCGCTGACGCCGGTCAAGTTCGGCATCTCGTTCACCGCCACCCATTACAACCAGGCCGGCGCGCTGGTGCATGTCTATACCGATGGTTCGGTTCATCTGAACCACGGCGGCACCGAGATGGGGCAGGGCCTCTACGTCAAGGTGGCGCAGGTTGTGGCGGAAGAGTTCCAGATCGACCTCGATCAGGTCAAGATCACCGCGACGACGACCGGCAAGGTGCCGAACACCTCGGCCACCGCCGCGTCTTCCGGCTCCGATCTCAACGGCATGGCGGCGCAGAACGCCGCCCGCCAGATCAAGGACCGGCTGACCAATTTCGCCGCCGAGAAATACCAGTTGCCGCGCGACCAGGTGCTGTTCTTGCCCAACCGCGTGCGCATCGGCAACCAGGAGATCGCCTTCGCGGATCTCGTCAGGCAGGCCTATATGGCGCGCATCCAGCTTTCGGCGGCGGGTTTCTACAAGACGCCGAAAATCCATTGGGACCGCGACAAGGGCGAGGGCCACCCCTTCTACTATTTCGCCTATGGCGCCGCGTGCTCGGAAGTCTCGGTCGATACGCTGACCGGCGAATATATCGTCGAGCGCACCGACATCCTGCACGAAACCGGCCGCTCGCTGAACCGCGCCATCGATCTCGGCCAGATCGAGGGCGGCTTCATCCAGGGCATGGGCTGGCTGACGACGGAGGAACTGTGGTGGGACGACAAGGGGCGGCTGCGCACCCATGCGCCATCGACCTACAAGATCCCGCTCGCGTCGGACCGGCCGAAGATCTTTAATGTGACTTTGGCCGACTGGGCGCAAGCAGGCGAGCCGACGGTGCACCGCTCCAAGGCGGTCGGCGAGCCGCCCTTTCCGCTCGCAATGTCGGTGCTGCATGCGCTGTCGGACGCAGTGGCGAGCGTTGCCAGCCACAAAATCTGCCCGCGCCTCGACCCGCCGGCCACGCCGGAGCGTGTGCTGATGGCGATCGAACGGCTGAAGCGGGAAGCCAAGACCGGCACTTGAATCCCGGAAAACGTGCAATTCAGGCCGAAAAACTCTATATTTCCCAATAGGGAACGCGAATGATGAACGCGAAAGTGCAGAGCCTGAAAGCCTTTCTTGCCGGTGCCGGCCTGGTCGCCTTGGTTGAGGTGGCCGGGACAAAAGGTTCGACGCCGCGCGAGACGGGTGCCTTCATGCTCGTCTCAGGATCGGCCACTTTTGGCACGATCGGCGGCGGCCAGCTCGAATATATGGCGATCGACAAAGCGCGGCAGATGCTTTTCTCCCCCCTTGAGGGGGGTGAGGAGCGGCCGGCCAATGGCCGAGAAAAAGCCAACGATTTGACTTTTTCAGCGACGAACGCCCGGAGCCATAGCGAAGGGCAGGCCGCGGAGCGGCCAGAGGGGGTCGTATCAGAAGGCACCGCCAGAGCGTCGAGCACTGCCGCGGCGACCCCACCCGGCGGCTTCGCCGCCACCCTCCCCTCAAGGGGGAGGGATATCCGCGCCACCCTCGACATCGCGCTAGGCCCGGAGATCGGGCAGTGCTGCGGCGGCAGGGTCGAGCTGCTGATCCGGCTGGTCGACGCCGCGCTTGAGGCCAAGCTTGTTGCGGAGGCGGAGGCCGAGGAGGCGCAGCTGCCGCATGTTTACATTTTCGGCGGCGGCCATGTCGGCCAGGCGCTGGCCTCGGCGGTGGCCTTGCTGCCGGTGCATGTCGTCGTTGTCGAGACGCGAGCCGAAGCGCTGGAAGGCATGCCGGAAGCGGTCGAAACCAAGCTGACGCCGATGCCTGAGGCGGTGGTTCGCAAGGCGCCGGCCGGCTCCGCCTTTGTCGTCCTCACCCACGACCACGCGCTGGATTTCCTGATCGTCGCCGAGGCGCTGAAACGCCGCGATGCCGCCTATGTCGGCATGATCGGTTCCAAGACCAAGAAGGCGACGTTTCGGAACTGGTTCCTGAAATCGGCGGACGGAAGCGAGGCGGAATTTGACCGCCTCGTCTCGCCGATCGGCGGTTATGCAATCAATGACAAGCGCCCGCAGGTGATCGCCGCGCTCGCCGCAGCCGAGATCATGACGGCGCTGGCGAGGTGTCATTTACCTGTCAACGGACTAACAGAGTACCCCAAAGCACCAAGCGGCGGTCGGTCGACCGCATCCTCGCAGACTTTTTGATGCTTTTGTACGGAAGACCTTGGCTTATGGAGCAGTTGGCGCCGTAAGACCGAGAAAACACGAGCAGCACATGTTGGTGAAACAGCTTGTCGGAGCGCTTCTGGCCGCTTTTGCGGTTTCTCTGGCGTTTGCCATAGGATCGCGCACGCGCGCTACGCGACACGCCGGCGAGCAAACACTCCGCGCCACCTGGTTTTTGCATGTGTTTGCGGTCCTGCTTGCGGGCTTTGTCGCGATAATTTTGGTTGCCGGATATAGCGAAACAAGGAGCGAGCAACTTCCCTGGGTATATGGCCTGCTGGTTGGCTTTGGTCTGACTCTGATCGGGTGGATTTGGTTCTTCTATCTTCGTGTGGTCTTTTGGAACATCGAGGGCGTAGGGATTCGACAGCCATTCGTGCCCCCACGCTTTATTCCGTGGGAAGACATCGAATGGGCTGGTCGCAAATGGACAGGAGATTTCCAGCTTTGTTCCAAGAAAACCAGCATTAGCTACACCGCGTTCCAGGGCGGACACGATGAGCTAAATCGCCGGGTGAAGCTCGAGGTGCCGAAGTTCGAGAGGAATTTCTAATCGAACCTCGGCGCGCCGAGGAAATAGCGCCGTCCAAAAAGAGCTATTCCTTCTCCTGCGTATGTGCCTCCAGGAACCACAGCAATTTGTCGAGGGAGCGTGAATAGGCGGTGAAGATGTCGGCGGTGTCGGCGTCGCCCGCACCTGCCGCTTCGTCGATTGCCGCGCGTGCCCGCTTGGCGGTTGCGGCATAGCGGTCGATCAGCGCCGCCAGATGATCTCGGGTCTTGTGGATGTCGGTCGGATAGGCCTCGAGCATAGTCGCCTTCGACACCTCCTGCGATGTGCCGAGCGCCGTGCCGCCGAGCTGTACGGCGCGCTCCGCAATGGTGTCGACATGGCCGTCGATCTCCTCGCGGAACGTGTCGAGCATCTCATGGATGGCGATGAATTGCGGTCCCTTGACGTTCCAGTGCGCCTGCTTGGTGACCAGCGCCAGATCGATGGCGTCGGCGAGGCGGGCGTTGAGAAGATCGATACACTCTTTCTTGGCGTTGGATTGCAGGTCGTTGCGGGTGGCGATGGCATCCATGGTCGGCTCCTGTGGCGGTTGCGTCCGCCTGGTTTGAAGAGGGTGAAGTTTGTGGAAGGTCAATCGAACATGCGCGCAGACGCCCATCATCGCCGCGCGGCACAGCATCCCAAAACGGCGATCTCCGACTTTCGTTCCGCTCGTCGTTTTACGCCGGCCGTTTCAAGCCCAGGTGGTCGCGCAACGTGCTGCCTTCATAATCCGTACGAAACAGCCCGCGCCGCTGCAACTCCGGCACGACAAGCGTGGCAAAGGCATTGAGTTCGCCGGGAAAATAGGACGGCATGACGTTGAAACCGTCTGCCGCGCCACCCTCGAAGCGTGCCTCGAGCTCGTCGGCGATCTGGGCCGGCGTTCCGACGACGCGCCAATGGCCGCGCGCGCCGGCGAAATGGCGGGCAAGCTGGCGAATGGACAGCTTGTCGCGGCGGGATTGCTCGATGACCAGCGCCTGCCGGCTCTGCATGCCTTCGCTGGCCGGCAGCTCCGGCAGCGGTCCGTCAATGGGATAGCGCGCGAGATCGGATATGCTGAGATAGCTGGAAAGCAGCGCGACACCGACGTCGTCCGGGATCAGTTCCTGCAATTCATCATGTTTTGCCCGGGCTTCCGCTTCGCTTGCCGCGACGACTGGCGCGACGCCGGGCATGATCTTGAGGTCGTCCGGCTTGCGCCCATAGGCAGCCAGCCGTCCCTTGAGGTCGTCGTAGAAGGCCTTCGCTTCCTCGAATGTCTGCGCCGCCGTAAAGACCACGTCGGCGGTCCGGGCGGCGAGGTCACGACCCTCGTCCGACGCTCCCGCCTGTACCATGACCGGTGAACCTTGTGGCGAGCGCGGCAGATCGAGCGGGTCGCGCACCGAAAAACTTCTGCCTTCCTGTCCACCCTGGCCTCGCCAAAGGCCGGCAACCACGGCAGCGAATTCGCGCGCCCGTCCGTAACGGTCCGCATGTGGGCGCAGACCGGTCGAGCCGAAATTGGCGGCCTCGATCTGGCTGGCCGAAGTGACAAGGTTCCAGCCGGCACGCCCGCCGCTCAGATGGTCGAGCGACAGGAAGGTCCGCGCCAGCCCGTAAGGCTCGTTGTAGCTCGTCGACGCCGTGGAGACGAGGCCGATGCGCTCCGTCTGGACGGCGAGCGCGGCAAGCAAGCTGATCGGCTCGAAGCCGATCGAGCGCGACGTTTGGCTGGCGATGTTGACATTGGCCTCGCGCACGCCGGCGGCGTCCTCGCAGAAGATCATGTCGAACTTCGCCGCCTCCGCCGTCCGCGCCAGCTGGATGTAATGGTCGATGTCGATGCCGGCCGTGACATGCGCCTGCGGATGGCGCCAGGCGGCGATGTGGTGGCCTGTCGCCCACAGGAAGGCGCCGAGCTTCATCTGGCCTCGACCGGCGCTCATTGCCGATCCTCCCCGGCAAGCCCGAGGTGGGAGCGCAGTGTCGCCGCGCTGTAGCCGGACCGGACAAGGCCGCGGCGGCGAAGCTCCGGCAGCACGAGGCCGATGAAATCGTCGAGCGCCGACGTGAGCGGCGTGTCGATGCTGAAACCGTCGCAGGCTTTCGAGCGAAAGCACTCTTCGAGCCTGTCCGCAAACATGTCCGGCGCGGCGATTATTTCGGCGCTGACGGTAACATTCATCAGCACTTTCAGCCCCTCCGGCCTGCGCCCGAAGGCAAGCGCACGACGCTTCAGCTCGCCAGCCCAGTCGATCGATCGCTCATCCAGCAGGAGGACATCGGCGGTGCGGGCGGCGATATCCATGTCGGGCTCGGACAGGCCGGACATGACCAGCACCGGCGTGTCCTGCGGCGACCGCGCCACGTTGAGCGGCCCGCGCACGGAAAAATATTCGCCCTTGTGGTCGAGAAGGTGCATCTTCTCGGGATCGAAGAAGCGGCCGCCAACTTTGTCGAACAGCAGCGCGTCTGCGTCCCAACCTTTCCACAAGCCTTGCACGATGCCGATGAATTCCTCGGCGCGCAGGCGGAAATCGTCGCCGGAAAACCCTTCCGGTCGGCTGAAATTGGCCGCCTCGCGCGGTTCGGGCATCATGCTCGCGTTCCAGCCGGCGCGGCCATGGCTGATAATATCGAGCGAAGCGAAACGGCGCGCGAGATTGTAGGGCTGGTGGGCGACCGTCAACGCTGCAGCGACGAGGCCGATCCTGCTTGTCACCGTCGCCAGGGCCGCCACCAAGGTCGTTGCTTCGAAGCGCATTTGCCGGTTCAGCCCGCCTGCAACCGGCGCGGAATCGCCGAGCAACACCATGTCCAGACCGGCCGCTTCGGCTTCTTGCACGAACCGCGTCAGCAGACTGAAGTCCAGGCCGGCGTCGGGCGGATGGGAAGGGGCGGCTTCCGGAGACAGTGAAACGGCGAGACACATGGTGGCGCCGTTGGCCATCGCTTTTCCCTGTTGAGCGAGATTCCTTGGGAATTATCTCGTCGGCTGGACGGAAAGCAACCGGCCAGCCGGCGATCATTTGCCGGCCAGAATATCCCTGATCAGCCGCTGGCAGCGCTCGGCCATGAAGTCGAGCAACAGCCGCACCTTCGGATCCTGCAGCTTTTTGTGCGGGTAGACGGCGGCAAACTGCACCGGCGTCGGCGGCGTATTGCTCAGGATCACCTTCAGCCGCTGGTCGCGGATAAACGGCTCGACCTCGAAGCGCGGCTTGTTGATGATGCCGCGGCCGGACAGCGCCCAGCCGGTCAGCACGTCGCCATCATCGGTATCGTAGGGGCCGTGCACCTCGAACTTTTGTGGCCCCTTCGGCGTCTGCAACGTCCACACATATTCGCGCGCGCCGGAATAGCGCAGCATCAGGCAATCGTGCTTCTTGCCGATCAACTCCTGCGGCTCGGTCGGCTCGCCGCGCACGTCCAGATATTGCGGAGCCGCTACCAGCACGCGCTCGCATTCCATGATGCCGCGCATCCTGAGGCTGGAATCCTCGATAATGCCCAGCCGGAAGGCAACGTCGATGCCTTCTTTCATGATATCGACATTGTGATCGGAAAGCCGGAGCCGCACCTCGATATCTGGATACCTGTCGTGGAAATCCGGGATGCCGGATGCCACCAGCCGCCGCCCGAGGCCGAGCGGCGCTGTCACCTTTATCGTGCCGCGCGGCTGGCCGGATAACGCGCTGACCGCCGCTTCCGCCTCGGTGACCGCCTCCAGCACCTGCTTGGCGCCGGAGTAGAACACCGTGCCGTGCTCGGTCGGCATCAACTGCCGCGTCGTGCGGTTGAACAGCCTGACGCCCAGGTGCTTCTCGAGCTCCTTGATCCGGTTGGAAGCGACCGCCGGCGAAATGCGCATGTCGCGCCCAGCCGCCGACAAATTGCCGAGCTCGACGACGCGGACAAAAACGGCGATGTTGTCGAGATAGGCCATGCGGCTTCCGTGGCTCTCATGTGGCTGCGTATGATCAGCCTAGTATTTTCCAATTTTTTTTGAAAGTCATCGTGCAGCTCGGCCCTTTCCGTTTGCGCTCCAGCCCGTAAAGTCAGCCGATCGGCAGGGACGATTTTTCATGATGGATTTCGCGATATTCTGGGATTGGCTGAGTTTCGCCGTGCGCTGGCTGCACGTCGTTACCGGCATCGCCTGGATTGGATCGTCCTTTTATTTCGTCGCGCTCGACCTCGGGCTGCGCCAGCGTCCGGGCATGCCTGCCGGAGCCTTCGGCGAGGAATGGCAGGTGCATGGTGGCGGCTTCTACCACGTGCAGAAATATCTGGTGGCGCCGGCCGAAATGCCCGAGCACCTGACCTGGTTCAAATGGGAATCCTACGCCACCTGGCTGTCGGGCTTCGCCATGCTGTGCGTCGTCTACTATGCCGGGGCGGACCTGTTCCTGATCGATCCGAATGTCCTTGCCATGTCGGTGCCTACAGGCATCTTGCTGTCGCTGGCGACGATCGGCGTCGGCTGGGTGGTCTACGATCTCTTGTGCCGTTCGCCGCTCGGCAACAGCGACACCGGCCTGATGCTGGTGCTGTATGGGGTGCTGGTATTCATGGCCTGGGGACTGACCCACCTGTTCACCGGTCGCGCCGCCTTCCTGCATCTTGGCGCCATCACCGCGACGATCATGTCGGCCAACGTTTTCATGGTCATCATCCCCAACCAGAAGATCGTCGTCGCCGACCTGATCGCCGGCCGCAAGCCCGATCCGAAATACGGCAAGATCGCCAAGCAGCGCTCGCTGCACAACAATTACCTGACGCTGCCGGTTTTGTTCCTGATGCTGTCGAACCATTATCCGCTGGCGTTCGGGACAGAGTTCAACTGGGTCATCGCCTCGCTGGTGTTCATCATCGGCGTGCTGATCCGGCACTATTTCAACACTAGGCATGCGCGCAAAGGCAATCCGACCTGGACCTGGCTGGCGGCGGCCGTCCTGTTCGTCGTCATCATCTGGCTGTCGACGGTGCCGAAACTGCTGACCGGCGAGGTCAAAACGTCCTCGGCGGCACAGGTCTACGTCGCCTCGGCGCATTTTCCCGCCGTGCGTGATACAGTGCTTGGCCGCTGTTCGATGTGCCACGCGGCCGAGCCGTCCTACGAGGGCATTTACCACGCGCCGAAGGGCGTGATGCTCGATACCGATGCCGGCATCGCCGAGCACGCCGGCGAGATCTACCTGCAGGCCGGGCGCAGCCACGCCATGCCGCCCGCCAACGTCACCCAGATCACCGACAAGGAACGGGCGCTGCTGGTGGCATGGTTCGAAGGCGCGGGGAAATAGCATGACCAGCACGCTGCTGCGCGGCCGCACGCTGTCGTTTTTGCGCTGGCCCGAAACTGTCGACGACCATTCCGCCTGGCGTTACGAGCAAGATGGCGGCCTGCTGCTCCGCGACGGCAGGATCGTTGCCGCGGGCGCCTATGCCGAGGTCGAGAAAAAGGCGGGCGAGGGAACAAGAAAGATCGACCACAGGCCGCATCTGCTGCTGCCCGGGTTCATCGATGCGCACGCGCATTTTCCGCAGATGCAGGTCATCGCTTCCTTCGGCGCCGAGCTGCTCGACTGGCTGAACACCTACACTTTTCCGGAAGAGACCAAATTCCAGAACGCTCAGCATGGCCGCCGTATCGCCAGGCTGTTCCTGGACGAAGTGTTGCGCCACGGCACGACGACGGTCGCGGCCTATTGCTCGGTGCACAAGGAATCGGCCGAAGCGTTCTTTGCCGAGTCGCACGACCGCAACATGCTCAACATCGCCGGCAAGGTGATGATGGACCGCAACGCCCCGGAAGGCGTGCTCGACACGCCGCAATCGGGTTATGACGACAGCAAGGCGTTGATCGAGGAGTGGCACGGCAGGGGGCGCCAGCACTATGCCATCACCCCGCGCTTCGCCATCACTTCGTCGCCCGAGCAATTGGAGATGGCGGGCGCGCTCTGCCGCGAATATCCTGATCTGCACATGCAGACGCATCTGTCGGAAAACCACGCCGAGATCGCCTTCACGCAGCAGCTTCATCCGCAGGCGCGCGACTATACCGATGTCTATGAGCATTACGGGCTGCTCGGGCGCAGAAGCCTGTTCGGCCATTGCATCCATCTGTCGGAACGCGAGGCGGATGCGCTTTCCGATAGCGGCTCGGTGGCGGTGTTCTGCCCGACCTCCAACCTGTTTCTCGGCTCGGGCCTCTTCGATTATCAGCGCTATCGCCGCCGCGAGAAGCCGCTTCGCATCGCCGCCGCCACCGATGTCGGCGGTGGCACCAACTATTCGATGCTGCGCACCATGGACGAGGGCTACAAGGTGATCGCGCTGAACGGTGAGAAGCTCAATCCGTTCCAGTCCTTCTGGCAACTGACCCGCGGCAATGCCGAGGCGCTGTCGCTTGCGGAAAAGATCGGCACCCTGGAGGAAGGCAGCGACGCCGATATCGTTGTGCTTGACGCCCGCGCCACGCCGGCGATGCGACTGCGGGTGGAGACGGCGGACACGCTCGCCGAGGAGTTGTTTCTGCTGCAGACGCTCGGCGACGACCGCGCCGTGCATGAGGTCTATGTCGCCGGCCGCGCGGCCAAGACGGATATGGCGGTTTAGCCGTCGTATGCGGCCGGCTTGACCGGGCGGCAGCCATCCGGCAAAGCGTGCGGCGAAGTTGACAGGGGAACGACATGGCCGTTGCGGACGACATCGCTCTGATTGAGAAACAGGAAGCCACGCTTGTCTTTTCGGCCTTCGATGAAGCCGTCGCTTTCGAGATCGGCTCGGCGATCCGAGATCGGGCTCTCAAGGAAAACCTGCCGATCATCGTCGATATCAGAACCTTCGACCGGCCGCTGTTCTATGCGGCAATGCCCGGCTCGAACGCTTCCAATCCGGACTGGGCGCGGCGCAAGATCAACGTCGTGCGGCGGTTCCTGAAAAGCACCTACCGCATGGTGCTGGAGCAGCAGCGCCCCGACCGCAGCTTCAAGCCCGGCGAGGGGCTGGACGTTGCCGACTACGTGCTGGCCGGTGGCGGCTTTCCCATCACTGTCAAGGGCGCCGGCGTCATCGGCGTGATCGCCGTCTCGGGCCTGCCGGAGCGTGAGGACCATGGTGTGGTCGTCGATACGCTTTGTGAGTATCTCGGCATCAATGCGCGCGAGCTGGCATTGCCGGCGGAAGCAAAATGACAGAGGTAGACCCCAAGCCCTTTCTCATTTCGATCTTCAACGCCGCCGTTGCCGCCGCCGATCCCCAGAGGACAATCAAGGATCATTTGCCGGCAAGGCCGAAGGGCCGCACGATCGTCATCGGTGCAGGAAAAGGCTCGGCGCAGATGGCGGCGGCTTTCGAGAAAGTGTGGGACCGGCCGATCGAGGGGCTGGTCGTCACCCGCTACGGCTATGGCGCGGCCTGCCGGCGCATCGAGATCATCGAGGCGGCGCATCCGGTGCCGGATGCCGCGGGGCTCGAGGCTTCCCGGCGGCTGCTCGAAAAAGTCCAGGGACTGACTGCGGACGACCTCGTCGTGGCGCTCATTTCGGGCGGCGGCTCGGCGCTGCTGCCGTCACCAGCCGAAGGTCTGACGCTGGCCGATGAGATCGCCGTCAACGAGGCGCTGCTCGCCTCCGGCGCGCCGATCGCCGCGATGAACACCATCCGCAAACATCTTTCCTCGATCAAGGGCGGCAGGCTGGCGGCCGCCGCATATCCTGCCAAGGTGGTCTCGCTGGTTGTTTCTGATATTCCGGGCGACGATCCGGCTCTGGTCGCTTCTGGTCCGACCGTGCCGGATATAGGCAGCCGTGAGGACGCATTGGCGTCGATCGCTGCCTATGGCATGAACCTGCCGGCCTCAGTCATGGCGCATATCAATTCGCCGGCGGCCGATGCGCCGCGTCCGGACGACCCGCGTTTTATCCGCAACGAGGTGCATCTGATCGCTTCCGCCGGCGTCTCGCTGGAAGCCGCAGCGACCGAAGCGACGCGCCAAGGCATTCAGGCGGTCATTCTCTCCGATTCCATCGAGGGCGAGGCGCGTGAGGTCGGCGGCGTCCACGCTGCGATCGCGCGCGAAGTGGCGACGCGCAACCGGCCATTCGCAAAGCCGGTGCTGATCCTGTCGGGCGGCGAGACGACGGTGACCTTGCGCGCGAAAGGCAAAGGCGGCCGTAACTCGGAATTCCTGCTCGCCTTCGCCATTGGCATCAGCGGCATGGCCGGCGTGCACGCACTGGCCGCCGACACCGACGGCATAGACGGTTCGGAAGACAATGCCGGCGCCTTCGCCGACGGCTCGACGGTGTCGCGGATGCGCGAGGCGGGCGTCGATGCCAAGGCCATGCTTGCCGGCAACAATGCGTGGACCGCGTTTAACGCCGTCGGCGATCTTTTCGCGCCCGGACCGACTGGGACGAACGTCAATGATTTGAGGGCGATCCTGATCAGATAGGTTCAGGCCGCCATCAGCCTTTTCACCGCTCTCATATCCTGCAGGAACCGCTCGCGTTCGGCCTGCTTGTCCGCCGGCTCGCGAATGCGCAGGATGAAGGACGGGTGGATGGTGACGAAGACACGCAAGCCATCGTCGCGCTCCACGACCGCCCCGCGCATCTTCATGATCGGCACCACCTTGCCGAGCAGCGCCTGCGCCGCCGTTGCGCCGAGCGCTACCGCCAGATTGGGCTTGATCAGATCGATTTCCTTGTCGAGCCACCAGCGGCAAGCCTGCACCTCGCCGGCGTTCGGCTTGGAGTGGATGCGCCGCTTGCCGCGCGGCTCGAACTTGAAATGCTTGACCGCGTTGGTGACGTAGACTTTCAGCCGATCGACGCCGGCATCGTCCAGGATCGCGTCGAACACCTTGCCCGCCGGACCGACGAAGGGCTTGCCCGCCAGGTCCTCCTGGTCGCCCGGCTGTTCGCCGACGAAGATCACCTTAGCTTTATCAGGGCCCTCACCGAACACAGTCTGCGTGGCGTCGTGCCATAGCGGACAGCGGCGGCAGATCTTGGCCGTTTCGCGCAGTTCAGGAATCGTCCTGGCGTCGATTTCTGTCGTTTCCGGGGATTTGCCGGTCGGCAAGCCTCTCGACTCCACCTTGGCATGGTGCGACGTGGGGGTCGTCTGCATCCTGGCGATCATGGCTAAGGCGGCCTTGTCCGCTTCTGTGATCAGAACCGGAATGAGCGAAGCCGCCGGAAGGTTCCTTCAAAACTGGTCCGGTCGGAACTTCGCCGAGCGAAGACTCTGCCGAACAGGGCCCTACACCTCGTGCAGATAGAGGTGATAATCCAGTTCGCTGACCGTGCGCGCCACGCGCAGATATTCCGACTGCTTGATCGCCACGAACGTCCGGTGCAGGTCTTCGCCCAATGCGCCCTTGAGGAAGGTCGACGCCCTTGCTGCCTCGATCGCGGCACGCCAGTCGACCGGCATCGTCGTGCGCGTGACGGCCGATTCGTAGCCATTGCCGGTGGTTTCGGGACCGGGATCGAGGCCCTCGTCAAGGCCTTTGACGATGCCTGCCAGCACCGTTGCTGCCACCAGGTAAGGATTCGCGTCGACGCCCGATGGCCGGTGCTCGATGCGGCGGTTCTTGGCATCGCCGGCCGGCACACGCAGTGCCACCGAACGGTTGTTGACGCCCCAGGTCGGCGCCACCGGCGCATAGGATTGCGAGACGAAGCGCCGCCATGAGTTGGCGTGCGGCGCAAAGACCAGCATCGATTCCGCCATCGTCTGGATCAGTCCGCCGAGCCCGCGCAGCAGCGGCAGCGACCAGCTTTCGCCGCCGGTTTCGGCAAAGACGTTCTTGCCGGCATCGTCCAGCAGCGAGACATGAAAATGCATGCCAGAGCCGGCATACTTCTCGATCGGCTTGGCCATGAAGCAAGCGGTGACACCATGCCGACGTGCCTGCGCCCGCACCAGACGCTTGAGCATGACGAGATCGTCGGCCGCCCGCATCACGTCCTTGCGGTAGTTGAGCGTCAGCTCGTACTGGCCGGGCGCATATTCCGAGATGACCGTCTCGGCCGGGATGCCTTGCACCTTGGCTGCGGCGTAGATGTCGGAAAACAGCGGCTCCATGCCGTGCAGATGGTCGACGGAATAGACCTCCGTCTTGGCCGAGCGGCGTCCGTCGAGCACCGCGTGCGCCGGCTGCACCTTACCTTCGGCATCGCGCTCGTTGGCGAGCAGGAAGAATTCGAGCTCGAAGGCGCCAGCCGGATGCAGGCCCTTGGCCGCGAGGATGTCTACCTGGCGGGCGAGTGCCAGCCGCGGGTCGGACGACATCGGCTGGCCATCGAGATGGTACATCGCCATCAGCACCTGGCCGCGCGGCGGCTGTGTGCCGAACAGCGGCACCAGTGTGCCGGGGATCGGCCACGCCCGCAGGTCGCCGTCGCCGGTCGTCCAGATCAGCCCGGTCTCGTGAACATCCTCGCCGGTGATGTCGAGGCCGAGGATCGAGATCGGCATGTGCCGGCCACCCTCGAAGATGCTCATCAACTCGTGCCGGCGCACGATCTTGCCGCGCCCGACGCCATTGGCGTCGGTCAGCACGATGTCGAACGCTTCGATCTCGGGATGAGCGTCGAGAAAGGCCTGCGCCTCGGCGGGCGTCGAGCCCGAAGGGGATGCCGTGACCAGGTTCAAACTTTGCTTGGGCGCTTGTTTCATGCCGCAAGCTTGTCTCACGCCGTAAGCTTTGCCGCAACCGCGCCGAAGGCAGTGATCAGCCGGTCCACCTGGGCGGCGCTGGTCGCAGGAGAGATCAGCATCATGTTGTGGAAGGGTGCGATCAGCACGCCGCGATTGACCAGCGCAACGTGGACCGCCGCCTCGAGCTCCGGTGCATGCGCAGCTTCCGCCTCGCCGCCATTCCTCAACGGGCCCGGCGCGCAGATGAACTCGACGCGGGCGCCGACGCGAGCAACATGCCAGGGCAGACGATAGCGATCGATGACGGCAGTCAGCCCGGCGTCGAGCCGCCGCGCCAGATGGTCCATATGGCTGTAGTTCTCGTCGGTCATGACGTATTCCAGCGTGGCGCGCATCGCTGCGAATTGCAGCGGATTGGCCGACAGCGTTGTCCCCATGCCCGGAGTAGCCGGGCTCTTTCCGGCTGATATAAGCGGCATAGCGGGCCGCAACGTCTTCGCTCATCCCCCAGACGCTCGCCGGTACGCCGCCGGCAATCGGCTTGCCCAGCACGAACAGGTCCGGTTCCAGCCCGTATTTGCTTGTATAGCCACCGGGACCGGTCGAGATCGTGTGCGTCTCGTCGATTAGAAGCAGCGTGCCGGTCGCACGGGTGAGACGCCGCAAGCTATCATGAAAGCCGGCTTCGGGCAGCACCATGCAGGAATTGGTCAGCACCGGCTCGGCGATGACGCAGGCGACATCGTGGCCCCGGAGTGCCGCGTCGAGCGCCGGCAGATCGTTGAACTCGACGACATCAGTCGCGCGCGTCAGGTCGCGGAACTCGCCGGCCAGTCCCGGTCGATTCACCGCTTTCCCGGCGACCAGCCGCACCATCGTCTCGTCGACCGAGCCATGATAGCAGCCGTTGAAGACCAGTATCTTCTCCCGGCCGGTAACGGCGCGGGCAACGCGCAGCGCGAAGCGGTTGGCATCGGTCGCCGTCGTCGCGATCTGCCACAACGGCAAACCGAAACGCTGCTGCAGCAGCGGCCCGATGGCGAGTGCGTCCTCGGCAGGCAGCATGTAGGTCAGGCCGCGTCCGGCCTGCCAGCGGATGGCGCGTGCGACCGACGGCGGCGAATGACCGAACATCGAACCGGTGTCGCCAAGGCAGAAATCGTCGAGCCGGTTGCCGTCGATATCTCTGATGATGGCGCCCCTGGCACTATCGACGAGGATCGGGAACGGCGTCGGCCAGTCGTTCATCCAATGCATCGGCACGCCGCCGAAGAAGCCGGGCAGGCCATGGCCGATTTTCGCCATCGATTTTGGCCGCGCCCGGCGGAAGACTTCTGCCTTGGTCGCGCGCAACTCGGCGATCCGGGCCGGGCCGATGCCGCCGATGGAAGTCTTTGAATGGTTGATTACGTTCATGGCGGCCCTCTCAGTCGCACTTTAGACAATCGGCATCCGCCACCGCAATTGGCCGGGCGGCTGCCCTGTGTTGGGTCAGCGGTCATTTGAATGAAAACAGGCGCTTGACCGCGAGCCGCCTTCGGGCGCCAATGGCACTTCGGCTGGAGGGGACAGGATGGTGCGGGCGATCGTCTGCGCAGCAACGCTGCTGTCGTCGGTTGGTGCGGCTCTGGCGTCCGGCGGCATCTGGTGTTCCGCCGAGGATGCAGCCGTCAAATTTCAGGTCGGTGCCGGGGTCACCAGAGGCATGGGCGGGCCGACCTTCAATTTTAGCGGCGAGCTCGAAATTCTGGGCAGGCCGGCTGGCGACAGTCTGCGCAAGACGGTGTTCGAGGATCAGAATCTCACGCAATATTGGCTCGACAACAAGGAATTGCGGCTGCTCGTCTACCACGAACGGCAGGTCGAAAACGCCTACGGCTATGTCGAACTGACGATCCTGACCAAAGCCAGCGACGAAGGCGTCTATGACGGCCGCTATTTGCTCTCAATCTATGATGTTACGGCCGATACCGAAGCAGGCTACGCCGAAATATCGATGACGCCGCAATCGCCGGCAGCGCTGCCGAACGCGACGCGGCGCTCTTCCTTGTCCCACATCATGGAGGTGACGGCGCCCTTGCCTGGCCGGCGCAACAGCACTTCCCTGGCGTCGGCGAAGCGCACCGCCATCACCATGCCGTCATCATAGCCGATAGCAACGACGTCCTGGCTCGGGTGACAGGCGACGCAGGTGACCATCGCATTGCCGCGCGTGCCGAGTTCCAGCGGCGCCTTGCCCATCGGCCCGTCCTTGCCAGAAAACGGCCAGACGATCGCTGCCGGCGCGCCGGAACTCGCCAGCCATTTGCCCTTGGCGCTCCACGACAGGCTTTTGACCTTACCTGGGTAGCCGGACATCCGCATGTGCTTGCCGTCGGCGAGCTTCCAGCCATGCAGCGCGTTTTCCTGCATGGTGGTGACGACGAAGCCGCCGTCCGGCGAGAAGGTGATGCCGGTGTGGGCGCCGGCCCATTCGAGTTCGGCCGGCTTGCCGTCGGCGGCCGGGAAATGCAGCGTCGCGCCATTGTAGCGGGCAACGCCGAAGCGCATGCCCTTGGGCGAGAAGGCAAGCCCCTCGACCGAGCGCGGATGCGAGAATTCCCTGGTCTTGCCGTCGGCAAAGCGCACATAGGCAATCTTGCCCGAAGCATAGGCAATAGCGCCTTGCGGCCCGGCGGCGACGCTGGTTATCCATTTCTTGCCTGCGGTCGCCAATTCCGCTGTATTGCCGTCTGCGGTCACGGCAAAGATCTTGCCGTCCTCACCACCGGTGATCAGCCGGTCGTTCGCCGCATCATGGAAGGCGGCGAGCAGCCCGTCATTGGCCTGCACCGTCTTGTGGCCATGGTCGAGCCGATGGATTGTGCCGTCAGCCAGCGCAAAATGCGGCACGTCGCCGAGGAACACGGCGGCGAGGCAGTGGCCTTCGAGATCGAGCGGGGCGACTGTCGGCATGAGAGATCATTCCGTTTGAGATTTCTGCTGCCTCACCCTTAAGGGGTTGAGCTGCGGGTCTCAACCCGTGCTTCGGATCGTCGTGAGGAGAGACCGCCAGCGTTGCGGACTACCCCTTCTCCCACAAGGGGAGAAGGAAGAAAGGGCAGCTAAATCAAGCGGCCTGGCAGGCCTCGAAGCTTGTCTTCAGCCGCTCGGCGTCGAGTTCGCGACCGATGAACACCAGCCGGCTCTCGTGCTTCTCGCCGTCCTTCCAGGCGCGCTGGTGGTCGCCTTCGATGATCATGTGCACGCCCTGGATGACATAGCGCTCGTCATCGCCTTTCAGCGCAATGATCCCTTTCAGCCGCAGGATGTTGGGGCCTTCCATCTGGGTGACCTTCTCGATCCACGGGAAGAACTTTTTCGGGTCCATCTCGCCGCCGCGCAGCGACACCGACTGCACGGTCACGTCATGGATGTCGGAAGGGTGCGCATGATGATGATGCCCGTCATGATCGTGGCCGTCGTGATCATGGTGATTGTGGTCATGATCATGATGGTCGTGATCGTCATGCGCCTCGAGGAAGTGCGGATCATTCTCCAGCGCCCGGGACAGGTCGAACGCACCGCGATCGAGCACCTCGGACAGCGCCACGCCGGCGCGTGTGGTGCGATGGATTCGTGCCGCCGGGTTGATGGCGCGGATCGTCGCCTCCACCTTGCTCAGCTCTTCGGGAGTGACCAGGTCGGTCTTGTTGAGCACGACGACATCGGCAAAGGCGATCTGGTCCTCGGCCTCGCGGGAATCCTTGAGGCGCAGCGGCAGGTGCTTGGCGTCGACCAGTGCCACCACCGCATCGAGCCTGGTCTTGGAACGCACGTCGTCGTCCATGAAGAAGGTTTGTGCTACCGGAACGGGATCGGCGAGGCCTGTGGTCTCGACGACGATGGCGTCGAAGCGGCCGGGTCTGCGCATCAGGCCTTCGACGACGCGGATCAGGTCGCCGCGCACGGTGCAGCAGACGCAGCCATTGTTCATCTCGTAGATTTCCTCGTCGGATTCCACGATCAGCTCGTTGTCGATGCCGATCTCGCCGAATTCATTGACGATGACGGCGTAGCGCTTGCCATGGTTTTCCGAAAGGATGCGGTTGAGCAGTGTCGTCTTGCCGGCGCCGAGATAGCCGGTGAGGACGGTTACGGGGATCTGCGTCTGTGCGTCGCTCATATTGTGCCTCGAATAGGGATTGTCGGCTCCATATAGGATGTGTGCTCGGCTTTTGCACGAGGCAAACCGGTGGGCCAAAGAGAGGCTGGTATTGCCGAACTTTCCTCACATTGCCGAACTTTCATTGGCGCGGGTTGGCGGTGGGGCTTAGATAGGCAAAGGGTCATTCACCGGGGGCTGTTCGCGTTGAAGAGGCGCCAGATGTCGGACAAGTCCTTGCCACTAACCCGTCGGCAGGCGCTCGGTCTCGTTGCGGTTACCGCTGGCGGCATATTCCTGCCCGCCGGTGCAAGGGCCGGGCAGGTTTCGCCATATGCCGGGCTTGCCTTGTTCGAAGCCGGTGCCGGCGTCTGCGCCATCACGCCCGAGGTCGCCGAAGGGCCGTTCTATTTCGACCCGAAGCTCGAACGCGCCAATATCACCGAGGGCAAGAAAGGCATCGCCCTCAATGTGCGGCTGCAAATCGTCGACGCCTCCTGCCGGCCGCTTCCCGGCGCACGCGTCGATATCTGGCATTGCGACGCCCAGGGCGCCTATTCCGGCTATCCCGGACAGGGCGACGGGCAGGATATCGACACGTCTGGCCAGAGCTTTCTCCGGGGCTGGCAGAGAACCGATGAAAGCGGCATTGCTTCTTTCGCCACCATCTATCCCGGCTGGTATCGCGGCCGCACCACCCACATCCATTTCAAGATCTTCCCCGACGACCGCTCGGTGATGACCGGCCAGATGTTCTTCCCCGACAGCCTCAGCGATCAGATATTCGCCACCGTCGCGCCCTATAACGACCGTCCCGGCAAACGCGACACATCGAACGCGCGGGACGGCATTGCGCGGCAGGCCGGGCCGCTGTCTCAGGCAGCGCTGCGGGAAATGGCGGACGCCTTTCAGGCCTTGATGGTGGTCGCGGTGAAGGCCGGTTGAGAACGCCTCGTCACGTCCCCATCCAGCCATTGCGGAAAGTCGTTTGTCATCTAACTGAAATAAACATCTGGCATTAGCCACGGCGAACACCGCGATGCTTGCCGGCAAAGCTATTTTCCGAGCCGGAATGTTTTCGATCGTCATTGCCAATCGGCGGCCTGCTTCTATGCTGCCCGCACCGGTTCGGCCGAGGAGGGATGAGCATGGCCAAGGCGGACAAGACTGCAACAATGAGCCGGCTGCATTCGGCGGCGCGGCTGGCGCGCACGGCGCTCGCCGCCCGGCTTCTGGCGCATGGCTTCTATGCCGGCCAGGACCAGATCATGCTGGCGCTCGACCGCGATGACGGGCAGACGCCCGGCAATCTTGCCGGCCGCCTCGGCGTGCGTCCGCCGACCATCACCAAGACCATCAACCGGCTGCAGGCGCAGGGTTTTCTGGAGAAGCGCGCCTCGTCCGCCGATGCCCGCCAGGCGCATATTTTCCTCACCGACACCGGCCGCGAAATCATCCACGCCATCGAGAAATCGGTGAAGAAGACCGAAAAGCAGGCATTGAAGGGTCTCGACAAGAAGGATCAGAAAGCGCTGTTCAAGCTGCTTGCGCGTGTCGAGGCGAACCTGTCGAACGGCGAAATGGTGCTCCCGGATGACGAACTGGATATCGAGGACAAAATCCTAGAATAAGGTCACGCGTTCGCCGCTGACGGCCGTCGCGTCAGTGCCGACCAGCGTCCCGGCGTGACGCCGAACGCCTTCTTGAAATGCCGATTGAAATGGCTTTGGTCGCTGAAGCCGGCCGCGATGGCGATCTCTGCCAGCGGTTCGTTGGCTTCGATCATACGGCGGGCTCGCTGAAGCCGGCGCATCAACAGGAACCGGTGCGGGCTGGTGGAGAAGGTGGCGCGGAAGTGCCGCGACAGGGCATAACGGTCCAATCCGGTTATCGCCTCCAATTCATCCGAACGTACAATCCGCGCGACATTTTCCTCCAGATAGTCGCGCGCCAGGCTGGCGGCGCGCCACGCGGTTTTCGCTACCGGTTTCGCCGGCTGACCGGCGTGCCCGGCCAGGCTTTGCATAAGCTGCGTCATGAAATCGACGACAAACAGCTCGTCCAGTTCCTGATCCAGCGGCCCGAGCGCCGAAAGCAGCGTCGCGCGGAGATCGCGGTCTGTCACTACGGCATCCCCGACGAAAGGCAGTGACCCGCCGCCGAGGCAATCGAGCATCAGGGACGGCTCCAAATAGAGCATTCTGTAACGCAGGCCGTCTTCGGTGCCGGCACCGCCATCGTGCAGTTCGTCGGGATGAAGGATAATGATCTGGCCAGCCAAGCTCTGATGCGTTTGGCCGCGATAGCGGAAGCGCTGCACGCCATAAAGCGTCACCCCGATCGCATAGGTGTCGTGGCGATGGAGATCGAAGGCGTTGCCGTGGAACCGGGCCTCGATGCGTTCCATGCCGGCAGCACGGGGTGCCGGTACGATGCAGTTCTCGGCTGCTTCCACGCACAAACGTCCAAGACCTTGAAAGGCTTCCCCGTCTAGACCGTGCGGCATCGATTCACTCGCAGCCTCGGATTGGCCCCCTTTCGGATTGGAAACTGTCGCATGTTCGATACGAAATTTGCAATCGTGCTCAAGGATGATCTTCCCGTCTGGCAAAAGCTCAACGTCACCGCCTTTCTGACCAGCGGCATCGTCGCGCAGTTTCCCGACATTATCGGCGACCCCTACCGTGATCGCGCCGGCAATATCTACAACCCGCTGTCGATCCAGCCGGTCATCGTGCTTTCGGCGGACGGCCAGACGCTCGGCGCGATCCACCGGCGGGCGCTGGAGCGTAGTGTGACGGTCTCGCTCTATGTCGAGGAAATGTTTTCGACTGGGTATGATCTGGCCAACCGTGCCGTCTTTGCCGAATTTGCGCCGGAGGATGCCAAGGTGGTCGGCATCGCGCTTCGCGCCGAAAAGAAGCTCGTCGACAAGATCACCAAGGGCGCCCGCATGCACGCCTGAGTCGTCGGCCACCAGGGACAAAAACTGAGCCTGGTCGGCGGCGTTCGTTGTGCCAGCCTGTTTTGGCTTGCCGGCAGGCGACAATTGCCGCATTGGTGAGGGACTGCCTTGCTTCCCGTCCGGCCTGAAATTGAATGCTCCCCCAAGACATGACGAAAGCGCGACGTCGCCGGCGGCGATCCTGTGCATGCTTTCCGTCTACGTGTTTTTCACCTTCCTCGACACCAGCAGCAAATACCTTGTCCTGGCCGGCGTCTCGGCGCTGATCGTCGCTTGGACCCGCTTCGCGGTCCATGTCCTGATCGTCGGCGTCTTTCTGCGCGGATGGCGTGAGCCGCTGCGCTTTCGTCCCGCCAACCTGCCGGCGCACATCACGCGCGGTCTCCTCCTGTTCGGATCGACGATATGCAACATTCTGGCGCTGCGGACGCTGCAACTGGCGGAAACCACCTCGATCTACTTCTTCGGCCCGATGGTGATCACCGCGCTTGCCGGTCCGTTGCTAGGGGAATGGGCCGGCTGGCGGCGTTGGCTGGCGATCATGAGCGGCTTTGTCGGCGTCCTCATCATTACCCGGCCGGGCATCGGGGTTTTTGGCGTCGGCCATCTCTTTGCGCTCGGCTCGATGCTGTCGAACAGTTTTTACGTCATCATGACGCGCCGCATGTCCGCGACGGAAACCTCGGAAAGCCTGATCCTGTTTTCGGCGTTGGCGCCAGCCGTGCTGCTGCTGCCGACACTGCCGTTTTCGCTTTCGCTGCCGCAGGATGGCTGGCACTGGTTCATATTGCTGATGCTCGGCGTTTTCGGCGCCCTTGGCCATTGGCTTCTTGTGCAGGCCTATCGCCTTGCCACCACCACGGCCCTGGCCCCCTATCCATATTCGCAGATGATCTGGATGATCGTCTCCGGCCTGATCGTCTTCAACCAGTTTCCCGATCGCTGGACGCTGGCCGGTGCCACAGTCATCGTCGCCAGCGGCCTCTACATCGTCCACCGCGAGCACCGGCTTCGCTTGCGCAACCGCGCGACGCTGGACGCGGAGGCGGAAGCGCTGGCAAAAAAACTTTGATTTGCTCGGGATCGATGGCATAAGAGCCGGCCTTTAAACAGTTTAAATTGCTTCAGGAGCGCAGGGCGCTGGCACAGAAGATCAAGCTTTCGACCATCGCGGATGCGCTCGGCGTGTCCACGGCCACGGTCTCGCTGGCCTTGCGCGACAGCCCGCTGGTCGCCGGCGGCACCCGCGACCGCATCAAGGAACATGCCCGCGCCATCGGCTATATCTACAACCGCCGCGCCGCCAGCCTGCGCACCTCGCGCTCGGGCATAGTCGGCGTCGTCGTCCACGACATCATGAACCCGTTCTTTGCCGAAATATTGCGTTCGATCGAGAGCGAGCTCGACCGCAGCCGGCAAACGTTCATCCTGTCGAACCACTACGACCAACTCGAGAAACAACGTACCTTCATCGACACGCTTCTGCAGCTGGGCGCTGACGGCGTCATCATGTCGCCGGCCATCGGCACGCCGCCCGAAGACATAATCATGGCCGAGGAGAACGGTCTCCCGGCAGTGCTGATTGCACGCACCGTCGAAGGTGCCGACGTGCCGGTGTTTCGCGGCGACGATGCCTATGGCACCGGGCTTGCCACCAATCATCTGATCTCGCTTGGCCACAAGCGCATTGCCATGATCGGCGGCACCGACCAGACCTCGACCGGCCGCGATCGCTATCAGGGATATGTCAACGCTATGGAGTCGGCAGGGCTTGAGGTCAGGCCGTCCTGGCGCATCGCCGGCCCGCGCACCAAGCAGGCCGGCTTCGAGGCCGCCGGGCAGTTCCTGGCGCTGAAGGACAGGCCGACCGCGGCCTGCTGCTGGAACGACCTCGTCGCCATCGGCCTGATGAACGGCATTGCGCGCGCCGGGCTGGTGCCGGGCATCGACATCTCTGTTACCGGCTATGACGACCTCGAGGAGGCGGCGATCGCGACGCCGGCGCTGACCACCGTCTGGAACGGCCAGCGCGAGGTTGGCCGCCGCGCCGCCAGCGCGCTGCTCGACAAACTCAACGGACAGACGGTGCGGCCGTCGCAGGAACTGATCAAGCCGGAACTGCATGTGCGCCAGTCGACCGGCAAACCGGTGGAACGTGCATGACAAAAACCGAACAGCAAGCTGTCGCCATTCTGGTGCCGGGCCAGTTCAACGATCATGCGGTCGGCCGCATCGACGGGGCGTTCAGCCGCGTTCGGATCGAACGCGCCGATCCCTCGCTGGTCACCGACGAGATGCGCCTTACGGTGCGCGGCATAGCCGCCTTTGGCGGCATAAGCGCCGCGTTGATGGACGCGCTGCCAAAGCTCGAGATCATCGCCAATTTCGGCGTCGGCTATGATTCGGTCGATGTCCGCCACGCCGCACGGCGCGGCATCATGGTCACCAACACACCGGATGTGCTGACCGAAGAGGTCGCCGATACGGCGCTCGGCCTGTTGATCAATACCATCCGCGAACTGCCGCGCGCCGAGGCCTGGCTGCGCGACGGAAGTTGGCTGCGCAACGGCAACTATCCGCTGAGCCGGCTGACCTTGCGCGGTCGCCATGTCGGCATCTTCGGCATGGGCCGCATCGGCCTCGCCATTGCCCGCCGGCTCGACGCTTTCGGGCTGTCCATTGCCTATCACAACCGGCGCCGCGTCGAAGGCCTGTCCTATGACTATCACCCGACGCTGAAAGGTCTCGCCGAGGCGGTCGACACGCTGATCTCGGTGGCGCCCGGCGGGGCCTCGACGGAAAAGGCGGTCAATGCCGAAATCCTCTCGGCCCTTGGGCCGAACGGCGTCTTCGTCAATATCGGCCGGGGCAGCACGGTCGACGAACCAGCCCTTGCCGCCGCACTTGCCAGCGGCAGCATCGCCGCTGCCGGGCTAGACGTCTTTGCCGACGAGCCAAATGTGCCAGCGGCGTTGCTTGCCGCGCCCAACACCTCGCTTTTGCCACATGTCGGCTCAGCCTCGCAGCACACCCGCCGCGCCATGGCGGACCTGTGCGTCGACAATCTGGTCTCGTGGTTTTCGCAGCGCAAGGCGCTGACGCCGGTGCCGGAGACGGCAAATGTCAAGGCAAGGCCGTAAGCGGGTTGCCATATCTATTAACTTCAGCTTAACCCTTCGGAATCATTCTGGTCCTTCCTAGTGTATGTCCGCCTGACAGCACATGACAGCAAGATGAAGCGCGCCTCCTGATCTCTTCGAACGCGGCGCGCTTGAAATGCGCGGAGAAACAGGATGAAAACGGTTCCCGCATTGATGGCGACTGCTGCGCTGTTAGGCAGCGTCCAGCTGTTTTACGCCGGTAGCGGTCAAAGCCGCGCAGCCAGTGAGTCAACACCTTCGTCTGGCAACTACAGGCTGGTAGCCCATGGCGACGAGGCGTCTTGTGCGGTCAGCCGCGGCGCCGAGATTTCGCAAGGGCTGTCGCTGTTGACGGTTGCCCCGAATTGCCGCCGGGTGTTGCCCGGTGTCGAGCAGGCGAAGTTCTGGCGAGAGCAGGATGACGGTACGGTCACCTTCAGCGCTAACGGCACCGATCCGATCGTCATGTTCTCAGTCGCCGACGGCGATGGTTACGAATCCTACGCGCCGGCGCTGCCGCTGCTGACGCTGGCGTCGGCCGGCGACTGACGAGCGCGGCAGGACTATTCCGCCGCGGCGCGCGCGCCCGATTTCGCCGCCTGATGCAGGCGCACCGCATCGCCGAATGCGCGAAATATCTTTACCGAGATGCTGTCCGATTTGACCCAGTATTCGGGATGCCACTGGACGCCGACGGCGAAAGCCCGTGCATCGCGCACCGAAACCGCCTCGACTGTGCCGTCGGCGGCGACCGCTTCGACCTGCAGCTTCGGGCCAAGCCGGTCGACCGCCTGGCGATGCACCGAATTGACCATGATGTCGCCGGCGCCGAAGACCCCGGCCAGGCAGCTGCCGGGTTTTATCGACACGCTCTGACGGATGGCGAAGCGCTCGTCCTGATTGTCGCTCGCCGGCGCACGATGATCGAGCGAACCGGCGCGTTCCTGGATTTCGGTGGCCAGCGTGCCGCCCAGTGCCACATTCATCTCCTGGATGCCGCGGCAGATGGCGAGCAATGGCACCCCGCGCTCCACCGCCCGGCGGATCAGCGGCAGCGTGGTGGCGTCGCGGGCGGGGTCGTAGGGACCATTGGCTTCGCTGGCGTCACCGCCATAGAGCGAGGGATGAACGTTCGACTTGGAACCGGTGACCATGACGCCGTCGACGGAGGAAAGCAGTTCGTCGAAGTCGAGCCGGTCGCCGAAGGACGGCACCAGCAGCGGGAATACGCCTGCCCCCGAAAGCGCCGCTTCAAGATATTGCTGCGGCGCGGCATGCCAGGTGTAATTGTCGAACTGGCGGACGTCTGTCGATATGGCGACGAGCGGCTGGTGCATTTGGTCCGGATCCCATCGGGTGCAGCGAATTATCTGCCTGCAAAATAGGCGATCCGAAGGCGCATTTCCATGGCAAGTTTCGGCGTGTCGCGTAGGCCAGTTAATCGACCTTAGACTATAGTTGCAAGATCTGCCCCAACGCCGTGAATTTCCCCGAAATGCGCCACTCAAACCGGGCTGCCGCGCTGGACTCGACTCCTTGCCTGTGTATTGTCGGGCTCGAAGCCGATCCGGGCGCCGAAGCGTCCCGAATGTCGGTCAGTGGATCCAAAAGGGAGGAACTTCATGGATCGTCGTTCGTTCATCCGCAAGGCCGGCACCGCCGGCGTTGGCGCCGCGGCCGCTGCCGCGACACTTGCCGCGCCGGCCATCGCCCAGTCCAATCCGAAAGTGACCTGGCGGCTGGCGTCGTCCTTCCCGAAGTCGCTCGATACGATCTATGGTGGCGCCGAAGTGTTTTCCAAGATGCTGTCGGAGGCGACCGACGGCAACTTCCAGGTCCAGGTCTTCGCCGCCGGCGAACTCGTTCCCGGCCTGCAGGCCGCCGATGCCACCACTGCCGGCACCGTCGAGGCCTGCCATACGGTGGCATACTATTACTGGGGCAAGGACCCGACCTGGGCGCTGGGAGCGGCGGTTCCGTTTTCGCTCAATGCGCGCGGCATCAACGCCTGGCACTATCATGGCGGCGGCATCGATCTGTTCAACGAGTTCCTGGCGACGCAGGGTCTGTTCGGGCTGCCGGGCGGCAATACCGGCGTGCAGATGGGTGGCTGGTTCCGCAAGGAGATCAAAACGGTCGCCGACCTTTCCGGCCTCAAGATGCGTATCGGTGGTTTTGCCGGCAAAGTGGTGCAAAGGCTCGGCGTGGTTCCGCAGCAGATCGCCGGTGGCGACATTTATCCGGCGCTGGAAAAAGGCACGATCGATGCCGCCGAATGGGTCGGCCCCTACGACGACGAGAAGCTCGGCTTCTACAAGGTTGCGCCCTATTACTACTATCCCGGCTGGTGGGAAGGTGGACCGACTGTCCACCTGATGTTCAACAAGGCGAAATACGACGAACTTTCGCCGGCTTACAAGTCGCTGGTGCATACTGCCGCTCAAGCGGCCGACGCCAACATGCTGCAGAAATACGACTATCTCAATCCGGCGGCGGTTAAGCGGCTGGTTGCCGGCGGGGCCAAGTTGAGCCCGTTCAGCCAGGAGATCATGGCCGCCTGTTTCGAAAAGGCCAACGAAGTCTATGCCGAGATGGAAGCCTCGAACGCGCCGTTCAAGAAGATCTGGGACTCGATCAAGGCGTTCCGCAAGGAGCATTATCTCTGGGCGCAGGTGGCCGAGTACAACTACGACACCTTCATGATGGTCCAGCAGCGCAACAGCAAGCTCTAGAACATTCTGCGACGCCGAGTGGCTCCACTCAGCGTCGCAGAAATGGGCTAAAACAAAGCGGATGCCCGGTTTTATTTGAATGCATTCCGCCCCAGGAAGACGTGGTTCTTGTCAAAAGGACCCTGAGCACGCCTCGCGTTCCTTCCCTGTCAGCCTCGGACGCACTGACTTCCCCCAGTATTCCCACCCGGCGTAAGGCAATAGAACCCAGTCGACTTGATGCGGCCACGCATCAGTTGCTGGACCTCACCCGGTTTGCAGGCCGGCGTCGGCATAGGCAGAGTTGGAGGGGTCGCCTTTCCCCGGCTTCATCAGCCGGGCTTTATCAGATTGAGGATGAAGCCATCGATGCCACGCAGAACCGCGAAGCCTGCCGGTGGCAACTGGCCCGATGGATCAGCCCTGAGGCACAACCAGGACTTTGACCTCGCCTGGCGCCGGCGGGTTGGCAATGATCGCCACCGCCTCGTCGAGGCTGACTTGTCGCGATATCAGCCGGTCTACCTCGATCGCCCCCGAGGCGATAAGATCGGCGGCCCGGCGATGGGTAAAGGGATTGAGGAAGGAGCCCAGGACCTTCAACTCGCGGAACAGCAGGTCGAACGGTTCGAACGCCGCTTTCATGCCTTGCGGCATCACGCCGACGACGACAATTGTGCCGCCCGCTTTGGCCAGCCGCATCGACTGCTCGACGGTGTCTTTCACGCCGGCGCATTCGAACACCACGTCGACGCCGCCCGGCATCAAACCCGACCGGCCGACGATCGCGTCGATGACGTCGGAAGCACCGGGATCGACCGTCGCCGTTGCGCCCAGTTGCTCGGCAAGAGCCCGCCGCGAGGCCTGACGCGTCGACAAGATGATGGTCGTCGCACCGGCGAGCTTTGCCAGCTGAACGGTGAGCAGGCCGATCACGCCGCCGCCGAGCACCGCGACCGACGAGCCCGGTTTGATCGCGGCAAGGTCCACGCCATGCAGGCAGCAGCCGAGCGGCTCGCAGAACGCGCCATGCGTCGGCGCCAGATTGCCTGGCAAAACGAAGGCCTGTTTCTGCGGCAGGACAAGATATTCGGCAAAGCCACCATCGCGATGGATGCCGATGGCGCGCAAATTGCCGCAGAGATTGACCCGGCCGGCCTGGCAATGCGCGCACCGGCCGCAGGCGATGTTAGGATCGCCGGTGACGCGGTCGCCGACGGAAAAGCCGGATACGGCAGGTCCGATCGCCTCGACGATGCCGGAGAATTCATGCCCGAGCGTCACCGGCGGCGTGCACGGGAATTCACCATGGAAAAGATGCCTGTCGGTGCCGCAGACGCCGCACGCCTCAATCCGCACCAGCAGCTCGCCCGGCCCGGCGGTCGGTTTCTCGACCTCGCACACGGCGAGGCCCCCCACTCGCTCCAGTCGCACCGCCTTCATGGCTGCCGGGCCTTCTTCAATTGAAACTCGGTGGCTGCGACAGATCGATTGCCGGGGCCGCCGGTTTCGCGGGCGGTTTTTCGTCGAAGCTCGGCGGCTGCGACAAATCCGGTGTGGAAGGTGAGGCCGGGGCAGTGCCGCCGTTGGCCGGCGGCGTGCCAAGCGGCGACAAGCCGATGCCAGGCGTTTCCGGCACCTGGTAGTTGATGGTGCCCGGATCGACGACGGTGCCTTTATAGTGCATCACCATCTGCGGGAAGGCGATGGTCAGGCCGATCATGATCACCTGGATGCAGACGAACGGCACCGCGCCCCAATAGATCTGCCCTGTGGTGACCGGCGCGATCTGCTTGCCGCTGAGCCGGTCGAGATAGGGCACGCGCGCGGCGACCGAGCGCAGATAAAACAGCGCGAAGCCGAAGGGTGGATGCATGAAGGAGGTCTGCATGTTGACGCCTAAAAGCACGCCGAACCAGATCAGGTCGATGCCGAGCTTGTCAGCCGCTGGCGCCAAAAGCGGCACGATGATGAAGGCAAGCTCGAAAAAGTCGAGGAAGAAGGCGAGCACGAAGACGAGGATGTTGACGCCAATCAGGAAACCGACTTCGCCGCCCGGCAGCGACGTCAATAGGTGCTCGACCCAGATGTGGCCATTGACGCCGTAGAAGGTCAGCGAGAACACCCGCGCGCCGATCAGGATGAACAGAACGAAGGACGACAGCCTGGTCGTCGAGGCCAGCGCCTGCTTGACCACGTCGAGCGACAGCCGCCCCTTCATCGCCGCCATTGCCAGCGCGCCGACGGCGCCCATGGCGCCGCCTTCCGTCGGCGTGGCGATGCCAAGGAAGATGGTGCCCAGCACCAGGAAGATCAGCGCCAGCGGCGGGATCAGCACGATGATCACCTGCTGCGCAAGCCTGGACATCAGGTTGATCTTCAGGCGCTGGTCGATGATCGCCACGACATAGATGAAGATGACGCCAATACTGGCGCCGAGGATATCGGCGTTGCCGCCATGGTTCGGCGCAAGGTAGCGATACGCCGCATAGGAAACCACCACCGCCGCCAGCAGCGCCGCCAGCAGCGACAGCACACCGTGGCCGAGCGTGCGGGCCTCCAGCGGCAGGGCCGGCATCGACTTCGGCCGGAAGATCGACATGAGCAGGATGTAGAGCATGTAGATGCCGGTCAAAATGAGCCCGGGGATCAGCGCTCCCTTGTACATATCGCCGACCGAGCGGCCGAGCTGGTCGGCCAGGACGATCAGCACCAGTGACGGCGGGATGATCTGGGCGAGCGTCCCGGACGCGGCAATGACGCCGGATGCCAGCCGGCGGTCGTAGCCGTAGCGCAGCATGATCGGCAGCGAAATCAGACCCATGGCGATGACGGAAGCTGCCACCACGCCGGTCGTCGCGGCGAGCAGCGCGCCGACGAAAATCACGGCATAGGCCAGGCCACCACGGACCGGTCCGAACAACTGGCCGATCGTGTCGAGCAGGTCTTCAGCCATGCCGGATCGTTCGAGCACGATGCCCATGAAGGTGAAGAACGGGATCGCCAGCAGCGTATCGTTCGACATCACCCGGCTGCCATAGAAATTATCCGGCAACGCGTGCAGCAACGGCCAAGCAAGGTTGATCGAGCCGCCCGAATAGGGCGACAGCAGTACGCCGATGAAGAAGAACATCAGGCCGTTGGCGGCAAGCGAGAAGGCGACGGGATAGCCGATCAGCAGGAAGACGATCAGCGAGGCGAACATGATCGGCGCCATGTTCTGGGCGATGAACTCGATCACGAGCGCACCTCTTCGACGAGCGCCTTTGCTTCGAGTTCAGCCTGTTCATGCACCGATATGAACGGAGTGGGATCGTCCATATGACCGCGCATAATGGCGATTTTCTTGATGATTTCGGAAATGCCCTGCAGCGCGAGCAGGAAAAAGCCGACCAGCAGGATCGCCTTAGCCGGCCAGATGATCAGCCCGCCGGAATTGTTCGACATCTCGCCGCTGCGATACGATAGCGACACATAAGGAACGAAATAGACCACCATCAACGTCACGAACGGCATCAGGAAGAAGACGTGACCGAAAAGGTCAATCCAGTGCTGCACGCGGCGCGAGAACATGCCGTAGACGATATCGATGCGGATATGGTCGTTCTGCTTCAGCGTGTAGGCGGCGGCCAGCATGAAGGCGGCGCCGAACAGATACCATTGCAATTCCAGCCAGGCGTTCGAGGACATGTCGAACATCTTGCGGATGACAGCGTTGGCGGCGCTTACCAGGATTGCCAGCAGGATCAGCCACGAAACCCATTTGCCGATGAATTCGTTCAAACGGTCAATGGTTCTGGAAAGAGCGAGAAGCCCTGCCATGCATTCCTCCCTTGTGTCAGAGCACGCCGGTTCCCTGTCCGTCGCGTCGCTGTGGACCAACGGTATGCAGTGCGTGGTTCGGCGGGTCAACATGGGACAGCCCGCATAAACACAGTTGTGAGGTGACGTTCGGCAAAATGCTGCCGCGTCCTTTGCATGTCCAAGGACATGCGGCTCTTCATCCAACCAAAGTCGGATGCGGCTCAGGCGATCTTCTGTTGGTCGCGGCCGGCGCCGATCAGCACAAGCATGGCGACGAGGAACAGGTACATCCAGCCGTCCCGCCATTCGAGCGGAAAATAGCCGGCCCATAGCGATTCGGCCATGCCGAAGGCGGCTGCGCCCAGTGCCGCCCGCAGCGGCGAGAGATAGCCGCCCACTGCGGTCACGAACAGGATCTTCAACCCGTAGACCAACCCTGTGCCGAAGCTGATGTTTCCGTAGTAGAAGGCGGCGAGCACGCCAGCCAGTGCCGCGCAAAGGCCGCCGAAAAGCACCGCACGCCGAGACACCACGCGGACATCGACACCGCACATCGCAGCGGCCTTTGGATCGTCGGATACGGCACGCCAGCTTCGGCCGAAGCTGGAATGTGTGAACCCCCACGCAGCCAGCGCAATAGCCGCCAGCACGGCGGCGCAATCGAGCAATTGGATCAGCGTCAACGTCGCCTTGAAGCTGGCATTCTGCGCGAAGACGATGGTCTGGGCCAGCATTGGCGGCAACCATAGGTCATGGGTATCGGCGGCGATGCGGCTGGCTTCCGACAAGACCAGCAATATGCCGAGCGTCGTCACCACGATGGCGTTAGGCGAGCGGTCGGCCAGCGGTTCGAAGATGCTTCGCGACAGGACATGGCTGAGCAGCGCCGCATAAAGGAATGCCGCCGCTACGCCGAGCGCGACCGATGCAAACAGCGTCAGCCACAGGGCCTGATAGCCGAACGCCGCGGTGAGGATCATCGTATGCCCGCAAAAGGCGAACAGCGCGCCATAGGCAAGATTGGTGCGGTGCAGGATGCCGTTGGTCAGCACGTAGCCGAAGGCAAGCAATGCATAGAGCGCGCCCGAATGCAGCCCGTTCAGAACCTGCTGGAAGAAATAGAGCATGCAAGACCCTCGATGCATGCCCCGCAATCGGGGCAGAGGTTTGGGACGAACGACATTCTCAATACGGCGATCGCCTCAGTGAGGAGCGTTGCACCCGGAATCTAACTTGTCAAACGCGATTTATCGGTTAGATTTCGCCGTATGACAGTATCCTGGACTCCGCACCGCTTCACCGGTGGCATGCTTGCGCTCGACACGGCGAACACCGTCGTTTTGCGGAACGATCCGGAGAAAACCTTCGACCGTTTCGACGATCCGGCCGAGATCGCCCGCTTTGCAGAAGCGGCGAGCGGCTTTCGCGCCGCCGAGCTCGGCGGCAGGCGGCTCGTTGCGCCGGCGCCTGAAAAAATCGCACCGGTGGTGCTGTCGATTCGCGAGACGACCGATCGGCTGTTTCGCGGCGCGGTGTCGAAAGATGCGATCGCGACCGGCGATATGCCAAAATTCCTGGAAGCCTGCGCCGATGGCCTCGCCCATAGCCGCACCGAAATCGGCACGCCTGGAAAACCGTTCGGTGATCCGGCGACGCCGATTGCCTTCGAGGCGGCGCTCGCGGTCTCGGCGCTGTCGCTGCTGCGCGGCGACACAATCGCCAGGCTGCGGATATGTCCCAACTGCAGCTGGCTGTTTGTCGATAAAAGCCGCAATTCCAGCCGCCTCTGGTGCGACATGGCGGTGTGCGGCAACCGACAGAAGGCAAACCGATACTATCGCCGCCGGACCGCGGCCAGGGAGGTCACCAATGTCTAAAAGATTCTCGCGCGCGATGATTGTCGTCGCGGCGTTGTTCGCGGCGGCCGCGCTCGGCGCCTGCCGTGATTCCGGCAAGGACCAGCTGTTCGCCATTTCCGGGAAGCTGTTCGAGTTCAATTACCGGCTGGGTATCGCCACCTATGTCATCACCCTCAATCCGCTGCGGCCGGTGGGTGAGGGGCAGGTCGCTGTGGTCTCCTTCCAGAACCCGGCCGGTGGTGATCCGATCATCGTCACCCAGAAAATATGGCCGAAGCTGCCGCATGTGACGCTCACCAGTCCGCCACTCACTTGTGTCGTCAAGGACAAGCCCTATGCGGTGTCGATCCGCATCGAGGATTCCAGCGGCAAGTTGCTGCAGAGTTTCGAGACCACTCTGACGTCCTCGCTCGACCAGTCGGTCTTGCCCGACCGGCCTCTGGTGGTCGGGCCAGTCTACGAGCTCAACAAGGACTTGGCCGGCCATGTCGACGGCAAGCTGCCCGGCGAACCGAAGCCCAGTTGCCCAAAGGCTGCATGATGCGACACCAGCGGCACCGACCGCCGCCGGAATTTTCGTGCTCGGCCATCCTGCCCGACAGGCGTTTCGTGGCGCCACACGGCCGCGCACGGATCGTTTGTTGCGGACCGCCTGGCACCTTCGATTTTGTTTGACCTCCCCGGCAAGGGAAGAAAGACTGTGGGCACTCGACTCCGACGTTGGCCGCGCACCTCCAGGCGCGGCCTCCGCACAGGAAATGCCTGATGACGCTGCACAATGTCGCGCTCGACGACAAGTTCGACCTGGCAAAGGAGCGCATCTTCCTGTCGGGTGCCCAGGCAGTCATCCGCATGCTTCTGATGCAGCGCGAGCGCGACCGCCGGGCTGGCCTGAACACCGCCGGTTTCGTCTCCGGTTATCGCGGCTCGCCGCTCGGCGGCCTCGACATGCAGCTGTGGAAGGCCAGGAACCAGCTCGCTCAGTCGGACATCGTCTTCCAGCCCGGTCTCAACGAGGAGCTCGCCGCCACCGCCTGCTGGGGCTCGCAGCAGGCCGAATTGCTGGGCGAGGGCACCCATGACGGCGTTTTTTCGGTCTGGTACGGCAAGGGTCCGGGCGTCGACCGCTCCGGCGACGTGTTCCGCCACGCCAATCTCGCCGGTTCGTCGAAACATGGCGGCGTGTTAGCCCTGATGGGTGACGACCACATGGCCGAATCCTCAACCAACGCGCATGCCACCGAGTTTCTGTTCGTCGACACCATGGTGCCGATCCTCAATCCGGCCGGCGTCCAGGAGATAATCGACTACGGCCTCTACGGCTTTGCCATGTCCCGCTTTGCCGGCACCTGGGCGGCGATCAAATGCGTCAAGGACAACATCGAATCGACGGCCTCGGTCGATGCCGCGCTCGACCGGCTAGATATCGTCATCCCGGACTTCGACATGCCGCCCGGCGGCCTCAACATCCGTAATGAGATCGACATGCTCGGTCAGGAAGAGCGGTTGCATGAATACAAGCGCGCCGCGGCTTCGGGCTTCATCCACGCCAATGGGCTGAACCGGATCGTCTATTCGGGCGGCAGCAGCCCGAAGCTTGGCATCGTCACCATCGGCAAAAGTTATCTCGACGTTCGCCAGGCACTGGAAGACATCGGCATCGATGAAGCGGCCGCCAATCGTATCGGTATCAGGCTGTTCAAGGTCGGCTGTCCGTGGCCGCTCGACCTGCAGCACATCGCCGACTTTGCTCGCGGCCTCGACACCATCGTCGTCGTCGAGGAGAAACGCTCGCTGATCGAGGTGCAACTGCGCGAGAACCTTTACGGCACCGCGACGCAGCCGGTCATCGTCGGCAAGAAGGACGAGCGCGGCGACTGGCTGTTCCCGGCCAAAGGCGCGCTCGACCCCAACGATATTGCCATCGCGCTCGGCGAGAGGATTTTGCGAACGATCGGCCCGTCGGAAGAAATCGCTGCGCGGGTGGCGAAGTTGCGCCAGTTCCAGGCGATGCTGGCCGACACGTCAGACATCGCCTCGCGCACGCCCTTCTTCTGCTCCGGCTGCCCGCATAATTCCTCGACCAAGGTGCCGGACGGCTCGCTCGCAGCCGCCGGAATCGGCTGTCATTTCATGGCGCTGTGGATGGACCGCAATACGGTCGGCTTCACCGCCATGGGCGGCGAGGGCGCGCAGTGGGTCGGCCAGGCGCCGTTCTCGAAGCGCGAGCACATCTTCCAGAATCTGGGCGATGGCACCTACAACCACTCGGGTGTGCTGGCGATCCGTTTCGCGCTGTCGACCGACGCCAACATCACCTACAAGATCCTCTACAATGACGCCGTCGCGATGACCGGCGGTCAGCCGCACGAGGGCGGCCTGACGGTGGACATGATCGCCAGGCAGGTGCGCGCCGAGGGCGTCGAGCGCATCGCCATCGTCACCGACGAGCCGGACAAATATACCGGCAAGGTGGAATTTCCGGCCGGCGCCACCATCCACCACCGCGACGATCTCGATCTCGTCCAGCGCGAGTTGCGTTCGGTCAAAGGCGTCTCGGTGCTGCTCTACGACCAGACCTGCGCCGCCGAGAAGCGTCGCCGCCGCAAGCGCGGCACCTTCCCTGATCCCGACAAGCGCATCTTCATCAACGAACTGGTCTGCGAAGGCTGCGGCGATTGCGGCGTGCAGTCGAATTGCGTCTCGATCCAGCCGGTCGAGACCGAATTCGGCCGCAAGCGCAAGATCGACCAGTCGAGCTGCAACAAGGACTTCTCTTGCGTCAATGGTTTCTGCCCGTCCTTCGTCACCGTCCACGGCGCCAAAATCAGGAAAGCTGAAGGCATAGCCGGCGCGGCCGACCCGCTCGCGGGGGTGCCGGCGCCGGCGCAATTTACGCTCGGTGAACAAGGCTGGGCGGCGATCATAGACGGTGTCGGCGGCACCGGCGTCGTCACCATAGGTGCAGTGCTCGGCATGGCCGCGCACCTGGAAGGCAAGGGCTGCGGCATGATCGACATGGCCGGCCTCGCCCAGAAGGGCGGCTCCGTGTTCACCCATGTCCGCATCGCCCGCACGCCGGACGACATCCACGCCATTCGCGTATCGGCCGGCAAGGCCGACCTCGTGCTTGGCTGCGATCTCGTCGTTTCGGGTGCCAAGAAGGTGCTGGCCGCGGTGCGCGAAGGCCATACCATCTTCCTCGCCAACACCGCCGAGATCATGCCGGGCGAGTTCGCCCGTTCGGCCGATTTCACGCTGCCCGTCGAGCGGCTGAAGAAAGCGATAAGAACTGCCGCGGGCGACGACAGGGCGCATTTCTTCGACGCCACCCGCACCGCCACCGCGCTGTTCGGCAGCTCGCTTGGCGCCAACATGTTCATGCTCGGCTTCGCCTTCCAGCACGGCGGCTTGCCGCTGTCGGCGGAGGCGGTCGAGAAGGCGATCGAGCTCAACGGCGAGGCGGTGGCGATGAATGTCGCGGCATTTCGCTGGGGCCGCCGCGCCGCCCACCAGCCGGATTTCGTCCGCAGCCTTCTCGCCCAGCCGGGCAAGGCCACGCAGCATGCCGCCATTGCCGAGACGCTGGACAATATGATTGCTCGCCGCGTCGCCTTCCTGACCGCCTATCAGAACGCCGCCTATGGCAAGCGCTATGCCGACAGACTGGCGGCGCTGCGCAAGGCCGAAACCAATGCTGTGCCTGGGTCGACCGTGGTGACCGAGGCTGCCGCAAAGAACCTGTTCAAGCTGATGGCGATCAAGGACGAATACGAGGTGGCGCGGCTTTATACGGACAGCTCCTTTGCCGCAGAGCTCGCAAAGCATTTCCAGAGCTACGACAAGCTCGAATTCCATCTCGCACCGCCGATCATGGGCAGGCGCGGCAGTGACGGCAGCCCGAGGAAATCGAGCTTTGGCCCGTGGATGATGAACGGGTTCCGCCTGCTGGCGGCGATGAAGGGCCTGCGCGGCACCGCTTTCGACCTGTTCGGCTACAGCGCCGAGAGGCGTATGGAGCGGCAGCTTCTTGCCCTCTATGAAGCCGACCTGGAGCTTGTCGCCGGCGCGCTGGCGCCGGGCAAGATCGAGGCCGCTGCCGCGCTTGTTTCGGTACCGGCGCTCATCCGCGGCTTTGGCCACGTCAAGCGGGCCAGTGCCGAAAAAGCCGCCGGCGAACGCCAGCGTCTGCTCGACCGCCTTTCGACGGCGCCGCTGCGGCCGCAGCTTCAAGCCGCCGAATGATTCCGCACCGTGATACGCCTTGTTTACCTGAACTGTAGTTTCCCTGTTTCCGCAGCGTCACCAATGGATGCCGGCAGGGCTCGAAACGCCGCTCTAAACCTTTCTTAAGGCCAATGTGACACTGCTGGGTTCCCCAGGGTTGGGATCCAGGCGTGAATCTGAGACGAAAAAACGAGATTCCGGTCGACGTTTACATTCCGTTCGTGGAAACTCTGTTTCGCGACGGGTTCACGCTGTCGATCGGCCTTGTTGCGCAGACACTCCTCGTCATTCTGGTCTATTGGAAGACCATGGACTTGGCGTATCTTCTAGTTGCCGCTGGGCTCATCATTGTCGGTACTCTGCGCCTTCGCAACATCCGGAAATACGGGCGACTTCCTTCCCCCACGACATGGGAGGAAGCGCACAATCGTGAAAACGATTACATAATTTTTGGTTCGATGCATGGTTTCATGCTTGGCGCATTCTGTTTCGTCAGTATCTATCTGGCAAATGACAGCCACGACAACTATGCCGAAATAGCCTCTGTCTGCGTCACGTTGGCATCGGTCACGTCGATTGCCGGCCGCAATTATGGTTCGCCGCGCATGGTTATGATTTTTATCATAACCACCACATGGCCCATATCGCTTGGCTTTATCCTGCGCGGCGATATCTACCACATCATCCTCGGTCTGATGTCGGCCCCCTTTCTGTTTGCGATCAAGCGGTTCGCCGACATCGTCCGCGAGGTCCTGTTTACCGCCTTGTCGGAGGAAAAGAAGGCGAACCGCATCGCGCAGCGTTTCAACCGCGCGCTCAACACCATGTCACATGGCCTTGTCATGCTTGGTCCCGACGGCCGGGTGGCGGTGGCCAATGCCGAAGCCGCGCACCTGATGTCGCTCAAATCGCCCGATGCGCTGCTAGGCCGCTCCATCCACGGTCTGCTGATGCGCGGCGCTGCAGGCGGCATGTTGGCGCCGAAGGATTGCCGTTACATCGAAGCCCAGCTGACGCGTGCGTTGCGCGAGGGCCGCGACCGCAAGGTCCTGGTCTCGCTCGCCAACGGCCAGCACTATGAATTTTCTGCCCGGGAAGGCAGCCAGGAACTGGGCGTCGTCACTTTCGAAGATGTGACCGCCCGGGTCGAGGCGGAAGACAAGATCCGCTTCATGGCGCGCTACGACAGTCTCACCGGCCTGCCCAACCGCGCCTACTTCCACGAGTTGGTGGTGGAAGCCATGGCCTCAGGGGATCCCGACCGTCTCTGCGGGCTGGTGGTGCTCGATCTCGATGATTTCAAGAGCGTCAACGACACGCTCGGCCATCCGGTCGGCGACGGATTGATCTACGCCGTTGCCGAGCGGCTGGCGGCAGTCGCTGGGCCAGGCATCACCGTCAGCCGCTTCGGCGGCGACGAGTTCATGATCTTCTTCGAGCGTGTCGAGGATGAAAGCCACCTGAACGGCCAGGTTGATGAGATCTTTGTCAATCTACAGGGCGAGGTCGATGTCGCCGGCCACGGATTACGCATCCAGGCCAGCGGCGGCGCGGTGCTGTCGCGGGTCAAGGATACCGACGTTGACGCCATGATCGTCAAGGCCGACCTTGCACTCTACAAGGCCAAGGAGCTTGGCAAGAACGGTTGGCGGCTGTTCGAGGCCTCCATGGATGCTGCCTTTCGCAGCCGTCAGCTGATGAAGGCGGATTTGCGCAGCGCCGTGGAAAACAAGGAATTACGGGTGGTCTATCAGCCGATCGTGGCGATGAGCACGATGCGTATCGCCAGTTGCGAGGCGCTGTGCCGCTGGGATCATCCCGATCTCGGGCCGATCTCTCCCGGTATCTTCATTCCTCTGGCGGAGGAAATGGGCATCATTTCCGACATCAGCACTTTCGTCCTGCATGCGGCGTGCACCGAATGCGCCAAATGGCCATCCCAGACCAGCGTATCGGTCAATCTCTCGGCCAAGGATTTTCGTAACCGCGACGTTATCCAGAAGGTTCGCGAGGCGCTTGCCGGTTCCGGTCTGCCGGCCGGCCGCCTCGAGATCGAAGTCACCGAGACGGCGCTGCTCGACGACAAGTCGCTGACACGCCAATATATCGAGGAATTGAAGCGGCTCGGCGTGCGTATTGCACTAGACGATTTCGGTACCGGCTATTCGAGCCTGAGCTATCTCCACAAACTGCCGCTCGACAAGATCAAGATCGATCGCTCGTTCCTGATCGACGTCACCCAGAACAGCCGGTCGCTCGAATTGCTCAAGGGCATCGTCAACCTATCGCGACCGCTGGGACTTTCGGTTACCGTCGAAGGTGTCGAGACCTTCGAACAGCTCAAGATCCTAGCATTGCAGGTCAAGCCGGACCTGGTCCAGGGCTTTCTGTTCGGGTCGGCACTCAGCGCGTCCGGCATCGAGACGATGTCGAGCACCGTCTGGCCCTTCGCCAAGGACATCCAGACCGCAAGGAAGGCGCCGCGGCGCTGACTTGCGCTGAAAAACCGCGTATTTTAGTATAATTTTATTAATTGTTAACCTTAACGAGCGGTAAACGACCTCCTACTTATTTTCATCTTTACATCTCATGACCCGTCCGTAGTGTCGGCTGGTGGCGGTAATCGCGGGGAATAGAGTTCATGTGTGCCCAGTTGAGTTCGCTCGGCCATGCGGCGGGCGCTGGTGGGAAAGATGCGTCCGAGACCATGTCCAGCTTCGCGCAACATGTTTATGCGCTGCTTGACCGGACGGAGTACCGACGCTGTGAAAGCGGCGAGGACTTCGAAAGCATTTACAGGCTGCGCTACAATTCCTATCGGATGAACGATCTGGTGCCCGAGAATGCGTCCCGTCAGGTCCATGACGAGTTTGACGAACTGCCCAATTGCCATACGTTCGGAATCTACATCGATGGGCGGCTGGTCAGCACAATGCGCCTGCATAACGTGTCTGCTGATAACGCGACATCACCAGCGCTCAGCGTCTACGAGGACTTGTTGATGCCGCGTCTGGCGGCCGGCGAAGTCTTTATCGACCCGAGCCGTTTTGCCGTGGACGCCGAATGGTCACGGCTTTACCCGCAGATCCCTTATGTGACGCTGCGCCTTGCCGGCATGGCTTGCTTCCATTTCGGCGCCCCTTATTGCATATCCATGATCCGCGAGGACCATGCGGCTTTCTACAAGCGCATCTATCGGGCGCGACCGATCGGCGATGCGCGGCCCTATGCCGGCGTGATCAACTGTTTCGCGCTGCTTTATCAAGCCGATGTCCTGGCGATCAAGAACGAAACCTACGCCCGCTTTCCGTTCTTCCGCTCGACGCCGATGGAGCAGCGCATGTTGTTCGATACGCCCGGTGCCGGCGAACTCGCCCCGCTGACCATCCTGCCCACCGCCAAGTATTTTCGCGAAGCCGCCTGAACGAGCTCATGGAGCCTTCCGGTCGCTTCGGCGTTCTGGGCAAGGGTGCTGGTGGTAGGTTGGCATGGCCGACATCCGCCACGCATCGCTTCGACTGCGATCCGATCAAAGGAACCGATATGACCATTTCCACGCTCGCCCTTACCCCGCTTATCTCGCTGATTGCAGGCGTGCTGATCCTGGTGATGCCGCGGCTGCTCAATTATATCGTCGCCCTTTATCTGATCGTTGTCGGCCTGCTCGGGCTGTTCCCGCATCTCGCCGGCTAACGACATCGGCAATGGCGGACCTGCCATCCATTGGGATTGGTATCGCCGCGCTCCGCGCAGCGATTTCAAGTTTTGCTTGAGATTGTTGGCTGCGGCGATGCGGCATTAGCGCCATTGCCCTTAACGCGGCTTTTCGCTATGTGCCTGAAAGATGTCTTCGAAGGGGTATTCCTATGGCTGAACACACGCCGACCGGTCCTGTCGAACTGGGCGCGAAGATGGACTATGCCGAGCATGATCGGACCTATGCAGGCTTCCTCAGGCTCGCGAAATACGGATCGCTCTTTTGCCTCGCTGTGCTTCTGGCAATGGCTTTCGGCTTTTTTGCGGGAGGCTTCTTCTCAGGAACTATACTGTTCGTTCTGATCCTGGCCGTCGGCGCCTTTATTCTCCGATAACTCCTCCAACCTTTGTCGAAGGCACCGCCCGGGGTCGGTCGGCGTCTTGCGGTAGCGGGTTCCGGCCGAAAGGATCATGCGGTGGGACAGACGGTTTTCATCCCTCGTGAGCTCGACGCGAACGAGCCGCGTGTCGCGGCCTCGCCCGACACGGTGAAGCGGCTGGCGGCACTGGGTTTCGACGTGATTGTCGAAACCGGCGCCGGCACGGCGTCGCGCATTCCCGACGAGGAGTTCGCCAGGGTCGGTGCCACGATCGGCAAGGCCGGCGATGCAGCCAGGGCTGATGTGGTGCTGAAGGTGCGCCGCCCCACGGACGCCGAGCTGAAGGGCTACAAGTCCGGCGCCGCTGTCATCGCGATCATGGATCCCTACGGCAACGATGCTGCCGTCGCAGCCCTTGCCAGGGCCGGTGTTACTGCCTTCTCCATGGAGTTCATGCCGCGCATCACCCGCGCCCAGTCGATGGACGTTCTATCCAGCCAGGCCAACCTCGCCGGCTATCAGGCGGTGATCGATGCGGCTGCCGAATATGACCGGGCGTTGCCGATGATGATGACGGCGGCGGGCACCGTACCGGCTGCGAAGGCGTTCGTCATGGGCGTCGGGGTCGCCGGTCTGCAGGCCATCGCCACCGCGCGCCGCCTCGGCGCCGTGGTCACCGCCACCGACGTACGTCCCGCCGCGAAGGAGCAGGTCGCCTCGCTCGGCGCAAAATTCCTGGCCGTCGAGGACGAGGAGTTCAAGGCGGCCGAGACGGCCGGCGGCTACGCCAAGGAAATGTCGAAGGAGTACCAGGCCAAGCAGGCGGCGTTGACCGCCGAGCACATCGCCAAGCAGGATATCGTCATCACCACGGCGCTGATCCCCGGCCGTCCGGCGCCGAAGCTGGTTTCGGCGGCGATGGTCGCCTCGATGAAGCCGGGCTCGGTGATCGTCGACCTTGCGGTCGAGCGCGGCGGCAATGTCGAGGGCGCCGAAGCCGGCAAGGTGGTGACCACGGCCAACGGGGTAAAGATCGTCGGCCATCTCAACGTTCCCGGTCGCGTCGCCGCCTCCGCTTCGCTTCTCTATGCCCGGAACCTCTATGCCTTCCTCGAGACGCTGGTCGACAAGGCGGCGAAGACGCTTGCCATCAACCACGACGACGAACTGGTCAAGGCGACGATGCTGACCGATGGCCGCAAGGTCGTGCATCCCGCCTTCGTCAGGGCTGAGCAGGAGCCGCCAAAGGGCCAACATGTCGAACCGCCGGCCATTCCGGCCAAGACGATGGTTGCCGAGGCTTCGGCGAAGCCGGCTGCGAAGAGGCCGGCCGCTTCGAGGAAGCCCAAGACCACCGGAGGGATCGCGTGATGGATCAGACCCTGCAGAAAGCCCTCGACCAGCTCGACCAGGCCACAGCTGCCGTGCGGCTCGCCGTGCAGAACCTTGCCGTCGCTCCCGGCACTGAGGCGGCCGGCGACGCCGCGCACGCGCTGTCTGGTGGCGCCATCGATCCCTTCGTCTTCCGCTTCGCCATCTTCGTGCTGGCGATCTTCGTCGGCTACTACGTCGTCTGGTCGGTGACGCCGGCGCTGCACACGCCGCTGATGGCGGTCACCAACGCCATTTCCTCCGTCATCGTCGTCGGCGCGTTGCTGGCCGTCGGCATCTCGGCCTCAGGGCTTGCCACCGGTTTCGGCTTTGTTGCGCTGATGCTGGTATCGGTCAACATCTTCGGCGGCTTCCTCGTCACCCAGCGCATGCTGGCTATGTACAAGAAGAAGGAAAAGTAGGCCGCTATGAACGCCAACTTCGCCTCCTTCCTCTATTTGGTCTCCGGCATCCTGTTCATCCTGGCATTGCGCGGCCTGTCGCATCCGACCACCAGCCGCCAGGGCAACATGTACGGCATGATCGGCATGGGCATTGCCATCGCCACGACGCTGGCGCTCGCGACCCCTTCGGCCGGGCGCTTCGCGCTGATCGTGGTTGGGCTGCTGATCGGCGGCTCGGTCGGTGCGGTCACGGCACGGCGCATTGCCATGACCTCGATGCCGCAGCTGGTCGCCGCCTTCCACTCGCTGGTTGGTCTTGCCGCGGTCATGGTGGCGGCCGCCGCCATCTATGCGCCGGAAAGCTTCGGCATCGGCACCGTCGCCGATATCCACGCCCAGGCGCTGATCGAGATGAGCCTTGGCGTCGCCATCGGCGCCATCACCTTCACCGGCTCGGTCATCGCCTTCTTGAAGCTCGACGGCCGCATGTCGGGCAAGCCGATCATGATCGGCGGCCGTCACTTCATCAACGCAGCCCTGGGCATTGCGCTGATCGTGCTGATCGTGCTGCTCGTCACCACTGAATCCAAGCTGGTCTTCTGGCTGATCGTTGCCGCCTCGCTGGTGCTGGGCGTCCTTCTCATCATCCCGATCGGCGGCGCCGACATGCCGGTCGTCGTGTCGATGCTGAATTCCTATTCGGGCTGGGCCGCCGCCGCACTCGGTTTCACGCTCGGCAATCTGGCGCTGATCATCACCGGCGCACTGGTCGGCTCGTCGGGTGCCATCCTGTCCTACATCATGTGCAAGGGCATGAACCGGTCGTTCATCTCGGTCATCCTCGGCGGCTTCGGCGGCGAGACATCAGCCGCTGCCGACGACGGCATCGAGCGCACGGTAAAGCAGGGCTCAGCCGAGGATGCCGCCTATCTGATGATGAATGCGCAAAAGGTCATCATCGTGCCGGGCTACGGCATGGCCGTCGCCCAGGCACAGCACGCGCTGCGCGAGATGGCCGACAAGCTCAAGGCCAACGGCGTCGACGTCAAATACGCCATCCACCCCGTCGCCGGCCGTATGCCCGGCCACATGAACGTGCTCTTGGCCGAAGCCAACGTGCCTTATGACGAAGTGTTCGAGCTGGAGGACATCAACTCTGAGTTCGCGCAGGCCGACGTCGCCTATGTCATCGGGGCCAATGACGTCACCAATCCCTCGGCTCGTGACGACAAGTCCTCACCTATCTACGGCATGCCGATCCTCGATGTCGACAAGGCGCGCACCTGCCTGTTCGTCAAGCGCTCGCTCGGCTCCGGCTATGCCGGCATCGACAACACGCTGTTCTACAAGGACGGCACCATGATGCTGCTCGGCGACGCCAAGAAGATGACCGAGGAGATCGTCAAGGCCATGGATCACTGAAAAGGCGTCGTTGCCAACTCACTGCCGGTCGTCGAATACAGCCCGGCTCCGCGCCGGGCTTTTTCTTGGCTGTTACCGGTTCTGAAGCTACGATGCCGACCCCGTCGTGTTGCTAACGGCGTCATCGTGGAGGTGCTGGTGCCCGACCCTGGTCCTGCTGCATCGCCGGCCGCCGATCTGACCGCAGCAGAGAAGGCGCCACGCAAGCGCAGCCAGGCGGTGGTGGTCGTGCACGGAATGGGCGAACAGCGGCCCATGGACACGTTGAGGGGATTTGTCCAGGCCGTATGGAGCCACGATCCGGCCCGTGCTCCGTTCTATGCCCATGTCGCCGATCCGGCCGACCCGATGGGTGCGAAAATCAACCAGAGCTGGATCACGCCCGACAGCCGGACCAATTCGCACGAGCTTCGCCGGATCACCACGCCCTATGATGTCGATGGCCGCCGCACCGATTTCTACGAGCTTTACTGGGCCGACATCACCCAGGGCACGACCCGGAGCCGCCTTGCGGCCTGGGTGACGACCCTGCTCTGGCGCAAGCCCGCCGATATTCCGCACGATGTGCGCAAACTCTATGTCGTCACGCTTTTGGCCACCATCGTCGTCCTCGGCGCGGCGCTGGCGCTCGCAACGTCGACCTGGCAAGGCTACATCTCCTGGACGACCGGCGTGCTTGTCACGGTTCTGGCGTCGTTCGTCATCTGGTCGGTGGACCAGTTTGGCTTGCCTTATTTCGGCGATGTCGCCGCCTATGTCCGGGCCGAAGCGGCAACGGTCGAGAAGCGGGCGCTGGTCCGCGAGCGTGGCCTCAAGCTGCTGAAGCGCCTCATGATCGACGACGCCTATGACCGCGTCGTGCTGGTCTCGCACAGCCTGGGGTCGATCATCGCCTATGATCTGCTGCAGATATTGTGGGCCGATTTCAGGCCTCGAAAGCTGGAAGCCATTCGCGACAGAGCGCGGCTGAAGGCGATCCACGCCGTGGATAAGGCGACGCTGGCCGCCGATGCCTCCGCTTGGCCCGACAGCCTCGACGACCTCCCCGTATTCCGGCGCAACCAATGGGAGCTCTACCGGCAGCTTCGCGTCGGCGACGTCGATCATCCGCTGCCGTGGAAGATCAGCGATTTCGTCACGCTCGGCAGTCCGCTGACCCACAGCGAGTTTCTGATGACCTACAACCTCGCCGAATTCAGGCGCGGCATCGCCGAGCGCCTGTTTTCGGCATGCCCGCCGATCGCCGACAGGGCGGCGGGCGGGACCATGCTCTACCAGGAAGGGCGCAGCCATTCCGGCAAGCCGCAGCGGGCCGTGCATCATGGCGCGGTGTTTGCCGCGACGCGCTGGACCAATATTTTCGACAGGGGCAATGGCTGGCTGACCGGCGACCCGATTTCAGGGCGGATGACGGAGAACTTCGGTCCCGGCGTGGAAAGCGTTCAGGTCGAGCTGCGCGGCTCGCGCGGCCGCGTCTTCACGCACAGGCTCTATTGGTCGCTGGTGGCGAGCGGTGTCGAGATCAACGCGCCGGCCGGCGCACAGCCACGCTCGCACCTAGCCGTGCTGCGCGATGCGGTCGATCTCGGCCGCAAGCTGGGGGACTGAGCTTTCGTCGGCGGCGAGCAGCGCACGACAATGCTGCGCCGGCAGTTCAAAGCAAGGTCCCCTTCGAGGGTAATCTTCCCGACGCGGACCGAGTTCGCTTAGTCACCGATCAACGATTGGTCAGGAAAATCGCTTCCTCGTCGTCGCGCTGCCTGCCGCCAAGTGCTGCAGCCGCGCTGGCAATGAAGGCCCCGACGACCAGCGAAAGCGCGCCAATCAGCGAGAAGGTGGCGCCTGCCTTTCTGGCGGTGTCTGCCGCCTGCTGGGCCTTGACCTTGGCGTCCTGCGCTTTGGCGATTACCGCATCGACGCGAGCGGTGGCATCCGCTTCGGACAGGCCTGTGCGGGCGGCTACTAGCCGCGACAGATAGGTCTTGTCGTCGGCCGATATTTCGCCTGCTGCGCCACTCGCGATCAGAATGCGCGATGCCTGCGCGGTTGCCGCGGCGTCGCTCTCCGGATTGGCGGCAGCGAGCCTTGCCGGATCGGCCGGGCGGAACAGCGTATCGACGAAATACGATGTGGCGTTGTCAGTCGAGGCGCTACCCGCGTTTGCAGCAGCACCTGCCGAAGCACCCAGTGCCGCGCCGGATGCCACAGTCGAAGCGGCCTGGACACCGGTACCTATCGCGGCCGAAAGCGCCGTGCCGAGCACGCCGGCGACGAGCAGCGTCGCCAGCGCCCAGGCCAGGAAGCCGTGAGCGGTATCGCGGAAGAAGACTTCATCGGTGTGGATGCCGACCCATTTGGTGCGCAGGCGTCCGGCGAGGTAGCCGCCCAGGGCCGACGACAGCCACTGCACGACGATCAGCCAGACGGCGGTGGAAACGGCGAAAGTGGTGACTGACGCACCCGAGCCGGACCATGGCGACACCATGCTCAGCCCAAGCCCGGAGCCGAGCAGCATCAAAGTGAAGGTAAGCGTCGACGCAGCAAAGGCGCCGGCGACGATTGGTCCCCAGCTGACGGCGGGGGAAGCGGATTCCGCCGGTGCGGAAACGTCGACAGCTGTTACGGTGGACTGCATCGAAGCCTCCCTACCGTGCGAACAGCATGATCAGAATAATGATCGGAATTGGGACTCCGAGAAGCCAGAGCAAAATGCCACGTCCCATGGATGCCTCCTGCGGCGATTGTGATCGACTACAATGCCTTGAAAGCCTTTCCGTTCCGGCGGTCCTGGTGATCTTTGTTGCTTGCAGCAGTCGGCATTGGTGCGCCGAGGCGCACCAATGCACTTCATGCCTGGCGGCTGGGTATCTGGATCGCGGCTCAGATGTCCAGATTGGCGACCGACAGCGCATTTTCCTGGATGAATTCGCGCCTTGGCTCGACCTCGTCGCCCATCAGCCGCGAAAACAGGGAGTCCGCGTCCGTTGCGTCATTGACCCTTACCTGTAAGAGCGAGCGCACATTCGGGTCGAGCGTCGTTTCCCAGAGCTGCTCGGCGTTCATCTCACCAAGGCCCTTGTAGCGCTGCATGGTCAGGCCCTTGCGGCCGGTGGCAAAAACGGCGTTGAGCAGTGCGAGCGGCCCCGAAATGGTTTCGGAGACGTCCTTGCGGCGCAGCACTGGCGGCTCGCCGTAGATTTCTGCTAGGCGCGGCGCATAGCGGTCGAGCTGGCGTGAGTCGGCGGAATTGATCAGCGCCAGATCGAGATGCGCGAATTCCTTGACGCTGCGCACCGTACGCTCGAAGACGTAGCCGCCGATGCCCTCGTTCGAGGTCGACATGCGGCCTGTCCAGCCACGCTCGGTATCCTCGGCGATAATGTCGAGACGGCGGGCAACACGCTCGGCCATCTCGTTGGCGCGGCCGAGATCGGTGAAGATCTCCGGGTTGAGCGCGCCGGCAATCGCTGCCTGCTCGACCACGCCTCTGTTATAGCGCGTGTGCAATCCGTTGATGAGCTGGCGGACAGCTAGGGCGTCGTCGATGGCGCTGCGCAGGTCCTGCCCGGCCCGCACCTCGCCCGTGCTGAGCGCAAGCGACGCCTCTTCCAGCCCCGAGCCGATCAGGAATTCCTCGAAGGCGGCTTCGTCCTTGATATATTGCGAGCTCTTCCCTCGCGTCACCTTATAGAGCGGCGGCTGCGCGATGTAGAGATGACCGCGTTCGATCAGTTCCGGCATCTGCCGAAAGAAGAAGGTCAGCAGCAAGGTGCGGATGTGGGCGCCGTCGACGTCGGCGTCGGTCATCAGGATGATCTTGTGGTAGCGCAGCTTGTCGGCATTGAACTCGTCCTTGCCGATCGAGGTGCCGAGCGCGGTGATCAGCGTGCCGATCATGTCGGAGCCGAGCATGCGGTCGAAGCGGGCGCGCTCGACATTAAGGATCTTGCCGCGCAGCGGAAGAATGGCCTGGTTCTGGCGCGAACGGCCGCCCTTGGCCGAGCCGCCGGCGCTGTCACCCTCGACGATGAAGATTTCGGATTTCGCCGGATCGCGCTCCTGGCAATCGGCCAGTTTGCCGGGCAGCGAGGTGACGCCGAGCGAACTCTTGCGGGTGATGTCGCGTGCCTTGCGCGCGGCTTCGCGCGCGGCAGCGGCCTGGATAACCTTCTCGATGACCGCCTTGCCCTCGGTCGGGTGCTCCTCGAGCCAGGTGCCGAGCGCTTCGTTGACGAGCCCTTCGACCACCGGGCGAACCTCGGACGACACCAGCTTGTCCTTGGTCTGCGAGGAGAATTTCGGGTCGGGAACCTTGACCGATAGCACTGCCGTCAGCCCTTCGCGGCAATCGTCGCCGATCAGCGCCACCTTTTCCTTCTTGGTCAGGCCTGAGGAATCGCCATAGCCGGTTATCTGCCGCGTCAGCGCACCGCGGAAGCCGGCCAGATGCGTGCCGCCGTCACGTTGCGGGATGTTGTTGGTGAAGGCCAGCACGTTCTCGTGGTAACTGTCGTTCCACCACATAGCGACTTCGACGGTGATCCCATCGCGCTCGGCGCGGATCGCGATCGGCTTGTCGAGCAGCGGCTTCTTCGTCCGGTCGAGATATCTGGCGAACTCTTCCAGCCCGCCATCATAGTGCAGTTCATGGCGCACGATGTCGGCATGGCGGGCATCGGTCAAAACGATGCGCACGCCGGAGTTCAGAAAGGCGAGCTCGCGCAGCCGGTGCTCCAGCGTGCCGTAGTCGAACTCGACCATGGTGAAGGTTTCGGACGACGGCAAAAACGTGATTTCGCTCCCGCTGCGCCCTTCATAGGTGCCGGAGACCTTGTGTTGTTCGTAGGTGCCGGTGACCCGCAGCGGCGCGTCCGCATCGCCATGCGTGAAGCTCATCTCGTAGATCTGGCCGTTGCGGCGGATTTTCAGTTTCAGCCAGGCCGACAGCGCGTTGACGACCGACACGCCAACGCCGTGCAGGCCGCCCGACACCTTGTAGGAGTTCTGATCGAACTTGCCGCCGGCATGCAGCTGCGTCATGATCACTTCGGCCGCCGAAATGCCTTCGCCGGTGTGGATATCGGTCGGAATGCCGCGGCCATTGTCGATGACCGTCACCGAGCCGTCCGGATTGAGCGTCACCGTCACCAGGTCGGCATGGCCGGCCAGTGCTTCGTCGATGGCGTTGTCGACCACCTCATAGACCATGTGGTGCAGGCCCGAGCCGTCGTCGGTGTCTCCGATATACATGCCCGGCCGCTTGCGAACGGCATCCAAGCCCTTCAAAACCTTGATGGAATCGGCGCCGTATTCGGCTTCAACGCCGTTGGCGATGTCGGTCTGTTCGCTCATGAAAACCTGTCTGATTGATGCCGTGTGCAGAGCGCGAAAAATCGGCTTCGAATCGCGCATTCCTAATGTCATAGATATAGGCGCAAAAGGCGGTTTTTCCAAGGTTTGCAGGCATTTCCGAACGGAATGACCGTCGCGTCGGCCGGCTACCGGCGCCTGGCTTCGATCCTGGCCAGCCGCTCCCGCAGGAACTTGACCATGAACTTGTATCGCGGCGCCAGCCGACCGGTCCGGTCGAGCTCGAGCGTCATGTCGAGCGCCTTGGAAAGCACGGCCTTCGGGTCCTTTGCGACTTGCGCGTAGTCGATATAGGCGACCACAAGGTCGCGTTGCCGGGTGGCGTTGTCCGGATCGGACCGGGCAAGTTTCTCGCGAATGGCCAGGCTGTCCTGAAGGGCTTGCCGGGCTCCCCTGACGTCGCGCTGCCTTAGGCGCAGCGTGGCGACTTCGGACAGCGTTATCGATAAGTCCCGCTGCCAGTCGGAATTGGCGGGATCGAGCTTGGCCAGCCGCTGCGCAATCGCGTAACTGTCAAGATAGGCTTTCAGCGCGCCTTTGTGGTCGCCCTGTATCGCCAGGACGCCGGCGACCTTCTCGAGGCAAACGGACAGGTCGCGTTGCCAATCGGTGTTGCTCGGGTCGCCGGCGGCGAGCGCGCTGGCTTGTGAGAGTGCCTCACGATAAGCCGAAAGTGCCGCCGGCCAATTCTCCTGGTCGCTCAGCGCGTTGCCGATCTTGGCGTTGCCGACCGACAGGTCGCGTTTCAGCTCGGTGTCGTCCGGATCGCGTTTCGCCAGTTGCTTGACGATCGCCAGACCTTCCTTGTAGGCCGCCAGCGCCCCGGCGGCGTCACCGCGTTCGCGCAGCAGGTCGCCTATCGTATCGTGGCTGACCGAGACGTCACGCTGCCGGTCGGCGTCTCCCGGTTTGTCCGCCGCCAGCGCCAGCCGCACCTTCAGGCTCTCTTCATAGGCCGCCTGTGCGTTGTCCAGTTGGCCTGCGACATGGGCAAGGTGACCGATCTCGTCGTAGGTGATGGTCAGGTCGCGCTGCAGTTCGGCACGGTCGGGCTCTCCGGCGGCGAGCTGTTTCTTGATCGACAGGCTTTCCTGGTAGACCTCTGCGGCGCCGGCCAGATCGCCTTGCGTCGCCAATACGTTGCCGATCTTGTCGTCGGTCATCGCGAGGTCGCCGAACCACTCCAGATTGTCCGGTTCTGCCTCGGTCAGGCCCTGCAGAATGGTCTTGGCCGTCTCATAGTTTTGCAGAGCTGTCGGCAGATTGCCTTGCGCCATCCGCACGTTGCCGAGCTTGACGTGGCTGACGGCGAAGTCGCGCTTCACGTTGGGATCGGTTTCATGATGCGACCGCCGCTCGAGATCGGCTTGCAGCGCCTCGAAGGCGTGGCCGGCCGCATCGATATTGCCGACCGTGGTATAGAGCTTGCCGAGCTCGTCCAGCGTGCGGATCAAGCGGTCAGCGTCGTCGAGCGACAGCACCACCTGCCCGGCTTCGCCATAAAGCGCGAGCACGGATTCATAATCCTTGATGGCTGTGGGGTAGTCGAGGTCGGCGCGCGCCGCCCCGCCGGACAAATAGCGCGTCGCGGCTTCGGAGAGCGTGCGGCTGACGAAATTGGCCTTCAGCGCGTTGCGCGAGACATTGTCGATCTCGGCTGCCTCGGCGAGCTTTTTGCGCGCCGCATCGAACGCTCCCAGCGAAAGCTGCTCTTCGGCCTGCCGGCGCAAAGCCGACACTCTGAGATCGTCGGATCCAAGCGTCTGCATTTCGCTCCGCACCTTGACGAAGGCGTCGGCTGCCTCACGCAGCCTGGCGTTCAGACTGTCCGCGGAGAGGTGGCCGGAATCGGAACTGATCAACGCGCCATAGAGCGGTGCCAGCGGCATGTCGGCGTCGCTGGCGATCTTCTCCACTTCGCCGCGCATCTCGGGCGTCACCTCGGCCATGGCCAGCAACAGGCGTTCGCGTTCCGGCAGTTTCTCCTTGGCCGAGGCGGCAAAGAACAGCTGCGGCAGGCCGCTCTCGACATAGGGCAATTGCTTTCCGCGCGAGAGATCGTAGACCTCCTGTTGCACGAGCGTCAGCACCGAGCGGATCTCGAGACCTTCGGTGCCGAGATATTTCGTCAGCGCCGCGGTGAACGGCGAATTCTGGCCGGTCCCATCCGCTGCGGTCTCGCCGGGCGCCGCCGAGAAGGCAAACAGGATGTTTTCTGCCCGCCCGATGCGGCCAAGACCCGGCCGGACCTTGTCGCTGACCTCTTTTACCAGCGCCGTTGCGCCGCGACCTTCGCCGCCCGTAGCCGCAAACGGATCGCTGCGGCAGGCATCGAGCACGATCAGCCCGACCTTGCTGGTGGCGGCGACGGCCGCGCGGATCACCTCCAGCGGCAGGCTGGTCCTTTCCAGCGTAGCGAGCGACGACGCGTCTGCATCGACCGGCAGGAGCCGATTCTCGCCGGCGATCTCGACGCCGTGGCCGGAGAAGAACACCAGTGCCACGTCGGCGCCTTTGGCATCCTCGCGGAAATCATCGAGCGCCCGGCGCATGCGCCGCAGGTCGCGGTTGGTTTCGAGGAAGACCTCGAAACCGAGCTTCCTCAGCGCCGTTTCCATGACCTCGCCGTCATTGACGGGATTGGCGAGCGGCCGGATCAGCCGGTAGTCGTTCTCGGCGATGACCAGCGCAACGCGCCGCTCCGCCATGGCAGCGGAGGCCGTCGAGAGGATCAGCAGCAAGGCAAACAGAAAACGCAAATCGAACCGCCCCGGCCCGGTCATTTGCCGGAGCATTCCATCTCTTTATGGCATGAGCAAGTTATGGCATCGGCAAGTTCGGCCGTTCGCGTTGTCAGCCGACCCGCATCGGCCTCAGCGCTTCGCTCCAGCGGAACAGCTCGTCCAGCATGGTCCTGGCCCCGCCGAGCACCTGCTCGCTGGGCAGGAAGGCGCCGGTCTCATCGAGCAGCTTCTGGTACATCGGCAGCGCCACGCCTTCCGGAATCGGCATGACGCCGACGGCGGTCAGCAACGGTTTGACCGCCTGCGCCGCTCGTAAGCCGCCGGAGACACCGCCGTAGCTGAGGATGGCGGCCGGCTTGTATCGCCATTCCCTGAGCAGGTAGTCGACCGCGTTGACGATCGCGGGGGCGGCGAAATAATTGTATTCCGGCGCTACGAAGACGAATGCGTCGGCGGCGTCGATTGCTTTCGACCAGGCTTTCGTGTGGCTGTTTTCGTATTTGCCGAGTCTCGGATGATGCGGTTCGTCCAGCACTGGCAGGTTGAAGGCGGCGATATCGGTGAGCAACGGCTCGAATTTGCCGTGTTCGCGCGCAAAACTTTCCAGCCAGTTTGCGAAAACGGGTCCGGCGCGACCCGGCCGCGTGCTGCCGATGATGACGTTCAACTGGTGCTTCATGGCAGGCTCCCGCCGGTTAGTGGCATCTGTGGTGCTGCCACCTAAGACACGCAGCCGGACACAGCAAGCAGGCACTTTCCGGTGCCCCGGTCACATTCCAGAGAGCGGATGCTTCGCCTTGTCGTCCGGTCACATGGACGCCTGCCTTGCACGCCACTACATTGAGGTGTCAGCGGAGCAAGTCATGGACAGTCAGCCCGTCCCCTTCGTCCCGCCAGCGCCGAAGCCGCGCACCGCGCCGCCCTCGACGTTGGAGATGATCCGCATCGTCTACCGCAATCCGCTCGAATTGTGGGGCGAGGCGACCTACAACGAGCCCTGGATTTCGGTGACCGGCGTCGGCGGGCCGCTGGTCATCGCCAACGATCCCGGCCTCATCCGCCATGTGCTTGTCGACAACGCCAAGAACTACAAGATGGCGACGGTGCGCCAAAAGATCCTGCGGCCGATCCTGCGCGACGGCCTGCTTACCGCCGAAGGCGAAGTGTGGCGGCGTTCGCGCAAGGCGATGGCGCCGGTGTTCACGCCGCGCCACATCTTCGGCTTCGCCGAGCCGATGCTGAAACGCACGCTCGAATTCGTCACCCGTTACGAGCAAGGTGGCACGTCGGATATCGCCCACGACATGACGCTGCTCACCTTCGACATCCTGGCCGAGACACTGTTTTCGGGCGAGATATCGGGCGAACCCGGCAGCTTCGCCAAGGAGATCGACCGCCTGTTCGAGACGATGGGCCGGGTCGATCCGCTCGACCTTTTGCGTGCGCCCGACTGGCTGCCGCGCCTGACCCGCATCCGCGGCCGCAAGACCATGGCCTACTTCCGCAAGATCGTCACCGACACGGTGCAGATGCGCGAGGCGCGGCTGAGGCGCGCTCCGGACACGGTGCCGCAGGATTTTCTCACGCTGCTGTTGAAGGCGGAAGGACCGGGCGGGCTGACCCGGGCCGAGGTCGAGGACAACATCATCACCTTCATCGGCGCCGGCCACGAGACTACAGCCAGGGCGCTCGGCTGGACGCTCTACTGCCTTGCCGAAGCGCCGTGGGAGCGCGAAAAGATCGAGCACGAGATCGATGCGGTGTTGGCGCGTGAGCCCGACCCGACGAAATGGCTCGACGCCATGCCGCTCACCCGTGCCGCCTTCGACGAGGCGCTCAGGCTCTATCCGCCGGCGCCGTCGATCAACCGCGAACCGATCGAGCCCGAAACCTGGAACGGCCTCTACATACCGCGACGTGCCGCGGTGCTGGTGATGCCGTGGGTCGTTCACCGCCATCGGAAATTGTGGGACCGGCCGGACGCTTTCATGCCGGAACGCTTTCATCCGGGGAACCGCGAAAAGATCGACCGTTTCCAGTATTTGCCGTTCGGCGCCGGCCCCCGCGTCTGCATCGGCGCCAGCTTCGCCATGCAGGAGGCAATCATCGCATTGGCGATCATGCTGTCGCGCTATCGTTTCGATACCACCGCACAAACTCGCCCCTGGCCGGTGCAGAAGCTGACGACGCAGCCGCAAGGCGGCCTGCCGATGCAGGTCACCCGGCGCGCGTCGTAGGCAACCGCACGTCCGTTCGTGTTATGCGGCGGACTTGCGTTGGAACTGGCCGGCGGCGCGGTAGCGCCAGAGATAGCTTGGCAGGATGGTTCCGATCGACCGTGGCTGGATACCGAGGCCGGCGAGCGTCCTGTTGTCCTTGACGGCGGCATCCGACACCACATTGTGCTGGCGCAACAGCAGGACCTGGTCCTTGGTCAACAACGGATTGGGCAGCAGCCCGAGAATTGATGCCTGGAGGTTCGCCAGCCACCATGGCACGGGCAGCAAAAACCGCTTGCGTTCGATGATGACAAGCAGCTCTTGCATGCATTCCTTGAAGGTAAGCACCTGCGGCCCACCGAGTTCATAGATCCGGCCGCCCTGGACCTTGCCGTCGACCGAGTGCGCCACCGCTTCGGCGACGTCGCCGACGTAGACCGGCTGGAATTTCGTCTGCCCGCCGCCGATCAGCGGCAGCACCGGGGAAAAGCGGGCCATGTTGGCAAAGCGGTTGAAGAAACCGTCCTCCGGCCCGAAATTGATCGATGGCCGCAAGATCACGGCGTCCTGGACCGTCTCCAGAACCGCCTTTTCGCCGAGCGCCTTGGTACGCGCATAGTCCGATTGCGCGTGGAGATCCGCACCCAGAGCCGAGATATGGGTGAGGCCGGCGCCGACGGCGCGCGCCGCTTCGGCGATAGCGCGCGTGCCGAACTCGTGGACGGCAGTGAATTTCTGCCGGCCGGCTTCATACGGGATTGCCACCAGATTGACGACATGGTCGGCGCCTTGCACGGCGCGGTCGACCGACCAGCGCACCCGGACATTGGCCTGCACCGGCTGGATCTGCCCGACATTGCCGAGCGGCTGCAGGTGGCCGGCGAGATCGGGCCGGCGGCAGGCGACCCGGATGCGGTAGCCGCGCTTGGCCAGCGCCCGCACGACATGACGACCGACAAAGCCGGAGCCGCCGAAAACGACGACGAGCTTTGGGGTCTGAAGGATTTCGGTCATGGCTGGCTCCGGCGGGCTATCCAGATGGCTTGATTGAAGCCGTTTCATAGTCGGTTTCGCGCCAAAGGCAAAGGGCGACGATAGGTCGCCCGGCATTGTTGAAGCATGGTTTTCCGGATCCGTTCGAAACGGCAGAAAATCCTGCCGACGCGCGGCTTTGGGGTGACTCCATTCGGAACAGGAACCTTTGTTCGGTCGGCGATTTTAGATGTATGGTTTGATTCCGAATGGAGGATATTGCCGATGACGACAAAATGCGTTGCGATCTTCGCTCTGGCTTTCGCAACAGGCTGCAGCATTGGCCCTTCGGCGTTCGCCGGAAACCGGCATCACCACCAAGCTCAACCCGAACGTTACGTTCCCGCCAATGGCGACATCATCGACATCCTGTTCGGTGGCCCGCGTTACTATGACAACCACTTGTTCACAACGGCCGCCGAACCCTGCTCCTACAACAGAGTAGGACCGGAAGCGAATGCGCTGAACGTCATCAACGATCATCATTGCGGGAAGTAGGCTCGCGCTGCCGGATCGGCCGGCGTCGTCAGCCACTCATCGGACAAACGATTTTCTTCAGGATGAATAGCGGGCGGCGAACTCGGAAATGCGCTGCACCACGGCTTTCGGCGCGCTTATGCCGCGGGCCGCCGCCTTCTCAGCCGCTTCTGCCCGGGCACGCCCTGGCACATGCACGCCATAGCGCCGCAGCAGCCGGTCGAGTTGGTCCTTCATCCGGTTCTCGAAGTCCGGATCGAGCAGCTTGGGCTCGACGGCGAGCACGAACAGGCCGGTCCCCGGACTGTCCGGCCCGCCGCTGAACCATGGCGCATCGAGCGACCAGTTGGCGCCCGACAGGCCCGCAGCCAGCACTTCGACCATCAGCGCGATGTTGGCGCCGCGCTGGCCGCCAAAGGCAAGCATGGCGCCCTTCATGGCGGCTGCCGGGTCGGTGGTCGGGTTGCCGCTGGCGTCCAGTGCCCAGCCTTCGGGGATCTTCTTGCCGTCCTCGGCCGCCTTGCGGATGTTGACGAAGGCGGTGGCGCTCGACGACTGGTCGATGACCAGCGGTGCCCCGTCCGCAGCGGGTGCGGCAAAGGACATCGGGTTGGTGCAGTAGACCGGTTTGACCGAGCCCGATCCGGCAAGCACGGCCGGGCCGTTGGTGGCGGCGAACGACACCAATCCCTGCACGGCCAGCCTTCCGGTGAAATAGCCGAGCGCGCCGCACGTATAAGCATTCTTCTGCGAAAAGATGGCGACGCCGAACAGCCGCGCCGCCTTGGCGAGGTCATCGATCGTGCGGTCGAAACCGGTATGCGCCAAGCCGCCGCGCGCATCGGAGAGATAGACCGCGAGCGCCGGCCTGGTGATCACCGGATCGGCGTTGCCGTCGATACGGCCGGCCTCCAGTGCTTCAAGATAATCGATGAAGTGCGACAGCCCGACGGTCGACAGTCCTTCCGCCTCGGCCGCGACGATCGAGGCAGCCAGCGACTGCGCCGCCTCTTCGTTGGCGCCAGCGCCAAGTGCGGCCATCCGGCACAGCCCTGTCGCCTGGTCGAGACTGAGTTGCATTGTGATTGCCATGGATATCTGAGCGAATGGGTGAATGGTGAATAGTGAGTGGGATTTAGCCGGTAACACTACGGGCTACTGACTACTGACTATTCACCATTCACCATTCACCATTCACCATTTTACCTAACCCATCTTGTTCGGAATCCGCGCCTCGAGCCGGCGGAAGCCGAAGACCAGGACACCGGTGATGGACATATAGACCAACGCCAGAAGCAGCAAGGGTTCGTAGGTGACGAAGAGATCCTGGCGCACCCGCGAGGCCACGGCATAGATGTCGACCATGGTTATCGTCGCCACCAGCGGTGTTGCTTTCAGTTGGAGAACGGTTTCGCCCGCCAGCGTCGGCAGCGCCCGGTGGATGGCCTGCGGAAGCCATATGCGCCTGAAGATCTTCCAACGGCTCATGCCGAAAGCGCGGGCCGCCTCGAGTTGGCCATGCGGCACCCCGGCGAAGGCGCCACGCATCACTTCGCCTTCATAGCCGGCATACGAGATC